>NZ_PQWO01000001.1 GCF_003231495.1 Acaryochloris thomasi RCC1774
TTCTCAGAGGCACAGTTGGGACACGCTGGTAGAGCAGAAGACACGGAAAACGATGGATGACGACGAGTCAACACTCGCATAAGCATAGGAGAACATACATCCCCTTATCGATAGAATATCCTTACCCGTTTAGGACTACCTTAGAGATGAATATAACAAATACCTCAGAACCAAATGTTGTAATGCGACCTGCGATCGCAACTGCTCTCTCTCATCTAGAAAATATACGACAGACTACATTTGTACCGATCTTTGCCTCATTCAGCTCAACCGTTGGTTTTGTCTCGTTCTAGCTCAACCATGACAGGCACGTCGGTGAGATCGGATTAAACACGGTTCACCCCAACTATGCCGAGAAAGGCGTTGGCACAATTCAATTATGTATCAGTTTGGGATGGCCGAAGGCCGGTCGGAGACCATCGCAAAAATTAAAATAGCAGGCATGCAGGTTACAACCGGCGGCGACCCGAGGCATGTACCGGCCCGAGCCCATGAGAAAGCTGGTTTTACAATGCAAACTCCGAGCGTGTGGCTGTCAGAAGCTTTAGGCAGTGTGGTAACGGGTGTATGCACCAGGTGTAACACCAATCAGACGCTTGAAGTGCCGACCCAAATGACTTTGATCGTAGAAACCCACTGCCGCTGCGGCTTCAGAAATAGACAAGCCCCGAACCAGTAACTTTTTAGCTTGATTAACACGCAACTGCTGTTGATAAGCACTTAACGAAAGTCCTGTTTCCTGGCGAAAGATCCGACTGAGATGGAACCGACTCATTCCACTTAAGGTCGCCAAGTCTGTCAGAGAGGTGTTTTTGCTGTAGTGGGTCTGCAAAAAATCTCGCACTTTAGCCACGGATGGGCGATGGACTGGCGCTTTTACTGCATCAAGACAACCTTCTGCATGGCGAGTGAGCAAAGGCGCTAAAAAATGAATTAGAGCCACATCTTGCTCTAGTCGGGAGGCGTCAGATGCAACGCGACGACAAAAAACAAGGAGCCGCTGTACCAAATCATGGTCGGATAAAAATAGTGCAGGGACAAAAGGTGTTGTTGGCATCCCTGTCACTTCTAATGCAGCCCTTTCCATGACAGACGGATCGATCTGCATCATCCAAAAAGTCGCAGGGGCTGGCAAGCTCGTACGTTGACTAGGGGCGTGGGCCTCACCTGTATGAATGAGGCTCAATGTCCCAGTGGGAATAGGGTGAACAGCGCCCCGATAGGTGTACTCGCCTTGGCAGTTAAAGCTCAGCCCAAACTGATACTCAGGATGAGCATGGGGCGGTAGAGGGGCAACGGTTCCTGCTGAGTAGGCATAATGTTCGAGAACGATGCCAGGGAATTCCCACGCGTTGACTGCGATCTTGGATGTTGAAGACATTGAATTCTACGATTTTGGTCATACGCCCTTATTGATGTTGCAGGCTGTCTGCAGGACAAGATTACAATGACTCTGCCCTGCAGATCGTAGATATCTAACTATGCGATTTGCAAGGGGGCTGCTGCGTACGCTTCTAGCCCCTGTAAACCCATCTGATACATCTGAATCATCATTGGACGAACTTCTTCTAGCACGTCAGGTTCAGCATCAAAAGTTGCGGTCCAGCTCACAATCACCTGTAATGATGAAAAGCTACAGCCTGTCTAAGGCCGCAGCGATATCAGCAACCTCAGCCCGCTTTCGATAGTTGTTAGGCAGAAAGGCCCAGCTAATAACGCCGTCTTGATTCAGGACATAGGTCGCCGGATCGGGGGAGGCATAGCTGTCTCCATTCGCCTCCTCTACGGGGACGTTAACCCCCTTCAGAGCTTGCTTGTGTTCCTCCGGCAAGGTGAGAACAATCCCCAACTGTCTCGCTAAATAATTCCCTTCGTCAAAGAGAATATCGAACGGGAGATCCTGCAATGCCTGAGAAACAGTATCCATCGTCTCGATTTTTGTTGCCCCAGTCTCAATCATCTAGACAACTTCTTCAGGAGCGACGGAGTTGAATGCATCGCGTGTCGTCCACAGGTGTTTGTTGAGACTGTCTTTGGCCGCAAAGCCTACTTGTGGGTCATAACAGGTTGTTCCTTCGGATGACTACGTTTCCTTAAACTGCGTTGGCCAGCTGGCCTTGAGTTACAAACGCATCGTTACCCTCAAGTAGTGAGTTGAGCATCCCTCTGAATTTGGGCTTCATCATCGGGAGCATCAGTTTGCCGAGCAGACCCATTTTGGGTTCAAAGTCCATTGCCATGCTGACTTCTGTTCGGTTAGCAGTCACTCTTCGGAAGCGGAGGGTTGCGATCGCACTTTTCAGCGGCATGGTTCCCTCATAGATATTGATCTTCATGCTCTTGTGGGGCACATATTCCAGTACCTCTTCACGAATCCAGTTTTTGCCATCACTGATATCGCACTGGCGTTTCGCCCCTGCCCCGGTGGCTTGAGAGCCATCGATGAGCCGTGAATGTTTCAGGTTGGGGTTGAATTTGTAGATACCGCCAAAGTCATCCCAGCTTTCCCAAACCTTTTCGATGGGGGAATGAATCGTTCTATACACCGTTACATTTGCCATGATATTGCTCCAAGTAAAAATCTCCGGGTGATACCGACACCTCTTAACTCGATAATATGTAAGCATTTATGGAATAGGAACCCCATAAAAAGCGCCTCACTGGTGCAAAAAAACGCCGCTACGGAGTGATGCCTTGTGAATTGGGATGATTTGAAAATATTTTTAGCCGTCGCTCGAGAAGGCTCCGCAAGGGCTGCAGCTCATAAGCTCGGCGTTCACCATTCCACCGTGACCCGTCGCATTGAAGCGCTTGAATCAACCCAAAATGTGCGGCTTTTTGATCGCCTACCTAGCGGATATGCACTTGCGATCGCAGGTGAAGAACTCCTGCAGGCCGTCACTCGCATCGAAGACGAAATCAACGGCATTGAGCTACATATTCTCGGCCAGGATGCTCACCTAAAGGGGGATATTCGAGTCACTTTACCCGATGCGATGGCAACTGATCTGCTGATGCCGGATCTAGTCCGCTTCATGGATGCCTACCCTGAAGTCAATCTAGAGATCTTGATTTCCTATGGTCTCTTTAGCCTGACCAAGCGAGAAGCCGATGTCGCCATTCGGATTACCGAGAACCCACCCGAACATTTAGTGGGTCGCAAAGTCGCCTGCTATCACTGCGCGACCTATGCATCCCAAGGCTATCTGGAAACCCATAATTTACCTGCTGAGACTACTAACGCACACTGGATTGGCTGGGATTCTCCGACGCCTTATCCTGATTGGGTGCGCAAAAGTGAATTTCCTGACATCCCGATTCGAGGTCGTGTGAATCATCCTGTGGCGCAATTGGCTGCAGCGAAGGCGGGGTTTGGTGTGGCCCGCATACCTTGCTTTTTAGGCGATCCAGAACCCGCTTTGCAAAGAGTTCCTCCAGGAGAAAGTGCGCCCTGCCAAGACGTGTGGCTGTTGACGCATAAAGATTTAATATCGACAGTCCGCATCCAGACCTTTATGAACTTTATGGCAGATGCTTTTCACAAAAAACTGCCTCTGCTAGAGGGACGAGAAGTAAATGAGTGAGAATAATGCCTCTCCTACCTTTTGAGAGAGTAAAACCAAAATCGGCCTAAAAAAGAGCAAGATGCTTCTAGAAGCCATGAAAAACATGAGTTCCAAGATCTTGCCCTCAGGGTTTGATCTGACACAATTATTCACTAAGGCTGGCTTGAATGCATTTAGAATACTATGCTCAGCCCTGATTCATTAGATGTGCCAATCTGAATGTATGAACTTCTCGAATCGTTTATTCAAAAAGTTTATCCACAATGCCCTATCAACTTGATGCTCATCGAACCTTTACTCGAATTGAGGCAAGTGGAGAAAGGAGAATTTATATTTCGAGAAGGTGATATCTGTGACGCCGTTGGAATAACACACAAGGGCTGTTTAAGAAGTTTCTTTCTCAAAGATGGTAAAGAACTCACCTTGTTTTTTCACCCTGAACAATACACGCTAGGAGACTACGAAAGTCTGCGACGACAACGACCTGCCTATTTCTCATGCCAAGCTGTTGAAAATTCAGTGGTGCTTATGATGAATACTCAAGCCATCGAAGTTTTGGAAGCTTTGCCAAATGGGCAGAAACTACTACGGCTGGTAGTAGAAGACTTAGCATTTCAACTACGCGACCGCTTGCTCTCTCTCTATCGAGATCCGCCTGAACAGCGTTACCTAAGCTTTATCGAAACTGAACCCAAGCTGTTGCAACGAATTCCACAGCACTATATTGCTTCCTATCTCGGTATTGAACCCGAGTCTCTGAGTCGATTGAAGCGAAGAATTCAAAGTAGGCAAATCTCTTAACCGAGATCAATGCACACAATTAAGGAAGACAGTAAGCTTGCTCAAATTACTGTTTTTACTAAGAATCGCTATGTCACCCGAACAGAACAAAGCAATCGCCCTAAAATTCTATGAGATTTTTGATCAACAAGATACTGAGAAGGGACGAGAACTAATCTCCGCTGATATTATTGCTCAGGGTTTAGATGTTGTCCCAGTAGAAGGCATCGATGCAGTTATGGCGTATGGGGCAATGATGTTTTCTGCATTCCCAGATGGACGCCACGTGCTAGGTGAGGTCATTGCCGAAGGTGATAAAGTTTTCACCCGTGGTACTTTCAGTGGTACTCATCAAGGAGAGCTAATGGGTATGCCTGCATCAGGTAAATCCGTCAACTTTTCTGTTGTTCACATTGACCGTATTGTTGATGGGAAAGTGGTAGAGCATTGGGGACAAGGCGATACCCTTACAATGATGAAGCAGCTAGGAATTATCTTTTTCCCAGGCCCAAAGTTGATTCTGCGTATGTTGAGAAGATTCGTACTGGGATAATCTTCTTGGATCCTTAAATTTCCATGCGGTCACAGTAAGCGGCCAGACCATTAGCAATCGTTCCTCTGGCGAAAGGTCAGCATAGTCGCTTAGTGCTTCCGCATCGACTAGTGTCGTCTTTCGGACAATTTGGCGATTTGTCTTCGGTAGTGAACTGCCTTTCATGGATGGATTTTAGCACTGATAACGCTTTCACTCACCAAGCTGCGGCGACGGAGCGGTTCTAGTCCTTGATAACAGTGGTTGAGAAATGCCTGAACTCTTCCATTGCGCTTCAGGTCACGATGGGTCAGTAGCCAAACATCGGTGCCAAACCCTTTCAATACATCGCTCAATCGCACCAAATTATCACTGAGATCGGCATAAATAACTGGAAGGATGCAGGCACCGCCTCCAGCTTCAGCCATCATGAACAGTGCCGCCGGGGAATCGACACGAAAGCGAACTTGCTCAATCGGCACATGTCTCTCCATCCAAGCGTCGATCATGCGAGCATTGACAGCCGGATCCCAACCAATCCAGGGCAGCACATCCCAAGGTGTGGATGGCTGATTTGCGATGGCCGACCACTGGCCTTCTGCGATCGCAACATGGGCATAAACCGCATACTCAGTGTGTAGCGCGCGCATCCCCACGAGATTCTCATCAGGCTGTGTCGAAACCCGGATCGCAACATCAGCCTCTCGGCGGGTCAGGCTATGAAAGCGAGTCGTTCCCGAAACCAGCTCCAGCGTGATTTGTGGATATTGGACTGTAAAGCTGTTCAAGAGATCAGCGTGAAACAGCACAAACATATCCAAGAGCGCCACTCGCAAAACACCAGACAACACACTTTCCTTTCCCTTCGCCCCCCGCTGCAATGCATCTGACTCGACTTCCATCGCTTCCGCCGCTTCGACGACCTGTTCGCCATAGGACGTGAGGACTAGGCGTCCACTTACATTCTCGACCACCTTTGAACCTAGATCCTTCTCCAACATACGGATTCTGCGCGACACCGTACTGATATCCAGATCGAGCTGCGTCGCAGCTTTCTGCAACGTTCCCTCGCGCTGAAAGGTAAGTAGAACCTGGAGGTCAGACCAATTCAAGAGATATCCTTTGCTGGAGTTGCACAAACGCAAATAATACTTGTAAAAATCTGTAATGACAATGTATTTTTGCAAGTCTAGAATGCGTAGTCAAGGGAATCGATAGGCCCAGTCCAACCGTAAAGGAGCTAAGCTACATGACTGCAATCTCTTCAAATACGGTCGAGAGCGAAAAGACAGAAGATTTAGGAGCGCCTGCCTACTTGATGGCAACGCTGGAATTGTCCGACATAGATGCTTACATGACGAAATATGGTCAGCCCGTTTTTCCCGCGATTGTCGATGCAGGGGGTGAAGTTCTGGCGGCAACACCAACGGTTGACGTATTGGAAGGAAACTACAGCGCCAACTGGACTGTGATCATCAGGTTTCCGTCAATGGAGGCAATTCAGACCTTTTACCATTCCGACGACTATCGGCCCTTCATTCCGATCCGGCAAGCACTTTCTAATCCAGAGTCATCCACACTGCTGGCTCTCCCTGGCTTCAGTGGATTGCCAGGATAGCTGCGTTATGGGGGCAGCAAATTGTTTGTTGCGATCGCAACTCCTCCCACCTTGGGTACCTCGACCCATTCCACTCTTGTTTGGTGTGGGATTGCGACGGTCCCCGACCCACCTTCATCATGACTCACCCACAGAGAATGACTATGGCAAACATCATTGAATTTAAACAAACCGGCGGACCTGAGCAGCTTCAGATCATTGAGCGTCCCATCACACCCCCAGCCCCTGATGAAGTTCAGGTCGCTATCAAAGCCGCCGGACTCAATCGAGCGGAGCTTTTATTTCTAGCGGGCCAATATCTAGTCCAGCCATCTCTACCTAGTCGGATTGGCTTAGAAGCCTCCGGTGTCATCAAGGCTGTTGGAGAGAACGTGGATCAATTTTCAGTCGGTCAAGCCGCCTCGATTACCCCCAACCTTGATCCAACTCAATACGGCGTTTTGGGAGAAGTTGTTAACGTCCCGGTTGCTGCACTACAACTTAAACCTGAGAGCGCTAGCTTCATTAATGCCGCCGCGTTTTGGATGGCTTACCCGACCGCTTGGGGTGGCCTCGTCCAGACAGGGGGGCTCACGGCAAACGTTGGACAAAACGTTCTGATCTCAGCAGCAAGCTCCAGTGTCGGTATCGCAGCAATTCAGATTGCTAAAGCCTACGGAGCGAATGTGATTGCAACAACTCGCACGGCAGCAAAAGTCGATGCAATTCGTTCAGTTGGCCCTGATCACATCGTCGTTACCGATGAAGAAGATCTTGTGGAACGTGTACAAGCGATTACAAACAGCGAGGGCTTCGATATTGCCTTCGATCCCGTGGGTGGTCCCTTTGTCGAAGCACTCGCAACCGCCGCTGGCCGGGAAGCCATCATCGTTGAATACGGTCTTCTTTCTGGCGAACAGGCACCATTGCCGTTTTTCACAATGGTTGGGAAGGGTCTCTCAATCAAAGCCTTTCACCTGGTTTTCGATTTGCTACAGCACCCAGACCGACTCAAGATCGCGATCGAACACCTACTACCTCGACTGGAAGACGGCACCTATGCACCCGTCATCGACCAGATCTACCCACTAGAAAAGTTTCAAGAAGCATACCAGCGCCTAGCCTCAAACCAGCAGTTCGGCAAAGTGGTTATCGAGGTTACAGCATGAGCAGTCCACAGAAAACCGCTCACCGCTGCGGCTGATCGTCCATTGTCAGAAGAACAGCCCTTGACTCACACCAAGGAGGAATAATCTATGCCCCGAGCCAGTATGGCAACTCAAGACTGGACCTTTGGTGGAACCTGGCCGTATAAGCCGCGCTGGTTCCACAGCACTGACGGTCGAATGCACTACGTCGATGAAGGACCGCGCAAGGGCCGACCGATTGTAATGGTCCACGGGAACCCGACCTGGGGATACCTGTACCGTCGCTTCATTGAGGCTGTGACTGAGGCGGGATATCGGGCAATTGTCTTAGATCATCTTGGTTTTGGCCGTTCTCAGAAACCGGACAATCCAAAGCTGTACAGAATTCCACATCACGGCGATCGGTGTGAGGCCCTGCTTGAGTCGCTTGATTTACAAGATGCCACGATCCTTGTTCAAGATTGGGGTGGACCGATTGGGTTGACTTGGGCCGCTCGTCATCCCGAAAGAGTCCGCAGTCTTGCCATCTTAAATACCTATGCCCATCGTCCACCTGCTAAAGTTGCTCTTCCGATTCCCTTGCGACTGTTTCGCACCCCAGTGATCGGTGAACTGATGGTCAAGGGGCTACATGCCTTCGTGAAGATCTTTCTGTTCAAAGCAGGACTGGTTTATCCTCAACGGCTCAGTGAGCAGGAAAAAGCTGCCTATCTGGCTCCCCATCCAACGTGGTCGTCGCGCACTCCTATTCTCGTTTTTCCGCGAGAAATTCCGGCAGGACCGGAGGGGCGGGTGAGCGATTTTGTGGCTGTGGTGCATGACCAGCTCGTGGCTGCTTTCTATAACAAGCCCATTTTTATCGCCTGGCCCATGAAAGATATTGCCTTCGGACCCGAGATTCTAGAGGATCTATGGCTCCACGACTTCCCGAACGCTGATGTTCTGCGGATAGAGGATTCGGGCCACTACATCCAGGAGGATGCGCACGAGAAGGTGATTCCGAAACTCCTCGAATTTCTTGCGAAGTAGTCGGCATGTTGGGAACGACTTCGTGACGTCCATTGTGCAAATCCAAATGCTGGTGTAGCCAGGATATTTGAGGCTGCCCATTAGTAAAGCAAAACGTTATCAACAGTGAAATATCATGATCAAAAAGGTATCTATCTGGCCCATTGCCATATCTGTGCTGACGCTGACTGCTGTTCAGGAAGCAGGGTTTTCAGCACCCGATCCGTTATCCCCAGCAACCCAAACTGAGCAAGTGTCCATGAAGCAAATCATCTCGGCAGAGTTTCCCTTTGAGAAGAAGTTTGTTGAGGTTAATGGCTCAAAAATGGCCTACGTCGATGAAGGCGAAGGCCCGGTAGTGCTTTTCTTACACGGCAATCCAACATCGTCTTATCTGTGGCGCAATATTATTCCATATGTTTCGGACAACCATCGTGCGATCGCAATTGATCTGATCGGCATGGGCGACAGCGATAAGCCAGATATCGACTACACCTTCAGCGATCATACAGCCTATCTCGATGGCTTCATCAAAGCACTAAATCTCACCGACATCACACTGGTCGTCCACGATTGGGGATCTGCCCTGGGAATGCGCTATGCCCGCCTAAACGAAGACAACGTGAGTGGATTGGTCTTTATGGAAGCCGTGATACCGCCCGCCTTCCCGGCCCCCAACTACGAAGCCTTAGGACCGCAGCTCGGTGAAATATTTCGGAATCTTCGCACACCGGGCGTGGGAGAGCAGTTAGTGCTGGATAATAACTTCTTTGTCGAAACGATTCTGCCCAAGTTGGGCGTGATGCGAACCCTAACGCCACAGGAAATGGCGGCCTATCGTGCCCCTTATCTCACACGAGCGAGCCGTAAGCCCACCCTCCAATGGCCTCGTGAAATCCCCATCGGCGGAGAACCTTCTGCAACAACTGCTGAAGTTGCGGCTAATGGGAAATGGTTAATGTCTACAGACCTGCCAAAACTATTCTTCTATGCGGAACCGGGTGCCATTCTTCCGGTCCAGGCTGTTGAGTTTCTAAAAACCAACGTGAAAAATATGGAGACGGTTTCCATTGGTCCTGGTCTTCATTTCATTCAGGAGGATAATCCTCAGGTGATTGGTGAGGAAATATTCGCTTGGCTCGATCGTTCACAGCGTGCAAAGTAATTAATTCCCATACTCATTTTTAGGAGGTTTGGCCACTTTTCGTGATTTGTTTGGGAATAATATTGGAGTCGGCATTATCCAACTCTGACTTGATAAAGTCATTGTCGCGGACTTCTCGGTCCATTGGTTTGGCATCCTCTTTCTGGCAAAGTTGTCCGCCGTTATCCATACGTTTATAGTTATCCGGCTTTTCCAACAATATGATTGAAACCACACTTAGTGTCGTTTACGTACTAACGAATTCCGCGATGCCAGGTTTGGTTAAAATCGGCAAGACATCACAGGACGATCACAATACCCGAGTATCACAGCTTTATACAACGGGAGTACCGGTTCCATTCGATATCGAATATGCTTGCCGCGTTCCTAATCCTACCGAGGTTGAGGCTGCATTACACACCGCTTTTGCACCACAACGGATCAACCCGCGCCGCGAATTCTTTGAGATTGAACCAGATCAAGCAATTGCAATTCTTCGCTTGCTCAACGTCGAGGATGTCACGGATGAAGTTAAATCTGACTTGGATGGAATTGGTTCACAGGATCAGAACGCCGCAACGCGATTGCTTGCCCGGAGACCGAGCTTGAACTTCGAAGAAATGGGCATTCCAATTGGTTCGCAACTGGATTCTGTACCTACCGACGATGTCGCAATCGTTGTTGAGACCAAAAAGATCCGCTTTCGCAATTCTGCATTAACATCGCTTTCAGCCGCAACCAAGGAAATGCTTGGTCTTGACTATAGTGTGAAACCGACACCGCACTGGTCGTTCAGCGGTAAGAATCTACAGGAAATCTATAACGAAACCTATGCTGCCCTAGACTAACTCTGCCTCATGAGTTTTTATTCGATGTCTAGCCCGTAATCAGGCCGAAAACAAAGCTACCGAGCGCTAGAAAGAAACCAATCCCCCAGGCAGAATTGCGAAATGGTGTGATGCCTGCGGCATGGAAAAAGAAATGTAGCCCCCGTGTGATACGAAATGCGATCGCAACTGATTAAGTTCAGTATTTTAGATATTTGCTCGCAAGCATCTATTGAGTGGATGAAACGTTAGATCGCCTACTATCGTTTAGCAGGTGATCTAACAACGGCTGTTCCGAGTGGAAATTCGTCGTTACTGAAATTGGGATAGTTCGCAAAGATGCGGTAGGGTACGGCGAGACCTTTAAGAACTTGCCCTTGAACCCGAGAGTTCAACATCACCACTCGGAGCGTCTTGCCGGAAGGGATTGGCTCTGCAAAAGTGAGCGCAAACTCTTCAAAACCAAAGTCCTCTTTAGGTTCAACTTGTACACCATCAACGAAGACAGATAAACCATCAAGCTCATGGAAGGTCACGCACTGGACACGGAGACGTTGCAACGGATCTGCCTGCACAGAAACCTCGAAAAAGTGATCTTGTCCGTTACGAAGCACACCCGCTTCAGAGACTACCGTTGCAGAAGAAGCCCGTGTTTCAACAGGAATTGCACATATACCGCTGACCATTGCAACTGTGACCAGGCCATTCATAAATAGCTTCTTCATTAATACATCCTCAATATATTTTGCATGGCATCTCTAAGATGCTGGGACTTCAAAATTAGAGTGTACTCAGGGAACGTTCTAGAAAATCACTTGGGCTTATGCAGAACACCTAATTTAGATATGCCTTCTTCAGCTATCGCTGCATCGTGACTCTTGTCTGAACAACTTGAACCGCTTTCAAAAAGAGGGGTTGCACGATCGAAGACTGAGAATTTAGTCACTTGATACAGCTCTAGTTTTCTCCCAGTCGTGCTTAATTAGGCATTATTGAAAGCTAGCTTCACTTTTATGAGCCAAAATGAGCAGAAGATAAATATTGACCTGTATGAGTGTTAAATATGCTGATAAGCGTCACAGTACGGCTGTTTCGACTTCTGCGTTCTACACTTTCTTACTCACACAGTATTCGCGCTGCTGGCCCAGCAGCCCAAAAGTAGATATGACATCAGCAGCTGACACGAATGGTTATTGACATTCAACAAGCGACCAAGATCCAGCCTTTGTTTCACCAGACCTCCGCATGAATCGCTATTCGATGTTTAGCCCGTAATCAAACCGAAAACAAAGCTACCGAGAGCTAGAAAGAAACCTATTCCCCAAGCGAAACGGCGAAACGCCTGCGGCATAGAAAAAGAAGCGATTCAGCTTCCCCTTGATCTAGATAAGATCAAATGAGAGAAAGGATTTGAGAAGGATCTCAGTGTGATTTAAATGGCTGGAAAGAGTGAAAATCTAGATTCCTGAAAGCTTTGCTATGTATAGATCCTAGAACCATTTTGTGCCTTTTTACACCTATCTCAACATGGCCTCCTAGTCATCCATTACCGCCGCACAGTAAGCTGCAGCGGCAATTTTTTTGTTTGGAAAATCTATAGAGGCCAAGTTGTGACTAAAAACACGCCTAGCGTAGCCAGTGCCAGTAAACCTTGAACAAGATTTCCGATCAAAGAACTAACCACAACGCCTAGCGCAGCTTTCAGAGCCTGCTTCGGTTTGCGTTGGTGCAGGAGTTCACCCACAAATGCCCCGAGAAAGGGACCAATGATGAGACCGAGAATCGGGCCACCTACGGGTAAAGCTGGCAATAGACCTAAGACGCCAGCCACTAAACCCACAATGGCTCCAATTTGACCCCAGCGGCTGGCTCCAGCCTTTTTTGCCCCCCAAAAGGTAGCCAGGAAATCGACGCCGATGCCGAGTAGGAGAACTGCGATCGCAACTCCCAACGCAACCGCCACCGCTCCAAAGCCCTTAATCACGCCCCAAACGATAATCGCCACCAAAATCAAACCCACACCGGGCACAGCCGGAACAACGGAACCAATAACTCCGGCAATCATCACCGCCACCAGCAGCCAGTAAATAATAATGGTGTCGTTCTGTAGCGACGCCACCCAAGCAATGCTCTGGGCTTGGAGGGCCGTCACCCAATGAATAATTTTGGCCTGAAGGGCGACCAGCCAACTCACGAAATTTATCCGCAGATCTGTGATCCAGGTTGGCGTTTTGAGGGCAAAGGTTAAGTCCACTGAGGTTATCCTGAAATTTCGAGGGTTGAACTGGCTTGGCTGAGGGTGTAGTCAAGTTTATTTGCGATAGCATCCACCCAAGCTTCATCTTGACGGGTATAGCTACGTGGGGCATTGGCTCCTAAAACTAAAACCCCTTCTGAGCCGATGGGCTGGCAGATCACACCTTGGGTATTGTCAGGTAAATAGTTAAACTCCACCTTGCCAGGATAGAGCTTCAGCGCCACCAGATACACCGGCTTTTGCTGCGTTAAAACACGCTCGGCAATAGCACCCGGCTTGACCTCTCGCTCTGGCCCCAAAACACCCCGGCGCAGAATGGTTTTGCCTTGGTAATAGATGGCTAGCGATCGCGTCACTGTATTTGTGAGCAAAATATGGGAGGCCCAAGCCAACTCAGTTTTGACAGACTCTGGCAGATCGGGATCTAACTCAAATCCAGACTCACCTTCGAGTTCAACAGCTTCAGGGGCCGTGGGTTGGAGCTGTCGCCAGAGCAGACCCACCAAGATGAGCACGGCACAGACGATCACGCCAAGGGCATCTGAACGAGACTGGGAGCTGAGGAGTTCAGGGGTGAAGACTCGGTTGAGAAAAAAGAGACATTCGCCCAAGGCTCCCACAACAATAGGAAGGCGTCGGATAATCTTGTTGGGATCGGATTGGGCCATCCGCGATCGGTCCAGAGAGATACGTTGTCTTTATGGTAGTCTGCGGGCTGGACGCAGGGCTTTACCAAGGTCCATCACAAAACTTTAGCGGGTGTTAAAGGAGCAGCACAATTGAGGAGAATTCTATTCATATGTAGTGAGAACCGTCTTCGCAGCCCAACAGCAGAAGCTATTTTTTCTGAGATGGAGGGAATTGAGGCACTGTCTGCTGGAACGAATAAGGATGCTGAGACTCCGCTAACAGGGGATTTGATTGAGTGGGCCGATGTCATTTTGGTGATGGAGTCCTCTCATCGACAGAAGGTGGCCAAGAAATATCAACCTCTGCTGAAAGATAAGAAGCTAGCTAGTTTAGCTATTCCGGACCACTACGAGTTTATGGATCCAGAGCTAGTGCGAGTTTTGAAGGCGAAGGTGCCTAGATACATCGAATGAAACATCACTGGCTCTCATGGAGAGAAGCGATGAGAGTAGATGACCTTAATAAAGTAGTTAGGCTTCGCAAAAATGAACCAAACACTGCTCTACAGAGACCATATAATTGCGACACTTAATGAGCAGGATGCAGACTTCCCCACATTTTGGGGAACAATCAATCTCTCGGCTATGGATCCAGAAACACCTGTTATTGTCCGCGAATACATTGAGTGGTCAATAACAACTTGGCCAAAGATTGAAAGCGATACATACACAGCAGATGATGCAGAGATCGAGGAGCAGAAGTTTGGAAATCTAATTCAATCTTCTGATTGGTGGCTAGAAGGCACGGATAAAGAAAGAATTCCAATCTTGATCCCTTGTTTTCAGTCGAATAATGAGGCTAATTGGCGTATTGACCCGAGTAGATCTACTACCTGACAAGGGTCTGCAGGAGACGCTCAAAACCTGTTTGACTGACAGAACTTTCTGGCTTGGCGGTTAAACCCGCAGCTACAAGAACAAAATCCGCCTGCGCGGATTGCCAGAAGTATTGATGTCTATAGTCTGCGGAGGCAGACTTCGTTCTTGTCGGCACAAATTCTATTCGCCAGCCTCATCAACGCATCCATCGGGTTTACAGCACTTTTGTCAGTCAATCAGCGCTCAAAACACACTCTTGGTCAACACTTTAAAGTAATTCTCGCGCCCCTGAGAGCAATCCGATAGGCAGAGTCAAATTGGTTCCCCGCAGAAGCATCGGCTTCTGGATAACCTCGTGAAAAGCACCTTTAGCGGAACGCCTTGGGTACAGGCATTCCTGCCTGTACGGCGTAGTTCAGATAACGTCGAGCACTTGCTTTATCGCCAGCAGTGAGTGCGGCCTTAATGGCGCGTCGAAAATCGGTATAGGCCGAGGATTTATCCTCAATGCGATTGAGGCGGACAACACCGCGGCTGAAATAACCTAAGCCTTTGTCAGGATGAACCCTAATCCGCTCGCTATAGAAATGGAGACAGGTTGTATAGTCCCGGACTTTGTCGTGGCAGTAAGCATCGCCTAGCCGTGAATACAAAAAAGCGTCTGTAGGCTCTAGCTCAATGGCCGCCTTCAGCATAGGAATCGCCTGATGCGGGAAGGCCTCAAGCTTACTCACCCCTGCAACTTTGTAGGTTGTGAATAGAGAGAGCTTTACGAGGCTGGTATAGCGGGGGCGGGGGCTATATCTGATTGCCCTTTTGAAAATTGCGATCGCATGATCAAATTGAAACCGCGCCAGTTCTTTCTGACCTAAAAGATAGAGCGTCTCAGGATTGTTGGTGGCGTTCGCCTGCTCAAGGGCTGCGGACTGCGCGAGAGCCGGTCCTGCAGTGAGCGCTAACGCTGTGATGGCTAGCGCCATTATTTTGGGCATAACTCTATCGAATCCTTTAGCAAAATGTCGCCAACAGCACCAGGGCATTACGGTTCTGGAACCAGTTCTCGAGGGGCCGATGATAGTTTTTTCAGCAGTTCTGCCGTTTTATCATAGGCAGCCGTTCTATTTTGTTTCTGAAAGAACTCTGCTGCCGTTTGTAGATCGCGGATGGCCTGCGTCTCGTTGTCGGCTCTCGCATGGACGAGACCCCGCAATAGGTAAACATCAGAAAAACCAGGATTGAGGGCGATAGCTTTGTCGTAGTCTGCGATAGCCTTGGGGTCGTCCTTCAAAGTGTCATGGATTAGCCCTCGACTGGCATAGGGCAACGGATCGCGGGGGGCAAGGGCAACCACTTTGTCATAGTCAGCGATGGCCTTGGGGTAGTCCTTGAGGTCTTTGTATATCTCTGCTCGGAGCAGCAAGGCATAGACATCTTCTGAATCGAGCGCAATGGCTTGATCAAAGTCTGAGATGGCCTTGGGATAGTCTTTTGAGTCCTTGTATAAACTGCCCCGGATATTGTATGCATAGGCATCTTTCGGATCGAGTGCGATCGCTTTATCAAAGTCGGCCAACGCTTTGACAGTATCCTTTAGGTCTCGATGGATGCTGCCTCGGGCTTTATAGGCGTAGGCATCTTCAGGGTTAAGGGCAATGGCTTTGTCGAAATCAGCCAGTGCTTGGGAATTCTTTTGGATCTCTTTGTGGGCAATCCCTCGAGCAAGGTAGGCGTAGACGTACTTGGGATCAAGGGCAATGGCTTTGTCATAGTCTGCAATTGCCTTTGAGTCGGCATTGATGGCTTTGTAGGTATTGCCGCGAACGGTGTAGGCATAGACATCTTTGGGGTTGAGGGCGATGGCTTTGCTGTAGGTTGAGATCGCGCCTTGATAATCCCCTTGCTTGTACTTTTCGAGAGCTTGCTGATGCAAATCACCGGTTGTTGAGGCTTGACTGAGCCAATAACCGGTAGCTGGCATAGCCGAGCCTGATGCTTTGTCAACAGTCTCAAGACTAGGGTGACTCGCCCAGGCCGCTTTCAAGGGCATGGTCCAGGTGGACAGGGGCAAGATAAAGAGAAGCAGAAAGCGGGAAGATTTCATCACTGAAAACATTTATTTTGACAGAGTCTTGAGGCTTATTCTATCTCTAACATTAGTACTAAAACCTGTTATTGCGCAGGTCATTGCATCAGGACTATCCACTCACTTGATCTCTCAAAACCAGTGTTTTTATCCCGTCATTAAATCGCGAAGCTTCTGGACCTTCGCTCTGGGCATAAAAATCCGAAGGAATTAAAATAGAGAAAGCTTAAATCGACTGAACAGAGTCTAATACAAGCTATATAAAGTAGCGTCATTGTCCCAGCTAAATCTATTCTCTATGAATAACCTTTTATCCAAGATCGCAGTGATATTCTCTTTTATTGCCTTAGCTGGCAGTGGATTTGCTGTATCTCGCGTGAGCCAACTTGAGTTATCGCTACCGAGTGCATCGGTTTCCAGCTCAGTTGTGCCAGACTCTCCCCCAGAGGACTCTCCAACTGCGCAAGAGACTGACCCCGACGAATCTTCTAGAAACGGGCAAAGCATTCAGTTAGGACAGTTTTCTCAGGTGGCTCTTGATGGTCAAGCCAGGGTTGAGATCACGGCGGCAAAGCGGCTTGAAACCGCGGAAGGCTCGGCCGACAATATGATAGTGCTAGAGCTGCGGTATCGTCGTCTTGTCGATACCGTCGTCGGCAATGGCTATATTCATTTGGGTAAGGCCCAGGCACGCAATCCTGACACGAGAGAAATCTATCGCCCGATCGCCAACGACAAGAAAACCGCCCCTTTTTTCGCTAAAACGCTGCCGACTGATGCCTGGGCCGATGCTTTCGTATGGTTGCAGGTACCTAAAGAGATCGACACAGTCGATGTCGTGCTCGACAAAACCCCAGTATTCAAAGGCGTGCCGATCTCGAGCTAAAGACGATCGATGTATAAAAAAGCTAGGGCTGTTTGGCCAGATCTTTATACACAATCGTTAGGAATTTCTCTGGACTCATAAAATCCTGCCCCCACTTTTCGTCATAGTCTGCCGTAGGTTTAGAGGCGATGAAGTCTTCTAGAGAGGTGCCTTTGTCGATGGCGGCTTGGGTGCGATCTCGCACATCTACTAGCATCTTTCGATAGACCTCTAGCTCAGCGCGGTTCGACAGCGATCCGTGCCCCGGAATAATCTTGGTGGTCTCAGTTGCCAAGGCCAGAACCTTATCTGCGGCGGCTAACATACCCTCAACAGAACCGCCGCTGGAGGTATCGATGAAGGGATAGCGTCCATTGAAGTAAACGTCACCTGTGTGAATCACGTCAGCTTCTTTGAAATGGAGAACGGAATCACCGTCGGTGTGCGCTGGTTCCACATGAAAGGTATGGATCGTTTGGCCGTTGAGATGAAAGGTAGTGGTGTCGTTGAACGTGACCACCGGTAGCGCGGCTTTTGGTGACGCGGGTACTGTGCGCTGGAACGCTTCCATAAACTGTTCGCGGCTCATCCGTTCACGCACCTGATCATGGGCCACAATGACAACGCCCGCATTGCCCAGATTCTCGTTGCCGCCCGTATGATCGCCGTGCCAGTGGGTGTTGAGTAAAAATCGAATCGGCTTATCAGTAATTTCTGCAATAGCCGCTTTAATCTTCTCGGTCAGGGGCGCAAACTGGTCATCCACCATAAAAACGCCGTCTTCACCAGCAGAGACGCCAATATTGCCGCCTTCACCAACGAGCATGTAGATCCCTTCCGCGACAGGAATCGTTTCAATCTCTGTTTTGCTGAAGTCCTGCTGCTGAGCCAAGCTCTGGCAGCCTAGGCTGACGATTCCAATGCCGATAGCGGTAGCGAGAACGTGACGACGTAATCCCATAATTTGCTTCTTTACTTCCGGTTCACCTAATTGCATTTATTTTAAGCTGTTGCGACTGTGTATTCCTGCGTTATCGGGATTCGTTGACGCTTCCCCCCTGCCAGCGATTGAGAGGGACGCAATCAATGTCGAGCTGGTCGAGGGCACGGGCGACAACAAAGTCAGCCAAATCTTCAATGGTTTGAGGCTGATGGTACCAGGCAGGAATCGCGGGTACGATGCGCGCACCCGCTTCGGCTAGAGCGGTCAGATTCCGCAGGTGAATGAGGCTAAACGGCGTTTCTCGCGGCACAAGGATAAGCTTGCGGCCTTCTTTGAGCTGAACGTCGGCAGATCGTTCGAGCAAGTCGGAGCTGAGACCCGCTGCAATTTTGGCCACAGTACTCATGCTGCAGGGCATCACCACCATGCCCAAAGCGCGGCAGGAACCACTGGCAATGCCTGCCCCTACATTGGTGGCAGAGTGGCAGATCAGTTTGCCGCCCAGCTCGTTGGCCTGTTCGCGCCAGAACAGCTCTTGCTTATCTAGGTCTGCGGGCATCTGAATATCTTGCTCCGCTTTCCAGACTTGGTAAGTGGCTTTAGAGGCGACCAGCTCGACGGTGTAATGGGCCTTTAATAAAAATTTGAGCGCTCGAACGGCATAGATAAGGCCCGATGCACCGCTCACCCCTAAAATGACGGGTCGGTCAGAATGGTTCAGGTCAGGCACGCTGATCACGTTGATGAAAAGGACTGAAGGCTGCTGAGGCAACGTTTCATTATAGCGTCGCGTTTAAGGGGCAATATTGCTGGTGGCGGGCTAGAATCAATCCCGGTAGCGCAGTAAGGAAGACAGGCATGGAAAAGCAGACCGTCGGGCGGCGGCTAGCGATTTTTATGGTGCTGGCTTGGATGGCTGTAATGTTCCAGTTTTCAACTCAGCTTTGGAACAGCACCCATACAAAGGCCATCCTGGAGAGGGTTCTGTCTGCGCCTTTTGTGCCCGATGTTGTGGCCTCGCTTGATGCCCTCAATTTTGGCGTGCGGAAGGCGGCTCACTTTACGGAGTATGCGGTGCTAGCGGGGGTTGCCTATGGAGCGGCGGCACTCGGGTTTCAGCGACCCAGAACCCGGTCGCTTCAGATAGCTTTAACCTGCGCCATTCTGTTTGCTATTTCAGATGAATGGCACCAACGCTTTGTTCCGGGCCGCACGTCTACGCCCCAGGATGTGGGGATTGATATTCTGGGAGCCTGCGTGGTGGTGATTGCGATCGCACTTTGGCAATGGCGAAGGCCGGCCTCTAAAAATTCCACAGCAGAGGATTATCATCTAAATGATCGGTAACGCCGCGACCGATTTCATCAATAGCTGATCGTTCAGATTCAGATAAAGTGACTTGCGCTGCCTGAGCATTATCTTGCACCTGCACAGCATTTCTAGCACCTGCGATCGCAACCGTCTGAGGCTGAGCCGTTATCCAAGCAAGAGCCAACTGCGCGAGCGTAATCCCCTTACGTTCGGCAATGGGCCGTAGCTGAGAGAGTGCCGCCTGGGCACGCTCATAATTCTCACCCTGAAAGAGCTTATTGCTGGCTCGATTATCTGCAGAATCAAACTGATGCTGAGGACCAAATTTCCCTGTAAGTAGCCCCTGCGCCAGTGGCGAATAGGCAAAGATCGTAATCTGATGCTCAATGCAATAGGCCTGAGCCTCCTGTTCTACATAGCGCCAGAAGAGAGAATAGGGAACCTGAAGGCTGTCAATGCGGCCATAGTTCGCCGCTTCGGCAAGCTGCGCCTGAGAAAAGTTAGAAACGCCAATGGCACGGATTTTGCCCTGCTCTTTGAGTTTTAAGAGAGCCGTCATCGTTTCTTCAATCGGCACGACTTTACTGTCAAAAGCCCCTGAAGGCCAGTGGATAAAATAGAGGTCAATATGGTCTGTCTGCAGGTTCCTGAGAGAGTTTTCGCAGGCTGTGAGCACCTGACCGTGTTGCAAATGGGTTGGGAACACCTTAGTCACATAAACAAGCCGATCACGGATATCTGAGACCGCTTCTGCCACAATTTTTTCAGAGTGCCCTTCACCGTAGATCTCTGCCGTGTCAATGGTGGTGATACCTGCATCGACCGCTGCTCGAATCGCGGCAATGGAGTCCTGATCTTCAATACCAACCCAGCGGCTTTTCCCGGCTTGCCAGGTTCCCATCAAGATCGGGGTAACCTGAATAGTAGTGGTCCCCAACTGCCGAGTTTGCATTTACGCCTCCTTACTATCTGTCGCGTGACGCCGTTTTTATGAAATTTCGCTTTTCTCTGCTTTTGGCGGGTGTGCTTCTCACCCTAACGCCAATCAAATCTTGGGGACAATCTATTACCAGCCTCAACCAGCAACTGCAGCAGTCTGTGGGCAGTCAAAACTGGTCTCAGGCCATCCAAATCATTGATCAAATGGTGAAGGTCTCGCCCGGACAGGCGGCCAGCCTCAACCAGTACCGCTCTGAGCTTCAGCGGCTGCAGCAGTCTCAACCCGCTCAAACCTATAGCGCCCCCACCGCAGCCAAAGCGGGCGTTGTTGGACAGATTCCGATTAAGCGCCGCAGTGCGGGTGTACCGGTGGTCGATGTCACCTTCAATGGGCGGCAGTCCTTTGAAATGTTGGTGGACTCAGGGGCAAGCTTCACGGTCATTACCCGACCGATGGCAAAGGCGCTGGGGATTACGGGTGCTCATATTGTTGATACAGTGCGGGTTTCTACGGCCAACGGCACAACCCAGTTTCCGATTGTATACGTCAGCTCTGTTGATGTTGGGGGCTTGAGGAGCACGCAGATTCCGGTTGCGATCGCAGGTCCTGACATGAAACTGGGCCTACTGGGCCAAGATTTTCTGCAGAAGTATGACGTTTTGATTCGCGCCAGACAGATCGAGTTCTCCCAACAGCGGTAGGCGCTTTTCCCGCGCCGGGCATCCGTTTCGGGGTACAGACTATGACAGGATAGGAAAGAATACTCAATCTCAACCTGATCCTATGTCTGACGTACATCCTTCGATTGCTCAGCACTATCATCAGCGAACAAAATACGATCCAGAGACCATTAACCAGCGCGGTCGCGCCCTGGATTTTTCTCAGCAGCCGGTGCCCTTTAAGACCTACAAGGTGGGGACAGAGATTGACCTGAAGCCTTACCTAGAAGGTGAGCCGGTCACCGATCCGCAGATGCGGCAGCGACAGCGTCTGTCGCATCTGCTCTATCACAGCTATGGCGTTACTGCCGTAGTACCCTACCCTAACAACCCGTTTTATATGCGAGCAGCCCCCTCAGCAGGCGGACTGTATCCAGCAGAGATCTATTTGATTGCCCGTGAAGATGCAGTCCTGCCCACGGGCCTCTATAACTATCAGGTGCAGACCCATTCCCTGTGGCGATTTTGGGACAATCAGGTGTGGTCGGCTTTAGAAGAAGCCTGTCTCTGGCATCCGGCCTTGGCTTCGACGCAGGTAGTGTTAGTAATCACAGCGGTGTTTTGGCGATCGGCTTGGCGCTATGAAGATCGAGCCTATCGCCGTATTTTTCTTGATAGCGGCCATCTGCTCGGGAATATAGAGCTGGCTGCAGCCATGAATGATTACCGGCCACATTTGATGGGCGGCTTTGTCGATGAAGCGCTCAATCAGCTCCTGTATCTTGATGAAGATCAGGAAGGGGCAATTGCGGCAATTGCCCTAGCTGACCTGCTAGAGATTAATCAGAATTTGCAGCCGACGCCCACCGCGCTGCCGTCAGAGACGGATACGTCCTACCCTGAAATTTTAGATGGGGAGCTGCTTCACTACTGCCACGAAGCGAGCGAGGTGTATGCCCTAGATGCGGCCTATCCGAAAGATCGTCTGATCTTGTGTGCTGAGGATAAGTATAATTTTCCGTTTTGTCTCAAGGTGCCGACCACCAGCGAGCCGATCCAGTGGGGAGACTCTTTGACAGAATTGGCGACGACCATTCGAGGGCGACGCTCAACCCGTCGCTTTACAGGGGATGCGATTACCCTGCCGGATCTGTCTGCCCTACTTGATTTCACCTACCACCCTGAGCATTACCAAGACCAGGGGCTCGATCCACAGCCGGATACGTTTGATCTGAGCTTGATTCAAACCTTTGTGGCGGTTTCTGATGTGACAGGTCTAGAGGCGGGCTGCTACTACTACGCGGCCCAGGCCAAGGAGCTGCGTCAGATTCGGTTTAAAAACTTCCGGCGAGAGCTGCACTACCTCTGTCTGCAACAGGATCTGGGCAGAGATGCGGCGGCGGTGGTTTTCCATACGGCAGATTTAGGGGTTGCGATCGCAACCTACGGCGACCGGGCCTATCGCTACCTACACATGGATGCGGGCTATCTAGGGCAGCGCCTCAATCTCGCAGCCATTCGACTGCAGCTAGGGGTGAGCGGCATTGCGGGCTTTTTCGACGATCACGTCAACGAAGTCTTGGGTATTCCCACCGATGAAGCCGTTCTGTACATCACCACATTAGGACAACCACCTGCGTCCTAAAATCTGTGTTAATTTATACAGTCTGAGGCAAAGTTGGGAACTCTATAAAAAGATAACGCCCAACCGCCATTTATTTGCGACCCGCCATGAACCCTCCTTCAACGAAGGCCAAACTAGACTCGATCCAACAGCTCCAGACTCGCCTATCGGCAGCCCTAGAACATAACTGCTACCTAGGTGAAGAATTTCTCGCCAAGCTCTCGATGGATATTGAAGCGCAGCTGCAAGAGCTGGCTATCATGCTAGAGAAGCCCGTCAGTAGCCGCTATAGTTCACCTACCGCTGAGCTTTCTTGTCCTGGTACATGCGCTGGTCAGCATAGCTAAGCAGTTCACCTAGGTCGTTGCCATCACTGGGATGGCAGGCAATGCCAATGCTAGCCGTGATCTGCAAATGATAGCCCTCAATATGAGCCGGTTGAGAAAACTTCTCAATCAAACGGTGACGGGTTGCCCATGCAACGCTTTGGTTCGCCCGCGAGAGCAGTGCCACAAATTCATCACCGCCCAAGCGGGCCACAATGTCACCGTCTCGAATACAGGCCTTGAGGCATTGGGCAACATAGACTAGTACCGCATCACCGATGGCGTGCCCGTAGGTGTCATTGATGGCCTTAAACTGATTGAGATCGATATAGAGCAGGGTGACAGGCCACTGATCAGATGACCGGAGCGCCTGCTCTGCGCTCATCTCTAGCTGACGCCGATTGAAGAGTCCCGTGAGGCTATCGAGATAGGCAAACCGCTTGAGCTGCTCCTGCTGCGTCTTTTCAAAGGTGACGTCTCGAATAATAATCACAGAGCCAACCTGCTGCCCCCCTGGACTGCGCAGCGATCTTACCTTCACTTCCTTGAGTACCGATCGTTGGCGGCGCGTCAGCTTGATGGTTTGGGTAACTTCAGACGCCGAACGGCTTGAAAGAACAGGGTTGTAGACGGGGAAAACATCATGGAAAGCCCGTCCGAGAACTTTCGTCTCGTCGCACTCTCGATAGGCAGGTGGATTAAGATCCACAATGTTGTTGCGGGTATCGAGCAAAATCACGGCCTCTGCCGTATTCAGAAAAACGGTACGGTAGGAAACAGGCGCCAACCCTAAAAAACGGGCTTTGAAAAGACCAAACTGAATCATGATGCTGCTGATGGCAAAGCCCACAGGCGTTAGGTCGAGGCCATATGGAGTGACACCAGCAACAATATAAAGCGCGTTAAAGACAAAAGTGATAAACGTTGCCAGCAACAGGATCAGCGTCTGGCGTCTATAGATGGCAGAACTCGCAGCATAGGCATAAAGCAGCACCCCCACCCCAGTCAGCAATATGCTGTACTGATAGGGAATCATCACGTAATTGAACCACAGACCATGCTCAATACTCAGGGCTGGGATCGGCTCTGTGACGAATGATGTGGAAGACCAAATGAGGCCGTGTAGCGGATCCGTTGCGGCCAATAACAGATTGAGAGCCGGAATAATGAAGAGGGGCACCACATTCTTGCGCCGCAGCCAAGCGTCATTGTGGGTGTACCGAAGTGTGAAAATCAGCCAAGCCACAGGGAGCAGGGTAATGCCTAAATACTGAAGTTTTCCAAAGGTGATGCGGGCCGCTTCAGCAGGGCTAAGGTATTCAAAAACGGTGAAGAAACACCAGATAAAGACGCTACCGGCGAACAAGCTAAAAGCCCTCGCCCCCGGAATCTCACGGCGCTGCCACGCAAAAATCATGGCGTTGGCCGAAGCAAAAGCCGCGATCGCAGGGACGAGAGCCAGAAGAAGATAGAAACGCATTAAGCCTAGAAAAAGGATCCCAACTAAAGACTCGCGGAGGCTGCGCTAGAGTCCCGCCGAGAGGAGAATGGGTCAAGAACCAGAACCATGCTTGCTTCGCCCATTCCTTTCACCCTAGAGGAACCGACTGCCTCGGTCAATATTTTTTGTTGGCCGAATAATAAAGTTTTTGTAGTTACCCCAAGCTTTATGGACGGTGCTGAGGACAAAAAGTTCCTGAGTCCTTATCTCAGTTTAGACAGTAGGGGGGCAGCGCCCAATAATGTTTGGGTATAGGGATTCTGGGGCTGGGTGAAAATTTGGGCGGTGGGTCCGATCTCAACGATTTTGCCTTGGTTCATGACCGCGATCCGATCGCAAAAATACTGCGCCACCCATAGATCATGGGTAATAAATAAATAAGTGAGCTGAAACTCGGCTTTTAGGTCTTTCATCAGCTCTAGCACCTGAGTTTGAATGCTGGCGTCGAGCATACTGACCGGCTCATCACAGATCACTAGTTTGGGATGGGTGATTAAGGCCCTTGCGATCGCAACTCTCTGCTGCTGTCCCCCCGACAGATCGCCCGGATATCTCTGCTCATAGTCTTCAGGCGGCGTCAGTCCCACCCGCTCTAGCATGGAACGAACCTCCACTGGAGCCGATGCGCGTGTTGCGAGCTGGTGAATCAACAGTGGTTCGGCAATACTCTGGCCCACCGTCATCAGCGGATTAAGGCAGGCCAGCGGATCTTGGAAGATCATCTGGATCTCACGCCGGTAGCCCCGCATTTGCTCGTTAGAAAGAGCCGTCAAATTCGTATTGTCAAAGGTAACGGTCCCTGACGTCGGTCTGATGAGCTGCAGAATCGTGCGCGACAGCGTACTTTTGCCGCAGCCTGACTCACCCACCAGTCCTAGAACTTCCCCGTCATAAACGTCGAGACTAATATCGTCAACGGCCCTAATCTCAGGTGGAGGGCCAGAGAGGAACCGCCCAACTAAACTCGGGGACAGCGTGAAATACTGCTTAAGGGCCTGCACTTGCAGCAGAGGAACCTCTTCTGTCTGCGCTTTACCCGCATCCCCAGCCTGCAGATCGAGGGCAGCCTGCAGCAGAGCCTTTGTATAGTCATGCTGCGGCTGCGTCAAAATCCTTTGGGATGGCCCCGTTTCCACCATCTTGCCCTGATACATGACCGCGATGCGATCGCAATATTCACTCACCAACGCCAAATCATGGGAAATCAGCAATAGCCCCATCTCCCGCTCGGCGCATAGACGGGTCAACTCCCGCAAAATCTGAGCCGCCACCGTCACGTCTAAGCTCGTTGTCGGCTCATCCGCCACAATTAACTTTGGATCTAGCAGCAAGGCCAGGGCAATGGCCACCCGCTGCCGCATGCCGCCACTAAACTCATGGGGATACTGACGCCACCGCTCTGCGGGGATATTGACGGCGGCTAGAGTGTCTAAAATCTTTGCTTGAGCCTCTGCTTTCGAGAGATGAGGCTGGTGGGCCTTGAGCGTCTCTAGACAGTGGGCCTTAATCGTCATCAGCGGATTCAGCCGCGTCATCGGATCCTGAAAGATTAGCCCGACCCCCTCCCCTCGGAAGTGACGCATCTCTTGAGGAGAAAGCCCTAAAACCGACCGATCCTGAAATTGAATGCTGCCCTCAATCTGGCTACGACTGGGCAGCAGGCGCATGACGGCCCGCCCAATCGTAGACTTGCCGCAGCCAGACTCGCCCACAAGGCCAACGCGATCGCCCGCGCAGATCGTCAACGACAATCCATCCACGGCCCAATTTAAAGGACGAGAGCGAGGCGAGGGATAGGCAACCCGAAGGTTGTCAACACGAAGTAATGCGGCATCCATAGGGGCTTAGTTTTTGCATGGGATGACAATCCATGTCTATCATGAACGAAGATTAAGAAGTTTTGAAAAGTTTTATTACAAGCTTTGGCTATTGACATCCCCTCCAATCCTTCCCGACCGATTGAGACAGCCTGGACTCAGCTTGATGTCCTCTGGCAGGCGGAACAATCTCTGGTACAAAAGGGGTTTGGGCATAACCGGCTGTCTCCGGCTTGGCAGATGCTGGTCCTGGGGGATGGCTCACCAACCCGTCACCTCCAACTGCTCACCGGCGAACCGACGGAGGTGGACGTCATTGATATGTCTCTGATTGGGTCCAACCTTGACCATGCCCCTGACTTGATTCAGGCGATTCCGGGGCCACGCCTGCGTCGTCAGGTTTGGTTGCGAACGGTCTCCGGTCAGCGCCTCGCCTACGCTACCTCTTGGTGGGAAGCCAGCCACGTTGATGAATACCTCCAGAATCGCTCGCTGCCGATCTGGGCCAGCTTGGGGCAGCTTCGGACAGAGCTGTACCGAGATATTCGAACCGTTTGCCTGGGCAGCTCCCCAGAGCTAGCGGCTGCCTTCGGTGAACAGGGGCCTTTTTGGGGACGATATTATTTGTTCTGGCACAATGGCCAACCCCTGACGCTGATTCATGAAGTCTTTTCACCCCACCTACAGAAATATTTAGGTCCCATGCATGGGCATCCAGAGCATTCTTAAGCACGGGTTAAAATGTGGACTGTTCTCAAACGGATAGGACCAAGCAGCGATGAAGTGGTGGCGACAGCTCAGCAGAAATGGACTGGCTCGATTCGGGGTTAGCGTTCTTTTAGTGCTTTATCTCGCCGTGATTGGGGCTGATTTTATTGCCCCCTATTCTGCCTGCGATACCGCCGCCATCAATCGAGGCATCTGTGAGCCGCAAACAGATGGGGCGCTGCTGCCCCCCACGCCAATTTACTGGAAAAATCAGCAGACCGGTGACTGGATTGGCCCCCACGTTTACCCCACGACCTTGGGGCCGATTGATCTGGAAACGGGCGACCGAGAACTGCTGGTCGACACTCAAAATCCGTCTCCCATTCGACCCTTTGTCAAAGGTTTTGCCTATAACGTCGCTCAAATTAGGCTACCGCTGCCAACCCGGTTCTCACTGTCAGACCCCAAGGTTGAGCCGGTGACGCTATTCCCTGGATTTAGGAGCGATCGCCATCTGTTTGGAGCCGTGGGGGAAGGCAAGATCAATCTCCTCGGCACCGATCAGCAGGCCCGCGATCAGTTCAGCCGTCTGCTCTACGGCGGTCGCATCAGTCTCAGTATTGGCATTGTCGGCGTGCTTATTTCTTTCCCGCTAGGGATGCTGGTGGGCGGCATCTCTGGTTATTTCGGCGGCTGGACCGATACGATCACAATGCGCCTAGTGGAAGTCCTGATGACCATCCCTAGTATTTATTTGCTGGTGGCTTTGGCGTCGGTGCTGCCGCCGAGCCTGTCCAGTAGCGATCGGTTTACGCTGATTATCTTGATTACCTCGTTCATTGGTTGGGCAGGCCTCGCACGGGTGATTCGCAACCAAGTGCTGTCAATTAAAGAACAGGAATATGTCCAGGCTTCAAAAGCAATGGGCGGGCGGCCTCTTTACATTATCCTTCGTCATGTATTGCCGCAGACGGCGACCTATGTGATTATTTCAGCAACCCTGAGCATTCCCGGCTTTA
Organism: Acaryochloris thomasi RCC1774; assembly: GCF_003231495.1. Classification (NCBI taxonomy): domain Bacteria; kingdom Bacillati; phylum Cyanobacteriota; class Cyanophyceae; order Acaryochloridales; family Acaryochloridaceae; genus Acaryochloris; species Acaryochloris thomasi. Next base: position 28,164 of record NZ_PQWO01000001.1, read on the forward strand.
TCGGTGCTGAGGCGGTCTTGAGCCTGATTGGCTTGGGGATTCAGCAGCCGGACCCTTCCTGGGGGAATATGCTGTCACTGGCTACCAACGCTTCTATTCTGGTGCTGCAACCCTGGTTGGTTTGGCCCCCGGCGGGCCTGCTTGTGATTACGGTGCTGTCCTTTAATCTGTTAGGCGATGCGCTACGTGACGTTTTAGATCCGCGTGGGTCGCAGTCGTAAAGTCTTGAACGATCGATAAATGACGTTGAATCTCCAAGCTGAAGAAGAACAGTCTCAAGCCAGCACTGAGAACGGTGATCAGAGTGAAAAAGTCCTCTGTCCCCACTGCCGACGCACGGCGACCAATGGCATCAAGTGTCAGGGGATTTGTATCGCAGACAGTGACTACTGATACATCAATCGAACAAGGTGGTTCCGATACTGAAAACGAGCGAGTAGAATTTGAAGTGCTTGCGGCGCTCTCAACTTGCCTCAGTTTTACTCCGTAGACACGTAGGGAAATACATGACCGAACCCATCTCTAAGATTATCTACACGCTGACTGATGAAGCGCCGGCTTTAGCCACCTACTCCTTACTTCCCATTATTAAGGTATTTACAGAGGCCACTAATGTTGCGATAGAAACAAGCGATATCTCGCTGGCGGGGCGGATCATTGCAAATTTCCCGGAGAGACTTGCTGAGGCGCAGCAGCAGCCCGATACTTTGACGCAGTTGGGCAATCTGGCAAAGACACCGGACGCAAACATTATTAAACTGCCCAATATCAGCGCTTCAGTTCCACAGCTAACGGCGGCGATTAAGGAGCTGCAGGGGCAAGGGTACGATATTCCAGATTATCCGGCGGATCCTAAAAATGAGGAAGAAGCATCCATCAAGATCCGGTATGCCAAGGTGCTTGGGAGCGCCGTCAATCCCGTTCTGCGAGAAGGGAATTCCGACCGGCGAGTGGCTGCGGCAGTGAAGCAGGATGCGCAAAAGAACCCTCACTCGGTAGGGGAATGGACAGCTGATTCGAGATCCCATGTGGCCCACATGGAAAGCGGAGACTTCTACGGTACGGAGCAATCGGTCGTCATTGAAAAACCCAGTCATGTCCGCATTGAGCTGGTGACGGAGGATGGCTCGACGACGGTTCTGAAAGAAAAAACGGCTGTTCTAGAAGGCGAAGTGATTGATGCTGCGGTGATGAGCGTCAAAGCACTGCGGGCCTTTTACGAAAAAGAAATCAATGCAGCGAAGGAAGAGGATATTCTGCTGTCGCTGCACGTCAAGGCGACGATGATGAAGGTCTCTGACCCAATTTTGTTCGGACATGCGGTGACCCTCTATTACCAAGATGTCTTTACGAAGTACGCTGATACCTTCACTGAACTGGGCGTCAACCCCAATAACGGTCTGGGTGATGTGTATGCCAAAATTCAGACGCTGCCCGATGAGCTGAGAGATGCGATCGCAACCGATCTAAAAGCCACCTATGAACACCGGCCCAGGCTGGCAATGGTCAACTCAGATCAAGGGATTACCAACCTACACGTCCCCAGCGACGTCATTATTGACGCCTCAATGGCGGCCTCCATTCGCACCTCCGGCAAAATGTGGGGACCGGACGGCAAAGCCCATGACACCAAAGCGATGATTCCCGATCGCTGTTACGCGACGATGTACCAAGAATGCATCAAATTTTGCCAAGAGAATGGCGCGTTTGATGTCACGACAATGGGGAACGTCGCCAACGTGGGCTTAATGGCTCAAAAAGCTGAAGAGTATGGTTCTCACGATAAAACCTTTGAAATTTCGGCACACGGAACGGTCCAGGTGGTTGACGCTGCAGGGCAAGTTCTGATGAAGCATCCCGTTGAAAAAGGGGATATCTGGCGCATGTGCCAAACCAAAGATCTGCCGATTCAGGACTGGGTAAAATTAGCGGTGAATCGTGCCCGAGCAACGGACTGCCCCACAATTTTCTGGCTGGATGAGAAACGTGCCCACGACGCCAATTTAATCGAAAAGGTCAATCGATATCTGTCTGACCATGACACAGAGGGATTGGACATCAAGATTCTGCCGCCCGTGCAGGCGATGCGCCTGACCTGTGAACAGATCAAGGCGGGGCAAGATGTGATCTCTGTGACCGGCAATGTCTTGCGTGACTACCTAACGGATCTATTCCCAATTTTGGAGTTGGGAACCAGCGCCAAGATGCTCTCGATTGTGCCGTTGCTGGCGGGCGGGGGTCTATTTGAAACGGGGGCTGGCGGCTCCGCGCCCAAGCATGTGCAGCAGTTCCTTGATGAAGGACATCTACGCTGGGATTCTTTGGGTGAGTTTTTGGCACTGGCGGTGACGTTAGAAGACGTGGGACGCAAGACGAATAATGAGGGCGCTTTGGTTTTGGCTGAAGCACTGAATCAGGCTAACGGTCAGTATTTAGAAAACGGTAAATCACCGTCACGCAAGGTCAATGAACGAGACAATCGCGGTAGCCATTTTTATCTGGCCCTCTATTGGGCACAGGCGCTGGCTCAGCAGGATAACAATGCCGAACTAAAGGATAAATTTAGCAAGCTGGCTCAGCATCTCAGCGAACAAGAAGCAACGATTGTAGACGAACTGAATGCCGCTCAGGGCAATCCCGTAGAAATTGGGGGATACTACCATCCTGATGCGGAAAGAACCAGTCAGGCCATGCGTCCGAGCGCTACGCTCAATAATGCGTTGACGTAATGTCGGTGGTCGACCATCGCAACAAAGGTTTGAAGCAAATTCCTAAAGATCGATATCAACGCTCTGATACGTCTACGTCCTCTCAAAGCACCTCCTGAAGCCACTCCGCAGCGTTCAGCGGCGGCCCCTGCACACGTCATCAATGGGTGACAACGTACAATGGGACATTGACTTGATCGCTGGGGAAAACAGTATGGATTTACCAGAACTGGAAACCTGCCTCGATAGTCCCGATCCGAAAGCTCGCATGAAGGCGATTACTGAGCTACGTGAATACGAGCCAGCTCAGGCTGTTCCACTGCTTAAGCGACGGATAGATGATGACAGGTTTATGATTCGCTCCTTCGTGGCAGCAGGATTGGGCACAAAACGAAATAGCGAAGGTTTCGAGCTGCTGCTCACGATGATTGACAAAGAAACAGACCACAACGTGATCGCTGAAGCCGCCAGTTCACTATCTAAATTTGGTCTTCAAGCCCTTCCTCATTTAGTGAAACTCTTTGAACAGCAAACGCACTGGCTGGTGCGAATTAGTATTTTGGCGGGTATGGAAGATCTTGACGACCCTGAAACCCTCCTGCATTTGTGCCGTTTGGGTCTCGATGGAAATGATCCCACAGTGAAGCTGGCTGCAATGGCCAATTTAGGTCGGCTCAAGGAAACGCCCCAAATGGCAGAAGCCCTGGATCTCGCCTGCCAGCTTGCCCAAGATACGGATGCATCCATTCGGGCACAGGCCGCTCGGCTGCTAAGACACCTTGGCGGTCCACGGGCAGAGAAAGCTTTAGGAGAATTAAGGCAGGATCCTGATTCTCAAGTCGTCAAAGCGATTCTTGAAGGGTTATTTTATTAGGACCGTTCAGACATCGATTCTCCTGCTCAGTATGCTACGCCTCAACGAAATCAAACTGCCGCTGGATCATTCTGAAGCAGCGCTGCAAAAAGCCATCCTCAAAAAGCTGTCTATTCCTGAGGCGGACTTGAGCCGGTACACCATCTTCAAGCGCAGCTATGATGCCCGCAAGAAGAGCAAAATTCTACTGGTGTACATCGTTGATGTTGAGACGCCTAAGGAAAAAGCTTTACTCAAGCAGTTTAAGAAAGATCCTCATGTCACCCTGACGCCAGATATGGCCTATCGAATGGTGACGGCGGCACCCGATGACCAGGATTTGCGGCCAGTCGTGATCGGCACCGGGCCGTGTGGCATGTTTGCAGGGTTGCTGCTAGCCCAAATGGGCTTCCGTCCGATTTTGCTGGAGCGCGGTAAATCGGTGCGCGAACGCAGTGTTGATACGTTTGGGTTTTGGCTCAAAAAACGCCTCAACCCTGAATCAAACGCGCAGTTTGGCGAAGGCGGCGCAGGCACGTTCTCCGATGGCAAACTCTACAGTCAGGTCAGAGACCGGAAGCACTACGGGCGCAAGGTACTAACCGAGCTGGTCAAGGCAGGCGCTTCGCCAGAAATTTTATACATTAACAAGCCCCATATCGGTACCTATCGTCTGGTCAAGATTGTGCAAAATCTGCGCGCCAAAATTGAGGCGTTGGGGGGTGAGATTCGCTTCCAGTGTCGGGTCAAAGATATTGAGATCGAACAGGGGCAGGTGCGGGGAGTGATGCTAGAGAATGGGGAGGTTATTGCTTGCCGCCATGTTGTCCTCGCGGTTGGCCACAGTGCCCGAGATACCTTTGAGATGCTGCACAAACGGGGCGTATACATCGAAGCGAAGCCCTTCTCGATTGGCTTTCGGATTGAGCATCCGCAATCGTTAATCGATCGCTGTCGCTTTGGTGAACAGGCCGGACATGAGCGGCTTGGCTCTGCGGATTATAAGCTAGTCCATCACTGTCAAAATGGGCGGTCGGTCTATAGCTTTTGCATGTGTCCCGGCGGGAAAGTCGTGGCAGCGGCCTCTGAACCGGGACGGTTGGTGACCAACGGCATGAGCGAATATGCTCGGGATGAATCCAACGCCAACAGCGCCATTGTGGTAGGCATTACTCCCGAAGATTATCCTGATGGACCGCTAGCGGGTATTGAGCTGCAGCGATCTTTAGAAAAGCGGGCCTTTGAATTGGGTGGCGGCACCTACGAAGCACCAGGACAGTTAGTGGGCGATTTTCTGGCCGGTCGGCCTTCTGCTGATTTTGGTGCGGTGTACCCGTCCTATAAGCCGGGGGTGAAGCTGGGAGATTTAGAGGGGAGTTTGCCTAGGTTTGCGATCGCATCCCTCAAAGAGGCCATCTTGGCCTTCGACAAAAAGATCCACGGGTTCGCCATGAACGACGCTGTTTTGACCGGCATCGAAACCCGGACCTCATCCCCTATCCGCATTAAGCGCAATCAGAACTATCAGAGCCTCAATACAGTGGGACTCTATCCTGCCGGAGAAGGAGCCGGATATGCAGGAGGGATTTTGTCTGCGGGAATAGACGGCATCAAAGTTGCGGAAGCTGTTGCATTGAGTCATTGGTCAAAGCCTCTTGAAGAGGCTTGATGACGGGACAAGGTGGAAGGACTTGGAGCGAATCCTGACGCTGCCAATCAAAGGTATGCCATATAAAGGGGGCCTTCTGAGCAGCTGACATCCACAGCAGCCGTTTGGCTCGGGTCATGGCCACATAAAGGAGCCGGAACTCCTCGGCAATCTTGAGGTCACTGGCCTGCTGCCAAGCCTGATCAATGTCAGGGATGGGCTGCCCATGAACCAGCGCTCGAATCTGAGCCCGCGCGACCTCTGCCAACGTAAAGCCCCCCAAAAACTTGCTGGTTTCCGGCACCCACAGCTCCCCCGGAATCACCCGCTCATGAAGAAACGGCAGGAAAACGTAATCCCAATCTAAGCCCTTGGCTTTATGCATGGTGATGATGGTCAGCCGACCTTTTTTAAGGTAGGGGTTGGTCTCCTCTCGAGTCTTGCCGCTCTCAGAGGTCTCTTCAACCTCCACCGGTTCAAAGCGTTCGGTACTCACAAGTTCCTGAAGGGCAGGCAGCGTGGTTGCCATCGTGGCTGCACCCTCCGTCAGCGAAAACAGTCGGCTCGATAGCTTATCAGCGGTTGCTAATTCTGCGGGATCATAGTGCAGGGCCAAGGCCGAAAACGAGATCAGTTGATAGTGGGGCAGTTCCCAGCGAGCGCGGAGTAATTTCGCACACAGGTTGCGAGCCTGCCGCACGGTTTCAGCCTGGGCTGGTTCGAGGGGGCCGGGATAGAGAAACTGCTCGGGTCGGCTGGCAAGGCGGTTGATTTCTTGGGCTGGAATCAGTTGGCGATCGAGAAATAGCGTTAGGGCTGCTTTGAGATAGGCCGGTGAATGGGGGCGAGCTAAAAACTTCAGCAGCGTTAACATCTCAGCTGGGATATGGGATCTGCGATCGCGACTCCCTACATCAAACACTTCAATCTCGTGGGCGGCTAAATCACAGGACAGCCCATACCGTTCTGGATCGCTCAAAAGCTCTGCAATAAAGCGCCCTTGCTTGTTCTCTCGTACTAAGACTGCCGCATTGCGATCTGAACCTTGTATAAACAACTCGATCACCCGCTGACCGAGCAAATCCACCGTTTTATATACATCGTTAGGGCGCACAATTTCTAAACCTTGCCCCTCAGGCTCAGGATTAGCATTCGGCTGTGGATCATCAAGAGGAACCGGATGAATAGCCTGCTCTGTGAAGGGAAGCTCAGTCCCCGCTAGCCCCGACTCATTCACCCACCGCAGCATATGATTTGCCGCTTCCATAATGATCGGGGCACTCCGGCCCGCCTGATCCATCGTGTGTTGAGGGTTATGGCGGCAGAACTCCCGGAAAAAGATCGGATCAGCAGGCGTAAAGGTGGAGTTAATCGCCTGATTTGGATCGCCAACGCGGACGAGGTTCAGGCCATTCGGCGTTTCTGAAAGGATTTCTAGCAGTTGAGTTTGGAGCGGGGTAGAGTCTTGAGCTTCATCTTCAAAGACAGCAAAGACCTGTTGATGCCAAAAGGCTTTGGCCTGCGGATCGTTAAGCACCCGCAGCGCCGCTAAAATCATGTCGTCGTAGTCAATCCGCTGCTGAGCCTGGAGCAGATCTTGGTAGCGTTCGTAGAGACCGGATGCTATAGCAACCACCGGCAAATCATCTCGAATATCCTGAGCCACAGCATAAAGAGCCTGAGGCGAAAGTCCGGAGCTTTTGGCCTCACGCACGGCAATCTCGGCTAAAGCAGGCAGCACGTCGGTACGTAAAACAGACTGACGGCGTAAACGCTCAGTTTCTTCACCATCAAAGGAACCTTGCTCCATCAAAAGCTGGTAGAGGGGCCGATGATCGATCACCCACTGATCCACACAGCGGCGAATCAGCTCATGGCGACGGCTGGGGGAAACCAGCGTAATTTGGTCCAAACGCAGCCCCGAAAGCTGAGGATGACGGCTAGCAATGTTGAGGGCTAGCCCGTGCAGAGTGTGAACAATGAACCCACCTAGCGGCTGGTTTAGATCGCGCAGATGCCTACGAATTTGGTGCTTGAGGTTCGCAGCAGCAGAACGCGTAAAGGTAACTAACACCAGTTGACGAGAGCGATTGAGGCGATTTTGAGACAGTGCAATAGCCGCCGCCGCCGCCATTCCATAAGATTTCCCTGCACCCGGTACGGCGGACACAGCAAGAGGACCGCTTTGCCAGTCTGCGAGCGATCTCTGACCAGGCCGCAGCGAGTTTTTCAGATGTTCTAGTTTTAGGTTGAGATCTTCCAAGAATTTGAGAACAAGATTTTTCGATTGAGAGTCGTCCAACCCATCACGATTGAACAGAATGCAGCGTCATATCAGTAAACATCATCGTACCTTTCCCGATAGGTTCTTTTCGTCTGTCCGAGACTTAGATCCCCAGCCAGCAGATCAATGCCATCAATAATCTCAGGAATTTGATCAGCCTCGACCTGAAGCCCTTTAAAACACCGCTCTCGGTAAGTCTCTCTTTCTTGGAAATGTTGAATTGATGCTTTTAGAGGACGTATAACCTCATAGGCATTCTCCGCTTTATTAATCGCAGCGGCTGGGATTGAAGACTGTAGCCTCAAAATAGCTAGGTCAATGAGATCTCTAGATTCAACACTACTGTCCAGATAACGATCAGAATTCGCCAGTAATTTAGAGGTGAAACAATCGCTCAAACTCAAACAAGCAACAGGGGACCAATCTAGATATCTAGGCGGATCAAGCTCAAAGCGGCCTTCTACAATAATTTCAGTTCTGATTGACTCACTATCGACGTTAATGACCATGCGAATCCCGTACTGATCGGCGGTTCCGCGTCCAATCTGCACTCGATTCTGGTCTCGAAATAGCGCCCGATAACCACTCTCAAAGATAAGGCTGCGAAGGTACTTATAGCCGACAGAAGAGATTGGGCAGAGAAAATCAACATCTTTACTCCAGCGATATTCTCCCAGATCAAGAGTTAAAAGCGTCCCGCCCCCAAAATAAGCTGTATTGTCTCTCAGTACATCAGCATCTAAGCTGTCAAGAATTGTCAGGATCTTATTATGATGATCCAGTTTGAAAGTCATAGCTCAGGCTGCAGCCAAGATTTATACTGCTGAGCAAGTCTTTTCAAAAACGCTAGCTCATCACCCTCCAAATTGTTGAAGAGGGTTCGGTATCGCCAACCTCTTTCATAGCGACTCAACATTTGCTCAGGCGTCAGCCGATACACATTGCCGGTTTGCCAGCAGATAGCTTCCAAAAAAGGTAGATGCTCTGGAGTAGATGTGTGGCTTGTGCTTTCTGTAGATGTCATCATAGTTCCCATCTTATCTATTACCGCTCCTTATAGAGGGTAAGCGGGAGACAGAATAGCAATCATGCAGAAAGGAACCTGCAAAAAGGCCGGAAGATTTACCCCCCGGCCCTCAATCTAGTCTGCATTATGGCTACTAGTGAGCAACTGATTGAGATGACTCGGCTTCAGTCGCGACAACCTCAACCGTGACGGAAGGCTCCATCGGCACTTCGACGGGGGCAGTCGCTTGGGCATACCAAGCTTTAGCAACCTTCACCTTATGTTTTGCCGCACCGTAGCGATCGCCATAGTTCTTCGTCAAAGTGGCATCTATCGTCGCCGCCTCAGACTTGAGCCAAGGGAATAACCTAGCTTTAACGGTGCCGGCAAAGGAGAGGAGCAAAGACCGTAGCGTCGTGGGTAAGTCAGGGCTACCAGGCTTATCCGTCCAGGCATCGTTAATTTTGGTCCCGGTATCTTTAAGGTTATCAACCACCGTTGACGACAGCTCCTGTGCGAGAGGCTTCATCACTTCCGTGCCAGACTGAAGCTCTGTTTTAGTTTCAACAAAAGCTGTTTTAAAAATGGTGCCAATACGGTTTAATCTCGTGCTGCCTTCTGTTCTGAACTGGGTCCAATTATCAGTTGTCGGGACAGTATTATTCATGGTTTGAGTTTGAGCTTGAGCTTGAGAATCAGTCATTTGTGGGGTGCTATCAGTAGCCATCATTAGATTAGTTCTCCAAAGAAAGAGTCGAATTTTACTTTGTCCTTAATGCCAGACGATATAATTTGCACACACTACATAACCATTCTCCTGAACACTCGTCACTCAAATTTTTTCTAGCCAACGGATACAGCTTCAACGTCTATAACGCTTTCGGTCGCGGCCACGCTCGTCTTGCTTCCCTTCTTATCTTTCACCCTCTCCATCATCATTTGAGAGACCTCTGCAATCAGAAGTGAAGCTAGTAAACCATCATCAATCCATCCTAGACCCGGCAAGAAGTCAGGCGAAATATCAAGGGGACTGACGAGATAAAATAGCGTCCCTAGAATAACTACCCAGCGGTACTTCGTATGCCGAATTGCATTCCGATAACCTTCTTGAAAACTCTGCCAAAGGGATTGGTTCTTCATCTCAGTTCCAGCTCATCAACAACCTCATAATCTCAGTTTTATCTGAAATCGTCAGGTGTTGATCCCCTATCCTTTAGTCGTAGTAATACACCGAATAGACCGTATACGGTTAGCCGAATCTCTCAATTCAACCTCTAGGCTGTTGCGCCTTTTGAACTGTTTCCCATCAAAGATGCTCGTTATTATTTACAAGCAAAGAATATGAGCTAGTGAGAGTTATATTCTGATACTCGTGCACAAGATATGGCTAAAAACTATCTTGTTGATACAAGGCTTTAACGATCCTCGCTCTATAATTAGAGCTTATGGAGCAATGAAGCATCACTTTTTTGATTGATGTTCTTCCTGATCAGCTTTGAAACAAGTTAGTCGCAGTACTTCACGGCTCTTGACGCCCTTAGGAAAAGAAGCGTAAGCGGCTGGGCATCCCTGCACTGAGTCATGATTAAAACCCAGATCCGTACGACCACTAAGCCACTCATCCGCTGCACGGGCTGTAAGAGTAGGATGGTCCGACCGTCACGAACCAGAGGAATCCTGCGTTGGATCCTTTCACGCTTTGGCTTAAAACCCTATCGCTGCCTCTACTGTGGAAGAAGATTTTTCAAATCACCTTGACTCATCTAAGACATAGGGAGAATGGTTGGGCAAGTCTACAGTGGGGAGCAAATTCACTGTAGCCCCTCAAACAGAAAGCCTTACTGAAGATCCTGCAAGGAACTCAGGAAGATCCCTCCCCCCCCAACAGCAAGAACCAAAATAGTGATCAGCTCGAAGGCAGACATGGGAGCCAATCGAAAATTAATGCTAGCAATCACCCCAAACAACAACATCAACAGAGAAGCCGTTGCCAATAACCAGCCCAAAAAATTTTTCGAGTTGTAGAAAATCAAACCAATGCCAAAAATAAATGGGACCAAAACCATGCCACTGGTTAGACTCAAATCCCCAATCCGATAGAGGCTATAGCCCATCGAAAAATTATTCACAATTTTAATTGAGCTAAGGAATAGGTAGCCACCGGCAATCATCATTGCCAGTCCGAGAAAGAAGCGCCCCACTCCTCCCCTTGTCCCCCCCGCTCCTCGATTAGACATGCAGCATAGATCCCTTGGCGTTCTCGATACAGCGTAGGACAAAATCTGACGGTATGGCGGTATACGTATTGATTAGAACATTAAAATGACTGGAATCCATCTGTGCCAGAGAAGGGCTGCCCTAACTCAGCCGGGTACTGCTATAAGCTAGAGACAATACTGACGTTTAAATATTTCGTGAAGCTTGAATCCGTTGTTCCCTACCACACCTGCCATCACAGGATGAAAACGGGTGACGTTATCGTTTTCTCTACCGATGATTTGCCCTCAACGGTGGTTAAAGTCGCCACCCGTTCAGAATACGTTCATACTGCAATTGTTCTGTTCACCCATCAAGAGCAAACCTCAGCGGGTTCCGTCGTCATTGCTGAATCCCATGTTGATGCCAATCGCCCTAGTCTGGGCACCGGGGAAAAAATTATGGGTGCCCAACACCAATGGCTTGAACATCGGCTGAAGGCTAAAGGGAAGGTTTGGTGGCTACCGCTCAAGGTACCCTTGGTCAATGATCAGCGACTGCGGCTGCAACATTGGCTCCAGGAGATCGAGGCTCAGCAGGTTCCCTATGACTTTGGTCAGGTGGCTGGAGCAGCTCTAGATATGGGGGACACAATGGGTTTAGAAAACACCCCGGATGACAAGGCTCTATTTTGCTCGGAATTAGTGACCCGCGCACTCCAAATTGCAGGCGTTGTGGAATCACACATCAATGCTGCAGAACAGGTCCCAGCCGACATTATCCAGTTTCCCTGCTTTCAACCACCAGTCTTGATCAAGTCCTAGCCACCCTTGTCAATTAGTTTTGAATCGCTCCATCAGACGAGAGAGCTAAGCAGCTCATCGACTATTTCTAGACAAGCTGAGTCAGGAGTTTCTGAAGATGCTGTTCTAATTGATCTAGAGCAGCATCTGGCACAACTCGGTCAATATCGTGAATCATCCAGTACTCAATACTTGTTTCCCAAGCTGGGAACTGTTGCTGCATCAAAGGACGATGCTCAGAGGCATCAATCGCAATCACCTTTTGCGCAGCAACAAAATCAGCCTCATTCACAGACTGGGGATAGCGGAGATCGGTGGGTAAAGAGATTCCGTATTTGAGTAGCCTCGCCCTCGCATATTTGGAAATCGGTCCTACATTATTGCTGTCGGGCCTGACGGCTAGGCCTCGAGAATCAGCCCGCCAGTCACTCGACCGCTTCTCAGCCCAGTGATTGAACAGGTATTCTGAGAAGCGGCTGCGATAATAGTTTCCAGTGCAGAGAAATAAGACGGTGCGCATGATTTAATCCCAAGACCCTATCCCAGTATGACCATGATTGGGATTGTTGGGGTTAAGGAGCGCTGGTATGAAGTGTCATTGCGATTCCCCTTGGTCAAAAGATATCCACGTAGACGAGGACGCGATCTCGTTAAAAATAGTTTCAGGCAGGACCACGGAGAGATCAGGGGGTTAGCATCTTCACTTTGGTCATTTGATCACGGATCTGCTGATAGAGTTCCGGATCTTTCTGCTGTTGTGCCAACATTGCCGCCTCCTGAAGGTCGTCAAGCGCAGCCTGTTTTTCCTTTAGCGCTGTATGGGCCAACCCACGCTGATAGTAGGCCTCTGCGTCTTCGGGAGAAAGCTGAATCACGCGAGTATAGTCTTGGGCTGCTCCCTCATAATTGCTTTGCCGCAGGCGCAGCGACCCTCGGTTTCGGTAGGCAAGGGCATCATTCGGGGCCGTTGCGATCGCATCTCCATAATCCCTCAGTGCTCCTTCAAGATCTTCTTGTTGTTCCCGAGCGACCCCACGATTGTTGTAAGCCCGAGACTGATTCGCATCTAGCTTAATAGCCTGGGTATAGTCCTCAATGGCCTGCTGATGTTTGCCCAGCCGGTCAAGCACATCCCCCCGATCGATGAAGAAGTCTGCGTCTTCAGCAGAAACTTGAATGGCGCGGCTATAGTCTCTCAGCGCACCCTTAGGATTTTCTGCAGCCCTAAGCAAAGCCCGATTGTAGTAAACCAGTGCATAGTCAGATTCACGGGAGGCTTGAGGATAAAGCTTGACGGCCCGATCATAATCTCGGCGGGCCTGCGTTGCCTTATCTAAGTTAGCGTAGGCTAAGCCACGAGCCGCATGAGCCAGGGCATCATTGGAGTTGAGAGCAATAGCCTGCGTGTAGTCTTCAATCGCCTTTTGATATTGACCTAAGGTGCTGTGGACTAGCCCGCGACTGCGGTAGGCAGCCGCATAGTTAGGGCTGAGAGCAATGGCCTGGGTAAAGCTTGCAATTGCATCCTGTTCTTTCCCTAGCCGCCTGAGGACACCGCCACGATTGTTGTAGGCCAAGTGAGTGAACAAGTTTCTCTCTGTGCTGCGCTCAATCGCATAGGTATAGTCCGCAATTTTCTTTGCCGGATCGTCCTGCGTAACACCTCGGTTATAGTAAGCACGCGCTTGGGTTGAATCTAAATCTAGGGCCTTTGTATAGTCAGCCAGAGAAAGTCGCGAATTCCCCGCATAGTCGTGGGCCGTGCCGCGTTCAATATACACAGATACATTCTGAGGATCGAGTTCTAGGGCTTTTGTATAGTTTGAGATCGCAGCCGAATAGTCTCCTTGCGATCGATACATTTGCCCCAATAACCAATAGCTTTCATGATCTTTCACATTCAGCGTCGTTGCCTGCAAAAGATCTTCAATGGCATCCGCAGATTTGTCTAACGCAACGTAGAAACGTCCTCGACCGGCATATGCCGCAGCATCTTTTGGGTTCTGTTTTAGATCCTGAGTGTAGGCCCAGACTGACTTTTGAGGCTCAAAGCCAACGCAGTCTAACCCACTGAGATAGTAGCGTGACACCAGCCTCGGTCGTAACTGAATCGCTTGAGCAAAGTCAGCAAATCCAGCTTCAGTCTGACGCTGGGTCACATGAACAATGCCCCGCAAAAAATAGGCGTCAGCGTCCTGAGGATCTTGCTGAATTATCTGCGTCAGAGCCATCAGAGCCGTAGAGTATTCGCCTCGGCGATAGGATCGCTCAGCCTTGCGGATAGAGCCTTTCGAGCCGCGTGCGATCAAAGTGGGCTGGGCTAAGACTGGAAGACTTAAGCCACTGGTTAACAGCAATGACGCCCCTAGAACAGAACCCATCAGAGTTCTGAGGTGGCGGTTCCCCCTCGATTTCAAAATCATGATGCCCCTAGTTGAAGTCGATAGACTAAGATTCCCCAGCTCCTAGCCTAGCCTTAGCCGCGCTGGCTGTCATGGTTCAGGATTCAGCCGTCAGATTTTGATTTTCTCAGAGTGTTTCCAATCGCCATTTTGTACGAGAGTATGGACCTGCCATTTATCTACCGTCTCCGGGTAGTCCAGCCGATAGTGTCCCCCTCGACTTTCGGTGCGGAATAGGGCACTTCTGAGAATCAGATCGGCAATATCTAACAGGTTCTCTGTTTCAGCCCAGAGACGTAGCTCGGCGTCTGCCAAAGAAACTGAAACTGATTGTCCTGGCGGCAGATCATGGATGGCTTGACTCAGGGGAAGCCGCTCAAACGGCTGTCGCCAGGTTTTGATCTTTGCGATCGCATCTTTCATCACCGCTTCAGTCCGACAAATCCCAGCGCTATCCCACACCAGCGTCGGGAGCTGCTGCCGTAAGTCCATGATCAAGGGGGCCTGAGCCTCCCAATCGGTCTCCAAGCTTTCGGTCACCTGGGGCAAAGGACTCTCTGATCCTGTTGGGGAAACATTTAGGCAAGAGAATTGCGCGCCAAAGACCAAACATTCCAATAGGGAATTACTCGCTAGGCGGTTTGCACCATGCACCCCCGTACTGGCTACTTCACCCACAGAATAAAGCCCCGGAATCGTCGTTTGTGCATCCAGCTTGGTCGTGATGCCCCCCATCCAATAGTGGGCTGCCGGAGACACCGGAATCGGCTGCTCAAAAACATTAATGCCCCACTGCTGGCAAACCTCAATGATTTTAGGAAATCGCCGTTGAATTTTTTCCGAGGGAATGTCTCTCAGATCCAACGAGACCGATTCTTCGGGCCGTTCCTTGAGATGCATGAAGATGGAGCGGCTGACAATGTCACGGGGAGCCAGCTCTCCGCGCGGATCATAATCAAACATAAACCGCCGATTCTCAGCATCCGTTAGGTAGGCACCCTCTCCCCGTACCGCTTCGCTAATCAAAAATCGAGGGGCTCCGGGCACCGTCAACGCAGTGGGATGGAATTGAAAAAACTCTAGGTCTCTTATCTGAGCGCCGGAGCGAGATGCGATCGCAAGTCCATCCCCTGTACTCAGCACCGGATTTGTCGTTTGGGAAAACACCTGACCGCCGCCACCGGTTGCCAACACCACCGCATCGGCCCTCACCCAGTCAATCCGTCCCTGGGCCAGCAAACAGCACCCCTGGCAAACCTGAGTCAGAGGATGAAGCCACAGGCTGAGCGTAAACGTCTCCGTCAGCACCCGAATATTGTCCCGTGCCCACACCTGAGCCGTCAGCGTTTTAATCAGAGCTCGTCCCGTTGTATCCGCCGCATGAAGAACCCGAGCCCGAGAATGCGCCGCCTCCAGCGTCGCCGCCAATTGATTATCCTGACGACGATCAAAGGCAATCCCCATCTCCAGCAGCGCCTCTACCTGTGCCGGAGCCTCCTCCACCAAGAAGTCCACCGCCGCTCGATCACACAGTCCCGCCCCCGCCAGCAACGTATCCTGCGCATGAAGCTGCGGAGAATCATCAGATTGGAACGCCGCTGCAATTCCCCCCTGCGCCCAGTCACTCGCAGAGAAGGTTAAATTATCTTTCGTTACCAAAGCAACCCGAAGCGACGGCGGTAGCGACAGTGCCGTGTACAAGCCCGCCGCTCCACCGCCAATGATCAAGACGTCGTAGCGCGAATGAGAGCGATGGTCACAAGAATAGGCCAAGGTTCAACCCAGTCAATCACAAGAAGGCAAAAGTAATGCCCCCTGCCCAAAATGAACGAACGTTCACCTCGAAAATTGACAGAGAGCAGTAGCTTGAAACTAGCGTAGAAAGCTAAAGAAGTAATGCTGCACCAATGCGGTGGCGCAGCTAATTTTTAATCGCCAGTAGCGTTCTAGCTGCCGCCAGTATAGGCATCCTTATTAATCCCCACATTGGGATCTGAAGTAGTCTTGTTGTTAGCGGCATTATAGCTACCGTCGTTGTAGCGATCGCCACCGCTAGTCAGCGCCACATCAGGCTCAGTGACGGTAAAGCTATTGATATTGCTGTTAATAGCATTCTTTTCAGCTTCAGATAAACCCGGAATATCTAGAATATCCTTAACATTGGAATAGGGCGCATTCTGAACAATTTTGCCCGCTAACGTGGGATACATTCCCTTGTATTGAGTAAAGACTCTCACGCTGGCATTGTTTAGATCTAATTTCTGTCCATAGTCAGTGCCCAGCTTGGCATCAACAGGATTTCGGTAGGTAACGGCCAGAGCAGGAACAGACTGCAAGTTCAGCCCCACTGCATTAACGGGGTGTGACCAGCCGAAAAAAGTCAGGCAGCTAGCGAATACGAGACTCAATAAACCAAGGCGTCGGAAGAACGATTGCATATCCCTAAGGACCTCCCTATCAGTATGAAATTTCAACACAGCACTTAATAGAGCGTATCATTTACGACCGACTTCCAGGACAAAACTTCTAGATCTCTGCCCGTTCTTCAGGAGGGCATCTGCAAAAATAGAGTCAAGTCTGCAAAGGAACAGCCGTAGGCAGGGGTTGTCTCTTCATAGCCCTTCCAGCGTACAGAATAGCGGCGAAAGGGTAGACAGTCTCCTTGCCACTGCTTTAGCCCCTGATAGGTCTCCAGCCCCACAGCAATATCTAACCCCAACTGCTTCGTACTGGTCTCCAGCCGGAACGCCGCATTGACGGTGTCTCCTAACGCCGTATAGTCTGGGCGTTCGCTACTGCCCGTGTTGCCCACCATCGCGTGCCCTGTATTGACCCCCGCTCCAATCCGCAAGGGGAAGGGGAGAGGATATGTATGGTGGAGTTCGCTGGTCATTTTATGCAGCGCCTGGAGCGCCAAGAAAGGCCGCTGAATTTCTTCAATGCCAACTTCCTGCGCCCCGTGAATCCAGACCGCCATCACCGCATCACCAATATATTTATCGACCCAGCTGCCGTGATCACGGATAATTTCTCCCGCGCACCGAAACCAAGTGCCCACAACTTCAGAGAGCAGACGCTCATCTAGGCTGTGGGTAAGGCCCGTAAAATTGCGAATATCAACAACCAAGACCGAAATCAACCGCCGTAGATGCAGCAAAGCCGTAGCGGGTTCTTCTGCCGTTAGCGTCTCATAACCGGAAACCTCGCTCAGGTTAACAGGGGCTAAAAACTCAACATTAGTTTGACCAAAGGTCAGCAGATCTTGGTGCTGCAAAGCAATCGGAACGCTGACACGCCGTCCATTCACGAAGGAACCATTATGGCTGCCCAGATCAATTAAATAGGTCTCTCCCATTCCCATTTGCTGCAGCATGGCATGGTTACGAGACATCCACTGATCATTGAGCACGATAGAATTGTCGCTCCCCCGACCAATTGTCCAGAAGCTACTCCCTTCCAGCGGCAGAAAGGATTCCCCCGTCTTTGTTTGAAGCCTTAGATTTGGCTGCTGCAGAGACTCTTGAGCAAAGGGAGAAGTCAATGGGGACGAGACCGCCGCATCAGTCGCAGACTGAACGCTAGAGGTTAGTTGATCAATTCTTTGCTGCTGCTGCAGAATAATCTCAATTAAATGAGTCCGAGAGAGCGAGGCGAGGTGGGGGGGGATAGCTGGACTGGGTGAAAGGTCTTTACTCATGCGGTTGATGCCGCTGATCCTCAGGCTATATCGACTACGAGTGCGACCCTAACCCCTCTGGCCGCGTCAGCGTCTCGACTCCTCCATTGTATGGCTTGTCCATAGTGAAGGCCAATTGAGCTTGAATACCCCGTCACCATGGAGTATTTAAAAACCTTAAAATTGCCAAGTTCACAGCAATCGTAGAGGTGGGAATGCTAGACTTATACTCTAGAAAAATCTTACGGTTTATCAACCAAATCCATGCAAGCGAATAGTCAGTTTGAGGACCCTCCTCAACCGAGTAATGTCAGTGTTGCCAATGTGCTCGGCACAGTGATTGCATCTCTGACGCTAGTGACCCCCCTCTATGTCACAGCCTATTACTCTGCCCAGGAAACACCACTCGTACCGTGGTTCCAGCAGGTTGCCCCTTACCGAGCCAGTTGAGAGCTGTCAACCGTCAGTTCCCCCAACGTCAAAAGACTGGCCCTGAAAGGTAACAATGTCTCCGTCACTAAGCTGTCTTCCACGGCGGGTTTCAGGATGGCCGTTAACTTCTACCTCGCCATTTTGGATGAAGTATTTGGCTTGTCCACCTGTGGCCACGAGACACTTAAACTTCAAGAACTGATCGAGTTTCATAGCTTTAGCCCATTTCCTCAAGGTTAGCTGTAGCGCTTCAGTTCCACTCGATAACGCTGCTTTTTAGTGATGCTAATGTCTCCAATTTCGAGACGGCCTTTGCCCCGAATGGTGACCAAATCTCCGGCTTGCAACGCATGACTTGCCTGGGTAACGGCTTTCCAGTTGACGCGCACGTCTCCAGCAGAGATAAAGCCCACCATCTTACTGCGAGAAAGACCAAAGCCTGCAGATGCGATCGCATCTAATCGCAGCGAAGCCTCCACCGTCGTCATCTCCCTCTTGCGCGGTTCGCGCACTCTGAGTTCCTCTAGCGGAATCGTCTCAGTCTTTACCGAAACAGTCCGCACCTGCGTCAAAGAATCAGAAAGAAACACTGCCATCTCAGGTACCACGATGGCTTGGGCACCCCGCTCCCCTAAGACAAGAATATCACCGACCTTCTCTCGAACAATCCCCGTACCGAGAAGGGCACCCAAAAAATCACGATGGGTTGCCGGGTCAAATAGAAAATTGCCTGCAACATTCAGAGCAACCAACTCTACCTGAGCAATTTCAAGGGGCAACTCTGGGCGTGCCAAAGCCAGCCGCTGCCGTTCCGCCTGCGGATACCCCCCCCAGCTCATCGTTTGGACCTCAGCCAGCAAACCAAAAACCTCCTGTGCCTCAGCCAGCTCCGGCGGAGAGAGGAAGTCAGTCAACACCACCTCCCAGTTTTTAAGGGCTTGCTCAGCTTGATCGATGACGTGTGAAATTTGTTCTTTGGCCTCGACCCGCTTCAGCAGATCCGCCTTCGGCAACATGAGCTATTCTCTCCATTAATAAGGCCCTAAACGCTTACGCGTTTGATCTTAGAGCAGCCTCTAAGACTCATAACAGCTAAAAAAATTAAGGATGAGGCAAAGGCTACAACAGCAGCTGCCCATACGGGCATGACTCTTTAAAATCTTAAAGCAAGTTTCCTTGATGCCACCGACATCAAGGAAACAAAAAAGGTTCTAAAACTGTACAGCAGTTTAGCTGAGTTCCCTACGTATCTTTTTCTTCAGATACAGGTTCCTCTTTCGCCTTCTTATCTGAAGCACCAGCCTGCTGATCCTCAGCCATACCGTACTTCCGCATAAAGCGCTCCACTCGTCCCTCAGTATCAATAATTTTCTGAGTTCCAGTGTAAAAAGGATGATTACCCGACCAAATATCGACGTTCAGCTCAGGCTTAGTAGAGCCAACGGTCATTACAACCTCGCCATCGCAGTACACTTTGGCCTCGGGGTACCACTCGGGATGAATCTCTGATTTAGGCATGGGTC
Organism: Acaryochloris thomasi RCC1774; assembly: GCF_003231495.1. Classification (NCBI taxonomy): domain Bacteria; kingdom Bacillati; phylum Cyanobacteriota; class Cyanophyceae; order Acaryochloridales; family Acaryochloridaceae; genus Acaryochloris; species Acaryochloris thomasi. Next base: position 47,695 of record NZ_PQWO01000001.1, read on the forward strand.
TATGAGTAAAAAGGTGTGCTAAAGATGGAGAATAATGAGTGAAAAATTATCGTTTGGAGTACTGAGGCGCTTTACGAGCCTTGCGTAAGCCATACTTCTTTCGCTCCTTCGCGCGCGGATCGCGGGTGAGATATCCTTCAAGCTTCAATGGCTTGCGGTTATCAGGATCAAGCTGACAAAGCGCACGGGCAACCCCTAAACGGATGGCATCAGCCTGCCCCGTCAAACCACCACCACGGGCGTTGGCAATAATATCGTAATCTCCCTCTAGCCCCAGCGCCTCCAACGGAGCTTTAACCAGCGCTAAATAGGTAGGATTAAACTGCAGGTATAGGTCTCCTGCCTTACGATTAATCGTTAGCTGCCCCGAACCTGGGACTAGCCGAACCCGCACCACAGAAGATTTGCGGCGACCCGTACCAGCATAGCTGACACGGTTAGATTTTTGTTCAGTGGCTTGCATTAGCTATTCGCTCCTGGAATGGTCTGAATCGTTAAGGTTTCGGGCTGCTGAGATTGGTGGGGATGATCAGGGCCAGCATAGACCTTCAGCTTCGTAAATAGCTGACGCCCCAAAGCATTTTTAGGCAGCATCCCCTTGACGGCTTTCTCCACAATCCTCTCAGGAATCCGATTTTGGAGATGATCAAAGGTTTCAGTCTTCATCCCACCCGGTCGCCCTGAGTGGCGACGGTACAGCTTCTGTTCACGCTTACGGCCCGTGACATCAACTTTCTCAGCGTTGATAACAACTACGAAATCGCCGGTATCCATAAATGGAGTGTAATCAGGCTTCGTCTTCCCCCGCAAAATCATGGCGATTTGAGTGGCAAGGCGTCCTAAACGCTGGTTCTCAGCATCCACAACGTACCATTTCTTTTCGAGAGTGGCAGGAGAGGGGAGATAGGTTTTTTGCATGGAATTTCTCAACTTGGCAAAGCTAGCGGGACAAAAACTAAACGGAGGCAGCGGCAGGTAGATGAAACTGAGGAAAGGTATCGAACCAAACCTCCGGCGGGAAAGGAAAGAGGGGATATCCCACCCTCAAAAGACACAGGCCTTGAGGTGGTGCGGCATACCTCACCTGCTCTCGCTGCTCAGTTTGCCAGATCTGCGTAAAACTTTCAGGAGAACGCACTCCTCGCCCCACCTGCACCAGCATACCCACCAGCAGCCGCATCATCCCGTATAAGAAGCCGCTGGCCTGTAGCTCAATCTCAACTAAAGCATCTGAGTAACCATCCTTTTGTCCAGCTTGCCGACATTCAGCAGCCTGAACATCAACCCAAGAGTGAGGACGACTGGAGCCCGCACGATGAAACGCCGCTAGGTGATGATGTCCCACCATCGGCGCCAAGGCCGCCTGCATACGTTCAACATCTAAAGGCTTGTAATAGTAATGCCAAGTAAACGGGCGGAGGAAAAGGTTAGGCCTTGGGTCAGTGTAAAGAGAATAGCGATAGCGCCGCCACTGCGCCGAGAAGCGAGCATGCCAGGTCTTAGGAACCTCTGCAGAACCCCGAATCGCAATGTCAACCGGCAAATACTTGTTAAGCACATTCGACCAGCGATGGGCAGGGATGGGGGATTCTGTCTCAAAATGGGCCACCTGCGCCGCCGCATGAACCCCCGAATCCGTCCGTCCAGCACCATACAATTTGATACGACAGCCTGTAATCGCCTTCAAAGCCTGCTCAATTTCAGCCTGAACGCTGCGATGATTTGGCTGTCGCTGCCAGCCATGAAAATTAGTGCCCAGGTATTGAATGACCAAGGCAATTCGTTTTGAAGTGTCAGTGGAGCAGGCCGTCATAAGTCTGAGTCAAACAGTCATAAGATACGCTAGGTCAGCTCAATAATAGCTAATTCAGCATTATCGCCCCGACGACGAGTCGTGCGAATGATGCGAGTATAGCCACCGTTGCGATCGCTATACCGATCCTTTACCTGATCAAATAAAGCATGGACAAGCTGCTTGTCATAGACGTAACCCAACACCTTACGACGAGAGGCCAAAGAACCATCCTTCGCAAGGGTAATCATTTTATCAGCCTGAGACCGAACCGCTTTAGCACGAGCCTTGGTGGTGGTCACTCGGCCATGACGAATCAATTGGGTAGTCAAAGCACGCAGCAAGGCTTTTCGCTGATCTGCAGGCTTACCCAGTTTTGGAATACGACAACCGTGACGCATAATTTTAATCCTTAACTACTCTTCGAAGACTTTTCGTAGGGAAGCGTAATTCCCAGATGAACCTGGAGCGCTTCAATCACCTCTTCTGCCGACTTGGCACCGAAGTTTTTAATTTCCAGAAGATCCTCCTGGGTATAATCAAGCAAATCAGCCACGCTATTGATTTGGGCTCGCTTGAGACAGTTATAAGCACGGACAGAGAGATTCAAACCTTCAATAGGAATCTGATTAGTCTCATCCTCTTCTTCCACCTCAGACTCTTCTGCAGCCCTAAAGCTAGCGTCTTTAAGAGGCGAGAATAAATCAACTAAGATGGTTGCAGCTTGGCTCAGCGACTCCTGAGGCGTAAGGCTACCGTTTGTCCAAACATCTAAGATTAAGCGATCCTTTTCAAGCGCACCACCAACACGAGCATCCTCAACTGTATAGTTGACTTTACGCACTGGCATGAAGATAGCGTCAAGCTGCAGGAAGTCAAGAGCAGCGGAATCATCCTGACTCTTGCTAATCGACTTGTAGCCTTTGCCAAGCTCAACCTTGAACTCCATCTCTAGCGTCGCATCCGTCGATAGGGTCGCGACATATTGATCAGGGTTAATTACCTCAACATCTGTCGACAGCTCAAAGTTCTGTGACGTCACTGTTGCAGGCCCTTGAACAAACAGTCGGCCAATTTGAGGATCACCGCTATAACTGCGAAGCACCATTTGCTTCATATTCAAAAGAATGTCAAGAACATCTTCACGCACCCCTGGAATAGTTGCAAACTCATGATTAACGCCTGCAATACGTACAGCTGTCACAGCTGCACCCTGGAGATTTGAGAGCAAGACTCGTCTCAGAGCATTCCCAATAGTGGTTCCCTGCCCTCGGTCGAGGGGTTCTAGAATAAATCTGCTATACTGACTGTAATCCGCTTCAGTGCTTGATTCGACACACTCAACCTGAAATTGCGCCACGAAGAATTCTCCCTTGTTGCTCTGCTTAACTCAAGATGGGTTCACTTCCCATCTGATGCAAAATAATCATTAATGCTCTGAATAAATGCAAAAGGTTGACTCCGCTAATAGTGGGTCAACCCCATCACTAAACGCGCCGACGCTTCGGGGGGCGACAGCCATTATGTGGAATGGGCGTGACATCCCGAATCAGAGTGATTTCTAAACCGGCACCTTGAAGAGCACGAATCGCAGTTTCTCGACCTGCGCCTGGGCCACTAACCATCACTTCAATCTGCCGCATCCCCTGGTCAATAGCCCTACGAGCTGCGCTTTCAGAAGCAGTCTGAGCCGCAAAGGGGGTGCCTTTCTTGGCCCCCTTGAAGCCACTAGAGCCGGCCGAAGCCCAAGAAACGACCTCTCCGCCCACGTCACTAATCGTGACAATAGTATTGTTGAAGGTTGACTGAATATGAGCAACGCCATTAGGAACGTGACGCTTTTGCTTACGTCCCCCTGCTCGTTTTGTTGGTTGCTTTGCCATGTTGATTACAAATAATTGAAATAATTAAACAGATTGGGAGCGCAGACATCAAAGCTTAGCGACTCAGACCAGCAATAAACACTACTTCTTAGCAGGTGCTTTCTTCTTGCCAGCAACGGTACGACGACCACCGCGTCGAGTGCGACTATTGGTTCGGGTCCTCTGCCCTCGAACAGGCAAACCTAAGCGATGTCTTCGACCCCGATAGGCACCAATATCCATTAATCGCTTGACATTCATAGATTCCCATCGCCGCAAATCTCCTTCAACCTGATAGGTTGAAATCGCATTTCGCAGAACTGTTACGTCCGTATCAGCAAGGTCTTTAACTCGCGTATCTGGATTGACACCTGTCGCTGCCAAAATATCTTGTGCTCGCTTAAGACCAATTCCATAAATATAGGTCAGACCGATCTCAATACGCTTGTCGCGAGGAAGGTCAACACCGGAAATTCTAGCCACTCTTCTCTATCTCCCTGGGGTGAGCGTCAATTTAACTAACAACCAACCAAAAGAACGCTCTTCTCTCTTTTACTGGCTAACGACTCAGAATCAACCCTGGCGCTGCTTGTGCTTCGGATTGGAACAAATAACCATTACCCGCCCTCGGCGACGAATAACTCGGCACTTGTCACACATTTTGCGCACCGATGAACGAACTTTCATATTTGACTCTTATTTCTACAAAACAGTAATTATAGCGTTTTTGTGTATACTTATAAACATTTTTATGGGCCAGTTACCATTTTATTTTTTTCGTAACCGATAGGTAATACGCCCCTTAGTCAGATCGTATGGACTTAGTTCTACTTTCACGCGATCACCGGGCAAAATCTTGATATAGTTACGCCGGATCTTGCCAGAGATATGGGTTAGCACATTCATCCCATTATCGAGATCAACTCGAAACATTGCGTTCGGCAATGACTCCGTAACAGTGCCCTCCATTTCAATTGCATCTTGCTTAGCCAATGGCTAATTCCTCCGTTTCTACTGTTCCAATTACCTTCCTATCGACTAGCAAGGAAAGTTAAAGTCTTGTATCTAAAATTTATTCCACTCCTGAGACCGCGCTCTGGATTCTCGAGGTAACAATCTCAACGTCTGCCGCACCGTCAATATTGACTAAGCGCGTTCCCTGCTCATAAAACGCCAGCACAGGAGCAGTATCGTTCCGATAGACCCTCAGCCGCTCTTGAATAACATCTTCAGTGTCATCCTTGCGCTGACGACCCAGTAAACGTTCAATTAGAAGCGCTTCAGAAACCTGAAGATTGAGAACTCGGCTATAGTCTTGGTTTATCTCTGAGAGAAGCTGATCGAGAGCCTGAGCTTGAGGTACAGTCCTAGGGAACCCGTCCAATATCCATCCTTCAGCAATGTCAGGTTGAGACAGCCGGTCCCTAACCATGTCAATTACAACAACATCTGGGACTAACTTGCCCTCGTCTAAATAATTCTGGACCTTGAGTCCTAAGTCTGACCGAGCGGCAATAGCAGAACGGAAGATGTCACCCGTCGAAATATGAGGAACCTTCAACTGTCTTGATAAAGCAGCTGCTTGTGTTCCCTTACCTGCACCAGGAGGGCCAAATAGAATCAGACGAGCCACTAGTCTTTCACCATGCCTTCATAACGTTGGGAGATTACGTAGGTCTGAATTTGCTTTGCGGTATCGATCGCAACACCCACCAAAATCAATAGTGACGTAGCCCCTAGCCCTTGAAAAGTGGTTACCTTAGTTGCATTTTCAACTGCCAAGGGAACAATAGCAACGGCCCCTAGGAAGAGCGCTCCCAAGAGAGTCAAGCGATTCAGAACCCGCTCGATATACTCAGTAGTAGCTCGACCTGGGCGGATTCCAGGAATGCTCGCTCCCATCTTCTTTAAATTCTGCGACAAATCAACGGGGTTGATGATCAAAGAGGCATAAAAATAGCTAAAGAAAATAATCATCGACATATAGAAGATGACGTAAACCCAAGGTAGGGAGCTGCTTGGAGATAAATAACTTGCGAAGGTCTGAATGGTTGTATTGCCTGAAAACTGAGCTAAAGTACTGGGTAAGACCAGCATGGCCGATGCAAAAATAATCGGCATCACACCCCCTGAATTGAGTCGTAGGGGCAGATAACTCTTTTGTTCACGATAGAGGCGGCGTCCTACCTGCCTTCGGGCGTAGACAATTGGAATTCTGCGGGTGCCTTCTTGAACAAAAACGATGCCAATGATCATGACCAGAAATACAACGATCAGGGCGATCACACCACCCACGCTGCCGCCGCCTTGAGCAAAATCAATCGTCTGACTGATGGAGCGGGGTAGCACCGAGACAATACTCAAGAAGATCAAGAGTGAAGCACCGTTACCAATCCCTTTCTCTGTGATAATCTCACCGGCCCACATTACAAACATTGAACCGGCAGTCAATGCCAACACCATCTGAACGATGAAAGCAGGGCCTGGGTTAATCACAACACCCTCAGTATTGTTCACTAAAAGAGAAAATCCAATACTTTGCGCAACAGCCCACCCTAAGGCAACATAGCGGGTAATTTGAGAAATTTTGCGTCGCCCAGCTTCTCCCTCGTCTTTCTGCAGTCGCTCAAGAGAAGGTAAAGCTGCGGTTAAAAGCTGCAAGATGATCGAAGCATTAATAAAAGGAATAATGCCCAATGCAAAAATACCGACAGCAGAAAGACCACCGCCAGAGAAATAGTCAAGAAACCCCAAGATTGGATTACCTGCAAAGGCTGTCTTAAAAACCTCTCGGTTGATACCAGGAACAGGCAAATAGATGCCCATGCGGACCAAAATCAAAAGGCCCAATGTAATAAAGACTCGGCCCCGCAGACCTGCGGCCTGGGCCATTTGCATAAAGGTTTCTTGAGCAGTGGGGGCTTTCCCGCGACTAACAACCATGATCGAAAAATCTCGCTAATCTGACGACTGATGATAAACGGAAAAACATGCGTCTAGATGGCCTCAAAACTCCCGCCTGCGGACTCAATTTTTGCGATCGCACCTTTTGTAGCCGCTGCCGCCTTAACGCTGAGTGCTACAGAAAGTTCACCATCACCTAAAAGCTTGAGCGGACCATCATTTGAGGTCACAATCCCTGCTTCCATCAAAGACTCCAGAGTGACGTCAGAGCCTTTTTTGAGATCACAAAGCTTACCAACGTTAACGACCGTATACTCTTTACGGTTAACTAACGTAAAATGCTTAAGCTTGGGTACGCGACGATAGAGAGGATTTTGACCACCCTCAAAACCAGGGCGAGTGGGGCGGCCTGATCTAGATTTCTGACCCCGCATTCCAAAGCCACAGCTAGCGCCTTGACCAGCGGAGATGCCTCGTCCCAGACGGCGGCGGCGCTTCTGTGAACCTGATTTAGGTTGTGCGTCTTGTAATCTCATGGATCCAGTGTATAAATTTTAAGCAAGTTAAAGCAAGATAGCGTTTCGGCCACCCATTAGCAGCGTGTCTAGCTCTTAAGCGTAGAGCTTTTCAACCGGTATGCCACGTTCCTCAGCAACCCCGGAGAAAGTTCGTAAAGAATCGAGCGCATCCAGGGCAGCCCTAGCGTTATTGAGAGGGTTGTCAGAGCCTAACTGCTTCGCGAGCACGTTGCGGACACCCGCTAACTCTAACACGGTACGCACTGCGCCACCGGCAATCACACCTGTTCCTGGTGCAGCAGGCCGGAGCATAACTTTTGCGGCACCACCTCGACCGGTAATTGGATGAGGCACAGAATTAGCCTTAGTGAGCGGAACTTCTACAAGCTGCTTCTTACCGTCAGCAACTCCCTTACGGACAGCTCCAATCACGTCACTAGCCTTACCAACGCCAACGCCAACCTGGCCTTTTTCATTACCAACCACCACAATGGCTCGGAAGCTAAGCTTTTTACCGCCCTTTACCACCTTAGAAACGCGGCGGATCTGAACCACGCGCTCTTGCCAGTTACTGTCTTTCTCGCGGCTGCGATTTCCCTTGCGACGACCTGCCATCTTTCATCTACCTCTTTTAAAACTGTAGTCCTGCTTCACGAGCGGCATCTGCTAATGCCTTAACCCGACCGTGGAAAAGATTGCCGCCCCGATCAAAGACAACAGCCTTAATACCCTTCTCTAAAGCCCGTTCAGCAACCAACTGCCCCACCTGCATGGATGCATCACAATTAGCACCAGACGAAGCCTTTTTCTTCACAGCTTCATCAAGAGATGAAGCTGCTGCCAAGGTATGCTGTTGCACGTCATCAATAACCTGGGCATAAATGTGCTGATTAGAGCGAAAAACAGCGAGACGAGGCTGAGTAGCTGTACCGCTAACTTTTCGACGCACTCGACGATGACGGCTACGGGTAGCCTGCTTACGAGTTTTCATTTACTTCTTCCCTGCCTTGCCGACCTTGCGGCGTACGTATTCTCCCTCATACCGAATTCCCTTACCCTTGTAAGGCTCAGGAGGGCGAACAGCACGAATTCGCGCCGCTGTATTGCCCACAATCTCTTTATTAATTCCACTCACAGTCACATTCGTATTGCCATCTACCGCGACTTGAATGCCTTCCGGTGGTTCAATAGTAACTGGATTGCTGTAGCCAACGTTCAGGACCAAGTTTTTGCCCTGGACCTGGGCGCGATAGCCTACTCCGATAATCTGCAGCTTCCTTTCGAAACCTTTAGAGACGCCTTCCACCATATTGGCAACTAGGGTACGACAGAGTCCATGACGCTGACGAGCATTACGCGACTCATCTCGACGAGACACGACGATGGCCTTATCCTGCTGCTCAAGCAACACTTCAGGAGGCAGCGTTCTAGAAAGCTCTCCTTTCGGACCTTTGACCGCCACAGATTGTCCATCTAAAGTCACCGTGACCTTATCGGGGATTTCCACCGGGCGTTTACCAATGCGAGACATGTTGCCAACTCCGTAATCAAAAAATGCTAGGGAAGACTACCAAACGTAGCAGAGAACTTCACCGCCGACGCCCTGACGGCGGGCGTCTCGATCAGTCATGATGCCGCTGGAGGTTGAGATAATAGCAATACCAATACCACCTAGGACCCTGGGCAACTCTCTACGATTCGAGTAAACTCGCAATCCAGGCTTACTAATGCGCTGCAAAGTATTGATAATGGGCTGACGCTGTTTGCCCTTATACTTGAGCTGAATCACAAGCCGTTGCTCGACACCCTCTCCTGAGTCTTCAAAGGCGGAGATAAAACCCTCCTCCTTTAAGACCGCAGCAATATTGCGAGTCATCTTGGTGGACATCACCTCAGTGGCTTGATGCCGAGCTAGATTCGCGTTTCGAATCCGGGTTAGCATATCGCCGATCGTGTCATTCGCTGCCATAAGTACTCCTTAATAGACCGTTCCCTAGTTATCCCGGAAAGGCATCCCTAAAACTTTCAATAGTGCTCGACCTTCTTCGTCTGTATTGGCAGTGGTGCTAATAGAGACGTCCATGCCCCGAATCTGATCGATGCTGTCATACTCAACCTCTGGAAAAATGAGCTGCTCACGCAGTCCCAAAGTGTAGTTTCCCCGGCCATCAAAACTTCTAGGACTTAAGCCCCGAAAATCTCGAATGCGAGGCAGAGCCAGACTAATCAAACGGTCCAGGAAAGCGTACATGCGCTCACCTCTAAGCGTAACCATGACACCTACGGGCATACCCTCACGAATCTTGAAACCTGCGATCGCCTTCTTAGCACGAGTGACAACAGGTCGCTGCCCCGTAATAACAGCAATTTCGCTCAGAGAGTTTTCCATCGCCTTAGCGTTCTGGGCGGCTTCACCCAAACCCCGGTTGACCGTAATTTTAGAGAGGCTAGGAACTTGGTGGATATTTTTGTAGCTGAACTGCTCCTGCAATTTGGGAACTGCAGTGTCGGTATAGATTTGTTTAAGTCTGACAGTCATAGTCGGTTATGGTCCTTACAATCCCTGGGCTTGGTCAGGGTTGATCACTACGCTATTAATCAATGATTTCTCCCGTCTTTTTCAACATTCGCACCTTGCGACCATCATCAGTAAATGAATAGCAAACTCGACTAGCAACACTTTGCTTCTGAGAGTAGAGCATGACGTTAGAGCTATGAACGGGATACTCATTGGTCGTAATTTGACCCGATTCGCCTTCACTCTGAGGCTTAATATGCTTAGTCTTGATGTTGACCCCTTCAACAATCACCTGACTCGTCTTTGGGTATACCTGAAGGACTTCACCAACCTTAGCCTTATCCTTACCAGCAATGACCTGCACGGTATCGCCCTTCTTGACATGCATTTTATGTCGAATGACAGATTTATTTTTTGTCATTACAAAACCTCCGGAGCAAGTGAGACGATCTTAGTGAAGCTCTTTTCGCGCAGTTCACGAGCCACGGGACCAAAGACACGAGTGCCGCGCGGATTATTATCCTGGTTAATCAAGACCGCAGCATTATCATCAAATTTAATGCTCATGCCGCTTTCTCGGCTAATCGACTTTCGGGTTCGTACAATAACCGCTCGCACAATATCCGACTTCTTAACAGGCATATTAGGCGCAGCGTCTTTGACGGTAGCGATAATGACATCACCGACACCACCGTAGCGACGGTTACCACCTCCCAGCACCCGGATACAGAGAAGTTGTTTCGCGCCGCTATTATCGGCAACATTTAGACGAGTTTCTTGCTGAATCATGGACGGCCCCTACTTGGCAGATGTCAGAATATCGGTCACGACCCAGCGCTTTGTGCGGCTCATGGGACGAGTCTCTTGAATGCGAACGCGATCGCCAATACTACAGCTATTTTCGGCATCGTGAACCTTGTATCGCTGAGTACGGGCCATAATCTTGCCGTATTTTTTATGAGGTGACCGGCTCTCAATTGCCACCACCACTGTTTTGTCCATTTTGTCGCTTACGACTAAGCCGATCCGCTCTTTAACTGCCATGTGACCTTACTCCTTTTAAACTGGCTCCCTGCTGCTTATGCCTGCTGCTCGCGCTGCAGCGTCATCAACTGCGCGATTTGGTGGCGAATTTGGCCCGCCTGATGAGGCTGAACGGTTTGACGAGTTGCCTTTTGGAACCGTAGATCGAATAGCTCGCGCTTAAGATCTTGAATTTTTGTCTCTACCTCAGCCTCTGAGAGCTTTCTGAGGTCACTCATTTTAGAAGAGGCCATGCGCTAAGACTCCTGCGACTCACGAACAATAAATTTAGTCTTAATCGGCATTTTGAATGAGGCCAAACGCATCGCTTCTCGTGCGACGGACTCAGGAACACCGGCAATCTCGTACATAATCCGACCCGGCTTAACTACAGCGACCCAATACTCAGGAGCTCCCTTACCTGAACCCATCCGGGTTTCAGCAGGACGCATGGTAACAGGCTTATCAGGGAAAATGCGAATCCAGATCTTGCCGCCCCGTCGAACATAGCGAGTCATAGCCCGCCGGCCAGCCTCAATTTGTCGGGAAGTGATCCAAGAGGGTTCGGTTGCTTGGAGGCCAAATTCTCCGAAACTGAGAGTATTACCTCGCGTAGCTTTTCCACGCATCCGCCCCCGGTGCTGCTTCCGAAATTTAGTTTTTCTTGGGCTTAACATGATCTAGATTCCGTCAATAGAAATTTTAAAGAATAAAGGCTTAGAGCTAAAGATTGATCTAAGAATCTGAATCAGACCGGTCCTCAAACTGCTGGCGGCGACGCTGCTGCTGCTGGCGACGGCGAGGAGGACCTTCACGAGTCTGAGTCGGCTCAAGATCTGAGCCTGGAATAACCTCACCTTTAAAGACCCAAACCTTAATTCCCAAAATGCCGTAAGTCGTACTGGCAAATCGGTAGGAATAATCAATATCTGCTCTCAAGGTATGTAAAGGAACTCGACCTTCACGGGTCCACTCACTACGGGCGATTTCTGCGCCGTTGAGACGACCACCAACCTGAATTTTGATACCTTCAACACCGGCTCTTTGAGCGCGCTGAATAGCTTGACGCACAACTCGCCGGAAAGAAACACGTCGCTCGAGCTGCTGAGCGATGGATTCAGCAATCAAGGCTGCTTCAGCATCGACTCTAGCAATTTCAACAACGTTAATGCGAATCGGGCGATCGCTCCCCAGTTCCTTTTGCAGCCCTACTCTTAGAGCCTCAATCCCGCTGCCACCTCTGCCGACAACGACGCCGGGTCGTGCGGTCCGCACTTCGAGATCAATTTGATCGGCCTTACGCTCAATTCGCACACCGGCAATTCCGGCGTTGCTGAGCTGCTTGTTCACATACTGCCGAACTTTATAGTCTTCCTGAAGTAGTTCTGGATACCGACTCGTATCGGCAAACCAACGTGAATTATGATCCTTCGTGATTCCTAAACGAAAGCCAGTTGGATGAATCTTTTGTCCCACAAGGATATCCTCTACAAAAAACAAGTCAGCATAGTCAAACGTGAACGATTAATCCTCTGACTCAGAGCTGCTGACGGCAACGGTAATATGACAGGTTGGCTTCCGAATTTGGTAAGCTCTCCCCTGTGCTCGGGGGCGAAATCGCTTCAAGCTTGGTCCTTGATCGGCATAGGCATGGCTAACCACAAGGCCCGCCGGATCAATCCCTTTGTTATGCTCAGCGTTAGCAACAGCAGACCGTAGAGCTTTGAGAATCGGGTCACAGGCTCGGTAGGGCATGAACTCCAGCAAGATCAAGGCATCACGATAACTCTGGCCTCGAATCTGATCCAAGACACGGCGCACCTTTCGGGGAGACATGCGGATGTATTTAGCCGTGGCGTAAGCGCCGTTAATATCTTTCAGTTGATTTGACATTGTTGTGCTCCTTACATCCGAGCCTTTTTATCGCTTTTCGAGTGGCTGCGGAATGTGCGAGTCGGCGCAAATTCTCCCAGCTTGTGGCCCACCATCTGCTCTGTCACATATACAGGCACATGCTGCCGGCCATTGTGAACCCCAATCGTATGACCAATCATCTGGGGCAAAATTGTAGAGGCTCGGGACCACGTTTTGATCACTTGCTTATCACCCTTAGCGTTTAAGACTTCAATCTTTCGCATTAGGTGATCCGCAACGAAGGGACCTTTTTTGAGAGAGCGGGGCATAATCGTGAAACCTTGTCAGTGGCTATTAACTCAATAAAAACTAGAAGAAAGTGCTTATGACGCTCGACCGCCTCGACTCCGCTTAGAAGTACGACGACGGCGGCGTACAATCAGGGCATTGCTCCCCTTATTTTTCTTGCGGGTTTTGTAGCCCAAGGTAGGTTTACCCCAAGGCGTGACAGGGCCTGCACGACCAATAGGCGCTCTACCCTCTCCGCCACCATGGGGGTGATCGCAAGGGTTCATAACAGAACCTCTCACCTTTGGCCGACGGCTTTTCCATCGGTTTCGTCCTGCTTTACCAAGGGTAATGTTGTTGGCTTCAACGTTGCCGACTTGGCCAACAGTGGCGTAACACTCTTTACGGAACATTCGCACCTCGGTTGAGGGCAGCTTCAGGGTAACCATGTCGCCCTCTTTAGCCACGACCTGAGCAAGTGCGCCTGCAGAGCGGACAACTTGCCCTCCCTTACCAGCCACCAATTCAACATTGTGTACCTCTGTACCAAGGGGGATATTGGCTAACGGCAATGCATTTCCAATCTCAATGGGGGATTCTGGGCCGGACACAACTTCATCCCCTACGTTGAGTCCCCGAGGGTGAAGGATATATCGCTTTTCTCCGTCCTGATAATTAATCAGGGCAATACGTGCATTACGGTTAGGATCGTACTCAACGGTCGCAACCTTCCCAGAAATCCCGTACTTGTTGCGGTAGAGATCGATAATCCTGTAGCGGCGTTTATGACCACCGCCTCGCCGCCGACTAGTGATTACGCCTCGATTGTTTCGGCCCTGATGACGGTGCTTTGCACCAACAAGGGATTTCTCCGGGCGATCACGCGTAATCTCGGCAAAGTCAGAGGATGTCTTTTGCCGGGATCCAGCGGTATAGGGTCGGTATGATCGAATGCCCATAACAGTAAACTCTTAGTCGATTGCAAATAAGGCTAGTTCTAAAAACGAGAGAGAAAGGTGACCTAGACCTCGGGGAATAGAGTAATCGTGTCGCCTTCAGCTAGGGTCACAATTGCTTTTTTATACTGAGGCTTATGGCCAATGAAACGTCCCATCCGCTTTTTCTTCAATGGCGGCTTGTGGGTGCTAATCCCTACAACTTTGACCTCGAAAAGAGACTCAATGGCTTCTCTGATTTGTGGCTTATTAGCTCTAGGATCAACTTCAAATGTGTACTGGTTATTTTCAAGCAGTAATGTCGCTTTTTCCGTAACGATGGGGCGGCGGACGATGTCGGCTAAGGCCGATGGCGTGAATTTAGTCACTGTAAACCTCCTGGATTTTTGCGATCGCATCTTCAGTCGCCACAATCCGGTCGGAGGCGAGCAAATCGTAAACATTAAGATTCGCAGCAAGAACCAGCTTGATACTGGCGTTGTTACGCGCCGACAGATAGACGTTCTCCTGCTTATCGGCCACAATCAACAAGACTTTAGAGCCTTCCTCAATACCCCATCGGGCCAGAGCCGCGGCTAATTCCTTTGTCTTTGGACGAGGGAGCTTATCAACAAAGTTCTCAACAACAACCATGTCATCTGAACGACTACTGAAAGCCGTTGTCAAAGCAAGGCGTCGCTCTTTGCGATTCATCTTGACCGAATAATCACGAGGACTGGGGCCAAAAATGACGCCGCCACCACGCCAGAGCGGAGAACGGTTCGAGCCCGCTCGCGCACGTCCTGTCCCCTTCTGCTTCCAAGGCTTGCGGCCACCCCCGCGCACCTCTGCACGCGTCTTACTTGCCACTGTCCCTTGGCGGGCGTTAGACATCTGTCGCCGCATTGCCCGATGAACAATGTGGGCTGCATTTTCTTCGCGAGCAATTCTTAGGTCAACCGTAGCCTCACCTGACTCTTTGCCTTCCCAATTGTGAACAACACAACTAACCATAACGATTCTCTCAAGATAATCTCAACGAACAGATCTAGGACTGACCGACAATTGTGGCAGGCCGAATGTTCAGGAGAGAACCCGCCTTCCCAGGCACGGCACCCTTGATTAACAGAACATTACGTTCAGCATCAACCTGAGCCACCGTTAGCTTACGAACCGTTACCGTTATACCGCCCATGCGTCCCGCCATTTTCTTGCCTGGATAGATACGACCAGGCGTGGTACCCGCCCCCGTCGATCCGGGTTGACGATGGTTCTTAGAACCGTGGCTCATTGGCCCTCGCCTAAAGTTATGACGCTTCTGATAACCCGCAAAACCGCGACCGATAGAAGTCCCTGTCACGTCGACAAGCTGATCTTTACTAAACAAATCAGCGGCCAGCCCCTGCCCTAATTCAAAACCGCTAACGTCTGCCATGCGATACTCCCGCAGGTGACGCATGGGCGTAGCGCCAGACTTCTTCAAGTGTCCAAGTTCTGGCTTTGTCAAGAGCTTCTCTCGAGTTTCGCCATAAGCAACCTGGACCGCTGTATAGCCGTCAGTTTCCTTTGTCTTAATTTGAGTGACCGCACAGGGGCCCGCCTGTACGACAGTGACCGGAATAGATCGGCCTTCTTCATCAAAAATCTGGGTCATACCCAGCTTTGTCCCTAGGATTCCAACGGACACGGCAATCGTCTCCCATTACGTCATAACACCGACAATACAAGCTCGGAAGCGTTGCACCTATCAGCTACTGTGCTCGATTTGCAGACTTGAATGCCAGAATGGCAAACCATACCTAGAGACTTTCAGCTCTCCAAGCGTGGAAAAGGAATCAAGTTTCGAATAGGGCTAAAGATTGGCCTCATTCATGCCAGGACTTGAACTAGCAAGCTAATTCAGTATCCCTATCTCGGCAACAGCTAACTATCATAAGTGAGTTTTGAGACTGTGTCTAGTAAAAAATATTATTTGCGATCGCAACTCCCCTGACAAAGCTCTATAATCCCTCCTATACATGGGTTGAGGCATCAAATGAGAATGGCACGAGCAAAGAAAATGAGGTTACTTCCAGTTCTCTCGACGCAGCAAAGGATTTATGTACTCATTGAGTCCTTCTCCAATCAATGAGAGTCCCACAATCATCAGCGTCATTGCGAACCCCGGGAAAAACGTTGTCCACCAGATACCGGTCGAGAGCCCTGTGAGGGCCAAGCTCAGATCATGCCCCCACTCAGCGGTCTCTTTCGGTAGTCCCAACCCCAAAAAACCAAGCCCAGCTAAAGTGCCGATAGCATCAGCCGCATTCAAAGTAAACAACACGGGAACGCTTTGCATGACATTCAAGGCTAGGTAACGAGAGAGAATGCGCCAAGGGGACGCCCCCAAAGACTGAGCCGCCTCCACAAACAATTCCGCCTTGATGCTCACCGTATGATTGCGCACGACCCGGTAATACTTGGGGATATAGGCAATGCTTAATGCTAGGGCAGCATTGAGAGTCCCTCGACCGACAGCGAAGGCAAATGTCACCGCCAACAACAGATTTGGCAGCGTGCTCATTGTATCCATCAAAAACAGAAGAGCGAGATCAAGCCTGCCGCCCAAATAGCCGCTGAGCAACCCTAAGAACACACCGACCGACAAACTCAAAAGCGTTGCTTTTAAGACAACATCAAAGGCAGCGCGCGAGCCAAAGACAGTTCGGGCAAAGACATCATGCCCTTCGCGATCTGTTCCAAACCAATGCTGAGCAGAGGGGGAAGCGTGAGGGACATTGTAGGCGTCCCCATTGCGAAAGATAGTGGGGTCTTGAAGCCAGCCCCAATCTTGAAACGTGGGAGACAATATGGCGACAAGGGCAAAAACCAGCGTGATCACCAACCCTAGAGCCATAAATTGCACAGAAAGGCTCGGATTCTGCAAAAAGCTCTCCGCTTTTAGCCAAGGCTTCTTAGCAGCGGTCATAAGGTACCATAAGAGAAACTTAGGTAAGAATACAGATTACAAAAAAAGGGTTTTAGTCTATAATCCAGACCAAAACCGGTGTGGTGGCCCAATTGAAACATAATAATATGTCTACTTTGTCACAGGATTCATCGAATCAGTCCGCTGAGGCGCAGAGTGAATCTGCGGCCAAAGCAAAAGATGAACAGCCCATGCTTCAGATCTGGGGCGGCCGCCCTCTGGAGGGGCACGTTCAGGTCAGTGGCGCTAAAAATTCGGCACTGGTCTTAATGACAGGGGCGCTGCTAGCGTCTGAGCCTTGCCGGTTAAGCAATGTTCCGGCCTTGGCTGATATCGCGCGCATGGGTGAGATTTTAACCGCTCTTGGCGTCGGTATTACCCAAGGGAAGCATGTCCTAGAAATCGATCCCCGACACATTACCAAAACGAGTGCTCCCTACGAACTTGTGAGTCAATTGCGAGCTAGCTTTTTCGCCATCGGTCCTCTGCTGGCCCGCATGGGGGAAGCAAGAGTTCCCCTGCCGGGTGGCTGTGCGATCGGCGCACGCCCCGTGGAGATTCATGTAGATGGACTCAAGCAGATGGGGGCTGAAGTCTATATTGAGCACGGCACAGTGCATGCCTACGCGAAAAAACTCAAAGGCGCTCGGATCTATATGGACTACCCCAGTGTTGGGGCCACGGAAACCCTGATGATGGCCGCCACGCTAGCGGAGGGAGAAACTGTTCTAGAGAATGCAGCTCAAGAACCAGAAGTTGTTGACTTGGCTAATTTCTGTCGGTCAATGGGTGCTCAAATTCAGGGAGCAGGAACCAATACAATCGTGATCTCGGGAGTACCGAGACTTCACGGAACGGATTACCAAATTGTGCCGGATCGAATCGAGGCCGCGACCTTTCTAACGGCGGGGGCGATCACACGCTCCGAAATTACGGTAGAGGCTCTAGTGCCAGGACATTTGACAGCTGCGATCGCAAAGTTAAAAGCCATCGGCTGTCAGCTTATCTCTGACAAACCTGACGCATTGCGCATTGTCCCAGGAGATGTGCTGAGAGGGGTTGATATTGAGACCTTGCCCTATCCCGGTTTCCCGACCGATATGCAGGCTTTATTTGTGGCATTGCTAAGTCTCTGCGAGGGCAGCAGCGTTGTCACTGAAACAGTTTATGAAAATCGACTTGGCCATGTACCAGAGCTGAAACGCATGGGGGCCGACATAAAAATCAAAGGCAACAATGCCATGATTCAGGGCGTTCCACAGCTGTCTGGCGCTCCCGTGACAGGAACCGATTTGCGCGCCTCTGCCGCAATGGTCGTGGCTGGATTAGCCGCTCATGGGCAAACAACGGTCCAGGGTCTCCATCATCTTGATCGGGGATACGACAACATTGAAGCCAAGCTCAGAAGCTTAGGGGCCAAAATTGAACGCATCGATCCGGTCGCAAAAGTCTAGTCCTAGCGCGTCTGAAACAGCAAGCCAATACTCCATGACTGCGGGAGGCCAACACCGGCCCCCCGCAGCTTGTTTTAAAGACCCGTGGCACAATATCAACAGATGTGTACGGTAGGTTAGGTTAGGCACTCATGTCTCCGAAAGTCTCGCTCCTGGGTCTCAAAGCTAGTCAGTTTCGTCATCCCGTTGACCAAGAAGCGACCGCAGCCCTCAGTCAACTACCAGGAATGGATTGGGCTATCCGAAGTCTGTTAGGAGGGATGGCAGAGCAGGTCTTTTATCTAGACAACATTTCATCGAGTGTACTGGTGGGAGAGCAGCAGCTTCCTGATTTATTCCAGCTCCTGCAGGAAGCTTGTCAAGTTTTAGATTTAGAGGTACCACAGCTCTATATCAAGCAAAATCCAGTCCCTAACGCTTACACCTTTGCAATGCGAGGTAAACAGCCCTTTATTGTCCTCCATACATCGCTTATTGAGCTACTAGAACCAGCAGAGATTCAGGCTGTGATTGCCCATGAGCTCGGCCATCTCAAATGTGAGCATGGAGTATATCTAACAGCAGCAAATTTGATGATGCTAGCGGTAGGTCAGCTCTCTCAGTGGGGGGCAGTATTGGCCCAGAGCCTGCAGATGCAGCTGCTAGCTTGGGTCAGATGTGCCGAATTCACTTGCGATCGCGCCGGACTTTTAGTGACCCAAGATGCCACAACAATGGCCTCCGTACTCATGAAGTTAGCCGGTGGTTCACCCACCCTTTCACCACAGCTCAACGTGGAAGCGTTTCTAGCGCAGGCCAGAGCGTATGACCAAATGGATCATGAGTTAAGCACCTTACTGAAATCGGTACGAACCGCAGAATTAACGCATCCGCTTCCCGTCTTAAGAGCCCGTGAAATCGATCGATGGGCCAATGGCGCAACCTATCAAGATTTGCTGAGTACTCAGAAGACAGAAATCGGATGGCGGAACTGGTAACTGCAACGCCAAGGTCTGTCTGCCCCCAGAACATCTTCGAGACCCTTAATATCAGGCTCAGCGGATCACCTTGATCCTCAAACGCTATCTTGCAATTCCCCGCAAGTCTGGTTCGGCGGTCTGATACGATTGATGGTTGATACGTAAAAAAGAAAACAGTCTTAAAGTACTGCAGTTTAAAAACGCAATCAAAAAGACGCAATCAGGGCAATCTGGAGGGATCTCTGCGTGGATAATGTTATTGGATTAGAAATTATTGAGGTTGTTGAGAAAGCAGCAATCGCATCAGCTCGGTGGATGGGCAAAGGCGAAAAAGATACTGCAGATGAAGTTGCCGTAGAGGCCATGCGAGAACGCATGAATGAGATCCACATGCGAGGTCGCATTGTGATCGGAGAAGGAGAGCGAGATGATGCTCCCATGCTCTACATCGGTGAAGAGTTAGGAATCTGTACTCAGGAAAACGCAGCGGAAGTTTGTAATCCTGATGAGTTAGTAGAAATTGATATTGCGGTTGATCCCTGTGAAGGGACCAATTTAGTGGCCTATGGCCAAAATGGCTCCATGGCTGTGCTGGCAATCTCAGAGAAAGGTGGCCTGTTCGCAGCCCCTGACTTCTACATGAAGAAGTTAGCTGCACCGCCTGCCGCCAAAGGCAAAGTGGACATTAATAAGTCCGCAACTGAGAACCTAAAAATCTTGTCAGAGTGCCTCGATCGCTCCATTGATGAGCTAGTGGTTGTCGTTATGAAGCGAGAGCGTCACAACGACCTGATTAAAGAGATTCGAGAAGCAGGCGCACGAGTTGCCTTAATCAGTGACGGTGACGTTTCTGCGGCGCTATCCTGTGCTTTCTCTGGCACCAATATTCACGCTTTAATGGGCATTGGTGCAGCCCCTGAAGGTGTCATTTCTGCTGCGGCCATGCGTGCATTGGGCGGTCACTTCCAGGGACAGCTCGTTTACGACCCTGAAGTCGTCAAGACTGGACTCATCGGGGAAAGCAAGGAAAGCAATCTTGCGCGCCTCAAGAGCATGGGAATTACAGATCCCGATCGGGTTTATGAGGCAAGTGAACTGGCTTCCGGCGAAACCGTCCTGTTCGCGGCCTGCGGCATTACACCCGGCACGCTGATGAAAGGCGTTCGCTTCTTCGGGGGTGGTGCACGGACCCAATCCCTGGTTATCTCTACTCAATCAAAGACCGTTAGATTCGTGGATACGATCCATATGTTTGAGAAGCCCAGTCGCCCGAAAGCACTCCAGCTTCACTAAGCAAAGAGTTCTGTTTATTTGAACGCGACTACCCTAGGGAGAGAACATGAATATTGCAGTTGTGGGTCTGAGCCACAAGACAGCCCCTGTCGATGTGCGAGAGAAACTCAGTGTCCCTGATGATGCAAAGGAACGTGCGATCGCACAGTTGCGGAGCTACCCACACATTGAGGAGGTCGCTCTGCTCAGCACCTGCAATCGCTTAGAAGTTTATGTTGTCGCCCATGAGACCGATCAGGGGATTCGGGAACTAACGCAGTTTCTGTCTGAGTGGAGCAAGCTCCCTCTCGCAGAACTGCGTCCTCATTTATTTGTTCTACTTCATCAAGATGCAGTTATGCATTTAATGCGAGTAGCTGCTGGGCTCGATAGCCTCGTCCTGGGTGAAGGACAAATCTTATCCCAGGTGAAGCACACCCATAAATTGGGGCAGAAATATAGCGGCACGGGACCTATTCTCAACCGTCTCTTCAAGCAGGCAATCTCTGCAGGCAAGCGGGTTCGCACTGAAACAAGTATTGGCACCGGAGCCGTTTCTATTAGCTCTGCTGCGGTTGAGCTGGCTCAGGTGAAGGCTGACAATCTGAAGGAGTGTCGAGTTGCGATCATCGGAGCCGGTAAGATGTCTCGCCTGTTGGTGAAACATTTGATCAGTAAAGGCGCACATCAGATTTCGATTGTCAATCGCTCACTCAAGCGAGCAGAGGAGCTTTCGGCACAGTTTAAGGATGCCAACCTGCAGCTTCACGAGATGGGCAATATGGAGCCTGTTCTAGCCCAGTCTGATCTCGTATTTACTAGTACCGGGGCAACTCAACCGCTGTTAACGCGACAGATACTAGAGCCAATTGTGGCGACTCTAGAATCTTTGATGATCGTTGATATTTCAGTGCCTCGAAATGTTCATTCTGACGTGAGTGAGCTTTCGCAGGTTCGTGCGTTTAACGTTGATGATTTGAAAGCCGTAGTGGCACAGAATCAAGAGAGCCGTCGTCAGATGGCGATTGAAGCCGAAACGCTACTAGAAGAAGAACAGTTTGCCTTTGATACGTGGTGGCGTTCTTTAGAAACGGTTCCTACTATTAGCAGTCTAAGAGCTAAGGTAGAGGACATTCGTGAACAGGAACTAGAGAAAGCACTTTCTCGTTTAGGTTCGGAGTTTGCAGAAAAACATCAAGAGGTGATTGAAGCACTGACCCGCGGAATCGTGAACAAGATTCTGCATGATCCTATGGTGCAGCTTCGCGCTCAGCAAGACATTGAGGTCCGACGCAAAGCGATGCAATCACTCCATATGCTGTTCAATCTTCAACAAACATCTGGGCAAGCTGTTAAACGTAATACCTAGTCATCACGATTTACTATTTTATTGCCCCTAAGCTAAGTTCTCCATTGATAGAGGACTTAGCTTAGGGGCTTTTTTATAGCGGATTATTATGAAGTAAAAACCCAGGGTATTGAGCTGAGAATTCAATCTCAACTATACCCGTTCTAAGCTGAGGCTTCACTGCACGGAGTCTGTAAGAAGAACGCGATTTCAAGTCCCCTAGCATGAGGGATTTAGTGGGCCGTCAGCGATTTGCGTTGAGTATGTATTCTAGAGCGGCGTCAACTCTGGGAAAGGAGAGCAGACGCAGAAGTATTCGCGGATTCATGCAAGAGGTCTACTGCTTGAAGTCCTGAGGCCCTTGATACCCTGAGGCTTGTGCTAGCTCTTCTAAAGATTGACTACCAAACAAATACTTGCCGTTGACGTCCCAGGTCGGGAAACCTGCTTTTTCTCCCGTTTCTTTTTCAATTTTGGTGAATAAGTCTTGGCAAACCTGAGGCTGGGAATCTTTGCCGTCTGGAGAGCATTCAACGTAGGGCATCTCACTCAAGGCCGCGACCCCGAAAAGCTTCTTTTGATCGTAACAGTGAGGACACCAATACGCCCCGTACATATTGGCTCCCACTGATTTAAGATGCTTCGCTAGCTCAATTTCAGCCTCACTGGACTCTTTCTCAACGCTGAAAAAGACTTCACCTGTTCCTGATTCAATGTTGTAAGCCTCTGCCACGGGCTGGCCGATGGGGGCATAGACGGCCAAAGTAGCAATGATCGTAATCAGGCCAACGATCACGCCCGAGAAGAGGAGCTGGCCTATGTCGTCCCAGGCGCGCCCCATGAGAGTCAGCACAAACATGGCGGTGGCAAAAAAAGCGGAGGCGATGCAGTAGATGCAGACGGCCTCTGGGCCAAGAGGGACAACAAACTTGGTCACCATGATGTACATCAGATAGAAACTGAACAACATCATGGCTGTGGAGCCAAGAAATAACAGCAGCCAGGTCTTATTTTCTAGGTCAATGCGGAGCTGCTTTTTCTCGGTGGGATTGATGGCTAATGGCCCCAAAGCAAAAACGGCCATGACAATATAGGCAATCAAACCAAACAACGCCAAGGGCTGACCGAAGACCGTGGCGTAGGGACTGGATAAAACTTTTGCACAGCCCTCAGTGGGACAGGCGGTTTCAGAACCAAGCAGGCGAGTCGCCGTAATGTAGGCAGTATTGATGGCCCCTAGAGTTGCGATCGCACCTATCGCGGGCCGAGACCAGCGGTGCAGCACAGAGGAGGATTTAGAACGGCGACGGCTCATAGATACTTCCCAGCTTGGAATGTCAAATCGAATCTATCTTAGATCATAGAGCGGAGACTTAAACTTGTCCCCCTCTCAGTTAACAATGGAAACAGCAACGACTTGAGGGAGCTGCCCAGTCATGACTATCGAACAGTGGTTTAACATTGCCAATGTTTTCGTCCTTCCCTTCTGGGCACTGATGATTTTGCTACCGAATTGGACCTTGACCAAGCAAATTCTCAGTTCCCTTCTGCCTTTTATTGCTCTGGCACTGCTCTATGTGGGCCTATTGGCGCTGTCGCTGACGCCAGAAGCAGCCCAGGCCATGTCCAATCCTGATTTGCCCGCGATCGCCGGATTTTTTGCAGAACCCAGTGCCGCTGCGACGGGTTGGGTCCACTTCTTAGTAATGGATCTGTTCGTAGGCCGCTGGATTTACTGGGAAGGTCAGCGACTGGGGGTCTGGACAATTCACTCTCTGATACTGTGCTTGTTCGCTGGTCCCTTGGGATTGTTATCCCATATCGTGACGGCGGCAATACAGGAGCGTTTTTTCCCGCGCTCAGAAGTTCCTGAAGTTTCGTCGGCTTCTTAAATATGCCTCCTTTATCTTCAGATTTTGTTATTCGTCCAGCTCAGCCTAAAGATGTCCCTGATATTTTTGAACTGATCCAAGAGCTGGCCCGCTACGAAAAGCTTGAGCAGATGGTCACCGGCAGCTCAGAGACCTTAGAACGTCATCTATTTGGTCAGCCCACCTACGCAGAAGCTTTGGTTGCCAGCATCGATCAACACATTGTCGGCTTTGCGTTGTTTTTCACCAACTACTCAACTTTTTTGACACAGCCCGGTCTTTATCTAGAGGATTTATTTGTCCACTCAGACTATCGACGACAGGGCATTGGTAAGGCTTTACTTCAGCAAGTGGCAAACCTAGCAGTAGAGCGCAACTGTGGACGCTTAGAGTGGAGCGTTTTGGACTGGAATGAAAACGCGATCTCGGTCTATCAGCGTCTAGGGGCTACGGTTCTCCCTGATTGGCGAATCTGCCGTGTTGTCGGCCATGAGCTTCAAGCACTGGCCCATTCTCCATCTTCACCTATCGTAAATTGATGAATGCTATGACAAATGCAGAGTCTCAGAACGGGTCAGTCTTGCTACAGCAGTTGCTTGCGGGGCAATCGCTTTCTCAGCAGCAGGCCGCAGATCTCATGCAAGGCTGGCTACGAGAAGAAATCCCTCCTGTTCTTTCTGGAGCAATTCTGGCCGCAATTCAGGCAAAAGGGGTGTCAGCTTCAGAGCTTTCAGGTATGGCAACCGTTCTTCTCAATCAGTCCGTTGCCCTCGCCCCGGCCTCGGCTTTTCCGTCACCGCTGATTGACACCTGCGGAACTGGCGGCGATGGCGCATCCACTTTCAACATTTCTACTGCTGTGGCTTTTGTTGCAGCGGCAGCGGGTTTGCCCGTTGCCAAGCACGGCAACCGTTCTGCTTCCAGTCGGGTCGGATCTGCTGATGTTCTAGAGTCCCTGGGCATTCAGTTGAATGTGGCTCCTGAACGCTGCCAGTCTGCGGTGCGCGAAATCGGAATCACGTTTCTGTTTGCACCCGGCTGGCACCCGGCAATGAAAGCCGTTGTCCCCCTACGGAAAACATTGAAAATCAGAACCATTTTCAATTTACTGGGTCCCCTAGTTAATCCGCTGCGGCCTACAGGACAGGTCATTGGGGTCTTTGCTCCATCACTGCTAGAGACAATGGCAACGGCTTTGAATCATTTAGAAGTTGAGCGAGCTGTTGTACTGCACGGACGGGAGCAGCTAGATGAAGCGGGGTTAGGTGACTTAACAGACTTAGCGGTCCTCAAAGACGGGCAGGTCACCCTAGAAAGCATTGACCCACAGGCACTAGGACTGTCTGCAGCACCATTAGCGGCGCTCAAGGGAGGCGGTGTTGAGGAAAATGCCGAGATTCTTCGGGCGGTTTTGCAAGGGAAAGGAACACCGGCTCAAACCGATGTTGTGGCGCTCAACTCAGCCCTAGCTTTGTTTGTGGGCAATGCCGTTGAGACCTACGAAGCTGGCGTTTCCCAGGCTCAGTCGGTGCTGAGCAGTGGGGCTGCTTGGGACAAATTAGAGGCTTTAGTTGACTTTCTCAAGCGAGAGTAGAGCTTTAGAAAACTGTAATTGATAGGTGGGATCGATGCGATCTCAACTTGAGTCCACCTATCGATATTAAGAACCGAGCCAACTCAACTACTCTGTACTTTCAGTACAGAGGTTGGATAAGGACTGAAAGTCCGATTTCTCTCAGGACTAAAGTCCTCATTCATTCCAACATAAATGTATCGACATCATTATTTGACACTGGACGATGATGCTCTAGATACTCGGCAACCATCTGCTCACTGATATTCCCTGTACTCCATGCTCCATAACCAATTGCCCATAAGTGCTTACCCCAATAGCGCTTCTCAAGCTCTGGATATTCCTGCTGAAGCAACCGAGACGTTCGACCTTTGAGACGCTTAACTATGTCACTGAGCGATTTCGAGGGGGGATACTCAAGAAGCATATGCACATGGTCTTTACTGACGACGCCCTTCAAAATCCTGATGTCTTCTGAATCACATATCTGGATGAGCAAAGTACGACAACGCTTTTGCACTTCTCCTTTAAGAACGTGGTAGCGGTACTTTGTCACCCACACGACATGAACTGTCAGGCGAGTAACAGTATGATTGCCTCGACGATTCTCAACCATAGCTCTCTCTATGCTGCATACCCATACTGCATTAGAGATGTGTAGCAACTAAAGTCTCGCACTGAAAGTGCGTAGTTTCGGACTAGCGTGGTTAGGACAATGAAGCAAGAGTCAGAGGAGCAGCAGCGTATTCTTGTCCATCTGGGGCCAACAGACGATCATGATTTTTGGACTCTTGCGATTGATACTTTATTAAGCGACGTAGAGACCGAACTACGTGCGAGTTCTCCTAAAACCACCGTGTACGCTCAGATCGGGGCGTGTTCTCATTGGTTACGCCCACATCAAACTCGCTGGACGAAAGCCGGAGGATTTGCTTGGCCTTCTGGCTATGACGGCGGCAGAGACTCCAGGCTTGGGCTTCCTGAGTTCGACTGGTCTGTACTTTTGCACTGGAGTAAAGACAATCAAGCTTGGCAATGTGCTAAGAAATTTATCGGCAAACGACGATTGCTTTTACGAGCAGCCTTTCCGACACGTACTGGCCATCATCATCAGGCTGCAGTTCACACACTCTGGTCTCCAGGCAGTCCGACAAAACCGAGAGAGAAAGTGAGATGTTTCTATGGATTCCGCAAACTTTCAGGAAAGTGGAAAGCTATAGCGAAAGAGCAGTTGACGCTATGATGCGCCGAAGTAAGCGGGTTCATTTCCGGGCTTCCATTTGATATTGCAGCCAATGCTAGGCTTCTGATTGCTGTCAACGGGCTGATTGGACAGCACGGCATTCAGTGCAGCTCGTAGGTCTTGTCCCGTAACCGGAACACCACTGCTCGGGCGGCTGTCATCTAGCTGGCCGCGATAAACCAGGACGCGATCGCCGTCGAAGAGAAAAAAGTCAGGAGTACAGGCCGCCGTGTAGCGCTGGGCAACAGCTTGCGTGGCATCGTAGCAAACCGGAAAATCAAAGCTGAGGTCTTCTGCCATCTTCTTGAGATTCTCAGGAGAGTCATTAGGATAGTTGGCCACATCGTTAGCGCTAATGGCAACAATCCCCAGACCGTTCTCGCTGTAATCTTGACTGAGTTGCGCCAGTTCATTCTGAACATGCTTGACGAAGGGGCAGTGTTGGCAGATAAACATGACTAAGAGAGCTTTGCGATCGCGAAATGTCTCCAGCGAGATCAGTTGACCGCTAACAACGTCAGGGAGCTGAAAACGAGGGGCAGCAGTCCCCAACTGCAGCATCGTTGAGGCGGTTAAAACCATAGTGAAGCGTCCTTAAACCTGGCAACATTTTTATTGTGACGGTGAAAGCTCAAGGCAGTCAATGCAGTTGTCGTACACAGAGGCATATTGACGACCGCGACCGACGAACATCCTCGCCTACAACCACAAGACAGAAAATTGCTACAGTGTTAAGGCGCTGGTTTGATCAGCGGTCCCATGCAACGGAGTGACTCATTTAGCCAATGCAAGCCCCCTACACTGGAGATGCATATTTTCGCTCTCCCCCTCCCGATCTACAGTCTCTGCTCTTGAAAGAGCGGATCGTCTATCTTGGCATGCCGCTGTTTTCGTCGGATGAAGTAAAGCAGCAGGTTGGCATTGATGTGACCCAGCTGATCATTGCCCAACTGCTCTATCTGCAGTTTGATGATCCCGATAAACCCATCTACTTCTACATCAATTCCACAGGAACCTCTTGGTATGGCGGAGATGCCATTGGTTTCGAGACGGAAGCCTTTGCCATCTGCGACACGATGTCCTACATCAAGCCACCGGTACATACAATCTGTATTGGTCAGGCGTTAGGAACTGCCGCAATGATTTTGGCGGCGGGTGCTAAGGGCAGTCGCGCCAGCTTACCCCACGCCACCATTGTGTTAACCCAATCTAAAACAGGGGCACAGGGACAGGCAACAGATATCCAGATTCGAGCAAAGGAAGTTCTGGATAATAAGACAACCATGCTGAATATTTTTTCCCAAGCAACCGGGCAGGATGCCGACAAGATTTCGAAAGATATGGACCGCATGTTTTACCTAACGCCAGAAGCGGCGAAAGAGTACGGCATCATCGATCGGATCTTAGAGTCTTCAAAGGATCTGCCGAAAGCTCTAGCCCCTACTGTTTAAGTTCTTTATCTACCCGTTTGCGAGTTTCGTCCTATGCCTATTGGTGTTCCAAGTGTTCCATACCGCCTACCCGGCAGCCCCTATGAACGGTGGATTGACATCTACACGCGCCTCAGTCAGGAACGCATTATTTTCCTGGGTCAAGAGGTCACAGATAGTTTAGCGAACCAGATTGTCGCCTTCTTGCTGTATCTAGACTCTGATGATCCCAGCAAGCCGATCTATCTCTACATCAACTCGCCCGGTGGTTCGGTGACAGCGGGGCTGGCGATCTATGACACGATGCAGCACATCAAAGCTGACGTGACGACGATTTGTGTCGGTTTAGCCGCTTCAATGGGGTCTTTCTTACTAGCGGCCGGTACGCCGGGTAAGCGTCTAGC
Organism: Acaryochloris thomasi RCC1774; assembly: GCF_003231495.1. Lineage (NCBI taxonomy): Bacteria > Bacillati > Cyanobacteriota > Cyanophyceae > Acaryochloridales > Acaryochloridaceae > Acaryochloris > Acaryochloris thomasi. The sequence goes on from NZ_PQWO01000001.1 coordinate 75,911, forward strand.
ACTGCCCAACTCGCGGATCATGATTCACCAACCCTCAGGCGGCGCGCGCGGACAGGCCACAGATATTCAGATTGAAGCAAAAGAGATTGTGCGAGTGCGGAAGCAGCTCAATCAAATCTATGCTGACCGCACAGGGCAGTCTCTGGACAAGATTGAGAAAGATATGGACCGTGATTACTTTATGTCCGCGCAGGAAGCGCAGGCATATGGGCTGATTGACAGAGTCATCGAAGGCGGCAAACCAGAGTAAGAACCGGCGTTAGCAGAAATCAATCGATAGAACCTTCCTACAAACCATTACCAATCAAAATAAAAGGTGCCCAGTAGTAGGGATGACTGAGGTTGTTTTTCTGCTTCTGTTTCCGTGGCTGATCATCAACTACTTTGATGCTGCCACGCTGATCGCTCATACTGCTGTCTCGCCCAGTGATCATTGCAATCTGAGCTTGTCGTAAAGCTTCTGCTTTGGATACAGGGCCAGCCTTCAAGTTGCCATAAAATGCACTCATAAGCATCTGTGTTCCGCCATCATCGACTTGCCACAGTGAAGCAAGCGTTGCCTTAGCTCCCCGGTTCTGAAACTGATAGCCTAGCCCTAGCACCTCTTCACCATTACCAAATTTGCCGCCCAATCCCGTTTCACAGGCGCTCAAGACGACCAAATCGACGTTGAAGAGGGACCAACTGCCAATATCTCGGAGTGTGGCACGATCGCCATTACCAAACAAAATGAATGAGTCTTCCGGTTGGCCAGGGACGAAGGCGGCATGGGTCGCAAGGTGAACGATGCTGTGTTCGTTCATACGAGGCTGAAATTTAGCCACACTAAAGTCTTGATCGAGCAAGCGAGTTGTTCCGGGAATAGTGGTGACAAGTTGGGAGACTTCTTTGCCTGCAAAGGGTAAACCCGAAAAGGCAAACTGCTCCGCTCCAACTTGAAAGCTGTACTGCCCACTGACAAAAGCTCCGGCTAGGATGCTCAGCGGCCCTTGAGTTTGGGGGTTGAGATTGCTGAAGGATTTAGCTGTGATGTTATTAACCCGCAGTCGCTGAACAAGCCATTGATCCCCGTCATGGAGTGCGGGCAGGGGAATGTAACGCAGTTGTCCATCGGGAGCGTAGATGATAGTTTCGGCATTGGCTTGCTTGAGGTCAGCTTCGATGGGTTGGACGAGCCAGGAGTAAAGCTTCTGGGCGAGAGGTTTAACGTCAGAGCTGCGACGATCTTGGAGGGCGCGGCGAAAAGCAACAATGGTTTGATTGAGTTCTTGTCTAGAAACTGAGACAGTGCGGCGGATGGGGGCGCTATTCGGAGTCGTGATCACCAGCTCTAGGCGATCTTCAAGAATGAGCGGGTAAAGCAGAACGGCGTTGAGCTGTTTGAGGTTATCTCTCAGAGCATCTAGGTCAGCAAGATCCACGGACTGACGCTGGGCCGTGCGGCTTAGTTGACCGAGGGCTGTCTGGACTGCAGGACTAGCAATGAATTGATTAAAGTCTTGGTTGAGGTTTTGCTGCAGCTTTACGAGCTGGTCAATGCGTTTCTGCTGGGTTTGGGTACGATCATCTTGGGAAATGTGGCGCAGCTTGGTGAGTTCTTGCCCGAGTTGAATGACGTTCTCTTGGGACTCGCTGAGCTGGTTCAAGATAGCGAGTTCTGGTTTGAGAACGGTAACGCCTTTACTTGTTTTCGTATTGCCCCGAACCTGGCTGAGATAGTCATCTAGCTCTTGGACTTTGAGTAAATCTAAAACTTGCTGGGCTTCTAAGACGCGATCCTGCTGCAGGAGTAGATTGGCAAGATCGCGGTAGGTAGAGGCAATCGTTTGGGTGTAGGACTGCTGAAGCTCAGAAGAAAGCGATCGAATCTCGTCTCTAAGAGATTCTTTAATATTCACCGATTGTTTGTAGAAGATAATGGCCAGCTCGGATTGATTTTGTGCGGAGAGCAGAACCCCAATATTGTTGAGGGTGCCTGCTTCACCGCCGCGATCTCCGACCTCTCTTCGTATCGATAGAGCTTGGTTATAGAGGTCTAAGGCCCTTTGCTGCTGACCCAGATCATCATAAACACTGCCAATGTTGTTGAGGGTGGTTGCTTCACCGCTGCGGTCTCCGATCTCTTTTTGCAGCAGCAGCGCTTGGTTATAGAGGTCTAAGGCTTTCTGCCGCTGACCCAGATCATCGTAAATACTGCCGATGTTGTTGAGGGTGGCGGCTTCACCACTGCGGTCTCCGACCTCTCTTCGTATCGGTAGTGCTTGATTATAGAGATCTAAGGCTTTCTGTCTCTGGTCTAAGTCATTGTAAACACCGCCCATATTGTTGAGGGTGATGGCTTCGCCATTGCGATTACCAATTTCTTTGAGTATCGGTAGTGCCCGGTCGTAAAACTTCAGTGCCTTCTGCTTCTGACCCAAGTCAGCGTAAATACCGCCTAGGTTATTGAGGATGGTCGCTTCACCACTGCGATTGCCAATTTCTTTGAGTATCGGTAGTGCCCGGTCGTAAAACTTCAGTGCCTTCTGCTTCTGACCCAAGTCAGCGTAAATACGACCTATATTGTTGAAGGTGGCGGCTTCACTATCGCGATCTTTAACCGCTTTAGTTATTGGTAGCGCTTGGTTGTAAAACGCTAGTGCCCTCTGCTTCTGGCCCAGATCCGCGTAAACACTACCAATATTGTTGAGGGTGGCGGCTTCACTATTGCGATCTTTGACTGCTTTAGTTATTGGTAGCGCTTGGTTGTAAAACTCCAGTGCCCTCCGCTTCTGGTCCAGGCGATTGCTGACAAGTCCTAGATCGTTTAGCAAAACTGCCTGCGTTTTGAGATCAGCCGGATTGGGGGCAAGGATAGCTTGTTGGGTGGCGAAAGATTCTTGATAAGATTTCAGTGCTTGCAGATACTGAGACTGATAGTAATAAACATCACCAATCGCGTACCAACTGTTCCTCTGGCCTCGTGGATCTTTTTGGGTTTGATAAAGGATCAATGCCTTCTGTAGTGTCTTCAGGGCAGCCTGAAACTGTCTCTGCTGTCTGAGTTCAATTCCTTGCGCTAAAAGCTGTGCAGCGTCTCTTTTTTGTGAGCTTACAGCTTGCCCCCAAGCCTGTGAAGCCATTGGTAACTGTGGCGCTAGCAGAGAAGACCCTGTTAAAGCTGAGAACGTGGTTGCGATCGCAAAACTAAAGCACTTTATCAAAGACATTGCCTATGCTTTTTCACTAAAGCCATCCTAAGGTGAAAACTCAGTAGACAAGCGTGGGTTATCAAAAACGCAACGGACGCTAGATTCAGATAGAAACGGCATAGGTTACAAGCTGAGCTAGACGCTGGCGTAGGGTCTCAAAACCGATGCGATCGCAAGCTCCAATAAACACCGCCTGAGGGAATTCTTCCTTCGCATAATTCAGCGTTTCCCCATCCACCTGATCAATCTTATTGAAGGCAATCAGAATCGGCCCCGGCGTCACCGGCATCGTCGTCAAAATTTCCATCACCGATTGAATATGATGCTCCCAAGCCGGATGCGATAAATCCACCACATGCAGAAGCGCCTCAGCTTCGGTCACCTCTTCTAAGGTGGCACGGAAGGCATCCACCAACGGCGGCGGTAGCTCATGGATAAAGCCAACCGTATCGATCAGTAATAGGGGCAGTGGCTCATGGCTATTAGGGGCTGTTAGCATTAGCCGTCGGGTTGTCGGATCTAGCGTGGCAAAGAGCTGATCTGCCGTATAGACATCAGCATTGGTGAGGGCATTAAGCAGCGTTGACTTACCCGCATTGGTGTAGCCCACCACCGCAATAGAGGGAACGCCCTGATGCTGACGACGCTGACGCATCCGCGAGCGGTGGGCCTGGAGCTGAGTGACTTCTTTTTGCAGGCGACTCAAACGCCGCTGGATGCCCCGCCGCTCGGTTTCTAACTTTGTCTCACCCGGACCTCGGGTGCCGATACCACCCCCCAATCGAGACATCGCAAGCCCACGTCCTGAGAGTCTCGGCAATTGATATTCAAGCTGGGCCAGTTCGACCTGTAACTTACCGGCCTGGGATTGAGCGCGCTGGGCGAAGATATCTAGGATTACTTCGGTGCGATCGCAAATCCGAATCCCGATCTGAGTCTCTAAATTCCGCACCTGCGCCGGAGACAAATCTCGATCAAAAACAATCAGGTTCGCGCCTAACGTCTGCGCCCGCAGCGCCATTTCTTGCACCTTTCCTTGGCCCACTACCGTTTGAGGATGAGGCTGGGTCCGCTTTTGCCGCAGCGTTTCCAGAACCGTTCCCCCGGCACTATCTACGAGCATCGCCAGCTCTTCAAGACCTTCCTGAAAACGCACAACCGTGTCCTGCTGCACCATCAAGCCGACCAAAAGAACGCGATCACCCGTGACATTAGCCTGCTGGGCCACCGCCTGTCTGAACTCAGTTTCTAGCCCATCCACCAACGCCAAGAAATCTTGCTGACTCAACTGATCCAGGCTCAGCGCAGGCGTCGTCGTCCAAGGCATTTCTGGGTGAGGGATTAAATGAGCTAAATAAGCATCTTTGACGTAGCCCGTTGCACCGCCGCCCCGTCGTTCAAAACCCTCACCCGTCAAAGTCAGAACCGCTAAAGCATCTAATCGCTGCAGCGCCATGGCCGTCAATGACGACTCACTCGGCGTCTCTCGTTTAAGCTGAGTCGCGATACAGCGAATTCCACACAATCGCTCTGCACCGTAGCGTGGCAGCTCTAGTGGTGGAATCTGGGTTTGATGAGGAGAGCCAATTCCAATGCGAATGACCTGCCCCCGTCGATTGAGATAGCTACAGATGGGCTGGTGAATCTCGCTGCTGATCGCTGCTAAACGCTGGGCGAACTCCGGCGTCGTCAAACAATCACCCGGCAATCGTTGATGGTAAAGACGCTTAAGTTGCTTAATATGGCTCGGCTTCAAGCCCTTCAGGTTGCCGTAGATCGTTTCGATAAGCCCTCCAATAGTTTTCCTTCATTACATACACTCATTGTAAAGGGGACTTACTGAGGACCGAGACAAGGAGGCACTGACAATCAGCCAAGACTACCAGCCTAAGAGCATTAAAGTACTTTGTTGTTATTGGTAAAGTCTAGGAAGTTTTCGGTAGGCTCGTCCCAGGCAGAAATAATTGAGCAGCATTTGCAACCGCTTTTCGGCAATTTTGAACTGAGTAGCTGAGCCTAAATAAACGCTGAACCCACCTGTAGAATAATTGTGTCTGCCTACTTAATCTTCTGACCAGTCTAGGTTGTAAGCAAAGAAATTGCCGACTCGGGCGGCAAACGACGGATCTTTGAACGGGACGAACTCAACTCGAAATCTTAAAGAGGTGAGGCAATCCGCCAAATCTCCCAACGTATATTCTGTATACCCATCCATGAGCGCAGCGGCGGGCCATTTTTCCATCAAATGATATTCGCCGGTAATATACTGCACCTGCTTCAAGCGTTTGGCGGTCAGCAGAATAGGGAATTCACTACCCTCACAATCCACCTTCAAAATACGCACCGACTGATCACCAATGATGTCATCTAAGGCAATAGTCTCCACCGCCTTACCTGCACTCCCAAACACGGAGGGGGTCCCCGTATTCATGTCGCCGGGGGTAATCGGGTCAGGACCATCGAGAAGCATCGGGGAAAAGCCCGTCAAAAAAAGCGGTGATAGCGGCGAAGGATCTAAGGTCCATACGGCTTTATTCGCTAAGGTGACGGAGGTCGCGGCTAGATTGGACTGACACAGCTCAAAATTTTCAGGAAAGGGTTCGAACGCAAAGATTTTTCGCGCCCCCCGTTGCCAGCAGAGGTGAGAAAATGAGCCGATATGCGCCCCGATATCAATGATCACATCTGTGGGCTGCAAGGTTTCTGGAATACGGTATTCGTTGTGTTCCCAAATATACTGGCGAATAATTTCATCACTGGTGTTAGGGCGCAGAACAAAATTAGACATAGATTTCATGGATTGAGAACACACAGAATTGCATTAAGAGAAACAGACTCAATCATACTGGGCAACCGTCCCCCCGAAGTAACTAGCTCGAGCTGACAATAGCTTTACAATAGTTTTATGAACGCATTTGACCCTGCTCCTCCCAGTTGGACCCAGTCTTCGGTCCATGCCCATCAATTTAGCTGTCCGCAATGTCAGGCAAGCTGCCTTGAAGCCGAACAGGTCTGGATCAACCGTCGTGCCCCTGTCGTCAATGACAAGTTCGAGCGGCGATGGCAGGAATTTTATCAGTGCCACTGTGGTCAAGCTTGGTGGGCCTGGAGTTGCGATCGCCCCCCCACAGAACTCTCACAGCGGGCCCCCCAATGATCTGGCAAAAAGTGGCCGGGAACTGGGTCTTGTTGCCCCGTCATCCCATCGCCGTGATTCACTTCTTAGGGGGAGCCTTTATCGGTGGTGCCCCCCAAACAACCTATCAACGTTTCCTAGAATCTCTTTGCGAGCAAGGATACGCCATTATCACAACCTCTTTTGATACCGTTGTGGATCATTTTGGGGTGGTTGACGATATTGCCGCTAAGTTTGCAGCCGTTCAGACCGAACTCCATGCAACAAGTCGCCTCAAAAGATTTCTGCCCGTCTACGGTTTAGGACATAGCATGGGCTGCAAGCTACACCTGATGCTGGGAAGCCTGTATAAAATCGAACGGGCCGGGAATATCTTGATTTCTTTCAACAACGAACGAGCCGAACAGGCCATCCCGTTTTCTGAATTCCTGAGTCCTGATGCTCCACTTGTCTTCAGACCTTCTCCCAACGAAACCCAGCGTTTAGTCCAAGAGCATTACCAAGTCCGCCGAAACTTGTTGGTCAAGTTTTCCAACGACAGTCTGGATCAGACCCCAAAACTGGCCTCTCTGCTAGAGCAGCGGTTCCCCGGAATGGTCGTCGTTCAGCGTCTGTCAGGCAATCACCTCACACCAATGGGCCCCGATCTCAACTGGAAAGCGGGCGAGAACTTTACCCCCTTTGATGCCGTGGGCCAGTGGATCCGGCAGGGTGTCTATCGGGAACTGAGGCAGCTGGAAAGTACGGTTGTACGGTGGTTAGATCCGCTGAGAGTAAGCTGATCCAAACCCCTGCAAGAACAACACCATTCTTTAGAGAGAGGAATACTAAAAAAAGAGAGCGATGTTCTACCCCACTGAAGTCGAGGAAGTAGTGGGACTCAATCTTACTTAGCCCCAGAGCCTTGTAATACTCAGTCACCCCACTTGCAAATGACCGTTGAAGAGTTGTTAAATCACTATGCCGAGGGAGAGCGGAACTTCAAGGGCATTCAGCTACCACGGGCGCAGCTCAGTCTGGCGGAGTTGAGCCACGGCATCTTTCAAAACGCCAACTTCAAGGCAGCCTCTCTGCACGGCGCAGATCTGATTTTAGCTCAGCTCAATCGAGCCAATCTTGATGGCGCAAAACTATTTGGAGCCAATCTCAGCGGAGCAGACCTAACAGAAGCGAATCTTGACAGCGCGTTTTTGAGTAATGCTATTTTGGCAGGCGCTTGTTTAAAGCAGGCCACGCTTCGGGGCGCGACTCTAAGCAGCAGCATGCTGCGAGGTGCTCAGCTCCAGTATGCAGATCTGAGAGACATCAACGTTAAGGGAGCAGATCTCAGCGGCGCTGACCTATTCGGAGCCAACTTAACCGGCACTGATCTGACAACAGCAATTTTACAAGACACACTGATGCCAGACGGCAGTATCCTAAGCTCGGGCAAACCAGCGTAAGAGCGCCAGACGACCGACGTCCCCCACTTGCGAACTTCCAAGTGAGGGACGAAGAGACTCATCGCTTATGAATATTCCCTGCAGAAATCCCTATTTTGCTGGGTTGATGTACATTAATGTCTGGCCGAACTCCACAGGTTCACCGTTCTCTACTAAAATTTCCATCACTTCGCCATTCAGCTCAGCCTCTAGCTCATTCATGAGCTTCATTGCCTCGATAATGCAGAGTGTTTGATTCTTTTGAACGCGATCGCCCGTTTCCACAAAGGACGGCTCCTCTGGAGCTGGCGCACGGTAGAAAGTGCCCACCATGGGAGACGTAACCTTGACCCACTTTTTGTCAGGCCCAGAGGCGGGGGCGGGTTCTGCGTCAGGGACAATCTCTAGTTTGGGTTCTAGAGGCGTGGGTGCTGATGTTGTGACCACGGTTGTACCCGCTGGACTATTGCCTTTGCGGATATTTAGTTCAAAGTCTGCACTCTTCAGCGATAGTTCCTCAACATCAGTTTGGTTGAGAATCGCAAGAAGTTCATGAAGCTGTTTAAGATCAAAATCCACGGTACACCTCCTATTCGCGTCCGAGATAGGAATCTGTGCGCGTATCAATTTTAATGCGTTCTCCTTGGGCAATAAAGAGGGGCACCATCACTTGGGCTCCAGTCTCTAAAATTGCAGGTTTTGTACCACCAGTCGCGGTATCTCCTTTAACGCCGGGGTCAGTTTGAGTAATTTCTAAAACGACTGAGGTAGGGAGTTCAACTTCAAGCACCCGCTCATTCCAGAGGATAACTTTGACGTCCATGCCCTCTTTAATATATTTGCCGCCAGCTTCACCAAGCTGCTCTTGGCTCATGTTGGTTTCTTCGTAGGTCTCCATATTCATGAAAACGTATTGGTCACCATCTTTGTAGGTGTGCTGCATATCGCATTTTTCCAGATTGGCCTGGGGCAGCATTTCACCGGCCCGGAAGGTTTTCTCCATGACGTTGCCGCCCTGGACGTTCTTCAGCTTAGTCCGAACAAAGGCAGACCCTTTCCCCGGCTTGACGTGCAGGAATTCAACTACCCGCCACACAGAGCCGTCCATCTCAATGCTGGTGCCGGTACGAAAGTCATTACTGGAGATCATTATGGCTGCGCTAGAACAATCGGCAATTTATTTTACCGTCCTGCGGTCCATGCCGATGCTTGATTTGTGGGGAAGCGGCACCAATCTATCTGAGGCTCTCAGTTTTTGCTAAGGTATCAAAAAGTCTAAGTAAGGATACTGTCTGATGTCTGATGCTTTATCTCCTGCGGTTAGCGATCGCATCTGTAAGCACATGAACGAAGATCATGGCGAAGCGGTGGCGGTCTATGTGCAGATCTATGGTCAAACGCCCGAGGCCACAGCCGCTGAGATGAAAAGTATTGACAATCAGGGAATGAACTTAGTAGCCCAAGTCAACGGCGATTCTGTCCCCGTGCGGGTGGAGTTTGACCACGCGCTACAGGATTCTGAAGATGCTCATCAAACCCTCATTGCGATGCTTAAGCAGGCACGTCAGGCGGCCCACTGACTATATTCGAGCCTGTCACTGACTAACCTTTTCACCTTATGGAGCAGTTCGCCTCACCACTATAGTTACACCGTAGGAACAGCCATTGTCTCGTGAAAGTCATACTACTCGGTAATGCGGGCGCAGGGAAAAGCACCCTTACCCAAAAACTACTTGAAAAAGAGCGAGCCGCTGTTCTGTCGCTCGACGAAATTGTATTTGAAGAGAAAACGGCCAACCGACGCCCTTTAGCGGATAGTATTGCCGCAGCAAAACGCTTCATCGCATGTAACGAAAGCTGGGTCATTGAAGGCTGTTACGCTAATATTCTGGAGCCGCTATTAGGAGAATGCGAGCAGCTTATTTTTTTGAATCCTGGTGTTGAGGTATGTCTATCGCATTGCCGCAGCCGACCGTGGGAACCGGAAAAATTCGATACGGCGGAAGCACAATCAAATAACTTTGAAAACCTGATTCAGTGGGTAAAAGAGTACAACACAAGGCAAGATGAATACGGCCTAGCCAGACATCAGGATTTGTTTAATTCTTTCAATGGCAGCAAGCGTGAGTTTAACGACCCATCAGAATACGCTGCGGTATGACACAAATCATTTGCACGGGATAACTTTTTTGCTCGCTGCCGCTCACTCCAAAGTTTGCTGTGAACTTAGCGCTCATTCTTCCGTCAGATTTTCATCAAATATATTGTTGAACGCAGCTCAAAGAAATGGGGGTTAGGCTAGAATGGCAGCCAGCGCTTCACAGAAGATGTCATCATGCAGACCCTGACCTTCGAGCTGCCTCAAGAGATTTCCCTTCGCGTCTCTCAATCAGAATTTATAGCGATCGCAACAGCCAACCGCGACTTACGATTAGAGCGCACTGCCGATGGAGAGTTAATTGTGAATCCCCAAACTGGGAGCGAGTCGAGCAGACGCAATATCAGCATTACAGCTCAACTCTGGAACTGGGCTGGAGCAAACGAATCCTTGGGCATAGCTTTCGAGTCATCCGGTGGCTTTAAGCTGCCCAGTGGAGCAACTCGCGCTGCTGATGCCTCCTGGGTTAGTAGAGATCGCTGGGATACCTTGACTGAAGAAGAGAAAGAAGGCTTTGCCCCCCTATGCCCCGACTTCGTAGTCGAATTACGCTCAAAGAGCGACAGCCTCTCCTCGCTGCAGACTAAAATGCGTGAATTCGTAGAAAATGGTGCTCGTCTAGGCTGGCTCATTGATCCACAAAACCAGCACGTAGAAATTTATCGTAGCGGTCAGAGCGTTCAACTTTTAGAGCAGCCCAGCCAGCTTTTTGGAGAAGATGTACACTTCCCGGCTTTACCCTTAACTTGCAAGGTATCTTGTAATCGCAGAGCATTCTCTTGGCAGTATTCTCTAACCATCTAGTCATCTTCGGACAATCTCTGCCCCATTGCCTGACCGGCCAGCCAAGCTGTAGTCCAGGCACTTTGAAAGTTAAAGCCCCCAGTAATACCGTCAATATCAAGAACTTCCCCGGCAAAGAACAGCCCCGGACAGCAGCGACTTTCCAAGGTCTTAAAGTTAACTTCCTTGAGTGCGACCCCGCCACAGGTGACGAATTCATCTTTGAAAACTCCTTTGCCCTGAATGCTGTAACTGTCCTGCGTGAGGTGTGCGGTCAGATGGTTCAGCTCTTTTTTTGAGAGGTCTGCCCAGCGTTTTTCGGCGGGTACAGCAGCGGCGTCAACGAGTCTTTGCCAGAGGCGCTGCGGAATCTGTACGGGATTGTAGGTTGAGATCGCACGTCTAGCCATTTCCCCTTTAGCCGTTTGTAAGATCTCCCGCACCTGCTCCATCGATGTATACGGTAGCCAATTGACAAGCAACTGTCCTCGATACTGAGCAGTATGTAATGCACGTGCACCCCAGGCTGACAGCTTTAAAACAGCGGGACCGCTGACACCCCAGTGGGTTACCAACAGCGGTCCCATTTGCTCAAGCGTGGAGACTTTACCGTTTTCATCTGCAGTCTTCAGCCGCACATGCACCGGATTTACGGAGACACCCGCTAAGTTTTCGAGGCGAGAATCCCTAATTTTGAATGTAAATAATGACGGAACTGGAGAGATAATTTTGTGCCCCAATGATCGAGCGATGCGCCAACCTTGGGGGCTGCTGCCGGTTGCCAAGAGGATGCGATCGCATCTCCTCTCTCTTCCAGACACCATCGTCACCCGAAAACCTCTAGCCTGTTTGACAACGCTAGAGACGGCAGCGCCTGTCAGAATCTCGATCCCTAGACGCCTCGCTGTCTGCAGCAAGCACTGAACAACCGTATCGGAATCATCCGTAACCGGGAACATGCGGCCATCGGCCTCTGTTTTCAGCTTCACCTGATGTCGGGCATACCAGGCTACCGTATCCTGGGGCTGAAAGCGGCTGAAAGCACCCCGCAGTGCCTTCCCTCCGCGTGGGTAATGCTGCACCAGCGCCGCCGGGTCAAAGCAGGAATGCGTCACATTACAGCGACCACCGCCCGAAATTCGCACCTTTGCCAGCAGCGTTTTCCCAGCCTCTAGCAGCGTAACTTGAGCCTGAGGACAGGCTTCAGCACAGGCGATCGCACCAAAGAATCCGGCAGCACCGCCGCCCACGACCACAATTTTCATGGGCAGCTCGCTTACTGAGACTGCAGGTAAGCTTCCAGTGCATCAGAGGCTAGCTCGGTCAGCGTTTGACCTTCAGCTTGCGCCTTATCCTTAAGGCGACTGTAGACCTCCGGCCGCAGATTGACACGGTGCCGCACTCTGGTCTTGGAAACCGCGCTCGGATCGTAGGTTTGGGCAAACTGGCGCAGGGACTCGAAAGAGATGCGATCGCAAAAATCGCCAAAGCTCTCAGACTTACCGCTGCGAGACTGCTTAAAGTAAACCAGCAGCGGCTCTAATGTCGCCTCTAGCTCCTGAATCGGCATCAATTCCTGATAAACGCGAGCCAACCGAGTTTGATGGGGGCAACCACCCAGCCAAAGCTGATAGGTTTCGGGCTTAATGCCCACAAACCCCACCTCCGCCATGTAGGGGCGGGCACAGCCATTTGGGCAACCCGTCATCCGAATCACAAAATGCTCCTGTTCCAAACCCAATCGATTCAGCAACGCCCGAAGCCGGTCCACAATACTCGGGATGACTCGCTCAGACTCTGTAATCGCCAGACCACAGGTCGGCATCGCCGGACAGGCCATCGCATAGCGCACCAGCGGCTCGATCTCCTCCGCCATTTGGACGCCGTGACTCTGCAAGAGCTGCTGAATTTCTGAGCGCTGACCGGGTTGAATGTTGTACAAAATCAGATTCTGATTTGCCGTCATCCGTATCGGTAACTGGTAGGTTTTCACCAGCATCCTCAGAGCCGTTTTCAGACGCAAATCCCCTTGATCATAGACCCGACCATTTACCATCGACAGCCCGAAGAAGAGCTGACCATCCCCCTGCTCATGCCAGCCCAGATAGTCTTCGTACTTAAAATCAGGCAGCGACCGGAACGCCTCTAAAGACTTACCAAAATACTGTTCAACAACCCCTTTAAACTTTTCAATTCCCCAGTCATTCACCAAGTATTTCATCCGCGCATGACGACGCTGGTGGCGGTCGCCATAATCTCGCTGAGTCGCGACTACAGCCTTGACCAGATCGTAGATATCGTCCTTTGCCACAAACCCCAACGGGTCAGAGATACGCGCGAAGGTTTCTTCTTTATTATGGGTGCGGCCCATGCCACCGCCCACCAGAACATTGAAGCCCTCCAGCTCATCTTGGTCGTTGGTGATGACCACCAGACCCAGATCCTGGGTATAAAGATCAATAGAATTATCTTCGGGTACCGTCACCGCAATTTTGAACTTTCGGGGCATATAGTGCTCCCCGTAGATCGGCTCTTCTGTACCTTTAATATTGGTATTGTGGCTGTTCCTCTGACGGGCAGCCTTAACTTCAGGATGCTCTTCTCCCGAAACAACCTTCTCACCATCAAGCCAGATCTCATAATAGGCACCCGTCTGGGGCGTCAGTAGATCAGCAATCCGATTGGCATAATCTTGCGCATAGGCATAGTCAGGTCGGTTCGTGTAGGGAACCGGCGGCGCCATCACATTACGATTGAGGTCGCCACAAGCCCCTAAAGTTGACCCCATACTCTTAATGATGCCAGCCATCACTGCCTTCAGGTTCTTTTTCAAAATGCCGTGCATCTGAAAAGCCTGCCGAGTGGTGGCCCGGAGCGTCTGATTGCCATAGGTTTCTGACAGATGATCGAGTGTCAGGTAAAGCTCAGGCGGTATGAAGCCCCCTGGGCAGCGGGTACGCAGCATGAACTGATAATCTTTCTCCTGCCCGCGAACTCGGTTATCCCGATTATCTTGCTGATAAGATCCGTGAAACTTGAGGATCTGAATCGCGTCTTCAGGCAAAAAGGACGTGGGTGTCTGCAGTTCTTGCACTAGAGGAGCACGCAGGAACTGACTATTTTCCTTGATCTTCTCAAGTTTGGAGGGCTTAGCAATCGAAGGAGCGGAAGGAGCGTTAACCATGTGTACAGGCGCAGAAAATAGACTTAAAGACAGAAAATCACCCCGGAGTAAGTGAGGCGATCAGGTAGCTAATAATTATTAAGGTAGATTAATTGAGACAAGATTGCCCGGTAATCCGGTCGGGATTAGGATGAATCCTATTCCATAATTGTACATCGCCCACTCTCTGAAGGGGGTGAGAGCAGGCAAGAGAGTCACCAAACTTCATAACATCCAACCTTGAAGCAGGCTCTAGACCCCTGAAAGGAGGCCAAAAACAATGGCCCCCAGCATTGATACATACCAATGGTGAGAGCCAATCGTGTTGGGTCGAGGCAAGATTCTCAGTCAGAATCCTGAACTCTATATCAAGACTAGTTTTGTGGTGTCGCTCCACCAGCACAATAACGGAGCTAAAGCGAAGAGTCCACCAGGGAAGTACCAGCGAATGCCTCAGTCATCCGATCAGCCCCATGCCGATCAACCAGTAACGACTCATCATGCGCATTATTTATTGATGAGGATGATTATGCCGAGCACAGTCTCGACTCCAGCACCGATCGAGGAACTGAATACGATGCTGCCGCCAGAATTGACTGGGGTGTAGCTGAAGCTGAACATCAGGGTGAAAGAGTGGCTGGTTAAGGTACTGCCACATAGGAAATCGGTTCGAGTTAGTCTGGCTTAGCATGATGATCTTGAAACGTGATGGAGTTAGTAAGGTCTAAATCTGTCTCTAAGATCAGAGTACCCAAGTCTCCTTTTCTTCTTTAAAGGGGCAAGGATGCAATTTGTATTATTTTTTACCGTTTGTCATTTTCTGCCATCGCCTAATCCCAGAATCGATCGACATTTGTCAAAATCAGAGCTGATCCCAGACCCGCCATCTTTTATAGATTCCTGCACGAAAAGGTCAAGATGCTCGCTAGAATCAAAGTTAATAATCTGTTAACGATTCATCCCCCATTGCTCTAATGCATCTGTAACTGGACAATAGGGTGGCTGGATTCATAGACGCTCATCTGTCTTTGTCACCCTTGGCCTTGCTATAGAGGAATTCACAAGTCCCATGTCCTTATTTGACTGGTTTGCAAATCGTCAAAAATCAAGTCCTGCACCACAGGCGCAACCCGAGCGAGATATCGCTGACGGGCTATGGACGAAGTGTGAGTCCTGCAGCGCATTGACCTACACAAAAGACTTACAGACGAACCTCATGGTCTGTGTAGAATGCAATCACCACATGCGTGTCTTCAGCGATGAGCGTATTCATCAGCTGATTGATGACGGAACTTGGTCAGCAATGGATGAAGATTTAATCGCCTGCGATCCGCTCAAGTTCAAAGACCGCAAGGCTTACTGCGAGAGGCTGCAGGACTATCAAGAGAAAACCGGACTGCGGGATGCAGTGCAGACCGGCTTGGGACTGATGGAAGGCCTACCCGTAGCATTGGGGGTCATGGACTTCCGGTTCATGGGAGGGAGTATGGGATCGGTTGTGGGTGAAAAGTTAACGCGACTCATTGAACAAGCCACTCAGGACCGTCGCCCGATCATCATTGTTTGCGCCTCAGGGGGAGCAAGAATGCAGGAGGGAATGTTGAGTTTGATGCAGATGGCAAAAACCTCAGCCGCACTAGAGCGACATCGAGCCCATCACTTTCTTTATATCCCCGTTTTGACCCATCCTACGACGGGTGGAGTGACGGCTAGCTTTGCCATGCTGGGGGATATGATTCTAGCTGAGCCTAAGGCGACGATTGGTTTTGCCGGACGCAGAGTGGTGGAGCAAACGCTGCGAGAGAAGCTACCCGATGACTTCCAGACCGCTGAATATTTGCTGGATCACGGCTTTGTTGATGCCATTGTACAGCGCCCACAACTGAAGGCCACGCTAGCGCGATTGATTCGAATTCACCAGCCTTTACCCAAGGTTTCAGATATGCCTAAGGGGCAGATGAATCCTGCTGCAGAGCATATTGGACGCTAATTTTGAATATTGCCAATATCACCATTCCAAACTATATCAAGCGCAGATTTGGGAAAGGGACCTCTCAATGGCATGATATTAGCAGAATCAATCAAGCTCATAATCATGGGGTTTGCAGACCTATCGATTACATAAATAGCGACAGATTACCCTTGCTCTGAAGAGGAGGTTGTGAGTCTGTGATCGCTTAATGTTGAGGATTTGTTTGCGTCCATGGGAGCTGCTCACTTGAGATGTATTGATTGATCTGTGTTGATGAGAGCCTGATTAAAGAAGCAAAATTGAAAGGAGAACTATGCTGAAAAGATACATGTTGCTGGCGGTGGCTACAGTCTTCTTGGCGTTCCAATTGTTGACGGGTAGTGCAAATGCTGTAGAAATTACCGAAGCCGTTCGGACAGTCTCTGCAGATGCCAGCGGGGCTACAGTGACCGCGAGCCTAGATGACCTGGCTAACGGTGAGCGCAAATTCAACTTTGCCTGCTCAATCTGCCATACCGGTGGCGACACAAAAACAAATCCAACCCTCAATCTGTCAACAGGGTCATTAGAAGGTGCAAACCCTTCTCGCAATAATGTGGCTGCGTTAGTCGACTACATGAATAATCCAACCACGTATGACGGTTTAGAAGAGATTGCTGAACTGCATCCCAGCACTCAGAGTGCAGATGTATTCCCTGCAATGCGAAATCTAAATGACGAAGATTTAGTCGATGTAGCTCAGTACATCTTGGTACAGCCCAATATTAAAGGCGAATCATGGGGCGGCGGTAAATCCACTCGCTAATCCTTTAGACCTGATGATGTTGAACATTGAATCCACTACTCATCACCTGGCTCGTTTGCTGCTGGTCCTTTGGGTCTATTCCCAATAGGCCAGCCAGCTCAAGCCGCCACCATCAATCTCTAAATTCGCCGTTATCTTAAGGCGACTGAAGCGGTTCCTGTAAAGGTGAATGCAGAGGGCCATACTCAATTGTTCAACCCTCAGCAGTGCAGCGATCTTAAGTTTTGGGTGCCGAGAGATGCCAGGAAGTTGGCTATCGGATAAAATAAGCTATCTGCCTTGGTCCTCAGGGCGTCGGAGACGACGCCGGGTTGGGGCGCTCAAGATTTTTGAATCTATTAGGTCTAAACATCTTTTGCGTGTAAGGGGCGTCGCGCATCCTAAAATACTGACGTGGGTATATGCTGGCTCACGATCTGAGCTGAGGCTTTGCCAAGGCTGGTCTTTACAATAAAATTTCTGTGAAACATCAGAGTTTTCACAGTCTGACATTATCTCAAGAGAGGAGAATCATTTTGAAAAAGCTACTATCTATTGCCCTAATGGCAATGGCACTTGTAACTGTTACTTTTGCAAGTCCTGCAATGGCGGCTGATGCTGGTGCCGGTGCTGGCGTCTTCAACGCAAATTGTGCTGTTTGCCATATGGGTGGCAACAATACGATTAACCCTGCGAAAACCTTAAAGCAGGATGACCTTTCTGCTAATGGCAAAGATACAGCAGATGCGATCGCAACTCAGGTCACCAACGGTAATGGCGCAATGCCTGCTTTTGGTAGCACTTTATCTGCTTCAGATATTGAGAACGTTGCAGCCTATGTTTTGGACCAAGCTGCAGCAGGTTGGGCTGGCTAAGCTGAAATAAATCGAAGATTCAGCACTCGCTGAAGGTTATAGGCCGGCTTCTCAAGTAGAGGAGCCGGTTTTGTTATCAGAGAGGCGATGATTAATGATCATTGATCCGCATCAAGTAACCGTAGAAACAGGCTCTAGTTATCCTGAGATATTTGAGTCTGCTGTAGCTGGGCGAATCAAGCAGCGGTTGGGTAATGCTGCAGGTTTGAAAAATTTTGGTGTTAACCTAACGCGGTTGGCGCCGGGTAGCCGTTCAGCGCTACGCCATTGGCATAGTCATCAAGATGAGTTCATCTACGTGCTTCAGGGAGCGATAACCTTGGTCACTGGCGAAGGCGAACAAGTCTTAAGAGCAGGGATGGCGGCGGGGTTCCCAGCGGGCACTGAAGATGGTCACCATCTAATCAACCGCTCTGATACTGACGTTGCATATCTCGAGGTGGGAGATCGCACGGCACAAGATCGCGTAAGCTACCCTGATAACGATCTGGTTGCCGTTCAAACAGAGTTGGGCTGGAAGTTTAGCCATCGAGATGGGGCGCCTTATCTTTAGAGCATCTGTTCCTCTAGACGAGGAACAGCGCTGGAAGACGCGCTACTGGGACAAATACACGATTTAAGCAAGAGCGTATAGGAAAGTTTGCAAAATCTCCGTAATTTCTCGGTTAACCACGGTTTAGTTATCTTTTACGATGTATTTATTGGGCTGTCATACCCCCCGCATATAGCCCAGCTGAGTCCCCGAAATGGCAACTTGTTCCGAAAGGACAAGGCGCAAACTGGCAGACCTAAAAACCATCTTAGGGGTATGGATGCTGTTGGTTCCGAAGGGACTTTACATAATCAAAGCCCAAGCCCCTGCCCTTCTGGGTGGGGGTTTTGGGTTGGAATCGGTCAGTTTAAGATATTTTGGCAGCTCTAACATCTATCACTTGTGAATCCAAGACAGGGAATTTTTGCCACCATTCAAGGATGCGGTTCCAGGCCCACCACTGGTCGCGGTCTCCGCTGTCGCGCTGTCCTGCTTCGCTATTCCAATAGCCGACATGTCCTCCATGATCAGTTAATACCAGCTCTAAGGCTGGGTTTTCGGTACTAAGGTGCTGCAATTCGGAAACGAGCGTCGGGTCAAACATAGGGTCATCCGCCGCATAGACGATCAGCGTTGGCTTCTTTAATTTCGGCAGTAGATAGAGCGGGCTGGTTGCAGCATAGTAATCTTCAACGGAATCGAAGCCTAGACGGCCAATGACGATCTCATTATCAAACCCCCAAATGCTGTTGGCGCGCTCAATTGCAGCGGGATCGATCGCCTCGGGATGGGTGGCATGAATTTGCCATAGCAGTTGCTTTAACGATTTTGCGATCGCACCTTCTAAATATTTACCTAGCGGTGCATTCACCAGATAGGATAATGAGCGATTTGATTCCAAGCTGGGGCAAATCACTGCGCCACCCGCCATTTCAGATTCCTGGATATTTAGTTCTGGCCCCCAGTCAGCCACGGTCTCGGCGGCGTTCACGGCCCACAGCGCCAACTGCCCGCCGAGTGAGTACCCTGTGAACCAGAAGGGCGCGGGACAGCCCATCGCTTTTGCCTGCGCCGCAATATGGACAAAGTCTTTGCCTTCAAAAATCCCGTCAGAGGTTAAGGCGGGCGAGAGTTCAGCCGTTTTGCCGTGGGCACGCCAGTCAAAGAGAACCACGGCATAACCGTCGGCATAGGCTTTGCGGCCCAGCAACCTCAAGTACCACTGATTGTCGAGCGTGCCGGTGATGCCGTAGGTGCCCACGATCGTTCCCTTGGCGTTTTCGGGAATGGCCATAATGCCAAAGATGGGGGTATCTTCAGCGCCAGTAAACACATGCTCTTGATAGGGTGGCTCAGGGGCAGCGATGGTGGCCTTCCAATTGCGATTTGCCCACAGCGCAATATACAGGGTCATGGTTAGACCATTTCTGAGCAGCAGAGGCGGAGTATACATCATTATTTTTGTACAGGGTTGTCTAAACTGGCCTGGGCATTGCGCTGTAGCATTTTGCGCGTGATGCGACGGAGGGCTGAAGCAGGGAACTTGCGATCGCGTTCTTCCTCCGACACCGTTGCTAGCTCGGCCAGAGTTGGCCCCACATTCCAGGGATAGGGTTGAAAGTCAGGGATATCTGTTTCTTTGGCAAACCGCTGATTCCAGGGACAAACATCTTGGCAAATATCACACCCTGCCACCCAGCCCTGCAGATTGTCAGCCACCTCTTGGGGGAGCGTCTCCGAACGATTTTCAATTGTGTGGTAGGCAATACAGCGATTGGCATCCACCACAAAGGGTTCCGTAATGGCTTGGGTAGGGCAGGCCTCTAGGCAGCGGGTGCAGGTACCGCAATGCTGAGTATGGGGCGTATCGGGTTCTAGCTCAAGGTTCGTGAGAATTTCCCCCAGAAAAATCCAGGAGCCATAGTCGCGGCTAATCAAGTTACTATGCTTGCCAATCCAGCCCAGACCTGCGCGTTCAGCCCAAACCTTATCTTGCACCGGGCCAGTATCGACGTAGTAACGCGTGCGGATGCCTTCACCTTGCGATTCTAACCATGCAGAAAAAGCCTTAAGGCGCTTCGTTAAGACTCGATGGTAGTCTCGCCCCCAGCCATACCGAGAGATCTTGGCGTATTGCTTTCCTTGTGGACGCTCTTGAGACGCGTAGTAATTCAAGGCAACGGAAATCACCGAACGCACACCCGGCATCACCTGCTCAATATCCTGCCGTCTCGGATCCTGCATCCAGGCCATTTCTGCTTGGTAGCCCTGCGCTAACCAGGACTGGAGAGTAGCCGTGTCGCGGGGCTGAACGGCAGAAATCCCGACCTTATGAAAGCCAATATCTAAGGCCTGTTGCTTTACCAGATCAGGGCAAAAATCCATTTCGTTAAAGCTGGGAGAGCCAATCGATGATTAACGGGTTCACCACTTCGGGGCGTTCATCGTGGGGGCAGTGGCCGGTGTTTGGAATCGTTTTGAACGTAACCTGAGTCTCCGCCTCTTCGCTGAGCAGGCGATAGATATCGGCGGTCGGCAGTGCCGCCCAAGGGTCGTTCTCACCCCAAAGCACCAGCAGCGGTTTCTCGATGCTGGGCAACAGCTCAGAAGGTCTTGGACCTGCCGGAGCCGTCATGATTGAGGCAAAGGCTTCCTGGGCACCCGGTGTGGCAGCAGCGGCATGGATCATATCCACCAGCTCATCGGTGATCGCTTCAGGGTTGCGGTAAACCTGAGAGAGAGAACCGCGAATGCGTTGCTTGGTTCGTACGCGATTGAAAAGGGATGGCCCCAGACGCTTCGAGGCAATCAGGGTATTGATGCCCCCCATTAAAATGCGCCGGACAACGTTCTGCTCGTCATCGCGCATATTCATATTCAAGCCCCCGGCAGAATTGAGGAGAACGCCGCCAGCGCTAATGTCAGGGTGATGTGCCAGCATCATCAAAGTAATCAGCCCCCCCATTGAGTTACCAATGAAGATGGCTGGCTCTTGAATAAACGCTGACCAGAAGTCCTGCAGCAGCTCTTGCCATATCTCTAGTCTGTAGTCGAGCTTTGGCTTATCCGAGGCTCCGAAACCGAGTAAGTCGAGGGCAAAGACACGGTAGCCCGCCGCTGCCAATACCGGAATATTTTTGCGCCAGTGACCAATGCAGGCACCGAAGCCGTGAACCAACACGAGGGGCTGACCAGTTCCCTGAACTGCGTAGTGGATCTGGTGGCCCTGCCAGGTCCAGGTTTGGGTTGAGATCGCAGGTGCGGCAAGTTGAGCAGTCATGGAATTTTTAGAATGGATATTCTTAATCTTCCTTAATGATATAGGGGTTGTCCCCATCTCGCAGGATGAGGTGACCGCCTATCCTCGAGCCATACCAAAGCTGAAGGCAATCGCGATTACACTTAGAGAAGGCAGTCGTGAGGAACAAATGACCAACGAGGAATTTGAGAAGCAGATTGAGCAAATGCTGGCAATTCAACGCCAATTGCAAGAGTCAGACTTGCGTAGAGCTGAGCGTTTAGACCGCGTGGACGAACAACTGACCCGCATTACAGAGCAGCAACTGCAGGCAGATCGAAAGTTTGATCTCCTAACGGAACAACAAATGCAAACAGAACAAAAATTTGATCGCTTAATAGATGTGGTCAACCTACAGACTCAGCGACTCTCTGGAGTTATTGAAGTCTTGGGTCTGCAAAATGAGCAGGTGCAGGAGCTGTTTGGTCGAGTTGAGATGTTAGAACGTCGCAAAGAGTCTTAATCAGAGCCTCAGTTTTTTACCTGGGTCGATCGATAGGGCAGCGGATCTTGGAGGCCCAACTTCGCAAAGGCGGCTAGCCGCAACTGACAAGAATCACACTCCCCACAGGCAATGGGAGGGGACTGTCCACCCCCATCGCTATAGCAGGACCAGGTTTTTTGCCACGGTACGCCGAGCTGATTTCCTAGCTCAATGATTTCAACTTTAGTTAGGTTTATGAGCGGCGACACGATTTCAATGGGCTGCCCTTCACGCCCTTGTTTCGTCCCCAGCCGGAAGACTTCACCCATTGCCTGAATATAGTCAGGGCGGCAGTCAGGATAACCAGAGTAATCGAGCTGATTAACACCAATGTGGACCTGCTGAGCTGAGATCGCTTCTGCATAGGCGAGGGCAAAGCTGAGAAAAATAGTATTGCGAGCCGGAACGTAGGTAACAGGGATCTGCTCGGACATTTCATCTAAGGAACGATGGGCTGGCAAATCAATATTTTGATCCGTTAGGGCAGAACCGCCCCAAAGCCGCAGATCGAAGTTGATGATTTGGTGTTCGGTGGCGTTGGCTGCTTTTGCAGTTGCGATCGCACTTTCTAATTCCTGCCGATGTCGTTGCTGGTAGTCGAAGGAGAGCGTATAGCAATCCAGCCCCTCCGCTTTAGCACGGTAGAGAACAGTAGAGGAGTCGAGGCCCCCCGAGAGTAAGATAACTGCTTTCATGGATATCAATCTTTCAGTAATTGCTGCACTAAAGAACTCGCCCCCCTTTCCAAAGGGGATTAAGGGGGGATCAGCCCTTCAATTACCTCACAGACCTGTTCAAAGCCTTGCAAAATTTGCTGATTAGTAAATCTCAATAGTCTCAAGCCATAACCCTCCAAGACCTGAGTTCTGGCTTGGTCATACTCTTTCACTTTTTCAACAGAGTGATGTCCCCCGTCAATTTCGATGACTAACTTGAGGCTGGGACAGTAAAAATCAACGATGAAGTGATCGATGGGACGTTGTCTTAGAACTCTGAATTTGAAGTTTTTTAGATAGCCGTACCAGAGTTTTTTTTCCGCTGGGGTCATGTTTTTGCGGAGTTGTTTGGCTCTGGCGATTAGTTTGGGGTTGTAGGCGAGGTGGAAGTTGCTTTGATTGAGATTGGGCATGATCCCCCCTTAATCCCCCCTTAAGAAGGGGGGTGGCTGTTGATGCTTTACATTAGGTGTTTGGGGACTGTTTACTGTGATGCTTGGGGCCAGTTGTAGGTTGAATATAGCAATACGCGGCTGAGTTAGGGCAGACCTTCTTTAGCAGACATGGTGTTCAAACATTTTGATGTCCTAATCAATACGTATACCGCTATATTTGATGGTTCATAGCTGGTATCTAGCTTTTGTTCTAACAATAAAATATCAGCAAGAATTCTCCCCCCTTTTTCAAGGGGGGCTGGGGGGGATCATCGCCAGCATCATACGAGAAACACTGCAGGCTATTGGCTAACCATCAAGGGGCGCAGGTAAACCTGCAATCAAAGGGACCGCTGTATCGGCTCCATTCACGTACCTTGATGATCTATTTTGATGTCGCGGGGCTTGGAGCAATACAGACAGAGTTGCAATCGCATCCTCTGCATTGCTCACCGGATGGGACCACTGAATAGCCCGCTGCTTCTGATCATCATACCGACGATCACAGGGAAGCGATATTAGCGGAATACCCAACGCAACAGCCTCAAAAATCGTGTTGTAGCCCGCTCCCCCCACAATCACATCTGCCTGCTGCAAAACCGTCATCCCCGGCCAGTGCTGTACCCAACACTCTTCGGGGCAGTTGTGCGGCTGCTGAAACGCTAAACAGCGCACCGTCACCTGCGGAAACGCAGCCTGAATCTTCGCCGTCAGTTCTCCCCAAAAATTTAGTTCGTCTGGATTACCTGCCGCAGAGATAATCACCAAGGGTTGAGGTGTATTGATTGGATCTAATTCTGGATGGCTCAACATCACCCACGGTTCAGTAATGACCGCTTGGGGCAAATCCGCAAAACAGGTGTCCTCTTTCTCCCCTGGGACTAAAACCAAATCGTATTGCTGGGCAACCCAGGGGACGAGATCTTTCGCAACCACATAGTCGGGATTCAAGACACGGTGAATCAGTACCTTAGGGATCTCGAGCATCGGTAGGCAGGTTACCAGTTCACCCCCCAGCCCCCTCGGGAAAGTATCAACAATCAAACAGTCAAATTCAGCATTCAAGATCTGCTCCTGAACCTGATGACTAGTCTCAGCCGGTTCTACCTGAGCCG
The DNA here is from genome assembly GCF_003231495.1 of Acaryochloris thomasi RCC1774. NCBI lineage: Bacteria > Bacillati > Cyanobacteriota > Cyanophyceae > Acaryochloridales > Acaryochloridaceae > Acaryochloris > Acaryochloris thomasi. The sequence continues at coordinate 99,973 of NZ_PQWO01000001.1, forward strand.
ATAGCACCTGCAGTTCTAAATGCGACGCTGGGACCGGCAGCACATTTGCCTGTAGCTGCTCTTGAACCCAGCTTGCGTAGGGAGAGTTGGTTAGAATGCGGACTCGATGCTGCTGTGCCGCTCTGCAACCCAGCGCGATCGCACGATTCAAGTGTCCCCAACCACCGCCAAGAGCATAAATGAGCCAGGTGGTCATACTCTAGCTATCACCAAAGCTGGTTTCATAGTCGGTATCCGTTTCATCTTCAAAGCTGGCAGCATCGGCTTCAGTAAAGTCTACATTCCGTGAATCGCTGTTGTAGGCGTAGCGATCGCGATCACGATAATAGCTGTAGCCCCAATAGCCCCGACCATAGCGTCCATAGTTGGGGTAAAGATCATAGTCGTAAAAGTAGGGATCGTTGTTAGCCTGACCATTGCGACAGTAGGGGCAGCCCTGAGGTGTCGTGCGCTCACAGGGACGCTTGAACAGGAAGCCCACTTTGCGATCGCATCTCCAGTTCCCAGCAACACTCTCCCCTGCAGCCGAGGATAGCCCCGAGGCCAATTCATCAAACCCACTCGCCCCACTCATTGACACTGGATTAGGGATTCCAGCCGCCGACGGAGGCTGCAGGTCTTCGCCAGCAGCCGAGGGGGGACTCTGCGGCACAGCCTCAACGGGAGCAACCGGCGGCAGGGTATCTTCAGCCGGGAGCTTGAACTCCAGCTCAAAGGGGCCGATCTGGATCAGATCGCCCTCCTGTAACGGTGCAGAACTAAAAGCAATGCCGTTCACGCTCAGAGACGCATTGGCTTGCCCCTCAATCGCAACAGACCCATCCTGCTCTTTAAGCAGTGCATGATAAATCTCCACCTGATCATCGGCCAGCACAACCCGGCTAACCGCCTGTCCATCGAGAGACCCCGGCATCAAGCCAAAGCTACGTCCGAGGGCAATGGGCAAAGCAAACACGGGCTGATAGACTTGCCCGCTGCCCGGATCAGTCCAAATTAGTTGAATACGCATCAGGGAGTTGACTGAGAAACGGCATAGGCGAGGGCGGCCTGCTGTTCTGGCGTCAGCACCTCAAACCCGAAGCAGGCCATTGCAATCGGGGATGTTTTGTCCTTGGAATAGAGAACGGTTTGATCTTCAGCATTGCGGAGCGAAATCTTACCTTCCTTCTCCTTTACTTTGTAGAGGGACTGCTTGTCAGGAGATTCGATTTCATATCCATACTCTCTTTTCTTAATTCGGTAAATTGGCTGATCGCTACCGGTTTCTAGCTTGTAGTCGCCATCATCCTGTTGGCGAAGAATATAAAGCTCCTCTGACTGTTCGGCATTTTCTAGCTTCCAGGCTCCAGTGGTCGGCACCACGTAACCCAGCACCTGATCCTGAGGATCCTTAATTTTGACCTTCTGGGCTGCGTCTATATTCAGTCTGGCAATCTCAGCCCCCGCAGCATCCTCTAGCTTGGCTCCGTCGGGCTTGTATTTGAGGGTGAAGCGCTCTTGCCCCCCATCCTGCTTAAACTTTACCGATGCTTTCACAGTTGTGGGTTCACCGGTACTCAGCTGATCTGGCTGGGCAGCAGCCTCAGTTGAAGGCGGAGCCTCTTGCTCTGTTGCACCACAGCTATTGAGCAGCAAGAGTGGAGCAAGCAAAAGGCTGATCAGCAAGCCTTGTAGAATTGGTGTTTGATTGGAGGTAGGCATATAGATATAAGTGAAAAGACTAAACTAAAAGCGTTATGAAGTCGTTCTCGAAAGCTGCTTCGCTAAATTGAGACCGTGGTAAAGACTGAGAAACATTTGAGTCACCAGATGATCCACTTCCTGAGTATCCGCATTTCTGGCATAGCTCGCAGGCGGGATCTTAGCGGCCAACAGTAGGCGGTTATCGCTCACTTTCAGGCGCTTGATTCGAGCATTGTTTGGCAGCTTGATCGCTTCAGATAAAGATGCTTGGAGCATCGAGATCGCCCCATATCGATTTCTAGAAAACTGCAGCATGAGCGCCACTTCTAACCCTTTAGGCTTCGCTTTACGCTTGAACTTACTTTTCCCGCTGCGGCTGCGCTTCCAGCCATATTTTTCAATGGTGAATTCTGTAATCGAAATTTGAAAGCGAGTATGGTCAAGAAACTGTCCTTCTAGCCGAAGCCACGGGTCGGTGTAGCGATCAATCTTCCACTTCGACCGTCTAGGATCAGGAATCGTATCAACTTTTTTGCGTTTGGCCTTCGGATCGCTAAAGTCAACGGCAAGATGAACAGAGGCTTCCGGCTGCATATCGCGCAGGAACTTAGGAATCAGCAGCTTAGGGATTTCGTAGCGCTCGTTGATGATGTTGCGACTTTTCTGCCTGTTCCACAGCACGGTCAAGATCACCAGAGGAAGCGCCAGGATCGCCACGAGAATAAATAATGGGGGAAAGAAAAAGCCTAAAAACAAAAACAAGAAAAATCCAATCACAACGAAGGTCAGAATACCTCCTAATTTTTTTTGCTTTTCCTCTGCAATAGCGTCACTGTCTTCGATCAAAATCAGGTCAGCAATCAGCTTTTTTGCTGTGCTCCTTTGATCGTAAACTAAGGTCTGTCTAAATGATTCAAGGTTGAGGGTCACTTAAATCTCCTGCGGCTTTTATCCTTTTGAGAGAGAGATTTCTCTACTCAAAATCTAGCTGATTTCGATCAGGTCTATCATCTCAGGTTATGCCCGATTTTCCCCTCGCCTACATTAGTTTTGATATTGTTCCAGCCCCGAAGGGTGCCGCCGTTCATATTGAAGCGTTTACAGGTGCGATCGCAAATCAATTTGGCCCCCTCCATTTAGTCAGCGTCTCCCCAACACCAGAAGAGATCCTCTCCCACCAACGCTGGCCAGGGGTCTATCACACAGCGCTCCCGGCCCTGGGCAAAACTCTACTCGATCGCGTTCTCAGCTTTCGTCGGCAGCTTGATCAATGGCTTAGAAATAAAAGATTTCAGGCGATCCATGTGCGCTCTATTTACGAAGGTTTTCCCATCGCTCAACGTAAGCAGGAACTTTGCGATCGCCTGATCTTAGAAATTAACGGACTGCCGTCCATTGAGCTGAAGTACCGCTATCCCCGTGTCGCAGAGGATTCCGAGCTAATGCACAAGCTATTAGCTCAAGAAGCACTGTGCCTATCCCAGGCCGATCAGGTGATCACGCCCAGTGGCGTCACCAAAGCTTTTTTAGTACAGCAGGGAGTGCCCGCAGACAAAATTGCGGTGATTCCCAACGGCGTAGATTTAAGTGTCTTTACCTATCGAGCACCGCGCCTCAGCCCTGATCTTCAGCCGCTAAAGATGCTGTATTTTGGGACGCTGAGCGCTTGGCAAGGCGTTGACTTAGCCATCGAAGCACTGGATCTATATTGTCGAGATTTTCCAGCAGTGCTAACGATTTTGGGACCCGCGAGGCCACAGCAGTTGCGATCTCTGCTCAAATTAATCCGCCGCCTAGGCCAGCAGGACCGCGTTCAGATTTTAGCCCCCGTGAACCAGGCTCAGCTTGTACAGCAGATGCACAACGCTGACGTGATCGTTGCCCCACTCAAAGCCAACGATCGCAACTGCATACAAGGATGCTGTCCGCTCAAGATTCTAGAGGGCATGGCCTCCGGAACTCCAGTCGTGACAAGCGATCTAGACGTTGTTCATGCATTGGGAAGGCAAAATATACATCTACTGATGGGGCGTCCAGGCTCAGCTAAGGCGATTAAAGATAATTTGCTGCTGCTACGGGCTAATCCTGATCTGCGCCTACAGCTATCGCAAGGGGCGCGTTCTTATATCGAGAGATTTTATACGTGGGAAAAGTCCAACCAGGATCTCATTCGAGTTTACAAACGTCTAGGCATTCACAAAGTGACTAAGAACATCAGCCCCACACTTTGAAGCACAACAAAGCAGGAGATCGTAGACTCCAAGCCGGTTCAACCATAAAGCTAAATTAAGCCAGGGAAGACATAAAAACGCAAAACATCACGATTTTCAGTTCAATTTTGAAGCTTGTGAATACTATCTTTTCAAACCAAAATATTTTAGATGTGCAAAGTGATATAGATCACAGCTATCTATCTTTTGTGAGTAGATATACCAGACAGTTTTTTCTCAACGTTCAATAGTGAGGATTGTTATATAAGACATAAAACTGGGCATTCTATATATAAGTTATACATATAAAGAACAATTGACTCGAGCGCCAGACTCATTATTGATAACGCACAGATTAGTCTTTACCTTTGATCCTTATTTGATAGACAGGAAGCAGCTTTTTATTCCTTAGATATAGAGTAAATACAGTAGTGAAGCAAGAAATAGACGTAGAGATCAAAGGTCAACTGACGAGCAACACACCGCCAAAGGCTATTCTGAGCCAGCTTGTCGCATCATCAAGCAGCGGCATTTTAGAAGTTGTAAGCTGTGATGCGGTCTGGCGAATTTACGTTGAAGGGGGGCAGCTCGTATTTGCGAGCCATTCAATCAATCCTTCGGATGTATTAGACCGGCATCTAAAGGACTTTAGCCGTATCGTACCTGCCATTAATCAGAAAATTAAGCAAGACGTTCGGGCGCTATCTAATCGCTACGATGCTCGGCAAGATCTACCGTTTAGCTATCAAGCGATTCGCTGGCTCCAGGATCAGAATTACTTGAATACGGAGCAGGTCATGCTCCTGATTAAGCGACTGTCACAGGAAGCTCTCGAATCATATTTACTGCTTGTGGCAGGAGACTATCGATTTATTAGTCGTTCGTCCTCTTTAGATCCGATGAGTCGCTTAGACCTGTTGCTTCTGGTTCAAGAGTGTCAATATCGCATCAAAGCCTGGAGAGATCTAGGTCCTGAAATTTGGTCTCCCTATCAGGGACTCTATTACTTCAGCCAAAGTGAGCTTCAGCGCCAGTCTGGTTCTGAGAAGCTCGAAAAATACGGTGGCGTTCTCAGGGGCTTCAGCTTTCGAAAGTTGGCGGTGATTCTAGGACAGGACGAGCTGTCCTTGGCCCAGGATTTATATTCTGAAATCACGGAGAAAACGATTATCCTGAGGGAGCCGATTGCACCTTATCACTTGTTCCCTAGATTCTCGGATAGATTCCCTAGCTCAGATCCAAACTTAAGCGGTGATGTCTCTTATAATCCTCAGGAATTTGCAGATCAATTCTTGATTGAGAACAAAACTGGCTCCATGAGTCAATACACCGTTATCTGTATTGACGATAGCCCTGCCATTCTGAAGATGGTACAGAGATATTTGATCCAAGAGAAGCTCTGTCCAATCTTAATTGACGACCCCATTAAGGCGTTGGTCAAGGTCATCAAATCGAATCCTAGCTTGATCTTGCTGGATGTTGAAATGCCTCGAATGGATGGCTACGATCTCTGTCGAATGTTGCGTAAACATCCTCAGCTCAAAGACACGCCGATTATTATGGTGACGGGCAGGAGCGGTTTCATCAATCGCGCGAAAGCGAAGGTTGTCGGTGCCACGGACTATTTGACCAAGCCTTTTGATTCCTCTGAACTGTCCAATAAGGTCTTTAGATATCTAGAGTCTGCCTAGAGCCGGCAGTTAGAATAGTTTTCAGCATCATGGCTTCAGTGTTTAGTCCATGTTTTGCTTGGACGTGTTGGCGGGCCTGCTGTCCAATTTTTTGCCGCTGCTCGTGGGGTAGGGCAAGGCATTCGATGATGGCGTGGCCGAGTTGATGGAGTTGCGATCTCATCAGCAAAAAGCCCGTTTCTCCATGGGTAATCACCTCAGGAATTCCCCCTGCATCGCTGGCAATACAGCAGCGCTCACAGGCCATCGCCTCCAGCAAAGCATTGGGCATCCCTTCCCATAGCGACGGCTGTAGATAGACATCGCAAAGATTGAGATGCTGTACCACCTCTTCCGGCGTCGGCAAGTGTCCCGTTATAATCACCCGCTCCGCCGCCTCTGGATGATCTAAGGCAAAGGTCTGGAGTAAAGACTGCGCCGCCGTTCGCAATTCTCCCATCACTAACAGGCAGGCAGGTCGCGTTTCCAGGACCTGCGTCAAAGCCTGAAGCAGAAAACGCTGGCCCTTCTTCTCGCGTAGCTCTCCTGAGAAGCCCAGCACAGTCTCATGATCTGCAATACCAAGCTGTTGCCGGAGCACTTTGTTAGAGTCTGGCTTGGCAACACAGAACAAATCTGCATCAACAGTATTGGGGAGAGTTATTACATCGTTGCGCTCACAAACCATTTGCACTTTCTTTGCCATATCTTGACTCACGGCAGTGAGCTGAGTAGCGTGGGCAAGGGTCCACTGCAGCCGCGCAAAATCTCCGGGCGGAAAGACGGCACGATCCACATCGTTCCCCCGAGCGCTGACAATCGTGGGGCAGTGATTGAGCTGACCAAACCAAACCGCGAGAAAACCTGCAGGGAAGAGGTAGTGTCCCCACACAACATCGATTGGATGATCATGATTAAGCCAATCGAGAAGATTGAGGGTGTGGGGCATAGTGCCATCCCAATGACGGTAGAGGCCCATGCGATGAATCGAGAGCAGGCCACCTGCTGTCTCTACTCTTTCTGGAGGAGCAACGTCTCCTGGCGGCAGATATCGACTCCAGGTCACAACTTCTACCGAGTGACCCAGCGTAGTAAGAGATGAGACAATGCGACCCGCACTCCGAGCAACCCCCCCCAGATCGGGAGGGAAACGTTCAGAAAGAAAAACAATATGACTCACAAAAGTTGGAGACGCCTAACCGTGATTTTGAACGGTCGGTGGAATCACATTCCCTCTCGCTTGCATACTGAGTGCCTCGGGGTGTGCTCGATAATGCAGGCGAACGGAGTTTGCCAACCGTTTCTTAGTCGGCTCATCCACCGGGCTAGGCTCTTCTGTGGGTAAAGCATCTAGGATGCTAACTAACAATTGATCCTGTGGGGACTGGAGCGATTGTTTCCACGAGGTTAGAAGAGACCGGCTCACTTTTTCGGGTAAAGACCCCAAGATACCCACGTCATTCTGATCGTGAACCAGCAGCCCTGATGTGGTTCCCCGATCCAGCATCAAGACCTGAAATAGATAGAGACTATGATACGCGAGCTGTTGCTCATAATCGTTAGGGTTGGCCTGCTCCTGAACAGCTTCTTGGAGAATGCTGGCATAACAATCAATCACAGATTCACCGAAGGTCCGAGCCAAGGCAGAATCTGCAGCCGGATCATCCGTGGAATAATCTTCAAGATAAAAATGCGTCACGCCGCGATGACGCTCTAAAGCTGGGATATAAAAATAGCGATCGCCCTGGGCAGACGCTTCTTCATACTGTTCGGGCGCTGCTTCTTTTAGGCAGGCGGCAAAACGGTCTTTGAAGTCCTGATTAGGAATTGAGGGATTGAGATCGGCCATAATTCGCCAATAGCCCTTCCCGCTTTTCATTTCAGTCCAGCTAATGTGCATGTGGACCGATGGTGCATGGGGGTTTCTGGGATGGACGATGGTTGAGATCGCAGAAGCCGAGCCTAACTTCTTAGCAGGGTTGCGATCGTAATTAACCTGAGAAATATTAATTGAGGCACGGTTGAAAGTTTGTTCATCCGTGGCTAGATATCGAACCCCACCGCCGTATTCTCCCTGGTCTCGAAACCATTCGCGTGGCTCGAAGGGCTGCTCTTGCCCCATAGAGCGACTAACGCTTTCTAATTTTTGGACAAATCGCTTCTGCAGAGTTTCAACAAGAGCATAGGCTTTGATTGCCTCGGGAGACTTTGCTTTCGTTCTTTCCATAACGCCAAATGAATGTTGTGGGATTGACCAAAGCCATAATTCGTGGCCTCTCAAGTCCTTATTCTATAGTCTCATAACGCCATCAACTGTAAGACAAACAGCTTTGTTGGCCCCACTGCTCTGTCCTACCGAGACCCTGATAATTTCACATCGCAGAGCCTTACGAGGATGTTTGGCATTATTAACGAGGAGCATTATGGTTAATGTGTGATCGCTTCATTTAATTGTAAGAAAACACAGAAGCTCTTTCAGGGTAAGTTTTCGAGAAAGCTGCTCCAGTCAATTCAGCGGATTGCTGCTCGAAGGTTAGAACAACTTCATGCCGCTACTTTTCTATAGACGTTACGTATACCGCCTGGAAACAAGCTCGAAGCCTTGAAGCATGATCGCACAGGTCAGACATCCAAATATAGTACTCATACTCACCAAGCGCTAAGCCTTCAATTTTGCAACCATTTCTGCACGGGCAGAAACGTTGAGCTTTCGAAACATCCGCTTGAGCACCTGTTTGACGGCGTCGCGACTGATGTTTAGCTTCAAAGCAATTTCCCGATTGCTACAGCCTTGAGCCACTAACTCAGAGATATCGAGTTCTCGCGGCGTCAAGCCGTTGACTAGAGAGGGAGCAACAGCAAGGCGGAACATCGCCAGTCGCACGGATAGATGTAGACACAGAGCACTCAATTGAATCAGATCTCCGTCATAGAAGGCAGGCCAGTCTTTCCCGCGTAAAAAATAAACACCGCCAATCAAATAACCGTTGCCGACTAGAGGTGCAGCTAACCCATGTTCAACACCATAGACGCGGAATATAGATTGGTAGAGTGTGCTCTGGTGCCAGTCTTGTTGAGAGTAGACCGATAGATTGTGAACTGGAACTTGATGCTTAATCATCTGTTGGCTGATTTGATCTGCATCGCGTCCAATATCCTGATAGCGATCATGAAATGTATCGGGCACCCCCCAAAGATCTGACTCAATCACTTGAGCACGCCGGTCCAGTAAATCCAAGCCCCAGGCCGTTGCTCCGACCAGCTCACCGGCATAATCCATAAAGCAAGATCGCAACTGCGCTTCATTCGCTACAGTTGTAAGCTTTTCAATCAAAGGAGCAAATTTCATCAATTTGTACCCAGTTGGGGACTTGGCTAGCGAGTTTTCAATTTCTATTCTGTAGATCTGGTCTACAGCCAATATTGCCCATGTCTGTTCCTATCTCAGCACTTTTTGTCGGCCTCAATGGTCTGATCGCATTTGTCCTTTCCTGCATCGTTGTGGCAGAGCGCACTAAAACTCGAATTTGGCATGGAGAAATTGAGGAAGATATTAAGACTCAGAAAAATTATCTCGCAACCCCAAATCGATGGGCAGCGTTTATCGAAAGATGTACTCGGCAATTTGTGGGCACCAAATTGGCTGACGATGGACTTCTGCAACGCAAAGTCCGTGCCTATGGCAACTTTACAGAATATATCCCTCTGGGGTTGCTATTGATCATCATTCTAGAGCTGATGTCTACCCCATCCTGGCCCCTCTGGCTCATGGGAGGTGCATTGACCATCGGACGCATTGCCCACGCATGGGGCTTAATCAAAACCTACGGTCCTTCCCCCGGTCGCGCAATTGGTTTTGGTCTCACTTGGCTTGTCTATATTGTTGGTGTTAGTGCCTGTATTTACTGTGGGATGGCTGAACTTCTCTAACATTGAGCTATAGAAGAGAGACTTGAAACAGATTGGGCAAAACTCGGCAGCTCTAGGATCCAAATCAACTCAGGAGAAAACTTATGCGAGACCTCGATTACCTGAATCCAAACTCTACCCAGACTCTCCGTGAGGGGGTTCGAGAACTTCGCGCCCATGAGGGAGCCACTAGTGATGCCGCAGAGAATGTTGTACCTGACCTGAGCGATGACATTGATATGCATGATGCAATTCATGTGCTATTCGGTTGTCCCACTAACTTGTTAGGAGAAATCATTGCCCATGTATGGACGGCCTTTGGCACAACAGTAAAGATGCAAGATATGCACCGAGTGAACATGCACGATGATCATCAACAAGTCCTGTCAAAAATAGGATACGGACGTTTGATCAAGACTTGGCTTTCTAGTCTTCCGAGAATTATTGCTACGCTCATTAGCGCGATGGCAATGAAACACCGTTGGCCTGCTGAAGATTACACGTTTTATCTAGATCAACGATTATGTGACCTTCGAGAAAACTTTGGCATTCGCCTTCCTGAGTTGCCACTTAACGATCAAGCTAGTTCAGGTGCAGCGCTCCGAACGATTCAATTGCGCAACCCATGAAGTCTCAATCAAAGCGGGCACTAGAATAGCATTGCCCCATCTAACTCTGCAGGAATGTTGTGGGTGTGGGCACCTTCTCCGCAAGTGCGTGGCGTCGGGAAGACCTTGCCTGGATTAGCTAGTTCCTTTGGATTAAACACATGCCGGACCCACTGCATTGTCTCTAAATCCGCCTTCGAGAACATTTCAGGCATATAGCAGCGCTTATCCGCCCCGATTCCATGCTCACCAGAGATACTGCCGCCCTTCTGAACGCAGAGCTTTAGAATCTCGCCGCCCAGCGCCTCTACCTGCTGTAGCGCTCCTGGCTCTGACTCATCGTAAAGAATCAACGGGTGTAGATTACCGTCCCCAGCATGGAAAACATTCGCCACCCGATGTCCATACTTTTTGCTCAGCGCCTCAATCTGCTTCAGCGTATCCGCAAGCTGCGTTCTCGGAATCACCCCATCCTGTACAAAGTAATTCGGGCTCATATTCCCCGCCGCCGCAAAAGCCGCCTTTCGGCCTTTCCACATTTTGTCGCGGGTGGCCGCATCACCTGCCGCCGAGACGTTCCGCGCTCCATTTTGGCGGCAGATATCTGCAACGCGCTGGCTGCTGGCCTCTACCTCCACTGCCATGCCGTCTAGCTCTACCAGCAAAATCGCTCCGGCATCACGGGGATAGCAGTCCGTCTTCACCACATCCTCAACAGCGTTGATGCTGAGATTATCCATAATCTCCATACCCGCTGGAATCACGCCTGCCGCAATAATATCGGCAACGGTGGCCCCTGCGGCTTCAACGTTGGTAAAGTCCGCCAGTAAAACCTTGACGGTCTCCGCTTTTTTGAGAATCTGCAGCGTAATTTCAGTGGCAATGCCCAGCGTTCCTTCGGAGCCGACAAAGATACCTGTAAGGTCGTACCCTGGCATCTCTGGAACTTTACTGCCTAGATCAACAATCGAGCCGTCGGTCAGCACCATCTTCATTCCGAGAACGTGGTTGGTGGTGACGCCATACTTAAGACAGTGGACGCCACCTGAATTCTCAGCGATGTTGCCGCCAATAGAGCAAATGATTTGGCTAGATGGATCTGGTGCGTAGTAAAAGCCTGCCTGGCTGACCGCTTGCGTTACCCAGGCATTAATCACCCCTGGCTGAACGACAACCCGGCGATTCTCTAGATCCACTTCTAGAATTTGATTCATGCGAGTGGTGACAATTAGAACACAGCCCTCTGTGGGCAGCGCTCCTCCCGACAAGCCCGTACCCGATCCGCGAGCGACGAAGGGGATATCATTCTGGTCGCAGATTCGAACGATCGCAGCAACTTCTTCAGTGGTGCGAGGCAGAACCACTAAACTGGGACGTTCTCGGTAGCTAAGGAGACCATCACATTCGTAAACGGAGCGTTCTTCTGGTGTCACGATAACGCCCTGCTTGCCAGCAATCTTTTCAAACTGCTTGATAAGGGGCTTCCAGTTTTGAGTCTTTTCTTGCGTCAACATAGTTGATAAACGAGCGTTAAGCCTATGAATAGCTTACTGTGTATAGACCGACACCTTACATATTCACGGGGATATCTTGCTCAGAGCTGGACAATAACTTCCAATGAATCCAACAAGAAGCGGAGAAGCTAAGGGTAGCGATGGCTTTGACGAAAGATTTCAAAGAGACTATCAGGACTAGAGAACGGCAAGAGCTAGAGTTTGCGATCGCAATCCCAAACAAAGTGGTAACGCTAGTTCTATGAAGAACCAGAGACAGCAAGACTTATTCATCATTTTCTGAGCGCGGTCAATATTTTCGAGCAGATACAGTGAACTGTCTACAACGTCTACAATGTAAATAAATCAACCTTGGTCACATCATTATCGATCGTCCATGACCAAAGAAATCACCGTTTCTACCCGAGTCACCGAAGAACTTGCCACCCAAATCGACCAGCTCTCTGAATCGCTAGGCCGCACTCGCGCCTGGATTCTCCATCAGGCTCTAGAAGCTTACGTCAGTAACGAATACGAGTTTTTACAGTCCGTTCAGCAAGGGTTTGATGACCTTGCCCAAGGCGAAATCGTAGATCATGCTGAAGTCGTTACCGACTACTCTCGTAGACGAACTGCTCCATAGTGTCCATCGTTTGGACTAAAAGCGCCCGACAGGATGTAAACGATATTTGGGATTACCTAGCGCTTCGCAACCCAGATGCAGCCGAGCTAACCGAAAGCCAGATTCTCAAAGCCATCGAAGGGCTATCGGAGTTCCCTAAACGAGGTAGGCCCGGTCGTGCTGCCGGAACCCGAGAACTGGTGATTAAGGGATCGCCCTACGTGGCGGTTTACTGGGTGGAAGAAACTCGCGTCGTGATTCTACGAGTCCTACACGGTGCACAGGATTGGCCGAATCTATGAAGGTCAAATTAATTGCGGATGATGTTGCACAACCATCAACAGTCATCGTTCCTGACGGTGCCATCGGGCAAAATAGTGTTGCAGAGGATTCCTGGAGTGAACAATGCCTCAATGTTGTCCCAAGTCTCGGCTCCGCTGAAGTCAGCGAAGGATAAGTCAGCATTGAAGAGAACTTCCTTGAGGAAAGCGTCTCGTAAATTCGCGTAGGAGAGATTAGCGCCACTGATATTGGTCTGTCCCATCGCGGCTTGATGCAAGTTCGCATGAATGAGGCACGCACCAATCAAGGAAGCTTGGAAGAGTTTAGCCCCGATCAAAATAGCGTTTTGTAAATTAGCGTTGCCTAGCGTGGCACAGGAAAGGCTGGCCTGGGTCAAGTCCGCGCCACGCAAGTTGATATTGGCTAGTTCGGAATCACCCAAAATTGTTTTCTTCAAGGTAGCTCCTTCGAGATTAGATCCAATGAGAGATATCCCTGTCAAATTAGCTTCGCTGAGATTGATCCCTCGCAAGTCAACCCTGTTCAGACGAGCATCTTCGAGTTCAATGCCAGCAAAATCGCGTTTTCCAGCAGCGTACTGCTCCAGCAATTCCTCGGGACTCATATAACCCGCCTACCGTTCAATGAACCTAATGTTTCTTCAGTCGTTGATAGCTTACCTGCTAGTCAACTTGCCGAGATTGCTCTAACTGATTTTGATCCCGATGGATTGCTCGCAGACTGAACGCTCTTTATTGATGCAGCTGCAGCGTACCGTCCGACATCATTTTTGGCTTCTGCTCTCCTAGTATTTGCTACTTGCTATCGACTCACTGCCGCATTAGAAAAGCATGAGTCTCCTCCCGCCACAGAAAATAGCATTGTTATGTTGGCGTTGCTACAGTTTACGGTTGAAATTGGTGCCACTTTAGTAAGGCTATGGCTTGCCTACCAAGCTTTTGGCTGAAGTCGCTACAATAGTAATACGGTCATTACTCCCCCGGACGCATGGGAATGGCTCACTGCTCGCTACAGGTAAATCTCTCCTTTTGGCAGATTTACTCTTAAGACGTTGATTATAGGTATCTCAAGAATGTCTCATCACCAGGCTCACCAAACCGCTGCAGGATTTCAAGGACAGCCTTGGCTGGTCGAGGAACGCGATGCCTGTGGTGTGGGCTTTATTGCTAGTCAACACGGTGAAGAAACCCATCGCCTGATTGAACATGCCCTGACAGGGCTAACCTGCATGGAGCACCGGGGAGCCTGCAGCGCCGATCGCGATTCCGGTGACGGCGCAGGTCTGATGACCGCAATCCCTTGGGGTTTGTTTCAACCTTGGTTAGAGGCGCAGAATGCCTCGGTGAAAGACGCTACGGGCGTGGGCATGGTGTTTTTGCCTGATGATGAAGAGAGGAGTGCGATCGCACGTCAAAAACTAGAACACCTCGCCACAGAAGTAGGGTTAAACATCATTGGATGGCGTCCCGTCCCCGTTCATCCAGAAGTATTGGGAGAGCAGGCCAAAGCTAATCAGCCGCGAATCGAACAACTTTTTGTCACCTCTGAAACGCTGAAGGGCGATGACTTAGAGCGACAGCTTTATCTGGTCCGCAAGCGAATAGAACAGGCCGCAATGGGGAGCGACTGGGGCACCGATTTCTATGTCTGTTCTTTCTCAAGCCGCACGATTGTCTATAAGGGGATGGTGCGCTCTGAAGTCCTCGGGATGTTTTATGCCGATTTGCAGAACCCGCTCTACACAAGTGCCTTCGCGATTTATCACCGTCGCTTCAGCACTAACACGATGCCCAAGTGGCCGCTGGCGCAGCCGATGCGATTCCTAGGTCACAATGGCGAAATTAATACGCTGCTCGGCAACATCAACTGGATGAAGGCGCGCAAGCCTCAGCTCAGCCATCCCCACTGGGACCAGTACGCTGAGTCGCTCGATCCGATTGTGAATGCGAACAATAGCGACTCGTCCAATTTAGATAACGCGATGGAGCTGTTGGTGCAGTCTGGTCGCAGCCCTCAAGAGGCGCTGATGATTTTGGTGCCGGAAGCCTATCGCAATCAGCCTGCACTTACCGATCATCCTGAGATTGTGGACTTCTACGAGTACTACAGCGGCCTGCAAGAAGCCTGGGATGGTCCGGCCCTAGTCGTATTCAGTGATGGCAAGATGGTGGGGGCGACGCTCGATCGCAACGGCCTCCGTCCGGCGCGGTACTGCATTACTAAAAATGACTATGTGATCGTCGGGTCAGAAGCTGGCGTGGTGCCAATCCCAGAGGCTGACATCGTATCTAAGGGGCGGCTAGGGCCAGGGCAGATGATTGCGGTGGATCTGGAGAAAGAGGAAGTTCTCACCAACTGGCAGATTAAGCAGCGAATTTCTCAGGCACATCCCTATGGGGACTGGATTAAGGAGCAGCGGCAGACATTGGCCGAAGGTGAATTCCTTGCCAAAGCCCAGATGGATTCGGCGACCTGCTTGAATCAACAGACTGCCTATGGCTATTCCCTAGAAGATGTAGAGATGGTTGTGCAGGCAATGGCGAAGGATGGCAAGGAGCCGACCTTCTGCATGGGGGATGATATTCCGCTATCGATTTTGTCGTCGCGATCGCATGTCCTCTACGACTATTTCAAGCAACGGTTTGCACAGGTCACGAACCCCGCCATTGACCCGCTGCGCGAAAAGCTGGTGATGTCTCTGAGTACACAGCTCGGCGAACGCGGGAATTTATTAGCCCACGATCCGAAGTCAGCGCAGCTCTTGAAATTATCATCGCCAGTTCTCAATGAAGCTGAACTGGATACGGTGCAGGCATCTAAGCTCGGAACCGAGACGCTATCGACGCTGTTTGCCGTCGCCGATGGACCGGATGGTTTGAAGCAGGCGGTTCAGAAACTCTGTGAGCAAGCGACCGCAGCGGTGCAGGCCGGCAAAGGAATTCTGGTACTGAGCGATCGCATCTCCTCAACCCAAGCATCAACCCACCTAGATGCGGACCATACCTATATTCCGCCGCTTTTGGCAGTGGGAGCCGTTCACCATCACCTGATTCGTCAAAGATTGCGGCTCAAGGCATCTATCGTGGTGGATACCGCTCAATGCTGGAGTACCCATCATTTCGCTTGTCTGATTGGCTATGGTGCAGCCGCTATTTGCCCTTACCTGGCACTTGAAACGACTCGCCAATGGTGGGCCAGCGACAAGACCCAGAAAATGATGGAGCGGGGCAAGATTGAATCTACGACGATTGCGGGTGCCCAAAGCAACTATCGCAAGGCGGTTGAAGCTGGATTGTTGAAGATTCTCTCGAAGATGGGCATTTCCCTGCTGGCAAGCTATCAAGGCGCACAGATTTTTGAAGCGATTGGCATTGGTTCTGAGCTGCTAGAGCTGGGCTTTGTCGGTACAACTTCTCGCGTGGGCGGTCTTTCCACTGCGGAGCTGGCGCAGGAAGTAATGGAATTTCATCGCAACGCCTTCCCAGAACTGGATGCCAAGAAGCTGGAGAACTTTGGCTTCATTCAATATCGACCGGGCGGCGAGTATCACATGAATACGCCCAATATTGCTAAGGTGCTGCACCAGGCCGTAGAGGAGAAACAGTACGATCACTACGAAGTCTATAAGCAACAGCTTCAGAACCGACCGATTACCGCGTTCCGTGATTTGCTGGACTTCAGGTTGGGGGATAACGCAATCCCTCTAGAAGATGTAGAACCCGTGGAAGATATTGTGCAGCGTTTTTGCACGGGTGGGATGTCTTTAGGAGCGCTTTCGCGGGAAGCCCATGAGGTACTTGCGATCGCAATGAATCGCCTCGGCGGTCGCTCCAATTCAGGCGAAGGCGGCGAAGACTCAATCCGCTTCAAGGTTCTAGACGACGTAGATGCTGAGGGCAAATCACAACAGCTCCCCCACCTCAACGGCTTACGAAACGGTGACACTGCCAGCTCTGCTATCAAGCAGGTGGCATCAGGACGCTTCGGAGTCACGCCTGAATATCTGATGAACGCCAAGCAGATCGAGATCAAGCTGGCTCAGGGTGCAAAACCCGGTGAAGGCGGACAGCTTCCAGGCAAAAAGGTAAGTGCATACATTGCCAAACTACGGAAGTCGAAGCCAGGAGTGACGCTGATTTCACCGCCGCCTCACCATGATATTTATTCTATTGAGGACTTGGCTCAGCTCATTTTTGATCTGCACCAGATCAATCCCAAGGCTCGGGTTTCAGTGAAGCTCGTATCTGAAATTGGCATCGGCACGATCGCCGCCGGAGTCGCAAAAGCCAACGCCGACATCATTCAGATTTCAGGACATGACGGCGGCACGGGAGCTTCCCCTCTTAGCTCCATCAAGCATGCCGGAAGCCCTTGGGAGTTGGGCCTTACTGAGGTGCATCGCACGCTAATGGAAAACCAGCTTCGCGATCGCGTCACCCTCAGAGTCGATGGCGGTCTCAAAACCGGCTGGGATATTATTATGGCCGCGATGATGGGCGCTGAGGAATATGGTTTCGGCTCCATCGCCATGATTGCAGAGGGCTGCATTATGGCCCGCATTTGTCACACCAACAATTGTCCGGTGGGCGTTGCCACTCAGCAGGAGAAGCTGCGGCAGCGGTTTACGGGGATTCCTGAGCATGTGGTTAACTTCTTTGGCTTTATTGCAGAGGAAGTGCGATCGCTTCTCGCTCAGTTAGGCGTTCGCTCTTTAGATGAGATCATTGGCCGCTCCGACCTGCTGCAAATGCTCGAGGGCGCTGGCCTCACAAAAACGGCGGCGGTGAACTTGGATTGTTTAACGATGCTGCCAGATTCTCGAACGGAACGCGGTTGGCTTCAGCATGAAGAAGTCCACAGCAATGGGCCTGTGTTTGATGATCAGCTTTTGGCAGATCCTGATATTCAGGCGGCGATTACTCAACATGCTCAAGTAGAGAAAAGCTTTGAGGTGGTGAATACGGATCGGGCTGTGGGGGCGCGGGTTTCGGGTGCGATCGCAACTCAATACGGCAACACGGGCTTCCAGGGTCAAATCACCCTCAACCTCAAGGGCAGCGCCGGTCAAAGCTTCGGAGCCTTCAACCTTCCGGGCATGATTCTCAAGCTCACGGGCGAGGCCAATGACTATGTGGGCAAAGGTATGCACGGTGGTGAAATCGTGGTTCAACCGCCTACAGAATCACCCTTTGAAGCAGCAGACAACGTAATCATCGGCAACACCTGTCTGTATGGAGCCACCGGAGGCACCCTATTCGCTAACGGCAAAGCCGGAGAGCGATTTGCGGTGCGAAATTCTAAGGCCCAGGCCGTCATTGAAGGGGCAGGCGATCACTGCTGCGAGTATATGACGGGCGGCGTGATTGTGGTTCTGGGTGAGACGGGTCGCAATGTGGGTGCGGGCATGACGGGTGGATTGACCTACGTTTTGGATGAGGATGGGAGTTTCCCCACTAAGGTGAATCCTGAGATTGTTCAGTTGCAGCGGGTTGTGACTGAGGCGGGTGAGCAGCAGCTTCGCACCCTCATTCAAGCCCATGTAGAGCATACGGGGAGTGCCAAAGGAGCGGCTGTTTTGAGACAGTGGCCTGACTGCTTGCCTCAGTTTTGGCAAGTGGTGCCACCATCTGAAGCAGAGCGCCCAGAGGTTACAGCAGCGGAGAAGGTGTTGACGCCAACGGCGTAAGGCAGCTTTTGTACACAATGTGTACAATTGAAGTGGAACATTGCTAGTATTCCACATGACTGAAACTGCGACGATTACGGTTCGTCTGAATGCCTCCCTTAAGCAACAACTAGAGGCACTTGCTCAAAGCACCCAACGTAGTAAGTCATGGTTAGCGGCTAAAGCGATTGCTGCGTACCTTGAGCAGGAAGCTTGGCAGATCCAGCAAATTGAGGTGGCTGTTGAACAAGCGAATCAGCCTGATACTGAGTGGGTTGATCATAGCGATGTATCTGCTTGGCTAGAAACTTGGGGCACCGATGAAGAGAAATCTGCTCCATGCCCATAGTTTGGTTGCCTGCCGCAGTTCAAGACATTATTCACATTCGCACCTACATCTCTGATAACGATCCGGTATCGGCTCGCAATGTTGCACAGAGAATTGATCAATCGGTTAGCAATCTAGCTAAGATGCCCAATATGGGACGACCGGGACGTTTATTGGGAACTCGTGAACTCGTGGTTAGTGGCACACCCTATTTAGCCGTATATCGGGTTCAAAATAGTCGTGTTGAGATTCTGCGGGTTTTACATGGACGTCAGCCTTTTCCTGATAACGACACAATTTGAAGCTCCATGAATCTGATTGATCTTGAGACTGCAGTTAGCCATATCCATCAATCGTGTGCGGATGAGGAGATTAAGCCATTCTTCTTTGTTGTAGGTGCTGGAATTTCTTTGCCATCAATTCCTTTGGCAAGTCAAATTGTAGATGCTTGCAAGAATGTAGCTGCGAAGTGGAAGAGAGATGATGAGCCAGAATTACAGAATGCTAGCGATTCTTATTCACACTGGTTTCAGTTGGCTTACCCACAGCGGGTGCAGCGCCAGAAGTACCTACGTAATTTGATAGAGGACAAAGCGATTTCTGCTGCTAACCTGCGATTGGCACACTTGTTGCTAGATAAGCAGATTACCAATTTGGTCGTCACACCCAATTTTGATGATCTACTGGCTCGGTCGTTAAACCTCTTCGGCGCATCCTATGTCATTTGCGATCACCCACAAACGGCTGAGCGAATCGATCCAGAGCGCAATGATTTACAAATCGTTCATGTACATGGAACGTATCAATTTTATGATTGCTGCAACTTGGCTGGTGAAATTCAAGAGCGTTCGAAGAATCCTAGTGCAGACAGTTATACGATGCGAGCTTTACTCGACAATATCTTGCTGCGCCGTTCGCCACTTGTGATTGGCTACAGCGGCTGGGAAGGGGATGTGATTATGGCCGCATTGAAGCGTCGCTTGTCAAGAGGAGCATTGCCAAATAATCTCTACTGGTTCTGCTATCGACGAGAGCATATTGCTGCATTTCCTAATTGGTTAACTGATCATCCCAATGTCTGTTTTGTAGGGCCTGTAGAAAAGTCTCATGAGCATGTTCAGACTGAGGAGACTAATGAGCCACGGCCTACAGCCTTGACTTCGAGAACACCTAAAAAAGCGATAGAAGAATCCAATAAAAACCTTGTCTCAGGTACCTCAGTTGAGATTACACTATCGGCACAAGAAATACTTGACAGCTTGGTACGTTCGTTTGGGCTAGAAGCCCCCCTTTTAACGAGAGACCCCCTAAAATTTTTTGCTCAATACCTACGTAAATCACTACCCCAAGTTAGGGATCAAGATGATTTATATGCTATTGGCAGTGTCATAGATCGTGTTGGACGTGCAGCGGAACATGAACGTGAAATCATTGAAGGACAAGCGCAAATTGAGACTTTATTAGAGCCTTTTCGAGATGCACTACGCAGATCAAAGTACCGTGAGGCAGTCCAAATAATTTATAAGCTTGATACGAAAGTTCTTAATGACCGACAGCGCTGCGATTTAATTTCTAGTCTATGGGATGCAGCTTTAGCTCTAAATGATAGTCCTGATGATGTAATAGATGCTTGTGAACAGATTTTGCTGCTGGGGGAGATTTTGACACAGCCGATACCAAAATCAAGTGTCCATACAATTGCAAATGCTCTTTTCAAGAAAGCATATATTCTCCAGAAAATGGAGCGTTGGGAAGAGGCGATTATTGCTTGGGATCAGTTAATTATAAAATACTCTGAGTTTCCCGCAATTACCTTACAAGAAAAAGTAGCAACTGCGCTTCTAAAAAAGGGATGGATTTTCCATGAGTTAAAGCATCATGAAGAAGCGATCAAGATGTATAAACAGATTGTTGAGAAATACTCCGACTCTCCTGAAACAGTCTTACATGTACGGGTTGCAAATGCACTGTTATTTGAAGCACAAAGTCTCTATGAGTTGGAACGCTATGATGAAATATTGCCTGCTCTTGAACAGTCTATTGGGAAATACTCTGACTCGCCTGAAACAGATATACAAGAACAAGTCGCGCTGGCTATGCGCTGTAAGGGTTATCTCCTTATCGAGTTGGAGCGTCAGGCAGAGGCGATCACTGCCTTCGACGAAGCTATTAAGAAGTTCATTGAGTTTTCTGCAACTGAATTAAAAGAACAAGTTGCGGGAGCACTTGTCGAGAAAGGAAGTACGCTCTTCGAGTTGGAGTTTTTCGAGGAAGGAATAGCTGCCTATGATCAGGTTATTGAGAAATACTCTGATTCTGCTGAAAGTGCCTTACAAGAACAAGTTGCAAAGGCACTTATCTTCAAGGGTGCTTCCCTTGAAGCACTGGAGGAGCAAGAAGAAGCAACAGCAATTTACAATCAGGTTATCGAGAGGTTTTCGAATTCACCTGAACCAGCCTTAAAAGAACAGGTACGTCAGGCTCGCCTCAATACAGAGAAAATCTCAGAGTTATAAAGTCTGTTTGACTGATGAAACCTACAACGCTTGAAATGTCGAGTGTGTGGCAAGTTCAAGAACAGGGGGAGTAAATTTATATGATCGCCCTGCGCCACTATGCGTTAGGGAATTTCTTATTGTGATCTGTTAGGACCCAAAATGAGCATCGAGTTTGTTCAGTACACTCAGCCCCTTCTCAACTGACCCACATGCAGCCATCGCCCGGAACCGGGTTTCAGCATCAAATTCCGCCAATGCCTGAGTCGACAACTCCTCAATAAGCTTGTTGACGCTAATCTTACGATGGCTGGCAAGGGCTTTGAGACGTGAGTGCTTATCGTCAGGGATGCGTATCGTTAGCGTTGCCATATTAGCTACCTCTCAATATTTGGTCCGGCGTTAAGATTGCAAGCTGTGGGAATGTCAGTTGTGCGTTGCGGAAGTCACGAACATTGTTGGTAATAATCACTTCGGCATTTCCTGCGATCGCAAATTCAAGAACAAGGTTGTCGGAATACAGGAAAATCTATGGGTGCGATCGCACCTCTCATCCCTCCTACAGAAACACACCTGGATCAACCTTAAACTTCTCACCCAAAGCTCGGGCCATCGCCTTAGAAATCCCTCGCTTACCATTGAAAACCTCAGAAACAACCCCTCGACTGCCGATAACTCCTACAAAGTCAGCCTGTCTCAAGCTGTTGGTCTGGGCCAACTCCAGCAAAAAATCTAGAGGCTGAGCCTTCATCTCATCAGAAAAAGCATAGTGCTCCTCCTCAAAGCGCTCAATCAGTTGAGTCAGCAATTCCACCAAATCTTCCTCAGCCTGAGTCAAATCATCCCGATGAGCCAGTTCTGCAACAGTAGCCAAAGCATCCTCATTATCTTGCTCAGAGCGAATCGGAGTAGGACGATAATGCCCTAGCAAACACTCATAGGAGTTTCGGTCAATAGTAGGGGTCACGCTTCCAGTCATCCTTGTCATACTCCTTATGCGTGAGAACGTACTTGATAAAGATGCGTTGTCTCATGTAATCGATATCAACAATCAAACGGTACTGATTCCCTTTGATATTGAAAACAGTGAAGTTGCCAACAACATCAGCCGAACGAAAAGTCTCCCGGACCTCACTTAGATTTTGCCACCTTGCCTTCTTAGCCAGTCGGTACCAAACATCAAGCGCTTCTGCAGCAGATCGATGCCGATTTACGAACTCTAATAGTCGGCTTCGGCTAATTACCCTCATAGGCAAATGCTCTCTTTTTGAGAGCTACTTGTCAATCATAGCAAATCCGGCTTCATGAGCTGAGGCTAGCCAGCTAATAAGTCTCGACTGATCCATGTACAGCTATCACTCCGAACCGAGCTGCACAGTATCAAATTTTGTGTTCGCTTTAGTCGAAGGCTTTTTGAAGTCACCAAGGAGCTAGAGCATTCAGATCACCTCTAGGAGAATGCTTCAGTCAGCTTCGTCTACAATTGAGGCGCCGCTCTCTCTGTATGGGATTTGTAGGTTTTATCCCATGCCCGGATAGTGACTGATTGCTGTTTTTATTTGATTTGGCAAGATGTAAGAGTGACTGTAAGTAACGACGATAAGCCCCCATGAACTACAAGGACATCATTACAATTGAACCTGGGAAGCGTGGCGGCAAACCCTGCGTCCGTGGCTTACGAATTACAGTTTATGAAGTACTTGAGTACCTCGCGTCTGAAATGAGCGAAGCAGAAATTCTTGATGACTTTCCTGATCTAACACGAGCAGACTTAAAAGCTTGTATCGCTTACGCTGCTGATCGTGAGCGTCGGTTCATGACCGCTCCGCTATCGGCATGAAGCTGCTGTTTGATGAAAACTTATCACCTAGACTGCCAGACCGCTTGAGCGATCTTTTCCCAAATTCTCTACCTGTTCGAGACGTAGGTATGAAATCAACAACGGATTCAGTCGTTTGGGAACGCAAAAGAGAATGATTTTATGATTGCCTCAAAAGACGCGGATATGCACGACCTAAGCTTAGTCTCCGGGAATCCGTCAAAAGTTATTTGGCTCCGCCTCGGCTGAATGGATAATTTGAGCAAATCTTTCTCAGCCTCGGTTCATGTTTCCTGATCAGATAGTTCTGATGCGATCGCAAGTACTGTTTCAATATCCTGGCTGGTTGTCTATTCCTGATACGGGCTAACATATTAGCCAAGTAGAAGTAGGAACCCACATGGTTCAAACATCAGCGAAGCCAATCACATTAGATGCCTTCTTGGGCTTGCCGGAGACCAAACCAGCCAGTGAGTACATCGACGGCCACATTATTCAGAAGCCCATGCCGCAGGGAAAGCGCAGTAGACTGCAGGATAAATTTGTCAAGGTGATCAATTCGGCTGTTGAATCTGAACAGGTGGCCTGCGCCTTTCCAGAACTTCGCTGCACCTTTGATGGTGCCTCTATCGTGCCAGACATCGCCGTTTTTACTTGGTCACGCATTCCCACAGACGAGAATGGAGAAATTGCTAATGTGTTTCTCCTCGCGCCAGATTGGACCATTGAAATCCTGTCACCCGGCCAGCGTCCAACGAAAGTGACTAAAAATATTCTTCGCTGTCTCAGGAATGGAACTCAGATGGGATGGCTGATTGACCCTGAAGATAGAGCGGTCTTTGTCTATCAGCCTAGCCAGGAGATTGAAATCTTAGATGAGCCGGAGACAGTGTTACCGATGCCGAAGTTTCTAGAACAGCTAACCTACCGGGTTTCAGACTTGTTCGGACTACTGGTTTTGTAGGATATGCAAATCGTCTAAACAGGTTGCTGTAAGCAATTGAGCGAGGGTCACGATAGCCTGTCTCAGTCCATTGCAAGCAGGACAAACCGGGATCGCTCCAGAAGGGTTAGCAGCAATTCGCTCGATCTATATCGAACACAATCAAAGGTCATGATCAATCGACAAATGTATGTTCTTGCGGTGCAAGACTTGCAGTTATCATCTGACTATTATCGCGATGTCCTGGGATTCACAATTCGCGAAATTGGCGATGATGGCTGGCGAGTATTCGAGCGAGAAGGTTGCCAAATAATGGCGGGTCACTGCCCCAATTCAACACCCGCAGCCGAACTGGGCGATCACTCCTACTTCGCATATCTGATGGTTGATAACGCTGAAGTCTACTATCTTGAATTCAATGATAAAAACGTAGACGTAATCAAACATTTGAATGATGAGCCGTGGGGCATGCGTGAATTTGCCATCCGAACGATCGACGGCCACCGAATAATGATTGGCCAGGAGTTATAACAAGCAAACTCATAGAATGCCCCTGAGTCGGAGAAGTTCTCTCTTCCTCAGGGGCACCCGCAGTGGAGTAGAGGTAATCTAGAGACCGCCAGCCGCTCTCAGACCCAAAATCATGCCCACGCCGAGCAGATGACCAAAGCATGTAGTAGCCAAAAATTCAGGCCATCCAAATCCCTTGAGAATATCTGGAACAGGGGGTCCGGGTAGCTCTGGGCCTACGCCTTGGTTCTGGATTGCGTAGCGGCCAATTGCGATCGCAAGTAAATTGCACACTATCATCAGCACCCCAGTATTGAAAGTCCAGTGATACTCGGGGAAAGTTGTCAGCAATATAAGATTCATAAAAAAGGGTTCTCCTAAACAGCGAGATAACTGTAATCGGTAGAATAACTGTCAGGATTATAAAAATTGGCCTGCACCAAACCGACGTTTTGTTTGAAGAGTTAACATTCAGTCCATGACTCGACCCGCCGACATCCGCCACTGGCCCCCATCTCTACGGGTCAAAATCTGTGGGATTACCAAGATAGATCAAGGGGTTGCGATCGCACAGTTAGGGGCCCATGCCTTAGGATTCATCTGCGTCCCTCAATCGCCACGATTCATTACAGCAGACCAGATCTACAAGATCACCCATCAGCTCCCAGAGACATCGACAGAGGGTCTACCACTAGCCCGGATTGGCGTTTTTGCCGATGCAACAGCAGCCACCATCGAAGAGACCGTTGAGCGAGGCCAACTAACCGGCGTGCAGCTCCACGGCAGCGAATCTCTAACCCTTTGCCAGCAGCTGCGAGCAGCCCTACCCCAAGTGGAATTGATCAAAGCCTTCAGAATTAAGACCGCAGACACACTCAAGCAAACAGAACCATATCAACAAACAGTCGATAGCCTACTGTTAGACGCCTATACATCCCAAGCCCTCGGCGGCACTGGAGAAACCTGGGACTGGTCAATCGTAAGCGACTTTTCACCCCAGTGCCCTTGGTTTTTAGCCGGTGGACTTACACCCGACAACGTAGCGCAGGCGCTGAGTCAGACCCATCCTTCCGGAATTGACCTCTCCAGTGGCCTAGAGAAGTCCCCCGGAGATAAAGACTTATCACGGGTTGAACGATTGTTTAAGCAGCCTAGCCTACGCCATGATGGCTTCTAGCAATCTCGCAGAACCGCTCTAGATCACCACGAATATTGGCCTCCACCATCTGTCCCAAGAACAAATTATCCATCAGTGCCAAAATACCAGGGGCCTGATAGGCAATCGACATCTTAACGATGCAGCAGCCCTTTTCCTTACGGTCATAGAACCGGATGGCCCCGCGATTGGGCAACCCATCCACCGACTCCCACTGAATAATCTGCCCCGGAATTTTCTTAAACGTGCGCGCCTGCCAAGCAAACTCAAAAGTACCGCTCGCCAGCTTCCAGCGAGAGATTTCAGGATCTACATCAGAGAGAGTCACCGACTCGATCCAGTTCATCCACTGGGGCATCTTCTCAATATCAGCCCACAGAGCCCAGGCCGCCTCCGCAGAGATAGGAGCCTCCACCTGTTCACTATGCTCTAACCAATCTGACATGGCGTCGCCTCAGCCTGAATCTGTGACACATTTTCCAAAATAGCCTGAGCCGCCTGATGACCAGACAGCGTCGCTCCTTCCATACTGTCGATGTAGTCTTGCTTTGTGTAGCTACCCGCTAGAAAGAAATTGGGGATAGGTGTTTTCTGGTCAGGGCGATAGGGGTCCATCCCTGGCGCTTCACGGTAGAGCGACTGAGCCAGCTTCACAACGCTGTACCAAGTCATATTCAGCTCGCGCGCCGAGGGGAACAGCTCCTGCACTTGCTTGAGAACGTGGTGAGCAATTTCTTCATTGCTCTGTTTAATAAACGGGTCACCCGGAGTCAAAACCAGCTGCATCAGCGAGCCTTCCCCTTCTTTGTAGTAATCTTTAGGGCTAGTGAGGGCCAAGTCAGCAAAACAAGAGAAATCTGCATCTGCGGTGTACAGCAGATTGTCTAGCCCCGCCGCCCGACTCAACTGCTTGCGAGCCTCCGGGTCTTGGAGTTCCGTTACCCAGCCGTCAAATCGTAGCTGCACCGTGGCAACTGGCACTGCATCCAGCTTGAAAATATTATCGAATTCAGGCCATCGTCGCCAGTCCTCTGGCAATAGCTTCTGCACCCCTGGTACATCACAGGCACAAACATAAGCATCGGCCTTAACCTCTTCTTCCCCCTCAGCAGTCGCGACTCGCAGCCCCGTCACCCTCGTCTGCTCGCGATCATCGAACAAAATCTCTAGGGTACGGCGGCGGGTGTAAATTTTACCCCCTCGGCTTTCGAGGTAATCGACAATCGGCTTGTGCAGACGCTCATGGGGCGAGCCCGACAGCATTCGCAGGACCGATGCCTCAGTGCGTGCCGCAAACAGCTGAAAAATCGTCAGCATGCAGCGAGCTGACATATTTTCACAGTCAATAAATCCCAAGGCGTAGGCAATCGGGTTCCACATGCGCTTAATGCTGCCGTTGCTGCCGCCATGACTGCGAAACCAATCGGCAAAGCTAACGCGATCGAGTGCCCGAATCGTCTTCATTGCACCATCAAAATCGACTAGACCTCTGACAACAGGACTAGTACCGAGTGCAAGCGCGTTCTGAGCTTTGTCTCGCAGCGAGAGCTGAGACGTGGTAAAAAATGCTTTCAGGCCATTAAACGGGGCACCCGTAATAAAGCGGAAATCCAAAGCGCCCAGCTTCCCACCTTCATTAACAAAGGTATGGGTATGCTCCTTGAGCAGCAGCTCATCCAAGGCACCTACCTTCGCCATCAGAGCAAACAGATTGTAATAGCAGCCAAAGAAAACGTGCAGTCCCATCTCGATATGATTACCGTCTTTATCGAGCCAGCTGCTGACTTTGCCACCCACAAAAGGACGGGCTTCAAAAATTTCGACATCGTGCCCCGCATCCACCAAATCTATGGCGGTGACCATCCCGGCTAGACCTGCGCCCACGATCGCAATTCGCATACTCTATGTCTCTATCATTTTTCTTTACATATTGTAATAGCCCAGGGCGTAGCGCTGACAACTTTTGCCCCAGCCTCGTGACTAAGATCCTAGGACAAAATCTGGGGCATCAGCTGCAGAGTGCCAAGATCGAAGTCTTTTGTAGAGAGAAAGCGCACCTCGAACAACGCTACCAAATCATTGAGAGTGGGTTGGCCCCGAGATTTGCCGGTACCTCCTTGAGCAATAACGAACCCACACCAGCCCTTCGTTTTTTTACAGCGCTGGTTCCATTTCCGTTTCGCGCGCTGATGCACTGGATCCCCGTTGGAATATTCGCCGAATAGCTGCAGTTGCTGGTCTGCCGTTTTGATAAGGCCTAGATCAAAGCCTTGATTGTCGAAGGGACTTTCACCGGGGTTAAAACCCAGTCCAGCAATCCCGCCGCCCGCTTTGAGGGTCTTAATCATTGCTTTTGCTTTGGGGCGAGAGGTCTGCACCATCATCATAGGCAGACCATCCCCTGCCACCGTTACCTTACCTGGCTGGTAGTGCAGCGCAGACAGTCGCAGAATTTCAACAATCTCCCAGGGGATCATCCCTAGACTGAAGAACGCTTTTTCAGGAATCAAGTCCTGACGCAAGATGGGACTCTCAGAGAGGGAGTCAGTTATCTCTTCAGCGCTAAATCCTGAGGCCCACAGTTCTGAGGCTAACTGCGGTCGCGTTTTCACCCGCACAGAATAGGAGATGGATTCAGCACCGTCTATCTGTGGACTACGAATTTTATAGCGACCGCTGACCTCAGGGAATTGATCGGGTTCTAGCTTGTGACCATGACGCTGCCAGAATCGATGGAAGGCGTCCAAGGCCACGGTCAAAGAGAGGACTTCTTCTTCATCTAAGAACGCTCGCATCCCTTCCAGAGGATGAATACTGCCAAAGATAGGTTCAAATCCGTCTTGCTCTAGGTTGCCGGTCAAGGTTTCAGACGAACTAGCATCCTCCACATCAAAATTGAGAAACAGGCAGTCTTGGTGTAGAAAGATAGCCTCAATCTCATCGGGGGAAACGGCGGTCATCATCTGTTGCCGAAACTGGCGGAGTGATGCCTCTGTCCGATAAAACAACAGACCATACTCAGCCTCTAACAGCCCCATGATTGAGACATACAGCGTTCTCAGATCGCCATGATCAAGCGAGATCTCCAGTATTTGGTGATCAGCCAGTTGCGTCCACGGCGCATCGCTCCAAACAGTAGCAGCAGCCCGCAGCAGCGGTTCACCATAGGAGGACGGCAGTGGCGGTGGCGCCACGGACATCATGGTCTGCAGTTCCTGACAAATATCATCGATCAGAGGCAGCTTCGGCGCATAGTTCACCTGGATATTGAGATCCTGTAAGGCTCCGCGCAGATAGAATTGAATTTCGCGATCGCAAACCAACACCGCGCAGGGGCGAGCCGGTTGAGCCGGTCCTTGGGGAGATTCCATCGCCATGATTAGGGTTCGCACCAGCGCCTCCAAACCATTCGCTGCCGGAACCAGGTCCATGGCGCGGACAACATGGGTCGGATCAGCCCAAACAACCCAGTCACTCGTTCCTAACTCACCAGCACCCAGTAAACTCCCTGGCAACGGACGCCGATCTCCCTCCCAAACATCCGTTGTTTGCTGTAGCTTATTGAGGCGACGCACAGTGGCGGGGTTTAAAACAGTCATAGACGCAGTATTAGAGTTCAGACAGGCTCCTCTAACAATGTCGAACCAAACGGGGGAGCTGTCCCCATACTCAATAAATCTTTGAGCATGGAGTTTACGGTTGCCAGAGGCCCTAAGCCTGCTTTCCGTCGATATAGCGATATTTGATAGATTAGGTGGGTATCATAGAGATTAGTGCCAGTCGTAGCAAAGCAAGGCGAAGTAGCGTGGTAGACGTCAATGAGCAAAAAATACTCCAGCTTGCAAAACAAGGAAACCTGCAAGCAGTGGCGGTCGTACTCAACCGTCATCTCATTGCGGAAGGCGTGCACATTAAAGTCAAAGCCAACAACCGCTCTCTTCAGATCTTACTGAAAGCTCCTGAAGGCACAAATCAGTCAACAGTCCTAAAGATCCTGCAGCAGCAAATGGTCAATCTGCAGACCCACGCCTTTGACATCGTCAAGATTTACACGCCTTTGCCAGGGACGCAAACGGCTAATTTAGTTCACAGTTTTGAACTGACGGCTCCACAGAGCAATACGGCTTCGCAAAATAGCAGTGCCCCGGTACCAGCGGCTCAACATCCTCCAGGTTCAAAGACGCAAGCAAACGGGGAGAGGGTTTCTGTCGCCGACTTCCTCGCTCGGGTGACGAATTTAGACGATATCAAGGCGTTGAAGAGTCATCCGTTCTTCACGGGGCAGTGTCCGCAGTGCGGCGCAGCATATGAATATGACGAGCTACCGGTTTATTGGGACTGTCGTCGTTGCAGCTGGCGAGACGACCTGAGTGGAATGATGTCACAGGTCACAGACCTGAAGCCCAAAACGATAGTCGCAGAGATGAAGCGTCTCGGGAACTATTTGATGGAGGCTGGGTTGCTAACCGAATCGCAGATCAACGTTGCCCTGGCCGACCAGGAAATTACGGGAATGCGCCTGGGTGAAGCCCTGGTCAGACGAGGCTGGGTTAAAGAAGAAACGATTGAGTATCTGATGAAGAAGGTGATCATACCTGAGCGTCAACATACAACTGAAGCAGACTTAGAAGTGAGCCGCAATTTAGTTCAGGCACTCCTTAAACAGCAGCCCGATGCGGTAGCCGCGTCGCAAATTTCAGCAGATGTGCCGTCAAGTGGCCAGTCCCCCTTATCTAACAGGCCACCTTCGGCAGTGCCTAATGAGCGCGCGACTCTGGTACTGCCAGATTTAGATATCAGCGAACATCTTGAAGACCACCTATCCTAGTAGGCGGCCTTCCTCACATGATGGGATGGTTTGTTTAGCTAACGACGCAACCTCGTCTAGTTCTGGGCAACCTGGGGTAGCCCCATGCTGTAGTTGCGGACTCGGCTACTGAGGTTGTAGCCAATCACGCCTTTCTGCAGCAAAGATCGGACAAAATGTTCGAGGTCTGAACCAATACGACGCAGATTATAGTCAGTCAAATCTTCACCACCGTAAGATTCCACTAGCTCATCAAACTTGTCGTAGACCCGACGCAGGGCGTCTTCGTTCCACTCCAGCTCGTTATCAGGATCGACATCTAGCGTCAGCACCGTATCGCTGGGCTTGAGCTGATTGTCTTCAACCTCAGCAGTGAAGATATGAATATGGCGAGTTGTGGATTTTATGAGCATGGTCATCTACGATGGCAACTCTCACTATTGTATGCACGGGTCGCCTCAATCGCGCTACCCATAAAGCTGTTTAAGAGTCTGAGAGTCTGGTGCGGGTGTTCACGATTACAGTCTCCAACGAGAACGTTAATCAGCAACCTTAAACACCTTAGGCATTTGGCCAGAGGCAAGACGGTCCCAATAGTTTTTCAAATCGCTCGCGACCTCATTGGAAAGGAAGTAGCACCCCAGTAGGTTCGGGAAGGCCATGCCCAAAAACAGTAAGTCCGTGAAATCAATGACGACGGAGAGGCTCAACCAACTCCCGAGGAATGTGCAGATGATGTAAATAACTTTGAAAATGATGGCACTCCGTTCACCAAATAGATAAGTCCAAGCTTGGATTCCGTAGTAGCTCCAGGTGACAATCGTAGAAAAGGCAAATAAACAAACAGCAATACTTAACAAAATAGGGAACCAGCCCGCGACGGTGGCGAAGGCATTGGCAGTAATTTCAACACCTTCCAGGTCTGTCTGTTCGTAGGCCTTTGAAACAATAATTACCAATGCAGTCATATTACAGATTACGACCGTATCAATGAAGGGCTCTAGTAAGGAGACCAGGCCCTCACGAATCGGCTCATGTGTACGGGCAGCAGAATGCACAATGGATGCGGAACCAACCCCAGCTTCGTTTGAGAAGCTGCTGCGTTTAATGCCTTGGACCATGACACCAATAATGCCACCCACGGCTGCGGTAGGGGCAAAGGCACCTTGAAAGATAAGGCCAATAGCTGCGGGCAACTCTGAGAGACTGCCCGACAATATGACAAGACAACTGCAGACGTAAATGATCGCCATCCCAGGAACCAGCTTTCCCGCTACAGCGCCGATACGTTTAATGCCGCCAAGAATGACGAGCGCGGCCAAGGCGGAAACGATCAGACCGAACAACCAAGCCGGAAAGGTCGGCACCACGTTTTTAACGGCAGCGTAAGCCTGATTAGACTGAAACAGGTTTCCGCCGCCAATGCTGCCGCCTAAGCATAGAATGCAGAATAAAATCGCGAGTCCCTGACCAACAGGACGTAAACCTCGCTGCGCTAGTCCAGCATTTAGGTAGTAGGCAGGACCACCTAGGACCGTGCCATCAGGGGCGACACGGCGATATTTGACACCCAAGGTGCATTCTACAAACTTGCTGGTCATGCCGAGCAAACCGGCAATCGTCATCCAGACCATCGCACCGGGGCCACCAATGCTGATCGCAACAGCGACTCCAGCAATGTTGCCCAAACCTACGGTACCGGAGAGCGCCGTAGATAAAGCTTGAAAGTGGGTGACTTCGCCCTGATCGTGGATATCATCATATTGACCGCGCACGACATCAATGGCGTGCTTAAAGCCTCGAATATTGATAAAACCCATGCGCAGCGTGAAAAAGAAGGCGGCGACAAACAGCCACAGCACAATAAAGGGAAAGCCGTTCTCACCCCCAATAGAGAAGAAGAAGAAGCCACCTAGGACATCATTAATAGGTTGAATAACTTTATCAATACCTGTTAGCTCATCTTCTTGGGCCATCACTCTAGCGGCCGGGATCAGAACCATTAACGTGATGAGGAGCAGGTAGACCCATCGAGTTCTGGTTCCGCCGAGGAATGAGCGAAGCCAAGTTCGGGTCGGATGGCTCCTTTGTCGCTCTTTGGCATTCAACCTATTTTTTTCAGTCATAATTTTTTATAGTTAGACCTCAGCTCAGCCTCTCAGTGCCTTAAGTGCAGCTTACTAGCGCTGTTGGCATAAGAGCTTAGCATCTTCCTTGTGATCTAACCTACTTTTGTATGTTAAGCAGCGGAGACTTGTGATATGTCCATAGAAACGCGATGACATTTCTAATTTTGGTCAGTGGGCTGGCACTATTTTTGGCTTGGAATCTGGGCGCAAATGATGTGGCAAATGCGATGGGCACATCGGTGGGATCTAAGGCGCTCACGCTTCGTCAGGCGATCGTGTTAGCAGGCGTTCTAGAATTTTCAGGGGCGGTTCTGTTTGGTCGGCAGGTGATCGCAACTTTAATGCGGGGCGTTGTGGATTTAGAGCTGTTTCGCCCCCAGCCTCAACTTTTACTACTAGGAATGGTGTCCGTGCTGCTCACCTGTGGCCTGTGGCTGCAGGTTGCAACTTGGCAGGGGTGGCCGGTGGCCTCTTCCCATGCAACGGTGGGGGCAATCGCAGGCATGAGCTGCACGGCCTTCGGGATTCGGACGGTTCACTGGTCCGTGATTGGCCTCATTTCTCTCACCTGGATTCTGACGCCACTGCTCAGTGGGCTAATGGCGGCGCTATTCTATAGCGTGGTGAAACGCAACCTTTTAGAGCATCCCCACAGGCTAGAGGAATGGTTGCCCTGGCTCAGCGTGGTGGCGTGGCTGATCGTCGGTGCCGTCGTGCTGCCCCAATTCTCTGCGTTGACCCAAGGGGTTCCGGGCGGGACGCTCACGGTGGCGCTGGTGGGGGCGGTCATATTTACGCTCTACCAATGGTCCAGGGTTGATCAAGATCCAGAGGCGGCGGTTGAACCCCGGATGGGCACGTTTCAGGTTCTCAGTGCCTGTATGGTTGCTTTTGCTCACGGCTCTAATGATGTGGGGAATGCTGTGGCTCCGTTGGTTGCGATCGCAACCCTCTACACCACCGGCAGCATCCCCTCCGGCGACCTATCTGCCCCGCTCTGGATTCTTATACTGGGGGGCATTGGCATCACCGCCGGTCTCGCCATTTCAGGTCGCAAAGTCATCTCAACCGTTGGCGAGCAGATCATTCCTCTACAGACCAGTAGTGGCTTCAGTGCAGAACTCGCCACCGCCACCACCGTGTTGCTGTCTTCTCGCTTTGGCCTACCAGTCTCCACCACCCATGCCCTGATCGGAGGCGTCGTCGGGATTGGTCTGGTTCAAGACTGGCGGACCATTCAACTCACAACGCTCCGCCAGATTGCCTTAGCATGGCTGATCACCATCCCCATCTCGATCTCGCTATCTGCCCTCATCTTCTTAGGGCTGCAGCGGCTACCACTCTAGACGGTGGAGAAGCCGAATTTAAAGCACGACCTTAATTGCCTCTTGTGCTTCACAGCGCAGCTTCGCTGAAATTCGGAATAGCTCTCGCCCTGTATTTAAGTAGTGATCGTCATAGCAAAGCGTGAAGCGCTCCAGCTCTTCAACCCCGTCTTCAAGATGACTCAAACAGTAGTAAAGATGCGCCGCAATCCCTGCCATATTGGCAGGGTTGGGCATCGACCGAAAAGAGGTTTGTGCAGACTCTAGCGTCACGCGGCAATTATCAAGGTAAGTCTGAAAATCTTCCATGAGCTGATCGTCAAAAGGATCGGCAGCCAGCTGAGCAATTTCTGGCTTAAGCTGACTGATCACCTGAGCCAGCTCACGATTAACAGGGCCATAAACCCGCTGCAGCCAATCCTGCAGATGAGAATCAGTATCCCGCGAGACCTGTGAGGGGCGATGCGGCTGCGCCGTCCGAGCCTGAGGACCACTCTGCCCCCGCCGTACTTGGTCATAGTTTTGCCGCCGTCGGCGATCGCTCAAAACCTCATAGGCCGCATTCACCTGAGCAATGCGATCATGATCGGCCATCTTGCTGTGACTATCAGGATGGAAGCGCTTCGCCAACTGACGATAGGCGCGCTTTACCTCCTCCTGGGTCGCAGTCGACTTAACGCCTAGCACTCGATAGGGATCAACATTCTCCATGATGCACTCATAACAGCTTTAACAAATCCAGCGATGAAAAGGTCTTTAATATACTCGATCCCTGTTCCTCTATCACTCAGCGCTAGCACCGGCTTCCTATACTTTTTGGGTGCTGCCTGTCCGGTCTTTGCAGACATCTTTAGCACACGATTCGAGCACAGCGGGCTGTTGCATAACTTTACTAAGTTTTATAATGTTGCATAACTAGCTATCAAATGGAAGCGAGTGGCAGGCTCTATAGTTATTCACTTCTGGGACATTAGAACCCTCAAACATCTTTAAGAGCCTGCTTTGTTTTATGGGGAGGCCAAAGCCCCTAGAATAGAACCGTCTTTCCACTTCAACCTGTCGCATTAACAAGCAGCCGTGAAATTATTCGTTTACCACACTCCTGAACTTCTTCCTCAACAAGGTCGCCCTCAATGTGCGATCGCAATTGACGTTCTCCGCGCCAGTACGACAATTACAACGGCCCTTAACTCTGGGGCAGAAGCGATTCAAGTCTTTAGCGACATCGACGAACTTTTTGCCGCCAGCGAGGAATTCCCAGAAGAGAAACGCCTGCGGGCGGGAGAACGGGGTGGCAAAAAGGTTGCTAAGTGCGACTTGGGCAACTCTCCCCTCGACTGCACCCCTGAAAAGGTAGAAGGCAAACGCTTATTTCTGAGCACCACCAACGGCACGCGATGCCTAGAAAGCGTTCAGCAAGTATCCACCGTACTGGTAGCGGCACTCATCAATCGTCAGGCAGTGGTGGATTATCTGCTCAAGAAAAAGCCAGGGAAAGTATGGTTAGTCGGCTCCGGTTGGCAGGGGGAATATTCTCTAGAAGATACGATTTGTGCAGGAGCGGTTGCCGATGGCGTTCTAGAGCAGTCGAAAAGTACGCTTAGCAAAATATCCGGTAATGATGAACTCATTGCAGCGGTGGCCCTTTATCGCCAGTGGAAAGGGCAGCTTCAGGAGGTGATGGCTCTCTCTAGTCATGGACAGCGCCTTAATCGTCTTCGGGGCCAGAAAGACATCGCCTACTGCTGTGAGATAGATACGGTCAATGTGCTGCCGGTGCAGAAACAGCCTGGTTTGCTAGTTGTCCGTCAGCCTGGATTTTTTGAAAAGCTATTTTCAGGTGGCTTATTTGGGGGCGGTAAGAAAGAGCCTAAAGCGAAGGCGCTCAAAAACGCTGCAGTTAAAGACGCTGCAGTTAAGGACGAGCCAAAGGCACTGCCCTCAGCCAAAGACAAGCAGGCAAGGCCAGAGAAGAACCGTAAGCAAAAAGGGAAATCCACTGCGCCCGCAACCAGCCCACAGCCCGCAGCTGAGGCAAAATCTAAAGCTGGCGGAAGAAAGGCGCTGAAATCAGCAGGCAGTCCACCGCAATCTGTGACGAAGACGGACAATGGCAAAGTAGATAAGGCAAAGATAGAACGAGCAAAAATAGCGGAACAGGCAAAGCCAGCAGAAGCCTCAAAGAGCAAGGCAAATGCGGCTGCCGCCGCCAAGGCAAAACAAGCCGAAGCAAAGCTAAAGGCAGAAGCGGAGAAAGCAAAAGCTGAAAAGGCCAAGGCGGACAAAGCCAAGGCTGAAGCAGAAAAAGCAAAAGCGGAGGCAAAGGCAAAGGCTGAAGCGGAAAAAGCTAAGGCTGAGAGAGCCAAGGCAGACAAAGCTAAGGCTGAAGCGGAAAAGGCAAAAGCGGAGGCCACAATAGCACCGAAGAAGGCAGAGTCAGCTCCCGCAGCAAAAGCGGAGCCCGCCAAAGCCAAAGCAGCTAAGACAGAATCCGTTAAGGCCGCGATGAAGACTGAAGAGAAAACAGCGGAGCCGATGAAGTCAGCGGAAAGCAAGCCCTCCAGCAGCAT
Organism: Acaryochloris thomasi RCC1774; assembly: GCF_003231495.1. Classification (NCBI taxonomy): domain Bacteria; kingdom Bacillati; phylum Cyanobacteriota; class Cyanophyceae; order Acaryochloridales; family Acaryochloridaceae; genus Acaryochloris; species Acaryochloris thomasi. The sequence continues at coordinate 136,218 of NZ_PQWO01000001.1, forward strand.
CGCGACAGCTAGCTCGTCAACTCCAACAACCTCAGAGAAGCAGCCTGCCACCTCTAACGTAAAAGCCGAGTCTGGTGCGGCCAAGCCTGGCTCTACGGAGCAGTCGGTCAAGCCAGCAATGACGGCCACAGCTCAAAGCAGCGATGCCAAGCCCGCAGTAACCAAGTCAGCAGAGGAAAAAGCGAGCGCGCCGTCGGCTAAGCCAGAGGCGAAGAAAGCAGGGAAGGAGTCCTTCAAGCTCCCTACTCTCAAGGGCTTTACAGACCGATTAGGTCGGCTCGGGAAGTAATGGTGAGCAATTCAGGCATCTCAGTCCAGGTCAACGGGGCAGCGCATACCTGCCCTGCCTGTACACTGTTGCCGGAACTGCTGGTGCAGCTCCATCTCAATCCCCGACTGATTGCGATTGAATACAATGGCGAAATTCTGCACCGACAATTTTGGGAGAAGACGCCCATCAATGAGGGGGATCGCCTAGAGATCGTCACGATTGTGGGAGGGGGGTAGCCTATACGGTGATCCCACCCGTGCTTGGGATGAATCGATCCCGGCAAGAGCGTTACACTGATTTCCAGATGGGTTATCCTGTTTGCGATCGCAAAGTCTCAGGTATCCGTACCAACATCGCTGTTCACGTCAGCTCCAATGAGCACCATGAATAAGAAATTTTCTTCAATCCTTAGAATCTTCTCCCGTGGCGTCTTTGCCGCACTTTTAATCGGAACGCTAGTGGTCAGCACTGCAGATAGTGCCTTGGCCGCTCGCACCGGAGGCCGCATGGGGGGCGGTAGTTTCCGGCGCTCGGTACCGTCCCGCAGCTATCGCGCTCCGGCCCGCAGAAGTCCCGGTGGCGGCTACGGCGGTGGATATTCCCGTGGCTATGGTCGCGGGGGTGGGCTTGGCTTTCCGTTTCTGATTCCATTTTTCGGCATCGGTGGCGGGTTTGGAAGTTTGTTCTCGGTTTTAATCGTCATTGCGATCGCAAACTTCTTAATCAACAGTTTCCGCAACATTGGTGGCGGCGGGTCGGACGGCTACAGCAGCCCGCAGAGCGTTACCAACCCTCCCGTTACCATCAGCCAAGTGCAGGTGGGCCTACTTGCAGAAGCCCGTGGTCTGCAGCCAGAACTCGACCGGATCGCGCAATCAGCCAACACTGGTTCTAGTGCCGGTCTCGCAAAACTTCTGCAGGAAACGACCTTAGCCTTACTGCGGAACCCAGAGTACTGGGCCTACGCCACTGCTGAATCTGATCAAACTCGCTTAGCCACTGCAGAAGCCGCCTTCAACAACTTGGCGTTGACGGAGCGCAGTAAGTTTCAAGCCGAGACGCTATCGAACGTCAGATCTGAGCTACAGCAAAAGGAACAGACTGACGCTCTGGTTAAATCTGAGTCCAATGCCCCCAGCGAGTACATTGTGGTTACGCTGCTCGTTGCTTCTCAGGGTAAGCTGACACTACCGCAACTCAAATCAGAAGCCGATCTACGTCAGGCATTGAATAAACTGGGAGCCGTTTCCAGCGAGGAACTCATTGCTCTAGAAGCCCTCTGGACACCCCAGGCATCAGGAGACACGCTCACTTCAGATGATTTAGTCTCTGCTTACCCAGACTTAAAACTGCTGTAGGGCAAACCGTTTTGAACCCATCGCCCAGATTTTAACAATCTGGGCTTTTTTATGGCCCCACAACGCGAATAGAACTATGACTGCATCACCACAAAAACGAATCGTCGTTGTCGGCGCGGGTTGGGCCGGACTCGGCGCAGCCTATCACCTGACTCAGCAAGGCTATGACGTGACGCTTTTAGAAGCTGGAGAACATCCCGGTGGACTGGTGGCAGGCTGGGAGACAGCAGGGGGTCGAGCCGTCGAAGCAGGCATCCACGGATTTTGGTACCCCTATAAAAATATCTTTGGCCTAGTGGATCACTTAGGACTGCGGCCCTTCACCCCCTGGACCCAATCCTCGCAATATTCCCCCGAGGGGCTGGAGGCAGTGTCTCCTATTTTTCAGGACCAGCCTCGGTTACCAATGCCGCTGGGAACCTTTGCCTACCCCAAGTTTCCGCGCTTGCCTCTGGTGGATAGGCTATCGGCTTTTCCGCTCATTCATGCAGTGGTTGACTTCGACAATTCCGATGAGGCTTGGCGACGCTATGACGGCATGACGGCCCGTGAGCTGTTTAAGCAATATGGGGTTTCCGCCAGACTCTACAAGGATGCCTTTGAGGCGATGTTGCTGGTGGGTCTATTTGCCCCCGGCGAGCAGTGTTCGGCAGCGGCAGCGCTGGGAATGCTCTACTACTTTATCTTGGCCCACCAGCCTGATTTTGACGTGGTCTGGTGTCGCGGCACGGTGGGGGAAATGATCTTTCGGCCCTGGTGCGATCGCATCTCCAAAGCGGGTGGCAAAATTCTCACCCAGCGTCGGGTCACGGACCTTCGACTAGATGAATCCGGTCAGCCAAATGCTGTCATCTGTGGCGATGAAGTCTTTGAAGCCGACGCCGTAATCTTCTCCGTCGGCATCTCTGGGATGCAAAGTATCGTACGCGGAAGTTCAGCGCTGCAGCAGCAGGCCAAGTTCCGGGACGTGATGAATCTGGGATCCGTAGATGTCTTAGCAACGCGACTGTGGTTTGATCGTCGCGTGCGCGTGCCGCAGCCTTCAAATGCTGGATTTGGGTTCCATGCAACGACGGGCTGGACGTTCTTCGATCTGAATGTACTGCACGATGCCTATCGAGATGAAGCAGGGTCAGTAATTGAGGTAGATTTCTATCACGCTAATCAATTTTTAGCGATGAGCGATGATGCAATCGTAGAGATGGTGCAAAAGGATCTGACTACCTGCGTTCCGGGATTTGGCGCAGCGAAGGTGATTGATCACAGCGTCATTCGACTGCCCCGAGCGGTGACCCATTTTGCCCCCGGCAGCTATCAATATTTGCTCCCGGCTCAAACAGAGTTTAATAACGTATATCTTAGCGGCGACTGGATCGTGAATCGGCACGGGTCTTGGTCGCAGGAAAAAGCCTATGTGACGGGGCTTGAGGCGGCTAATTTGATTTGCGATCGCTTTGGGCAGGGCCAAAAAGCTGAGATTATCCCAGTGGAAGCCGATGAGCCACATATTCAGTTTGCGCGATCCATCAACAAAACGATTCGTGGTTTTCAAAAAGTGCTCACACCTAATTTCTGGTTACCTTAGAGCCGACTCAACAGGGGGCAATGGGTTGTAGACTTTAGAGACTATAGCCTGTCGCCGCAAGTGCCTACCCTATTTCGTGCTGGCCCCTATCGTTTCTTCTGTTATGCTGGCGATCGTGATGAACCGCCCCACGTTCACGTAGAACGCGACGATAACGAAATCAAGTTTTGGCTGAAGCCAATCCGCCTGCAAAAGAACAAAGGTTTCAACACTATAGAAATCAATCGAATTCAGAAATTAGTTGAAGAAAATCAAAGGCAACTTCTGGAGGCATGGAATGACTTCTTTGATATTGGAGACACTTGATATCCCAGAGGCACAACAAGTTACCATCACGGATGACTCTTTGACGGTTGATTTGGCAGATGGTCGCACTATTTCTGTACCCCTCGCCTGGTATCCCCGACTATTAAAAGGTTCATCAGACGAACGTAATAACTGGCGACTGACGGGTAGTCGGGAAGGGATTCACTGGCCTGACCTCGACGAAGATGTCAGCGTCAAAAATATTCTTTTGGGACAGCCTTCGGGCGAAAGTCAAAAATCACTTCAACGGTGGCTAGAATCACGCAAAAGGCGAATTTCTCAAAACCATTGAAAAGGATTCATAGGTCAGCCAAAGTCTAAACAGCGAAAGCTACGGCGGTGAATCTTGTGTACCCTCTCAATCTTTAGCCAACAAGCCAAGACAGAAACCTCCACAACGACTCCTGGAAACATCAGAGTTGTCCTGGAGGGCCAAAGTTCAGTCTAATTGCTAGCGCTTAGCAGGCTGATAGAAAACTTTGCTTCCCTGATCAGAAACATAGAAGCAAGTACGGCAAGAGTTCCAGAACGTCTTCCAGATTGGTTCTTTGGCAACTCGATAGTGCTCACCCAACACAGGCTTAATCGCCTCCGTCGCCTCTAGCAGATGATAGTGAGGGATGCTGAGAAAAACGTGATGAGCTACATGAGTACCGATGTTGTGATGAATCGGATTGAAGAAGCCATAATCTTGGTCAATAGTGGACAGGGCACCCTTCAAAAAGTACCAGTCATTACCGCGATACCAAGGCATATCTTCAACCGTGTGGTGCAGATAAGTCACCAGATCGAGCCAGACCACAAACACCAGATAGGGCATCACATAATAGGTCAGCAGCCAGACAAGTCCAAACTTAATGCCCAAGCCAACCAAGAGAGTCACCATCAACCCCCAACAGACCGTACTGGTGATCACATCCCACTTTTCGCTGGGGCGGAACAAGTCACTACTAGGCAGAAAGTGAGAACCTGTTTTACCCGGTGACCGGCGAAATAGATAGATGGGATAAGCCAGCAGGAAAAGATAAAAACGAATAAACTTACCCGCCCCAGACATTTCGTCATACTGGCTCTCTAAAGTCGGGTGCCAGCTTTCATCGGTATCAACATTGCCTGTATTTGCGTGGTGGGTACGATGGCTAATGCGCCAGCCGTGGAACGGGACCAAGATCGGCGTATGGCTGAGGTGACCGACCAGATCGTTCAACCATCGGTATTTTGAGAACGAGCGGTGACCACAATCGTGCCCCACGACAAAAAGTGCCCAGAACATAGTGCCCTGCATAAACCAAAATAGCGGGAAAAACCAAGCGCTATTGAGGGTTGCAGCCAGCCAATACAAGAAAGTGATAATTCCGATATCTAAAAAAAAGTAGGCTAGAGATCGCCCAGCATTTGATTCAAAGCAGTGTTCAGGAATCGCACTGCGGACATCCTGTAGCGTGAAGGGCAAGATCTCCCGTTCCAGAACAGGCTTTGAAGTTAGGTTTGAAGTCACGTTGTTGAAGTTAATGAATGAGGTATGAGAGGGTCTTTGATTGGCCTACGGCCATCGCGGAGCAGTTCACAACTTCAGTGCGGACTCCGAACAGACCAACTGCAATTGTAGAGCTTAACGTTACTTTATGAATAATTGATACAGTAATTCAGGTCACCTCATTCATCAAATTTTGAATTATGATGGGCGTTTTCCGGGACTTTCAGAGCTTGAGCAAGTATTTTTACTTGACGTCTGGGACACGAGGGCAAGCGTACATCAATCACATTTGCACATCTCTTTTTGTTGTTGCCTGGGAGTCCGTCGCGAAATGTCCTCATTCTTTACCTATCCCGATAGCGTTAAGGGCAAGCAGGTTGATACCTATCACGGTGTAGCCGTTGCAGACCCATACCGATGGCTCGAAGATCCAGAGCAAGCACACAAGTGGATTGCAGCTCAGAATAAAGTCACCTTTGACTATCTCGAGACGCTGTCAGCCCGCGACACCATTCAGGCAAGACTGACAGAGCTTTGGAACTACGAGCGCTATGGGATGCCGTTTAAGCGGGGCGACCGCTATTTCTTTCGCAAAAACGACGGCCTCCAAAATCAAAGCATTCTCTATACACAGTCATCCCTAGAGGCTGAAGCCCAAGTCTTGCTCGATCCCAATGCTCTTTCCACCGATGGTACAGTGGCGCTGATGAATACTGCCGTCAGTGAGAATGGTCAATATCTCACCTATGGTTTATCGACAGCGGGGTCAGACTGGATGGAATTTCGGGTTCGTGATGTTGCGACGGGGGAAGACCTTTCGGATCATCTCCAGTGGGTCAAGTTCTCGGGGGCATCCTGGACTCACGACCATCAGGGCTTCTTCTATAGTCGCTATGCGAAACCAGAAAATGAGTTTGAGCAGGTCAATCACTACCAAAAGCTTTACTACCATCGCCTTGGCACTCCCCAATCGGAAGATCGATTGATCTATGAGCGAACCGATCAAAAAGAATGGGGCTTCAACGGCAGCGTCACCGAGGATGGGCGCTATCTGCTGATTTATGTCTGGCGCGGGACCGATCCTAAGAACCTGCTGTTCTACCAAGATTTGCAGCAGCCCGATGCCCCAATTGTGGAGTTACTCGATGAGTTTGAAGCTGATTACAGCGTTATTGGGTGTGACGGCAGCACTTTCTGGATCCAGACGGATCTGAAAGCCCCTCGGGGACGAGTGATGGCCGTTGACATGAACCGTCCAGAAAAAGAGCACTGGCAAGAGATCATTCCTGAGACGGCAGATACGCTGCAGAGCGTTAGCCTTATCAATGATCAGTTCATTGCCAACTATCTCCAGGATGCCCACACGATCATCAAGATCATGGCGCTGGACGGTAGCTCTAGCCAGGACTTCGAGCTACCAGGGATTGGCTCTGTTAGCGGATTCGGTGGTAAACGTGCAGATGCGGAAACGTTTTACGCGTTCACAAGTTTCACAACGCCTACTACGATCTATCGCTGTGACTTAACAACTGGCATTAGCCAAGTTTTCCGGCAGCCGCAGGTGGATTTTGATCCGAATGATTATGAAACACGACAGGTGTTCTACCCCAGTAAGGATGGCACACAGATTCCGATGTTTATTGTGCATCGAAAGGGCATTGAACTAAACGGGCAAAATCCAACACTACTTTATGGGTACGGCGGTTTTAATGTTTCGATTACACCCAGCTTTAGCGCTCAGTATTTGCAGTGGATGGAGATTGGAGGGGTATATGCGATCGCAACTCTACGCGGCGGCGGCGAGTACGGCGAAACCTGGCATCAAGCGGGCACCAAACACAATAAGCAAACCGTCTTCGATGACTTCATCGCCGCCGCAGACTGGCTGATCGCCTCGAATTACGCCTCATCAACAAAGCTTGCAATTATGGGCGGCAGCAACGGCGGCCTACTGGTGGGAGCCTGCATGACTCAGCGCCCCGATCTCTTTGCTGCCGCTCTACCCGCAGTCGGCGTCATGGATATGCTGCGCTTCAACAAATTCACTATTGGCTGGGCCTGGGAAGCAGAATATGGTTCTCCAGAAAATGCAGAAGACTTCAAGACGCTCTACGCATACTCGCCTCTACACAATCTAAAAGAAGGAACGGCCTACCCAGCGACCCTAATCACAACGGCGGACCATGACGATCGCGTGGTGCCCGCCCACAGCTTTAAGTTCGCAGCGGCTCTGCAGGCAGCCCATTCAGGTCAGGCTCCCGTGATGATTCGTATTGAGACAAAAGCAGGGCACGGGGCTGGGAAGCCGATCACGAAAATCATTGATGAAGCAGCGGATAAATGGGCATTTTTGACCGAGGTTTTAGACTTTTATCCCAGCGGACTTTCATAACGGGCAAAGCCATCTACTATTTCAAATAGCTGAGTGGATCTAGCCACCGACGGGCAAGCGGTTGAGCATTTCTTTATGGAACTTCCATTGGGGCATAAACTGATCCATGAAGGCCTTAAATCGACTGTTGTGGCTAGCCTCTAGTAAGTGAACCATTTCGTGAATAACAACATACTCTAGACACTCAGGGGGCTTCTTAACCAGCTCTAAATTAAAGCGAATGGTCCTTAGCGTTGGCGTGCAGCTTCCCCACTTCGTTTTCATTTTTCTGATCTTGAAGTCTGCGACTTTCACCCCCATACGCGGCTCCCATCGGGCAATCAGGGGAGGAATGGCATTTTCGAGCTGTTGACGGTAGGTACTCTCTACAATCGCACGCTTCTCAAGGACATCACTCCCAGGACGGACCTGCAACAGCATTTGATCGTGGGTGAAGCTCAGGTGGGGAGTGGCGTCTTTTTCGACAATCTCTAGCAGATAATGCCGACCCCACAGGTAGTGACTTTCTTGGTTAAGGTATTCGCGGGGTGCTTCACGATGCTGCGCACGGATTCTTTGCTGTTGTTTTTTAATCCAGCCCATTTTAGAGAGCGCAAACTCATGAATCGCCTCTGTTTTCATACGGAAGGGAGCTGAAATCCGCACGTTACCTGCAGGAGGATGAACGCTGAGATTGACATTCTTGATATTCTTTTTGACCACACTGATGGGAATCTCACCCAGGTAGATGGTCTGCTGATTACCCATACCGATAGACCTACCCATATTCGGATTGCTGTCCACATAGCAGCCAAAGAAGAGTGATCATACTTTCTATCAATATCAAAACGGAGAGGGGGGGATTCGAACCCCCGTTAGGTGTGACCCTAAAGTAGTTTTCGAGACTACCGCATTCAACCACTCTGCCACCTCTCCCGGTGGGGTCTCACCTATTCTACAGGGTTGATTGAACGATTATGAACGGCCCTCAAAAGATCTCGGCTGTTTGATCACCGGGGGATAGCGTTGTGCGAAATCCATTACTAGGGGTCCATTGAATTGCGCCGTCTCGTACGGCCCAGTAGGTATTGGGGGCTAGTTTTTCAAAGGATGCCGGAAGGCTGCGGTCCTTGTTGGAATAAATAATCGTTTCGGGCTTCAGTGTCTCGGGCAAAGGACCGGGTTGCCCCACCCACCACAGCACGTCAATTTCAGGAAGCTGAGCCGTTTGCAACCAAGCCTGCGGATTAGACTGAGGCCCCCCGGTCAAAAGCAACCAATTTTTCTGTGCTATTTTCATCAGCACGATAGCGGGCTGGTTTCGCAGGAAGGTTACTTCGACCTGCCCCAGGGTTAGAGGTTGCTGCGCCTGTAAAACCTGCATTTCTACAGGCGCTCTGGGGTTTGAGGCAGAGAGCATATCCGTGATGGCGCTGGCGTCTTTCCCGGCTCCGGCGCTGAGGGTGTTGATGGGCATGCGCTGGAGCAGCGTCTGCCAACCTTCTTCTAGGCGAGGCCAGGATGTGGTTGCGATCGCAACATCAATCCCATTCACCCCCTGCCGCCCCAAAAACGGAATCACGCTTTGCTGAACCGTCACAGGATCACCGCTGTTCACAAGCAGCGTCGCCCCTGGCTGCTGAATCACCATAATTGGCGGGTTCACCGAGTCAAACAGCGTCACCTGAAAGCGATTTGATTGAACCTGCCAAACCGGTAAAACAATGATGCAAAGAGCTGTGGCTAAGGCAAACTGCCAGTGCCGCTGCCCCCAAGGCCACAGCCATGCCCCCAAAAGTAAGGCGTACAGAATAATCAACTGCAGAATTGAAACGGTTCCCAGTGCCGTCGTGCTTCCAGGGAGCTGCACCACAGCATCAACCATCCATATCAAAACATGGGCCGGATAGTAGAGCAGTCCTGCGACAGCACCACCCAACGGCGGCAGCAAAGCCGCCATCAACCCACTGATAAAACCACCCACGGTCAGAATCACCAGAAAGCCGGTCGCCAGAATATTTGCCAGCAGTCCATAAACTGGAACAATGCCAAACCGAAAAAGCTGGAGCGGCAGCGTCCAGAGCGTGGCAGCCAACGGCACAGCAATCAGCGCCGCCAAGCGAGGCGGTAGCCAGTCCAACACCTTCATAAATGTCGGAATCGAGATAATTAGGCCAAAGGTGGCTAAAAAGCTGAGCTGAAACCCTAAATCCCAAATCCAAAGCGGATTGATCACCAATAAGAAGACAGCGATCATTAACAGGAGTCCCACCGATTGCTTCCTGCGGTTGGTCACCAGAGCAGACAAACTAGCGATGCCCATCAAGATCGCCCGAGAGACGGAAGGCGTAAAGCCACTCAAGCCACCAAAAAGAAGCAGCGTTCCGCAACCTATCGCGGCCTGTTGATTCAGGGGTAAAGGTCGGGTGAACGCTAGCACAGCGGCTAAAATCAGCGAGACGTGGAAACCAGAGGCCGCCAGAGCATGGGCCAATCCCGCCTGTCTAAAGTCATCTTGCGTTTTCCCAGGCATGTCAACAGAGCGCCCTCCCAACACCATTGCGCTCACCAGTGCCCCTTCCGTTTCGCCCAGGTAGCGGACTTGCGATCGCACAATTCGCTGCCGCAACGCCCACCATCCCCAAGTCGATCCGGCATCGGTGATCTTAATTTTTTGACCCGATAGACCGACAAAAATACTCTGTCGCGCTAGCTTCTGGGCAAAGTCAAACCCTTTGGGAAGAGAGGCTCTCGGGGGTTGATAAAGAAAGCCTGATATCTCAACTGTCTGACTCGGGTGTATCTTCTGGGCCTGCTTCTGAGTAACGGTAACGTAAACCTTGCTGCGAACCCTTTGTGATTCTGATCCGACAATGACTTGACTGGCCTGAAGATGAAATCGGGACTTTTGCGATCTCGTCACCCCAGGAAACGTTTTCACTGTTCCGACCACCGTTGCTTCTAGTCGTGTGGCACTCGTTAGCTGAGGAACGGTTCGACTAATATCCAGTGGGCTTGGATAGGGAACTCGAATATGAAGATAGCCGATAGCGGCTAGAGCAACTCCAATGGCAACGAACCAGTGCCAAGCGGGTGGTCCCATACGCCAAGCAAAGGGGAGCCACTTTATGCGGGTTGCTTGGGATCTCAACAGCGCCGCCATCAACCCGAGCAAAATTAGTACGAGCCAACCCCAGGCCATACCGGTTGTGAGCAATCCCAAAATGAAGGCTAAGCAGAGAACAACGCCCGAGAAAGGAAGCATAGCGAGTGAGAGGACAGTTGCCCGGAATTGTACAGCAGTTGAGCGCTATTCCTCCTCGATTAAATCAACGAGCTGTCGCTGCTTGTGACTGCGAAACTGACGCTTTTTGATCCGTGGATAGTCGCAAACGTCATACTCCCGCCGTTCGCCCCCCATCAAATAGACCAGATCTTCAGCAAACGGATTGTGCAAGCAGTGGGGTAGAGAAGGAGCCGTGAACCCCATAAAATCACCTGGGCCAACTTCGTATTGAGCATCCCCAATATCAGCAATCCCTCGACCCGAAAGAATATAGAGAAATTCTTCTTCATGGCGATGACAGTGAAACTGAGTCGAAGCCTTGCCCGGCTCAACGCGAACCTGATATAAACCCAAGCGCTCTAATCCCACAGCATCTCCTAACGACTTTGTATGTCGTATGGCTTCTGCGTTTAGCGGATGAGTAAAGCTCTGCTCTGGCTGCTGATCAATCTGCTGAGCGGAGAGTAAACAAAAATCCTGATTTTCTGCCCTTAGACTTTTCATTCCTACAGTCGTTCAATCTACAAAAAAATGATTACAAGGACGTCTAAATTGACTGCAGCCTCAGATTAGCTGTCCGTCAGGGCTTTTCTTGAAGGCGGATGCGGGACTAGTCAGGGAAACGCTCAATGATTCCGCCCCCAAGTAGCGTCTCTCCGTCATACCAGACCGCAGCCTGTCCCGGCGTGATCCCAAACTGCGGATCGTCAAAGACCAGATTCACTCGCAAGCCCTGATCGTCAAGCGGCACCACCGTCACAGGTACCGGCTGCGAGCGATAGCGAATTTGGACTTCCGCTCGAATTGGCGCATCTGGCTTCGCCATTGAAACCCAATTGATCCGCTGGACTTTGCATTCAGACTTTTGGGCCGAGTTGCGATCGCCCACCACCACGCGATTCATCGCCGCATCTAAACCAATCACATAGAGCGGATCAGGAGCCGCAATCCCCAGCCCCCTGCGCTGACCAATCGTATAGTGATGCACGCCTTGGTGATGCCCTAAGACCTGCCCCTGCTGATTCACAATTTCACCCTGCTGAGGCGTAATGTACTGATCAAGAAACGTCTGCATCGATCCGTGAGCTTCCACTAGACACAGATCCTGGCTTTCAGGCTTCTCCGCCGTATGCAAATTGAACTCCGCCGCAACGCGACGAGTCTGGGACTTCGTCTGCTCACCCAGCGGAAAGATCGTGTGCGCCAGCATTTCTTGACTCAAATCATAAAGAAAGTAGGACTGGTCCTTTTGCCGATCCACCGCTCGCAAAAGTCGATAGCGCTGCGACTGCGGATCATATTCAATTCGGGCATAGTGTCCCGTCGCCATCGTTGATGTGTCGAGTTCAGCTTGGGCATAGCTCAACATCGGTCCAAACTTAACGGTCTTGTTGCACTGAGAGCAGGGCAAGGGGGTGACGCCTTGTTCATACCCGGTTACCAAATAGTCCACAATCGCAGCCTGGAAGAGATCACGAGTATCTACAACGTGATGGGGAACGCCTAATTCTTCACAAAGCTGTGCTGCATCCACCAGACCCTCAGAGCAGCACTGCCCTTTGCCTTTCATCAGCCATAGCGTCAGTCCAATCACCTCATAGCCAAGGTGGTGCAGACTTGCGGCTGCGACTGAACTATCAACACCGCCAGAGAGACCAACGACAACCTTTTTCATAATCCACTTTCTCTATGGAAGACCCAGATAGTCCTACCTTCATTTCATGCTAACTTCTGGCAGCCGTAGTTTTGCAATGATTGTCCGAGAAGCAGAAGTATATACCCTTGCTGACCGACTAACGGTAGATTTATCGCAAACACAACAAAGCCAAATTATCCCAGTTTTCACTGGGTTGTAGCGCTTGCGGCAGAGGCTTTTGTTGCTATGATAATGGTGAAATTTTTGAGCTGCATGGCTGATGGCCTGATCTTGAAGCGCAGTGTAAGCCGATATAGGGTTGCTCAGCAAAGCTCTGAGTCCGACGGTCTGGTTTATCTATTGCCCTCGTTATTCGAGCGGCGCTTTCCATCACCTCAGTGTTTATGTAGCGGAGCTGCCTCGGAGACAATTTTCATGGGAATTTATATCGGCAATCTAAATTATGATGTGACCGAAGAAGAGCTAAAGGCCGTCTTGACGGCCTATGGAACAGTGCAAAAGCTTCACTTACCTGTTGATCGAGAAACCGGTCGCAAGAGAGGCTTTGGCTTTATCGATATGGCGAATGACACTGAGGAAGAAACCGTCATCTCTGAACTTGACGGTGCCGAATGGATGGGTCGGCAAATGAAAGTCAACAAGGCCCGCCCCCGTGAGTCGCGACCTAATAAAACTTGGTAACAACTGCAGGCTCACACGGAGACTGCTCAACAAGATGAAGTTGCGGTAATGTAATTCACCAACAGTGGCTCATGATCTGCGGTTGAGTTACAGCAGCGTTTTTTGTACCTATAGCGGTAACTGTAGCTGGCAAAGATCAGCGCGGGAGGTGCTTTCATATATCGGTTGAAGCGACTTCAAGACAGGGCTTCAATGTTGCGATCGCATCTCACTGAACCTTCACCTAGAGCTGATTAAATCGACGAATAGTTTGGCTACAATTATAGAAATAGTCATCTTGACTTTGTGCATATCAAATCAAGGGCTATCTCAGTTGAGGCAGATATTTGCCCAAATGCAATCTCGGATAGGGTGTGATGCTGGCAGAGCGAAGAAAAAACTTCGCCGTCTTGCCTTGATGCCATCTCTTAGTTGTTTTGATAAACAGGAATGTAGGAGCAGTGACTCAGGTTGTTTTAGGCCAGAACGAAAGAATTGAATCAGCATTGCGCCGATTCAAGAGACAGGTTTCGAAGGCCGGTATTTTGGCAGACGTGAAGCGTCGTCGCTATTTTGAAACACCCATTGAGAAAAAGAAGCGCAAGCAAGTGGCCATGCGGCGCAAGCGCAGAATGCGCTAGGTCTTGCCTAACTTAGCCCGGAAGTCGTTGGCTCTAGCATAGGGGATAGATTGTTTCTGTCCTTCACATATCAATCTGCCAGCATTAGGCAGTAAAATAAAAAGTTTGCACACCCGACGCTTGCTGGAAGGAGATTTCCCCCATGGCCCGCATGTATTACGACGCCGATGCCAATTTAGATCTATTGGCGGGTAAGACGATTGCCATTATTGGCTATGGTTCCCAGGGTCATGCCCATGCCCTAAACCTCAAAGATAGCGGCATGAATGTCGTTATCGGTCTCTATGAGGGCAGCAAGTCAACGCAGCAGGCCCGTGACGCTGGCTTGACAGTCCACTCCGTTGCTGAAGCAACGAATGCCGCTGACTTCATTATGATTCTGCTGCCGGATGAAGTGCAGAAGACGGTTTACACCGAAGAGATTGCGCCCAATCTTTCTGACGGTAATGTGCTGGCGTTTGCTCACGGTTTTAACATCCATTTTGCTCAAGTTGTCCCCCCTGCCAACGTTGATGTGGTGATGATTGCACCCAAGGGACCTGGACACTTAGTACGTCGGACTTTCGCACAGGGACAGGGCGTTCCGGCATTGTTTGCAGTCTATCAAGATGCAACTGGGCAAGCCCGCGATCGCGCGATGGCCTATGCAAAGGGCATTGGCGGCACCCGAGGCGGCGTTCTAGAAACGACCTTTAGAGAAGAAACTGAGACAGACCTGTTTGGTGAGCAGGCAGTTCTCTGCGGTGGCTTAAGCGCTCTCATTCAAGCAGGCTTTGAAACCCTTGTAGAGGCAGGATATCAGCCAGAACTTGCTTACTTTGAGTGCCTCCATGAAGTAAAGCTGATTGTTGATCTTGTAGTTGAAGGTGGTCTCGCCAAGATGCGCGACAGCATTTCCAATACCGCTGAGTACGGCGACTATACGCGCGGCCCTCGGATTGTAAATGATGAGACCCGTGCTGAAATGCGCAAGGTCTTGAAAGAGATTCAGACGGGGCAGTTTGCTCGCGAATTTGTGCTAGAGAAGGCTTCAGGCAATGCAGGATTCACCGCCATGCGCCGCAGAGAAGCTGAGCATCCCATTGAAGAGGTGGGCAAGGATCTCCGAGCCATGTTTAGCTGGATGCCAAAAGAATAGAGCACAGGTCTACTTTATTCTTCGCTGAGTTTTGGCCCTCACCCCCAACCCCTCTCCCAATGCTGGACGAGGGGAGCTAGATGGCTTCGCTAAGCCGCTTTAGTGCCCTGATGGTTCTCTGATATCGAACGGCGTCGCCTTCTCTTTGATAGAGGCTGGCTGCTCTTTGCAAATTAATGATTGCACCGGCTCGATCCCCAAGGTCGGCACGAGTGACGCCGCGATTTTTATAGACGTGGGCCAAATTGGCATCAATCTAGAAGTCTTCAATAAAGCCTTCTAGATCACCGCTGGAGACCCGTACGGCCACTCGATTGCTGCAGTTACGGAAATCGTTCGGTCTGATTGAGATCGCTTGATCAAAATCGGCGATCGCTTCAGGATACTGCTTCCTCGCGAAGAGCACATTACCGCGTCCGCCATGGGCATGGAAAAACCGGGGACGAATTTTCAGGGCCTGATTGTAATCTGAGAGTGCTCTCTGCAGATCGCCCATTCGATAATATTACCCGTACTAAAGCTATAAATTGAGTTTGTAATGGCCTCTAGACCGCCCCTGCGGCACTAACAGCACACGACGGTCGCCACCCTTTCATGATGCCTTATGAGTCCGGCAGGAACTTCTAATCTGCAGCTCATATCTATCACAGGTAAACTTTCTTTATAAAGTGTTATAAGAGAGTGATATTTACGATGACCCCGTAGGGTGTGTCTCGTGGCCGTAAGGAGTGGGTTTTATGTCAATTAGTATGAAAGAAGCCTTCGAGGTGGGGAGCTACTTAGTCACCCAGCGCATGAAGGGTCGGAAGCGTTTTCCCCTCGTGCTCATGCTCGAACCTTTATTTCGCTGTAACCTAGCCTGTTCCGGTTGTGGCAAAATTCAGCATCCCAAAGAGATTTTGAAGCAGAACCTCACGCCAGAACAGTGCTTCAAGGCAGTTGAGGAATGTGGTGTACCCGTCGTTTCGATTCCAGGTGGCGAGCCGCTCCTGCATCCTCAAATTGATGAAATTGTGGCCGGATTGGTTCAGCGCCGCAAATTTGTTTACCTCTGCAGCAACGCCATTCTGCTAGAGCAGAGCCTCCACAAATTCAAGCCATCTCCCTACCTGACCCTGAGTATCCACCTCGATGGTCTCAAAGAGCAGCACGACCACTGCGTTGATCGGGACGGCGTGTTCGATGTTGCCGTCAAAGCAATTAAGGCCGCTAAAGCACAAGGCTTCCGGGTCACCACCAACACCACCGTATTTGAGGGGGCTGATCCCGTTCAAATGCAGGAGTTCTTTGATTTCGTGCAGGGTATAGGCGTCGATGGCATGATGGTCTCTCCCGGCTATAGCTACGAGTGGGCACCGGATCAAGACCACTTCCTCAAGCGAGAGCAGACTCGCGCCCTCTTCCGTCAAATCTTTGCCCCCCAAAGAGCAGGTAAGAAAAACTGGAACTTTAACCACAACCCCCTGTTCCTCGATTTCTTAGTGGGCGAGAAGGACTACGACTGCACACCTTGGGGTAGCCCTAGCTACAGCGTTTTAGGCTGGCAGAAGCCATGCTATCTATTGAGTGAAGGACATTACGAAACCTTCCAGGAATTAATGGATAATACAGACTGGGAACAGTACGGTCGCGCCAGCGGTAAACCTCAGTGTCAAGACTGTATGGTTCACTGTGGCTATGAACCGACTGCCGCAATTGACGCCCTGCAGCCCAGCAACATGGGTCGGGCGATGGCCGGTCTGTTTGGATAAGGAGCACTATGACAGCAAAAGTAGAAATTTACACTTGGATGATGTGTCCGTACTGCATCCGCGCGAAGCACCTGCTAAAGCGTAAGGGTGTTGAGTTTACTGAGTATAAAATTGATGGCGATAATGCCGCTCGGGCGGCAATGTCAGAGCGGGCCAATGGCGGACGTTCTGTGCCTCAAATCTTCATCGATGATCAGCATATCGGGGGATGTGACGAGATGCACGCCCTTGATGCCAACGGTAAACTGGACCCACTCCTGAACGCATAGCCTGTGAAACTGGCCTTTATTATCGACCCCATCCATAAGCTTGATCCAGGCCACGACACAAGCGTGGCCTTGATGGAAGCGGCCCAAGTCCGAGGCCATCAGGTCTGGGTGACCCAAATGGAGCGGCTATATCTGGTTCAGGGCAAAACCTGGGCATTTCTACAGCCTGTGACTCTGAAGCCCGTTGAGCTAGTGGAAGGCAAATGGGTTGCAACACCCAACTGGTATCAAATTGGTGAGGCTGTGACCCATCCGCTAGAGACAATGGATGGGGTGTTCATGCGTCAGGATCCGCCGGTAACGGTGCCCTATCTCTATGCCACCTATCTGCTGGACTATATTGATCCGCGGAAAACGCGGCTGATCAACAGCCCCCATGGATTACGGGCTGCGAACGAGAAGATGTATGCACTGCAGTTTCAGGAAGCAATGCCCGAGACAATTGTTAGCCAAGACAAGGAAGTCATTCGTTCATTTGTGGATCAGCGAGGGATTGGCGTTCTTAAACCGCTAGGCGGCAAAGCTGGAGAAGGAATTTTGCTGCTGGAGGCAGGTGATCGCAACTTTAACTCTCTGATCGAAATCAGCACCCATCAGGGCCAGGTGCCGGTGATGGTGCAGGAATATCTACCGGCAGCCACAGAAGGAGATAAACGCATTATTTTGCTCAACGGCGAGCCGATTGGCGCAGTCAATCGAGTCCCAACGGGGAAAGAGTTTCGCGGTAATATGGCAACGGGTGGGCGTTCCGACGCAGCCCAGCTTACGAAGCGAGAGCATGAGATTTGTCAGCAACTGGCTCCGGTCCTGCAGCGGGACGGTCTGATTTTTGTCGGCATTGATGTAATTGGCGATCGATTAACTGAGATCAACGTCACCAGCCCTACGGGTATTCGAGAGATTGATCGGCTTGATGACAAACAACTGGGTGTGCAGGTCATTGAGTGGTTAGAGATGGATCGAGGCGCGGTCAATGTCTCCTGAACTAAATCAAGAAGAACCGCTTCCTCATTCTAAATGTCAGAGTCTGGGGCCGTTGAGTCTAATTTCTGAATTTGGTTTAGCCAGAGTTCGGGAGAAAGCTTTAAAGTGGATCAACCGACAAGATTCATATAGACGTTCGATTCAACACTCAATATAAAATGAATAAACCCACTGTTTTAGTCACTGGCGGAGCGGGCTATATTGGCTCCCACGTGGTTTTAGCACTTAAGGAGTCTGGTTACCCAGTGGTGGTGCTGGATAATCTTGTCTACGGTCATAAAGATTTAGTTGAATCGGTGCTTCAGGTGGAGCTGATCTGTGGGGATGTTTGCGATCGCAACTTCTTAGATCAGGTCTTCAGAGATCACAACATCGGTGCCGTTCTGCACTTCGCCGCCTACACCTACGTCGGCGAATCCGTCGAGGATCCTGCAAAGTACTATCGCAACAACGTCATGGGCACCTTGACCCTGCTCGAAGCGATGATCGCAGCTGACGTTCGGTCCTTTGTCTTCTCCTCCACCTGTGCCACCTACGGCCCCCCCCACCAAATTCCAATCACCGAAGATCATCCCCAAGCGCCCATCAGTCCCTACGGCATGAGCAAGCTGATGGTCGAGAACATCCTCGCTGACTTTAACCATGCCTATAATCTCCGCTCGGTCCGGTTCCGCTACTTCAACGCCGCCGGTGCTGACCCCCAAGGACGCCTCGGAGAAGACCATAATCCTGAGACCCATCTGATTCCCTTGGTCTTAATGACGGCCTTAGGCAAACGGGAGAAAATCTCGATTTTTGGCACCGATTATAAAACTCCGGATGGTACCTGTATTCGCGATTACATCCACGTCACTGACTTAGCAGATGCCCACGTGCGCGGTCTCAACTACCTGCTCGAAGGAGGCGAAACGTCAGTCTTCAACTTAGGCAACGGCGACGGATTCTCTGTGCGTGAAGTGATAAATACCGCGAAAGAGGTCACAGGGAAAACAATTACGATCGAAGAAAGCTACCGCAGGGCAGGTGATCCAGCTATTTTGATTGGCAGTGCAGCTAAAGCAGAAAAGATCTTAGGCTGGCAACCGCAGTACGCAGACCTATCGCTGATTGTTGAACATGCTTGGCAGTGGCACCTCAACCGTCACGGTTAAACAATCTCTAACTTTGCTTCGAAACCAGTGAGGTGCATTCCCGCGTTTCAAAGCATTCTAATCACTCTGCAGGGGTTCCCGACTGCCACAACATTACTCGGGACATCCTTTACCACCACACTACCTGCTCCGATGGTGACATTCGAGCCGATGGAAACACCCGGGCAAACAATAACACCGCCCCCCAGCCAAACGTTATCACCAATGGAAACCGGGGCTGCCAGTTCTTTGCCAGACAGTCTCAACTCAGGTTCTGTCGGGTGATAAGCAGTGTAAATTTGGACCTTTGGCCCGAATAAAACATCGTCACCCAGATGCACCGTATTACAGTCAAGAATCGTGCAGTCATAATTGATATACAGGCGATCACCAGCAAAGATGTGACAGCCATAATCACAGTAGAAGGGGGGCCTGACGACAAAATCAGAGCCTAGCTTGCCGAATAGATTGAGTATGATATTCCTTCGCTTATCGACTTCACTTGGCAAAGAAACGTTATGGAAGTGAAGCAACCGGTGAGTGGCAGTCTGTAATTGCGTGAGTTCTGCGTCGGATGCCAAGTACAGCTCATTAGCCAGCATCTTCTCGCGTTCCGTCTTCTCTTTCACATTCATTCTCCTTGGCAATGAGCAATGAAGAAATCAGGATAGCTCTGAACGCCAGTGCTGTAGCTCGGCCTCAATGAAGTAGGTCACTAAATCTCGATACATTTTCTCAATCACATCAGCCTCTAGTCCTTCTGTCTCAGCCCAAATTCTACGCTGCTGGAGCATTGTGTCAAATCGCTCTTGGGCCCGGACGTCTTTCGCGCTGCTCTTAAAAGGAGCTGCCGCCTTCACATATTCAAAGCGTTGTCCGAGCAGGGCAATGATCTGACGATCTAGGGCATCAATTTCAGCCCGAATATCAGACATATTTTCACAGTTGTGGGGCGCAACCACAGGAGCCTCCGCAGCGATAGATTGAACTAGCCCAAGATCTGGAGAGCCTGCCAATCAAGAATATCTGCTAGCAACATTTGATAACCCTGGCTATTCGGATGAAGACCATCCTTACTCATTTGTGACTGGCACCACGCCTCGCCCCGCTGTCGCCAAGCATCGAAGAGGTCGAGAAAGGGAATCTGTCGCTCCTGGCAAGCTAAGCGAGTGGCTTCGTTATAGAGGTGCTGGTCTTCATTATTGAAGAAAAAAGCATCTAAAAACGGCATCTTTGTGCCATCTACCGGCACCATCCCCACAAAAGTTACGGGGCAGAGCTGGCTGGCGCGGTCCAATAAATCGGCCATTCTTGTTTGGAACTCTGGGAACGGTGTCATGTTGCGTCCATCTGGGCGACCCAAGCGCGCTGAATCATTGACGCCGACGGACAGAATAATTTGATCAGGCACCTGATGCCGGAGTTCACCCCGATGGCGGAACTCGTTCTCTAGTCGCTGCGAAATATGCCTAACCGTGTCACCGCGTACACCCAGGTTATAAAGAATTGGACCCTCTGACTGCATCCATTGACGCCGCAGTCTATCCACCCAGCCACCACCCTCAGGATCGCCAAAGCCATAAATTAGACTGTCGCCTAGCGCAATCACCTTCATAGGAACGGTGTGCTTCAGAGTGGGCTGTCTAACGCCGGTTCGGGAGAGTGCCTGAGTCAAAACTGAATCTCCGTATGCTTTTTAAAGAAGTTTGTTAAAAGCTATCTTAACATTTCGTTAAGTCTAAATACTTAGGCAGCTCTACAAGAGCTGATTTAGGATTTGAATAACCCCTTGATTTCACGCCACATCTGAAATTGGACAGGGACCGTTCGGGGCTGTGTAAAAATGCCTTGGGTCGGGCTGAAGCACAAAGCTAGCATAAACAATCCAAAAGCGACCAGTACAATGGCTGGCCCTGAGGGTAGATTGTAGTAATAGCTCAGATACATGCCGGTAATGCTGGAGAAAACGCCCAGTGCGGCCCCCAAAAGCATCATATTGTGGAGCCGATGAACGAGTAAGTACGCAGTGGCTCCGGGGGTAATCAGCATCGCTAGCACCAGAATGACGCCTACGGCTTTGAGGCTGGCAACAATGGTAAGGGCAATCAAAATCATCAAACCGAAGTTGAGCAGATTGGTCGGCAGGCCGCTAGCTTGGGCACCGATGGGGTCAAAGGTATAAAACATCAGCTCTTTGTAGAGCAGCACAATCACGGTCAAAACGACGACAGTAATCACGAGAGTATTGATCACTTCTTGCTGAGTGACGCTGAGGATATTGCCAAATAGGAAGTGGTTGAGATCGATTTTGGTGTCTTTTTGAACGATGGTGATCAGGGTGATGCCGAGAGCGAAGAAGGCGGAGAAAACGATGCCCATTGCAGCATCTTCTTTGATTTGCGATCGCGTCCTAATCCAGGTAATCACGACAGTGCTGAACACTCCAGCAATAAAGGCTCCGAGGAAGATGTCGAAGTTTAAGATAAATGCGATCGCAACTCCCGGCAACACCGAATGACTAATAGCGTCACCCAACAGCGCTAAACGCTGCACCATCAGGTAGCTACCTACTGTGGCGCAAACAATGCCGACTAAAACAGCGGTCAGTAAGGAGCGCTGCATAAAGCTGTATTGCAGCGGCTCAATTAAAAGATCAAACATAGGGGAAGACTTCAGTTCAATGAGTTCAGCATTCTGACTCGGTACACTACCAGCTCTTAGTAGGCAGAGACATGACTTATATCTTTGCTAGAACTGGATCGATATCAGATGCCTGTTGGGAATAGACCTGATTGAGTTTGCTGCAAGCCAAGTCTTGGTTATATCTATGCAAATAAGCTTTCAATGCATTGGTGTAAAGCTCGCTCCGCGACACACCGAATCGTTTTGCGAGAGACTCTGCCTCAATAAAAACTGAGTCTGGCAGTGAAATATCTGTCTTCATTTTGCTGGGTTGTTCATTTAGGTAAACGACTTAGGTTGCCAGGGAAGCCAGTCTTCATCTAGAGCTTGCTCCAAAGTAAAGTTAGGTTCTTCTGGGACTAAGTCAGATGGTATGACCTTGAGCATGTTCTTTCTAGCTCTTTGGTAGCAAGGTAGAAAATTCTCATGCAAAAAAGGCTTAAGACTAGGGCTGTCTTTGAGAATCAACTCAATCTCTAAACGGAAATTGCTGATTTCTAAGATCCAGCTCCTAAAGCACCTTTCTCGCTCAGAATCCCAATATTTAAGCTTGAGCAAGTGTTCACACAATCGCGTGAGATAGCTAGAGATTGCCCGTTGGTCACGTCTGCCCAAACTTTCAATTTCCTCAACTAAGTTTTCCAAATCAAGATTGTCAAAATCATGAGATCGCAATTGTGCCGTAGTTTGATGGAGCCAACGTTGATAGTCTATGTCATAGAGAGAGACCAGCTTCGTCTGCACTTCAGTATTCATAGTGAGTCCTTCATGTGACTATCTAGATCTACGGGGGGTAAGTCTGCAGGTAGGCTACTAAGTCCAACAAAACGTAGAGGTTATGAGTCTGCTCGTTCAGTTATTTTCTTTCATTCTAAGTTAGGCCATCTGTAGCGTTCTGGGTTTGGGAATGCGTTCGTTTTCTGATCGCCAAGCCTCTAAGTACATCTCAATAACTGCTTCACCGTTGCGAATCGCCTCTTCACGATTCTGACCGTGGGTACAAGGCATGACAACACGATCAGCAAATTCTGGAATTGTGACCAAAAATAGCTGATCTTCATCCGACCACTGAATAACCATGCTGTATTGGCTCACGAGTCTTCCTCTCTCAATTTCTTAAGCTCAGTCAGCAATTGCTCCAACTGCTTTTCTAAATAGCGTGGCACATCATCTCCATTTTTACCTGGAATCGTCACGGTTTTGCCAAGCAGGGGATGTCGCCAGCGTTCATGACTCCCCTTCCCCCGTTTTGGTAAGTATTCAAATCCTTCATCTTTGATCTGAGCTTTGAGGTCTCTAATCTTTCTTGGAATAGATTATCTCTGAGCCTCACCTTCGCGTTAGCAGTCGTTGCACCATGCCAAGGGTGAGTCATCCCAAACTTGAACTTCAATAAATTTCTCAAACTCCTCATTGCTGTAATTTTGATACTGCATTGAGAAATCATCTTGTGGAAGCCCAAATTTCGCGACGACTTCGGGCAGCTCATTCAACAAATAGACTTTTTCGTGATACGGCTGCGGTGCCACTTTTATGCTGAACTCAGGCATGAAGCCCATCGATACAAAACTGTCAGGATAAGTGAAACTTACAGACTTATCTCTCAGATAATCCAGAGATATTCTCACCTCTCTGGTATTTGGGTGCAGATTCTTGAACCAGAAGGACTTCCCCAGAACAAAATAATGCGGCGAGTGTCTTTGTGGTTTACCGCTGCGAGAGATAAATAAATCTCGCAACCTCGCTTCGGTCAACTGGCGCAGTTGCATATAGCGTTTGCCATACTGTCGCTTGAATCCATCTTCTGAACGATAGCGTTCCTGCAACTCCGATAGAACAGAAGCACGTTCACGTTCTGATAAATCACTGAGATTGAGGAACGGAGCCTTATCTGCAAGATGGTAATGAGTTATAAAGTTTGGGATCAACGGCGAAACTCTTTCTGATTTATCAGTTAGCTTAAGCAGCTTAACCCGCGAAGAAATTAACCTGACCGCCAAAAGCCCGCTGTAAATTAGAACCCGTCAAAACTTCCTTGCGTGTCCCACTAGCAATCAGTTCGCGATTAAGCAAAATCAAGTCGTCAAAATTCGTGATCGCCTGACCCAAGTCATGATGTACAACCAGCACCGTATGACCATCAGCAGCCAACTCCTGCAAGATATTAAAAACGATCGCCTCAGTCTTCTTATCAATCCCTGCCAACGGCTCATCCAAGCAGAACACATCTGCCTCTTCAGAAATCGCCTTAGCCAAGAAAACCCGCTGCTGCTGCCCACCCGAAAGCTGACCAATGGGACGATCGCGATACTTCGCCATATCCACACGCTCTAAAGCCGCCGCCGCCGCCCGTCGCGACACCGTAGAATAACGCCGAAACCAGCCCGTCTTGCGAATCCGGCCCATCATAATCACATCCCACACCGTCGCGGGATAGGTCCAGTCAATTTGCGATCGCTGTGGCACATAGGCCACCCGATCAAGCTGAGCCGTCAGCGGCTGACCGTCATAGGTAATCAAGCCAGTGCTGGAAGGAATTAACCCCAGCATCGCCTTAATCAAAGTACTTTTACCCGCTCCATTGGGGCCAATGATGCCCGTCAACCGCCCCGGACAAATCGAACAGGAGATATCAGACAGAGCCTTAACCATCCGGTACTGGACTCCGAGCTGTTCAACTGTTAAACCATTGGCACAATTCATAGATGCTTCCTAGCTGGGCGCTGTGGCTGAGCGCATTCAAAAATGAAACGATTATGAAAACATAGTAACATCAAAAAATGAAAGAATTATGAAAACTCTTTATGTCGCGACTTAAAAAAGATATTTTAAGCCTCCTGACTGGTGGTATTTCCGTCTGTCTTCTGCTGGGTGGCTGTTCTGGAGTCACAGAAGAAGCTGACTCAGGCAAGCCCAAAGTGGTGGCAACCAGCACGATTTTGAGAAACTGGACAGAGGAGGTAGCAGGGGATGAGGTACAAATTCAGGGCATTTTGGAGCCGGGTGAAGACCCTCATATTTACGAACCGGTACCTCTAGACAACCAGATCATTGAAGATGCAGATTTAATTTTATACAACGGTTACAACCTTGAGCCAGCCTTGATTAAGCTGATTCAGTCTTCTGTTTCAGGGGCAACCTTTGCGGTAGGGGAAGTGATTGAACCGCTGGACTATGATTACCAGGGTCAACGGGAGCCAGATCCGCATGTGTGGGGGGATGCAGAGAATGCGATCGCAATGGTAAACACAATCCGCGATCAGCTAATAGAACTATCCCCCGAAGATAAAGCAGAGTTCACCGCGAATGCAGAGGCGCTCACGCAAACACTGCAGGAAGTCGATGGCTGGATTGCAGAGCAAGTCGCTACAATTCCGGAAAACCAGCGCCAGTTGGTGACAACCCATGATGCCTTTCAATACTATACAAAAGCCTATGGCTTAGAGGTCGCTGGCACCTTGATCGGCATGAGCACAGAGGAGCAGCCCAGCGCCCAAACGGTGAAGCGGCTATCGGATGATATTCGTCGGGCAAAAGTACCCGCTATTTTTGCCGAAACAACGATCAATCCGGCATTGATTACGACCGTAGCCCAGGAAGCAAAAGTGAAATTGTCTGAGCGGCAGCTTTATTCTGATTCGTTAGGGGCACCTGGAAGTGAGGCCGAAACCTACGTCAAGATGCTAGTTGCTAACACTCAAACAATCGTAGAAGCTTTAGGCGGCAGTTATCAAGATTTCCCTGGATCGTAAAACATATTTTGTGACCTCATATCTAAGAGAGCAGCAGCATCAGTAAGCGGAGAGAGCCTCGATGCATGAAAGGAGATTTTAATTCTAAAAAAAGTCTAAAAATCAGAAGGACCTCAGCTTTCATCAAATTTCGTAGAGGTGTGACTCAAATCACGTTGACTCGTACTGATAATCACTGTAATGGATATACAAGATTCAGAGAAGACAATGAATTTTGGTTCGCTTACTGCATATCCATAGATAGAAACTCTGCAATGCAACACACTCAGCAGCTACATTTGCTCATCGATGTAGGACAAGAAAAAGTCATCAGTTTAATTAACTGCAAGTATTCCATTGGCAGAGATGTATCCAATGATATTGTTTTGGAAAGTGGGACAATCTCACGCTTCCACGCTACCTTGATCAAGTCAAAAAATCCCAGCAGGGAGCATTGTGTCTATAAACTAATAGACGGAAAAGCAGGTGGAGATCCTAGCGTTAATGGGATTATGGTCAATGAAAAACGTATCGATGAGCATAGTCTAGTCGATGGAGACTTAATCCATTTCGGAGGCGTAATCAAAGCCATTTTCCGAGTCTATCAATCAACGAATAAGCAACATCAATCTGCATTCGGCCATGATCATGCAGTCAAATATATACATCCCTCATACTTAGCAAGCAACGAATCAACTGCGATTATGCTGTAGAGCTATCTTTCATAATACTTAGACCCTCCCACACCTTTCTCAAACGAGGATTTCCAGGGCGCTTTATTAAAAGCGCTAAACTGTCAAGAATTGGATAACGACTTACTTTTTAGGATTCATTGAGAAGGCATACAAACAGCAAACGGCGGTCGAGAGTTTCAGACATTTAGGCATCGTACTTATTGTTTATGCGGTCACAGTAGGCGACCAGGTTACTAAGTTTCTCTGCCTTATTTCTCAATGAAGAGGTCAAGACTTCATTCAGGACATTTGCCAGCAAACTGTAGGCAGAGCCATCTAGTGTTGTGGGCTGCTCACCCATAAAGAAGAGCTGGTCAGCGAAGAAATCGCTAGTGAAAATTCAGATCGCAACCACTGGCAAGATCGTCGCATCTGACAGCACTGTCAAAATGATTGTGGTGCTAATGGGAGTTTTCGCAATCGCTACGTTGATGGCCGCCATACAGCACAACACGGCAATGGTGGGGTGCATCGTCGGAATGCCAAAGGCAACGGCCAACCCTAAGCTAGCTCCAGTAAAAAATAATGGAAAGATAAAACCACCATGATACGAATCAAGGGGTACTCTACCAACTAAGTAGATAGGCTTAATTGACTTGAAGATTCCTGATTAAATTCAATATCGTTGCATTGGCCCTCACCCCCCCAGCCCCCCTCTCCCAATGTTGGGAGAGCAGGGTGGTTTCATTTATCGAGAGAAAAGCCTTGGCATAGGATTCGATAAACTTTCTCAACCTGGTTTGCCAAGCATCGGATTCCCTGTGGAATCGTTCGATAGCCTAGTTGTCGGATGATGGAGAGCAAGAAGCAATTTAGAATCGCCCAGCAGGTTGGCGCATGCCCCCCCGGTCGGGCCTCATCTTCTTCTAAGGTGACATCTCTCACCCAGTGCAGACGATTTTCTATTGTCCAGTGTTGTTGGATATGACTCATAAACTCATCTGCCGCCAAGTTCAAATCACTGATGTAGCCCATTTGCTCATGGAAGGGTTCATCATTTCGGCAGCCCCAGCGTTCAACCCAAAGCAACGTCTCTAAACCAGGCCACAGCACTTGGAGAGCTAACGGTGCCGCATAAGCCCAAACTTCGCGGTGAACTTGACGGTTATGAGAAGTATCAAGAGTCTGTACCACACTCAGAGCCGGGCTTGAGCGATGTAACTGCTCAAGAGTTGTGTAAAGGGTCGGCTGATTGGCCTTGAGAGCAATCAAATAGTGTTGGCCTTGTTGGCTAATGTGTGCCGTTGTTTTTTTTGACAGTGGAGCGCATCAAGGGTGAAGACGACCGGTTGACCCGACAGAGCCGTAATCAGTTGGCGCACAACTTCAATTGCACTTGATTTCTTGTTCTCCATCACCTGCAGTTGCAAAACAACCCCTGTTTGATGGGTGAAGACCGAAACGGTACTGACAAAGTTTTGGTAGGAGCTGCTGTAATCAGTCAGCGTACTTCTGATGCTTTTGCCATCGGCGGCAACCCAGGTTGGCTCAGTCAGTGTGATGAACGCTCGACTCCACTGATTGAACAGCCCAACTAATGAGTCAAAGTCAACGCGAAGCAATACGCGGCGAAAGGTTGAGTAGGAGGGGATACGGGTTGATGGAGGCAACGCTAGCAGCTCACGCAATATAGGCCACTGTTCCTTGGCAAAATCAGCTAGAGGACGATAGCCGCGATAGCCACACAGGGTTCCCAATAACACCAGCATCAAGACGAGCCACAAGTCATGCCGACGGCCTCTACTTTTGCGATAGTCTGGGATATCTTGAAGAATTTCGATGAGATTGAGATGCTCAGGCATACTACTGAGATAAGAACAGCTCAGACCATTGTCATTTTTCTATCCCTAAATGAAACCACCCTGCTCGCCCAATGTTGGGAGAGGGGCTGGGGGTGAGGGCCATGTAGAGCATTTGCTAATATCTGATCTTTAACTTGATTCTGCCTCGCTACTTACGCTAAATCGGTAAAGAGAAGAAAGTTCAATTTATAGATCCCCACCTGGAATAGCGAGGCAGCTCTAGGCAGCAACGGAAGCTTTTGTTCGGGCAAAAATCATCCGGCCCGCAGAGGTCTGCAAAGCACTGGTGACAATGACCGGCACTTGGTTGCCAATATAGTCCTTCGCCTCTTCTACGACGACCATTGTGCCGTCTTCAAGGTATCCAACCCCCTGGGCTGGCTCTTTGCCTTCTTTGACAATTTTTAGCTCAAGACCATCTCCCGGTAGATAGCGAGGTCGTAACGATTGCGCCAAATCATTGACATTGAGCACCTGAATGCTTTGCAAGCTGGCCACTTTGTTGAGGTTGTAGTCGTTGGTGACCAACATGCCATTGATATCCTGCGCCAGCGTTACCAACTTCGCATCCACGGTGGCGATATCTTCATAATCAGCAGGATGAATGACAAGCCGCTCTGGGTGCCCCTCCTGTAGGCGATTGAGAATGTCCAGCCCCCGACGGCCTCGGCTACGCTTTTGACTATTGGCGGCATCGGCTAAAGTTTGCAGCTCTTGCAAAACGAATTTAGGAACTAAAAGCTGTCCTTCAATAAAGCCCGTGTCGAGTAGCCCCTCAATCCGACCATCAATGATGCAGCTTGTGTCCAGAACCTTGGCAAGTGCAGCCTTAAGCGTTCCCTCCGCTAGCAGGGTGCTTTCCATGTAGTTAGGGTTGATGACCCGCAGTAGTGTGAGGCCGTGGGTATCGGCCAAGGTAACGCCAGAGAAGGCAAAAATAACGCTGCCCAATACCGCCACCATTGGCTTAATGAAGGCCAGCTTTTGAGGGATAGGCAGCAAGAAAATAGGGGCCAGCATTAGATTGGCCACCAGCAAGCCCAGCACAAGACCCACAGACCGACTCAGCAAAACCTCTGCCGGGAGGCTTTTAACCTTGCGCTCCACGCGACGGTAGCTGATCTGGCTGGCGAACCCAAACACCATGCCGAACAATCCGCCAAACCCGGCACTGACCCAACTGAGCCCGTTGATATTGGCGACTTGATTTAAGATGCTAGGGGGCAACAGCTCAACAACGTTGAATCCAATTGCAGATCCAACGAGGATGCAGGTCAAAATAATCGTAGTGTCTAGCATTTCACTCGCTTGCCGAGAATGGCGTCTTCGGTATTCGCTCTCAGGCAGAAGCCTGCAAGGCTGAACCCATCATAATGCCCCCTGTCAATCATTATAGAGTGCAGTCGCTCGTGGCCTTATTGTGATACCCACTTCTGCATACCTTCACATTCCATTTTGCCGGCGTCGCTGTTTTTATTGTGACTTCCCAATTTCTGTAATTGGCGATCGCAAACGGGGGGAGACCTCTGGGGCAATGGCTCAATACGTCGATTGGCTCTGTCAGGAGATCAGGGCAACACCCAAAGAAGCACAGCCCTTGAGAACAGTGTTCTTTGGGGGAGGAACACCTTCTTTACTAAGCGTAGAACAGGTCATAACGCTGCTAGCGACCCTGCAGGACAGCCTGAATCTAACGGCGACGGCTGAAATCTCTATGGAAATGGATCCAGGGACTTTTACGCTGGCGCAGCTTCAGGGCTTTTGTGATGCGGGTGTCAATCGGATTAGTTTGGGAGTCCAGGCGTTTCAGGATGAGCTGCTGCAGGTCTGTGGCCGCACGCATACGGTGGCGCAGATTGAAGATGCGATCGCAATGGTCCGAGAAACCTGCGGCAACTTCAGTCTCGATCTGATTTCTGGGTTGCCGGGTCAGACGTTAGCCCAGTGGGAAGAATCTTTGAGGGTTGCGATCGCATCTCACCCCACTCACATCTCCACCTACGATCTGGTGCTAGAGCCAACAACGGTCTTTGGCAAGCGGTACCAGCCCGGAAGCCAGCCACTGCCCACCGACGATCACGCCGCCCAGATGTACCGGCTTGCCTCACAGCGGCTATCCGCCACCGGGTATCGCCACTATGAAGTCTCCAACTACGCCCGCCCGAGCTTTGAGTGTCGCCATAATCAGGTGTACTGGCAGAACGAAGCTTACTACGGCTTTGGTATGGGAGCCACCAGCTACGTCAACTTCCAGCGCTTTAGTCGTCCCCGCACTCGTGAGGCTTATTTCACCTGGGTTCAGTCGCTAGTCGCGGCTCAGGGACAAATCGACTGTCCCGTCGATACCCTACAGGATCGACTCCTAGAAACGTTGATGCTCGGGCTGCGGCTAGCGGACGGCCTCCAGATTGAGCCACTGCAGCAGCAGTTTGGATCATCGTCAGTGGCGCGCATTCTAGACTGCCTGCGATCCTATCCCGATTGGGTCGCTGTAGATTCTATTGAGGGGCGGGTGCGGCTCACGGATCCTGAGGGTTTTCTATTCTCAAATCAGGTACTAGTAGCACTCTGGGAAGCGTTGAGTGACAACGAGCAAGATCCCAGTTTTCAAGCCGCACTCTACACTAGAGAATAGCGTTATCCTTTTCGGAGCTGTCTATGCCTTTAGCCCGAACGGGCGTGCTGGTAGGGCTGTTCGTTGGCCTCGTCGCGGTCGCCCTCCAAAATCAAAGCCCCGCGCTATCTCTGGTGTTTCTGGGGATGCGATCGCAACCTCTCCCCCTAGGCATCTGGCTCGTAGGCGCAGTTGCACTGGGCATTTTCATCGGTTTAATACTGCTTTTTCTGCTCAACTTTATCGGTACAGGTCCGCAGCCAACGCCCCGCCGTCCGCGGGCGAACCGCCAGCCAGCCAGCCGCCCGTCATCGACAGCCGTTCCTGACTGGGATGCTCCCCCCAGCAACGATTGGGGAACCAGTGATTCAAGCAGTGGTTCAGACTGGGGAGCGCAGCCGGCAAAACCACCGACTCCCCCTCAGCCCAACCTTGATGACTTCAGTAGCGTTGACGAACAGCGCTACGCTAGGGCTGGCGGTACGGCACCTAGCACCTATTCACGCAGCGCTCAAGATCCGAGCTTTGCCCGTCAGCCCGGCCAGCGAGAATCTGTCTTCGAAGCCGAATACCGCATGGTTAAACCACCCGGCCAGGAACCGCCCTCGTCAGAGAATTGGGATGAGTTAGACGATGGTTTCTTTGAAGAAGACTAGGGCATGTGCCCTATCGGAATCCACCCATGATCAGTGCGTCGAATTGTTCGCAAGCCAATCAGCCAACCGCTGCATACTCGTCTCCTGATCATCTGAACTTGCGGCAAGGTCCAGAAAGAAAGTTGCGGCCGCCGCCTCAAAAGCAATCAGCTCGGTACCATTGAGCACCATGAACATGCCAGCAGCCACCAAAGCAATCCGCTTGTTTCCATCAACAAAGCAGTGATTCTGGACGAATCCGTAGCCATAAGCAGCAGCAAGCCGGCAGAGAGTGACATTTTCACCATAGTAGTGAAGCTGTCTAGGCTTGTTCAGGGTAGATTCTAAAGCGCCTTCGTCAAGAATTCCACTCGCCCCCCCTGAGACTGCGATGATTTCTACTTGAGTGGTCACGATACCTTTGAGGGTCAGCCATCGTGGCTCTAGCGTCATTTAGCTAATTCGATCAGAGCATTGCGATAACGAGACATTACTTTTTGAGCCGCTTCCATCTCCTCAGCAAACTCTGGATCGTAAGCGGATAGCTCATATCCTCTAGGGGTCTTAGTCAAATAGAGACTATCGCCGTCATCAACATTGAGACCTGCGGCCAATTCCTTTGGAATAATGACGCTTAAAGAGTTACCGCGCTTTTTTACCTTGAGTCGCATGAGGGAACCTAGGCTATCCGTTCCTCTATGTTACTACATTTGTTTATACAAGACTAATTTGCTGAGCGGATCGGCATCTCTCAAAGCAAAGGCGTTGCTGAACTCGGGGGTTCAGGTCTATCCCATCTGGGTATACTCAAGTCATAAGGGGGAATATGTCCGTTTCAAATAGCCAGTCATCTCAATTTATAGACCCGAATCAGGTGTGGGCATCTGGAGAGTGAGAATGGCTTAAGTCATAAAGCAAGGTAGCCAGACCATCAAAGATTGGCACCCTTCAAACCCTTATCCCGTCAGGTTGAGTGAGTAATTTCATGGATACTGCGCAGTGCTATCGACTCCTGGAGCTAAAGGCCACCGCTAATCTAGAGGAGGTCAAAGCTTCTTATCGGCGGCTGGCCCGTCGGTGGCACCCTGACATCAATCCTGATAGCCAGCAAGCGCACGATATGTTTATTAAGGTCACTCAGGCCTACAAAGTATTGTTGAAGGTGATTCCGCCTGTAGCGCAGCCAATTGTTCAGCCCGCGACGGTCCAGACGTCTCGCTCTCCAGCCACTGTACAAACGCCCGTGAAGGTAACGGTGACCGCAACACGCTCTCAGCAGCCGACTCGGCAGCCAGTCACTGTCCCGAGAAAGACGGCTCCAAAGCCTGTTGAGCCAACCGCTCAGCCCGCCAGCCCACAGCTATCAGAGGCAGATAATAAGCTGAAGATCGGCTCCTATCGACAACTGCAGGATCTGATCAAGCGTCAGCGCCTGCCCCGCGCGGTTGCACTCGTCGAGGCCTTAGGCAACCGCTGGCCTCAAGATCTAGAAGTGCGTCAGTGGCGAGCCATTGTCTATCAGCTCCTAGCAAAACAACTGATTCGGGAACGCAAGCTCAATCAGGCCCGCGCCTATCTCAAAAAAGCACTGAATACCGACCCCCATAACAGGTCCCTTTGGGCTGAGGTCGAACGAGACTTTCGGATACTCGAACAGGTTCTCTAGCTTTATCAAAGGACTAGTAACCAGGAAATTTCAGTTCTGTACCCATCGCTGGTAGAGCTGCTGAATCGCCTGAGTGACCGACTTCACAGAGTCGCTGACGGGATGAGGATCCGCATTTTGCGGATTCAATTGCTCCACCTGTAGCAGCAGCTTTGCTTCTTCTGCGTCTACGTCGCCGTCGCTGTATATTAAGCCACTGAGCTCTTCTAGTAGTTGCTGACAAGCTTCTGCAGTGGGATGTGACCCTAAGTAGTCACCAACCCATTCGTAGCATTCTTCCTTAGAGACTGGGCGGAGACCATAGAGTAATGGCTTAAGTTCATGATCATCAGTCACGCCCGCTTCTTGAGCGACTTTTTGTAGATACTTTTGCTCCTCGGGCTGAATTTTACCGTCTAGCCAGGCAGTGGCGACTAGAATTTTAATCAGCTTGATCACAATGGGTTTCTCCAGCATGTTCAGAATCCTCGCGAGCGGGAGGCTCTTTGCTCATATCAATAATGCTGAGCCAGATCCGATGGATGCCCGAGACAAGCGCTCGGGTTCTACCCCAACTTTATATCGTGTCACCACTTTTAGGGAATGCCAAAGATTCAAAAAATGATTGCCGGGGTCGATGAAGTCGGTCGAGGTTGTTTGTTCGGTCCCGTGGTTGCGGCAGCCGCCGTTATCCCAGAGTCGCTCTGCGATCATTTACAAGCGCTGGGCATTACGGATAGTAAGCAGCTTTCGAGTACCAAGCGGGCAGCGCTGTATGCACAAATAAAAGGACTCGTTCCTATCCGGGCGGTGGGTTTGGCTTCTGTGACCGAGATCGACCGACTGAATATTTTGCAGGCAAGCCTGCTGGCCATGCGGCGAGCCATTACTCGGCTCGATCCTGCCCCTGATCTTTGTCTGGTGGATGGCAATCAAAAAATCCCGCAGTTAGCCCTGCCACAGCAAACGGTGATCAAAGGAGACCAGAAGGAACTTGCGATCGCAACTGCCAGCATCATCGCCAAAGTCTGGCGAGATCAGCTCATTACGCGCCTCGCCCTTAAGTATCCCGGCTATGACTTAGCTGCCAATAAAGGCTATGGCACCCGTCGCCACCGTCAAGGCTTAGCGAAGCTCGGCCCCACTCGCCTCCACCGTCTGTCCTTTGCCCCTTGCCGCCTGGAAAAACAGCCTAAGTCACATACTCTCTAAAGTATTCATACACCTCAACGCCAGGGAGATCCTGCTTAAATTCCTTGGGCAACTTATATTCATCAGGATTAAACCGCTGACGAATCTCAACCGCATTCCTATAGTGCTTATGCCACTTCTCTAGCAGCACGATCACCTGTCTAAATCGAGGATAGGACTGCTGATACCGATCGCTAAGGGCAACATATTGAATCAGGCGTGCATAGGTTTCAGGAAGCCGTTTTTGGGCCGGAATCCCCAATACGCGACCCAATTTTTCGAAGCCGGTATATTGAATGCGAATCTGTCGATTGAGCTGTTCAATATTGCCGCTGTCCCCCTCTTTGCAAGCCTCAATCAGTTCAGCAGCCGTTTGCAGAATCGAATAGTCATCCTCTTGAGACGACTTGAAGAGGGTAAAAAGCTGAAAGCGCAACTTGTCTTGGCTCAAAAGCTCAATCTGACTGAGATAGTGCTGCATCGCTTGTCTGAGCTTATCTGTCTCAATATCAGCTAGAATTTCTGTCGCCTTCTTATTGAGCGCAGCGACAAAGGCAGCGGGCTCTAGGTTGCGGTTGAATAGTCCCTGAACTGCGTCATAAATTTTTTGAGCGGCAGCAATTCGATATCTGGCCTCCGTGGTCTGGAGATCTAGAAAGATATCTTTAAACTCAATTCCAGCGGCCAACAGCTCAGCCGCTAACATGAGGCTGTTGCGATCCTCTGCGGTCCGCGTTAAATCACTCTGAACCTTTACAAAATCGATAAACCTTGGATCTGAGAACTGCTGAGACTTTAGTTTTTGCACCTTGTTAATCAAAGTGGTCATGGAATCTATCACCTGCTGGTGCTTGAGAATGTCAGGCTCAGAAACGGTTTGCTGAGAAACAAGCCCCGCAATGCGCTCCGTCATGCTGCCCTTCCCCAAGATTGGCTTGTTCCACCAGGATTTTTTTTGCGGTGTCTCCGGCTCAGAAGCTTCAGGCTTAAGCACTTCAGCGGTTGTAGCTCGGGCTGATTCGGGCTGGGGGGAGCGGCGAGCCGCGACGGCGGGCTGGGCGGATGGACTGATCGACCCTGAAACAGCGCTTGGGGGCGACACGGTCGGCTGTGCGCCAGAGGGTTGTGCAGCAACCTGGGCGACGGAAGGCTGAGTCGTGGGAACAGCAGAGGGCCATCCAGAAGGGGCAGCGACAGACGGCTGAATAGGAACAACTGCAAATGAATCTGCATCTGCAGGCTGGCCGAGCTGTTCGAGAGCCTGGAGTACCTCTCGGGCAGAAGAGTAGCGATCGCAAGTCGCAGCCGCCAGCATCTTTATCAGAACCTGCTGAAACTGGGGACTGACACGGAGCGTCTGCAGCCAGGGTTGCCCCGCTTGATGAGGGTTAAAATCCTTAGGCAGTTTCCCCAGCAACAGAAACACGCAGGTGATGCCCAGGCTGTAAAGATCGCTGGCGTAGACGGGTTTTTTGGCGATTTGTTCAGGGGCTGCAAATCCCTTCGTACCCACAACAAAATCTGTTTTGCCTGAGGCTGGCGTGCTGTTATCTGCACCACCTTGGTCATTAACGACCCCGAAGTCAATCAGAATCAGCTTGTGATCAATTTCGCGGCGAATTACGTTGGCGGGCTTGATATCGCGGTGAATCACCTTTTGCTGATGCAGATAGTCAAGGATCGGCAGCACCTCTTTAAGGACATCTCGCACCTGACCTTCTGTCAAGGGACCGGAGCGCTTGGCCTCTTTGTGCAGCGTATAGCCGCTGATATACTCCTGAACTAGATAGAACTCTTGCCCCATCTCAAAGTAATCAAGCAGGCGCGGAATTTGCGGATGGTTTCCAATTCTGCCGAGGGTTTCGGCCTCCCGCTGAAAAAGTTTCTGACACTGAGCAACGTATTGCGGTGTGCTCAAGACCGGCTTGAGCTGCTTAATCACGCAGTCGGGCTGACCCGGTAGCCCTTCATCCTTGGCAGAAAATGTAGTACCAAAACCACCCTTCCCGAGCACTCTGGTGGCTCTGTAGCGATCGCGCAGCAGCAGTTTTGAACCACAGGCGTGGCAATCCGCTGCCTGAGGCTTATTCTTTGGGTCCATGCAGTCAGAATTCAAGCAGTAGCTCATGCTGCGATGTCTCTCAAATAATCTGGGCTGTGGTCAATCCCCCACAAAATATAGTCTGCCCGCTCTCATGCAGCAAAGCACACTCTGTATTCATTCAATGTCAGATCCTTACTTAAACTGTAGGCCAAATGTTGAGAGATGGGAGCTAAGCCTGACGATACGACTCCTGAGACTGAGCGAGAAACTGACCCACTAAATAAAGCGAGCCACACAGCACCTTCGTCTCCACCGTTGAATGCAGGGACTGCAGTCCGGCATCCAAATCAGGATAGATACAGCACTCTAAGGTCGGGCAAACTTCTAAGGCCAGAGTCTGCAGAGCTTGGGGGTCAGCACTACTGTGCCCCGACACGGGCACAAGAGAGAGGCGGTCGCCCGGACGCAGCAGAGCAATCAAGACTTTGGCATGGTCTTTCGTCGAGAGCATTCCCATTAGCCAGTGGACGGGCTGCTCTAGGCTATCGACATACTGACGGAGCGCAATGGCTGCGGCTTCGTTATGGGCACCATCAAGCAGCAGTGAGGAGTTGTGCCACGGGACCCACTGCAGACGTCCCGGCCAAGTGGTATTTGCCATGCCGGTTGCGATCGCATCGTCTGAAATATTCCAGCCTTGGTCTCTTAGGGCCTTTAAGGTTGCGATCGCAACCCCCGAATTAATCAACTGCAAATCCCCTGGCAGCGTCAAATCGTAGGTAACACCCTCAGCTATCACCGTCTGCTGGCTCAATGACTGAGAAACTTTAGCCGCAGGCTGAGGCCACCGCGCCCTGCAGTTTAGCTCTGAAATCCGCTGTTGCACCACCGACTCTGCCGCCTCCGGAAGTGGCCCCACAACGGCAGCACAGTCTTGCTTCAGAATCCCGGCTTTTTCATAAGCAATATCGGCCAAGGTCGGTCCTAGACGCTGCCAGTGATCGCGGCTGATAGAGGTAATCACGCTCACCACAGGGGAATCGCACACGTTGGTGGCATCTAGGCGTCCCCCCAGGCCCACCTCAATAACGGCAATGTCAACCGGCTCAAAGCAGCACCAGGCGGCAGCGGTAATGACTTCAAACTGGGTCGGCATTGGTTCTGTCACAGCCGCTTCCACCCGCAGTAAAGCATCGTAGAGAACGTCTGCAGCAATGGGCTGTTGATTAATACAGATGCGTTCAGTCCAATCAACCAAATGGGGAGAAGTGTAGCGGCCTACGCGATAGCCCGCCGCCGTGAGCACCGATGATAAATAGGCGCAAACGGAGCCTTTGCCATTGGTCCCTGCCACGTGGATGATGGGGACGCGCTGATGGGGATGGCCGAGGGCAGCTAAGAGCTGATGGCTAGCCTCTAAACCTAGATGGATGCCGAACCGCTCGTAGCGCTGCAGGAGAGCATGAATTTTCTGGAGAGCCACTCTATCGTTGTTAGGAACCATGAAACTGCTTGGATCAACAGCGGATAGCTTTGTACTAGCCCCTTAACCTTCCTGCTGGGGCGAGAAATCTAAAGCCTCAGAACAGTTCACTCAACCTACCATCTCATGACATAGCCAACGCAATAGGACCGTCTCTTCTCTTTCTTTATCTTCCTGAGTCACGACCTTACCTGCCATGTCGTCGAGCTGACATTCTCCTGTCACATTTGGCGATTAGAATCACCAAATATTCACTAAGCCTGAAATTAGCACCACTAAGTTCGATATTAATTGCGATGGTGAAAACTTCTGACAGTCCCCCCAACCCGTTCTCAGAATCAGAGCTTCAGTCTGTTGAGCCACGGCGAGACGATATGCAAGAAAAGAGTCACCCAAAAAGCAAAAAAGTGCCTAGGTGGTTGGTCGCTATCTTGATCTTGGGGGGAAGCGCAGTTTTATGGCAGGTCATTGTCCCCTCATCTCGCCCCACGGCTCAAACCAGTACTCAAGAAACACCCCCCAGAGCAGTTGAAATTGGGGCTTTGATGTCAGGCACAGGCAGCAGGCAGGTGAGATTGCTAGGACAAGTGGAGGCTGGAGCACGCG
Source organism: Acaryochloris thomasi RCC1774 (assembly GCF_003231495.1). Taxonomy (NCBI): domain Bacteria; kingdom Bacillati; phylum Cyanobacteriota; class Cyanophyceae; order Acaryochloridales; family Acaryochloridaceae; genus Acaryochloris; species Acaryochloris thomasi. Next base: position 174,269 of record NZ_PQWO01000001.1, read on the forward strand.
CAACATTAAATCCTCAGATTGAGGGGACAGTGCAGCAAGTTTTAGTTAGAGAGGGCGATCGCGTTACGCCTGGAATGACGATGGCCGTTCTCGATGATGCTGATTCAAAATTAGCCTTGGCTGAAGCTCGAGCAAGACTCGCACAGGAAAAAGGAAACTTAGCTCGGCTGCAGGTGGGAACTCGGCCTGAGATTCTCACTCAGAGACGCGCAGAATTAGCCGCCGCTGAAGCCAGAGAAGCAGAAGCCCAAGATAATTTAGGGCGGACGGCGAGTTTGACAGAAGAAGGCGCGTTATCTGAAAGAACTTTGGTAGAAGTCAGAAGCGAAGCCAATGCGGCCACAAGCGAAAAATTTCGAGTCAAGGCTCTTTTAGCGGAGGCAGAAGCAGGCCCCACTAGAGAAGAGATTGATGCGCAAAAAGGCTTAGTCGCCGCTGCCCACGCAGCCGTAAGACAGGCAGAGCTGGGGATGCGACGCACACGAATCCAAGCCGCTTTCCCTGGAGTCGTAGAATCACGGGATGCTGATCCCGGCGACTATGTTGAGGTCGACGATCCCATATTGACACTGGTGAGCGATCGCTCTTTAGATATCTTTTTAGAAATTCCCGAAAGCTTGAGCGGGCAAGTCGCCCCCGGGAAAACGGTGAACTTGACGGCTCGCGCCTTGCCTGACTGGAAACAACAAACGAGCATTACCGCAGTTGTCCCCTCGACAGATACTACCTCTCGCCGACAGTTGGTGCGAGTCAGTCTGAATAACCCACCTCAGAGATTATTACCCGGCATGGCCATTCAAGCCTATCTATCTATGCCAGTCGAGAATGCAAATACTTTCGTTGTGCCGAGAGATGCCCTAACCAGACGAGGGAGTGACTGGCTGCTATTCACTATCAGAGACAACGCAGCTCAACAGGTCAATGTAGAAATGGTGGTGGACCTAGGTGAAGAGGTCATTATTGCGAATCCTGAGCTGCAGGAAGGGCGAGAGATCGTCGTTAATGGCGGTGATGGATTGACGGATAATGCTGCCGTAAAAGTGGTCAATTCTCTAACGGATCGCTGATTTAGATTTTCTACATATGGCATCCCTGTCACTCAAAACTGAGATGCAGCTAGCGGTCAGCTTATGAAACAGTCATCTCGATTCTTTGGACAAGCGTGGGTTGCAATGGCCGTTAGCGAAGCGCCTCTCTCGGCGGCAGGCCGGTGGGAGACTATCGCAATTCTGTAAATGCTTGGCTAAGACATAAACGAGATCTACCCCGCGCACAACAGGTAATGGATCAGCCATGGCAAGAGATAGATTAATTTCATTCAATACTGTTTAAAGTTAAGTCACTATAGATCGAGGAATCAAGAACAATGAAATACATTCCTTTAGCTGCTCGTATTTGTCTTTGCATAATCTTTATTAACTCAGGCATCGGCAAGATTTTTGATTTTGCTAGCACTGCAGAGATGATGGCAAATAAAGGCTTGCCTATTGCCAGTATTTTGTTAGTCTTTACAATTATTTTTCAACTACTGGGTGGCTTATCTTTGCTACTTGGCTATAAGGTCAAACTCGGATCAATACTGTTGATCTCATTCTTAATTCCTGCAACTTTAGTCTTTCATAATCCAATTGCAGATCCGGGTGAACTCAATTCTTTTCTCAAAAATATAGGTCTAATTGGTGGACTGTTAATGGTTGTTTATGCGGGTGCCGGTGCGTTGAGTATCGATAACCTTGCCGAGAAATCACAACCCCGAGAACAAGTCACAATCAATCATTAAGTACAACCTCCACTAGACGTGACAAACAACAAAGGGCCAAACAATGAGTCTGATTAAAACCGCCGTTCGCTGGCGACACGGGACTGGCGTATTGTTTTGTCTATTGGCTTTGTTCGGCATTCTGGCATTGTTTCAGTTACCGCTAGAATTACAGCCCGGCGGAGATCGCCCTGAAATCAGTATCACGACGCCTTATCTAGGGGCTTCTCCCGCCGAGGTCGAAGATTTAGTGACGCGTCCCATTGAAGAAAGACTGGAAGAGGTTCAGGGCATTCAGGACATCACCAGCAGCAGTGGTTCGGGTGTGAGTACGATTAATGTCGAGTTTGACTGGGATAGCGACATTGATCGCTCTTTGGTCGATGTTCTCAATAAGCTGCAGCAGGTTGAAGCGCTCCCGATAGAAGCCGATGAGTCAGATGTAGAAGTCATCAGCGGCAGCAGCGACCCGATGATGTGGATCGTTTTAATTCCGAAAGAAGGCTTTACTGCAGATGATCATCACTACAGAGATTTAGTCGACGATATCGTTGTCCCTCGCCTTCGTCAGGTCCAGGGGGTCGGACAGTTTTTGGTTTCTGGAGGAAGAGAAAGGGAAGTTGAAGTCGTTGTCGATCCCAAAGCTCTAGCCGATCGCAACCTCACGATTAGAGATGTCGCCAACAGTCTGCGCAACAACAACCAGGACATTCGCGGAGGGCCTTTGGTCCTGGGACGCAGAGAGTATCGAGTGAGAACGATTAGTCGCATTGAAGACGTCAAACAATTAGAAGAGTTCGTCTTGCGTCGGGATGGGTCGGGAACAGTGTACCTAGGAGATGTGGCAAAAGCCCGCATGGGTCGCGCCATCCAAGATCGAGCTTTGATTAGAAATAATGAGCCTGCGGTGGCAACGGGGGTTATTCGTCAGGTTGGAGGCAACGTGCCTGAAATATCGGCGGGCATCAGAGAAGCTCTAGTTGAATTAGAAGCCAGATTTGATCGCGAAGGAGAAGGGATTGCTTTTGATATTCCCTATGACGAAAATGACTACATCAATGAATCGATTTCCTTCGTCGAAGGCAACCTAATTATAGGTGCCATTCTTGCCGCTCTAGTCTTGCTCTTATTCCTGGGTTCGTTGAGGACAGTCGGAGTCATTGCGATCGCAATCCCTACAACTCTGATTACCGTCTTCATTGTCTTCTATGCGTTGGGGCGCACCCTAAACGTGATTAGCTTAGCGGGGTTAGCCTTTGCGGTAGGGATGGTCGTGGATAACGCGATCGTTGTCCTAGAAAATGTCTTTACCCATATGCAGCAGGGTAAAACGCCGATGAAAGCTGCGATCGACGGGACACAAGAGGTGGGTGGCGCGATGCTGGCTTCTACCCTAACGACCGTAGCCGTATTCGCACCGATTGTCTTAGTCACCGGAGAAGCGGGACAGTTATTTTTTGATATTGGGATTGCACTGTCAGCTTCGGTCATGTTTTCTTTGTTTGCCGCGCTTACTCTGGTGCCGATGTTGGCGGGATTATTTCTCAAACGAACAGAAGCAGAACAGATGTTGGCGGGCGGAGAATATAGAGGAGGTAATGGGTTAGAGCGTGCCGTCGCTAAGACTTCGGCCATTTTTCGGTTGGGAGAGCGTCAGCTAGAGAATTTTCTTTTGAAAACCGTGCATTGGTCGCTCGGGAAAGGCAAATTAAAGCGTCGTCTATTTGTCTTAGCACTCCCCATCGTCTTACTAATCACCAGTTTTCAGCTATTACCCCCTGCCGACTATCTTCCAGAAGGCAACCGTAATCTGGTCCTTTGGATTGCTGGAACCTTCCCAGGGACTAGCATTCCCGAAGCCGTAGAACTATCCCAAGCACCCAGGGATTTTGTTAGCCAGCAACCAGAGGTAATGCGTACGCTTTACGTTCACCGCCCAGGACGACGATTGATTGCTGCATTTATTCAACCGGAAGCATCTACGGGCAATAACTTGAACGATTTAGTCGACCGTTTCAGAGCGAAAAGCAATGATTTTCCGGGCTATCGTTTTCTTGTGCCCCGACGAGCCTCCATTTTTCAGGACCCCGGTAAAGAATTCGAGGTTCAGATTATTGGCGAGAATTTATCAGAAATAGACGGACTACAAAAACAACTTAACCAACAGATAGGAGAGTTGCAAGGTATTCAGAATGTCCGCTCTGACTTTGTTACAGGTGCCCCAGAATTACAGGTGATTCCCAACCGCGAACGTTTGGCAGAAGCAGGATTATCAGAATCAGAAATCGGCGAAATGGTGCAGGCGGCTTTGGGGGGATTACGGGCCTCAGAATTTATTGATGGCAAACGAGAGCTAAATGTGACCGTTGAACTGCGAGATACCTTTGTTGAAACGCCTGAACAGCTGCGTCAACTCGCCATTTATAACGGGCGCCAAAGACTACAGCTTTCCGATGTCGCACAAGTCCTAGAAACGACAGGGGCAGATACGATCAATCATGTTGATTTAGAGCGATCAATTACCCTAACGGCCAGCGTTGCCAACGATGCCCCTTTGGGAGCATTAGTGAACCAAACCGAACAGCAAATCCTTGAGCCTTTACGCCAAGATTTACCTGCAGGCGTTCGCGTAGAGCTGGCAGGATCGGCTGACGTACTATCAGAAACGCTATTTCAGCTCGGATCTACCTTTGCCCTTTCTTTAATCATTACCTACCTTTTGCTAGTGGCCCTGTACCGCTCCTTTACTTATCCTCTCTTAATTATGGCAACTGTGCCGATGGGGATGACGGGTGCACTACTCAGCTTAGTGATCGCAAATTCTATCCCTGGCGTGGTGGTGCCCTTAGATATGATTACCGGGTTAGGATTTGTAATTTTGACGGGTGTAGTTGTCAACAACGCTATTCTCTTAGTTGATCGCGCCCTACAGCTCCAGGAAGAAGGGATGGAATATGATGCTTCTCTTTATGCAGCTGTTAGCGATCGCCTGCGTCCCATTTTCATGTCGGCAGGAACGAGCGTCTTAGGGATGCTGCCTCTCGCTATCATTCCAGGGAAAGGAGCAGAACTTTACCAAGGTTTGGGTATTGCTTTAACCGGTGGCTTAGCGTTATCAACTTTTCTAACCCCTACGGTCATTCCTGCTTTGATGGGATTGTTGCAGGATCTCAAATCAAAGAGAAGTATAAAAGTGCAAGAGTGGCAGGACTCTCAGCTCGAAGAAAGGAGCTACGAGGAAGTAGGAAAATAATAATAGGCTCTCGATTGAAATTTTGCATAGTGCGCGAGGCAAGGCTCTATACATGACTAGAAGTCAGCGCCTCAAAAATAGAATCCGAAGCTTGAATAAGTTGCTGGAAACTTCAATATTGTAAGGGCTTCTTAGAATTTATTTTTATCCACACTCTGCTATTGATTAAAGATAGCTAAACCTCTGTAAAATCCGCATTGAAAATCACAAGTTCAGTCAGCGTGAATAGTGCTAAGTGTGATCTAAGGTCTGAGGGGTAAACAAATCTGAAACATTGTTCCTTTCCCAAATTCACTTTCGACCGTAATCTTGCCATCGTGCGCTTGAATAATCTGCTGTGCGATCGCAAGCCCTAACCCAAACCCTCCAGTTTGTCTGGTACGAGCTTTATCAACCCGATAAAAGCGCTCGAAGATGTGAGGCAAATCCGCAGCAGGGATTCCAATGCCAGTATCTTTGACTGTAATTAAAATTCGACGAGGTTTAACGACAAGTTCTAAATCAACTCTGCCCTCAGGAGAAGTATATTTAATCGCGTTATCGAGTAAATTGCGGATAGCCTGTTTGAAAAGATCAGGATCGCTATGAATTTCCAGAGGTTTGGCAGGCACAAGTAGATGAAACTCCAAACCTTTCTCTACTGCTAACGTTTTATATTCGCTACCTAATGAACTTAACAACTCTTCTATATTTGTCTTTGCTACATCTTTTGGATTTAGTTGTCCTTCATGACGGGCAAGAAACAGCAGATTAGCGATCAAAGCACTGATCGATTTACTTTGAGTCACAATGTTCGATAAGCGCTGCCGAGGCTGTTGCTCATCTTCAGCAGGGGCGAGTAACCCCACCTGGGCATTACTGAGGATAGCTGAGATAGGAGCGCGCAGTTCATGAGAAGCATCGGCTGTAAACCGCTGTAGTTGTTCGTAGGACCTTCTCGCGGGACGCATGGCAAAGCTACCGAGTATCCAACCCACTATTCCAGTAAAGATAAGTGCAACGGGTATCCCCAGAGATAAAAATAAACGCGATCGCGCTAGAGATTCCTCTAGCGGCTCTAGGGATACCGCAATCTGTAGATAACCGACCGGAGACTCACCATCCTGTAGCGGCAGGGTTAGTCTGCGCAGATTTTTTTGCTGAGTTGCACCATCAGAGCGACAGTCATACTTTAGGATCTTCCAACCTGGGGTAATTGGCGTTCGCTGGCGAGGAGAGTGCCCCGTAAACTGTAGAAGGCGCTGTCGAAAATCGTACCAGCGAACATAAATTATCTTTGACTCTAGGCCGTCGCTGTTTCGGAACGACACGTTTTCTGTATCTATTGACCAGCTTTCACCCTGTTTTTGATAGGTTGTCAGTGCAGCAATTCTTTTTGCTTCACGATAGATTTGTGTATCAAGTTCTCGCATTTCATCCTCTACCTGACGATGATAAACCGTAAAGGCAAACAGAATTAGAATGCTTCCCATGGACAGGGCAAACCAATAAGCAAGACGACGGCGAGAACGATCAAACATATTTTAACAAGCACTCTTTTCTGCTCAGATCCTAGCTGATTTTATGCTGGCCATGTTGACTTCTTCTATGCTTTGTGAAGCCTCAGCATTCAGCTTCTCATACTCTAGACGGCGATACTTCCGGCTCTAATTTTTTTCAGGGAATCTTGGTCGCTGTATGACATTTTCATGTCATGTTTCACTATCAAAATAGAGATAAGTCAGTCAAGAACGAACAACATGCAACCAATTTCTTCTTTCAAAAAGACAATCCTGGCAGTTTTGGTGGGTACCAGTATTGTCAGCGTAACAACATTACCCGTTCGAGCAAATGAAGATAGCTGGGTCAGTCAATCTAGAGGGACTCAGCCGGTCTTCAGCCAGAATCCCTCCACATTCAGCAATCGCCCCAGCGATACTGGCTCTGTGGAAGATTTCACCAAGGTTATTGGTATCTTTGGTCTAGCAATGGGAACAGGCATGATCGGCTGGCATCTAACCCACTCTCGCCGCTCATCCTTGAGTGATTCCATTTTTTCTATCAATAGCAGAGAAACCTCTATGCTTGGGCACGTGAATCCCAAACTGAAGCAGAAGCTCTTGAGGTTAGTTCACAATCAGCAGACTGCAAGCCGTCTCCTTTCTAGCGCTTCACTCAGATACGCGGACCGCTCTCCCAACTGGCTGGCGGAGAAAGTCATTTATGATCTACAGCGAGATCGCGCCTAGTGCTTCTGTAAGCGAAGCCTCTTAAAGTTGCCCCCTAAGTCGACAAACTGATCCTCCCTGCAAGAAGTGATATGCAGGCGTGACTCTAATCTTGGTAATTGAGGCGATATCCCATACCGTATACGGTTTCTAACCAATCCTTTGCCCCGACAGCTTCTAAACGCTGTCGGAGTCTTCTAACCAGCGTCGTCACTGCATTACTTTCCGGCTCGCTTCCCCAGCTCCAGAGTGCCTGCTCGATTTGATCGCGAGACAAGACCTGGCGTGGATGACGCATGAGATATTCCATAAGCTGAAATTCTTTGACTGAGAGCTGAATTTTCTCTGCTCCCCGCTCTAGCTCTAAGCTAGTCAAATCTAGCTGTAAATCCGCTATTGCCAGTACCTCTCCTTGCCAGAGGGGCGATCGCCGCCCCAAAGCTCGCACCCTCGCCAATAGCTCTAAGACATCGACAGGCTTAACAATGTAGTCATCTGCTCCAGCATCTAGACCATCTACCTTGTCAGCCGTTGTATCTTTGGCCGTTATCATAAGGACAGGGGCAGTACGGCCCAAATCGCGATATTGACGACAAAGATCAACCCCGCTGACATTAGGTAACATCCAGTCCAAAATCAAGAGATCGTAATCTCTTTCTTTGATCAATGCTGACGCCATCTCACCATCCTGTACTGCGTCCACGACGTGTCCCACTTGTGAGAGCGCGGTCTGTAAAGGTTCTAACTGTGCTAGATCGTCTTCAACTAAAAGAATTAGCATTTAAGCAATTGTTGTTTTGCCGTGACTGTAATGCGTCAGATTAAAGGATGGCAGCAACTCAGTTCGCTGGGACTGGAATTTTGGCTTCCCTTGCCTATTATTGGCATAGCGTTCTGGATTGCCAGCGGATTCGTAACAGATTACAGTTTAGGCTTATCGGGGCCATCCGTTGAACCCTTCACGATTGCTCTCGATAAGAATCAGCCTTCTGAAAAGATCCTCTTTATCAAAGTCAGCGTTGACAAAGATCTCGGCACTTCTCAAGTCAACGTCAAACAGGCAACTCAGGTTTATCGAAAGCAACAGTTTGAGCTCAACACAACAAACCGAGAACAAATGGAAGCTGCAATTGGCCGAAAGCTTAATCTATCTCCTGAAGAAGTTAGACGGCTGTTACGCTATCAAGTAAAAAAGTAATTATCACAGCACTCTAAAGATAAAATCCTCAACTGAGATAGTTTTAATATTTCACAAAGCGGAATTTAAAAAGCAGGTGGGCTTCGATCGCCATCATTTTTATATTTTGCAAAATTTTTACATAGAAGGGTATAAAAACACTAAGAATAGGTGCCGCTTTTGATCCGGCACCTCGAGGGTTTAACGACTAGGCCAAAAGTGCATTAAACCCTCTGATGCTCTAGTGGATTAAGTTTGCGTTGTGTTTTCCTGAGGAACGGGTTGTGAAGTCGTTCCTGAATCAGACTTCGACTTGTTACCAGAACAGGCTTCTGCCGCAACAGGAATAGATGTCAAGACAAGCAACAGTATTCCAGCTAGGATTGGTTTGACTTTCATAGTATCCTCGTAAAAATTGGGCTTAGGTTTACTGTTTTTTACTATGAGTGATAAATATGACATAAGAATGTCACCGTTCAAGGCTCTACACTCTGTAATCCAAAATGTATAAAATCTCGGTGTTTGAGGGTAATGATTGATCAATCAGCGATTGCGGTAACCTATCCGAGATCGAGATACGATAAGTCGGAATTTTAAAAGCTAGTGGAATGAATTAACTCAACCGTTGCTGTGCCAATCACAAACTAAAGGCTTCCACAGAATATCAACGTTTACATTTTGAAATCAGCAGTTGAGTTGTCTACGCAGATACATCCTCCTAAAAATACTCAGTGCTTGCTTGGACAAGTTCTCAGTTTGAATTGGACAACAGTGCTACTAAAAGACGAATGAACTGGCCGAGTACGCGAGGTATATGCTTCTCCCAATAGCGTCTACCGCAGCGTATTGCGTTCCCAGAACACGCCATCAGTAAACCCCTGAATGTTGGGGTTCGACTCTGCCAGCTCTAGTCGTTGCTCCACCAGCAAGCAGTAGTCCTCATCTTGCTCAATACCCAGATACCGACGACCCAGCTTTTTCGCTACCACTGAAGTCGTCCCGCTACCTAAAAAAGGATCCAACACCAAATCCCCTGGATTGCTGCTGGCAAGCAATAGCTTGGCAATCAACTTTTCGCTTTTTTGGGTGGGATGGTCGGTATTCTCCGGCATCGACCAAAAAGGGATAGTAATGTCAGTCCAGAGGTTGGATGGGTGGGTGTCTCGAAACTTGCCGTTGGGGGTAGCCTTCCAGTCTTTGGGTTCACCCTCCGCGTTGCGATAGGGCGCAATTACCCGCCGCCGGATCTTAACGGCGTCGGCATGGAACGTATAGTCATTAGAAACCGTACAAAACCACAGATCTTCACTAGCATTCTTCCAGTTTGCCTTAGCGCCTCTGCCTTTCTCTCGTTCCCAGGTGATGCGGTTACGGACGATTAGGTATTCGCTGGCAACGGTAAAGATAGAAGCGGAAGAGAACCAGTCACCACAAATATAAACGGTGGCGGTGGGCTTCAAAAGCGGCAGCAGCGTAACGATCAACTGCTCAAGCCAATCTGAATATTCGATGACGGAGCGCTTCGAGAACTTCTTACCGTTGAAGCTCTTGGACAGGTTGTAGGGCGGGTCCAAAATCAGCAAGTCAACGCAGTGACGGGGGAGCTGAGGCGCAACTTTGAGACAGTCTCCTTGAATGGTGCCGGTTAGCTCTTCGAGTGTTGTGGGATCTTGAATCAGACGGGGGAAAAGACGGTTGCGATCGCAACTCTCCAGCGTCAGGGTCCGATTCATGGGTGCTCGCTGCTTTCTGGTCGAAGGTGGCGTCATGTTCAGAAGCGAAAGACTACAGGATAGGATATATCTGTTTGGGTGCCCAACACCGTTCCCCTCCAACGATAGAGTCTATGCCTAAGCCCGTTCTCACCATTTTTTATCAGTTCAATCCTTGGCATACAACAATTGGCGGCATTCAGACGATCATCATCAACTTCATTAAATATGCGCCACCAGAATTTGACGTCAGACTTGTGGGCACGGGCGTAGATCCCAATGAGCCGCTGGGGCAATGGCAAGAGAAAGAGCTAGCGGGTCGCAAGCTTTCTTTTTTACCCCTGATTCTGGTTGAGAATGACGATGTGCGGGGCTTAATCCCCACGACGCTGCGCTACACCGGAGCGCTTCTGAGACAGAATTTTGCTTCGAACTTCATGCACTTCCACCGCATTGAACCAACGCTAGCTACCTTTCAATGGAACGGGGACAAAACCCTAGTGATCCATAACGACATTGAGGAGCAGATGTCCGGCTCTGGGGGAGATAAGGGGTCGATTCTGTGGCGGTATCTGCCGTCGGTCTACTTCCGACTGGAAAAATTATTGGTGGGACAGTTTGCTGAGATTTTGTCCTGCAATTCAAATTCCTGCCAGTTTTACCGCGATCGCTACCCCGAAATTGCAGACCGGATCACGTTTTATCAAAACACCGTTGATCCTGAGATCTTCTACCCACTCCCGGCAGAACAGCGACCTGCGGCCCGCGAAGCCTTTGCTAAAGAGCGTAGCCTGCCAACAGATACGCGCTTTTTACTCTTTGCAGGCCGTCTGCATCCGCAAAAGGATCCGGTGCTGCTGGTGCAAACAGTGGCGGCACTTCAAGATCCAACCGTACATCAATGGCACTGACTTAAGCTCAATCAAGCCGCCAGCTTAGCTTTGAGAACAGCGCGTGGTTGTCGCATTCTCGGGAAGGATTTAGGTCTGCGCTTAACCACTCTCGGTTCGTGCCGATTCGGTCGTGCAGGTAGTAGATCGAAGGCAATGCTCTCCAGCAGGTGAGCATACAACCGTTTACTGGTCGCACGAGTGGCGATAGCCAATAAAGCAAGCATCTGATTGAAGTGTTGGCGTGCCCCTTGCAGCGAAAGTTGTGTCCGCGCATCATCTGCCAGCGGTGCCGCGTATTCCATCAGGCTTCTCAATAAGTTGTAGCCCAACAGATGTGCCCAGATATCTTTTCGAACCATCTGTGGCGTTTTGGCAGTGAGCATCTCCATTTTTAAGGTGGTTTTTAGATGCCGAAGATTGACTTCAGCCGCTGGCCAACGCCAGCCATAGAGTCGTGTCAGTTGCTGAGCACTGTAACGTTGGGCATCAAGCAACGTCGTCACCACAATAATGCGCTGGTCACGAAAGCCCTTGAGAGATAACCGCAAGCACACCTCTCTGACGACCAATGTCTTGGGAATCATCGCAAACTCGGCCTCACTCATATGCTCAGGCCGTTGGGCTGGTTTGTGCCATGTCACTTGATGATCGCCAATGCCGTTCTTGTTGCCTTTGCGGAAATCAGTCTTTCGAGCATGATGTTTACGCAAGACTCCATCGGCCCCTTTTTGCTGAATCAGTGCGAGGTCAACGTAACTACCATAAGCTTGGTCTGCCATCGCGACATCATCAACCTCAAGCTCCTGGTAGAGCAGACGGCTCATGACAATTTCACTCATGCTCCAAGGTGCAATACAGGCCGACACCACTGCCCCTGTAATGAGACAAAAGAACACCACCAAACGGGCAAGGGGAAATCCACAACCTGCAGCTTGATTGCCGTGTTGTGGATACCCCTGTTGGTTCGCAGCACTATCGGCCATCAAGACGGTCGTTCCGTCGTAGACCTTGACCGGGCGACCACACCAGAGGTGCTCTGGGGAGACTGCTTGTGCCAAGCGATTAGCGGTTTCGGGAATTAAGCGTTGCAGCAGTGACTCTGGCAATCGACCTCTTGCTTTGCTATAGGCTCCGGTATCGGATGATGGCGGTTGAGAACCAGCCGCGGTGAGCCACGTGGTGATGCATTTGACCGTGTTACGAAGGCTTTTATCGGCGGACAAGGCTTGATAGAGCATAGCCCACAGGGTAACGACCGGCGGATACACGCGGCTGCGAGACAAAATCGCCTCTTCCTCAAGGATTGCGTCGAGCCTTGAAGCTGGCAGGATATCCGCCCAGGGCAACCCTAGGCTTTTGGAAAACTGGTGCTTGAGAATTGCGGCGGACTCAGACATAGTGGAAGGCAGAATGTTTATGGCTGGCAAGTCTTGATTCTATATCTATCAAAACTTGTAGCCCTTTCCTAACGCCTTAAGTCAGTGCCATTGAACCGTACATCTATTTGTCGCGGGGGATGGTGAGCTACTGCCTGCGGTCAAGGCTGAGGTTGAGCGTTTGAGCTTATCAAACCAAGTGACGCTGCTCGGGACTTTGGGGGGCGAACAGCTTGCAGATTTTTACCGCGTTTGCCATAGCTTTGTGCTGTCTAGCGTTTACGAGGGTCTACCGCTGACGGTTTTAGAGGCGCTGGCCTGTGGTGCCCCGGTGGTCACAACTGACTGCGGCGAGACGCCGAATCTATTAACGCCGGAGTCGGGGGTAGTCGCGAAGGAACGGACTGGGGATGCGATCTCAACTTCCATCAAACAGATTCTCAATACACCGGATGCCTATCCCGCTGAAGCCTGCATCCAAGTCGCGCAACCCTCAAGAGCCGATGAAGTAATCGCTAAAATCTATAGCCAAATGCTAGAGCGCTGGCAACCAAAATAGAAAAGTTTCGGCAGGGCTGTTTAAAGTGAAATGACTCTAAAAAATGGAATTGAAGCTGTTGTGCGTGGCCTATCATGATCCAGCAGCAGCTTCAACTTCAGAACATAATACATGTTAATTTTCAGCAGTCTATCGACTTGCTAAAACGCACTCTATCTACCAAAGAGTCAAGAATAAAGCCTTGACAGATCCGTTTTAGCACGCTAGCCGCACAGTCAAAAATACCTTGTCTAAAATGAATTGAAATTGGGGCAAAATAAGCTCATGAGATTGGAGAGCTGAGCATTGAATAAAACTGAAGCGATTGAGTATGCTCACGCAACTGGCTGGACAAAAGCAGATGCTAGGCGGGCTTTTGAAGGAATCGGCTTCCCGCTTGATGAGTTGACTATTCTCAATAAAATGGTTCGGTTTGCTGGCCCTGAGCTTGTACAACGACAAAATCTTCAACGTGCTCAGAAAGGCCAAGTCACTAGAAAGAAGAATCAGCTAGAAAAAATAGAAAGCAACTATAAAGATATGGTTGAGGACTATGAGGCTCAACTTCAGCTTGAACGCAGTAGCTTTGTGGGCGTCATTGAGATTGTCTATGGCATCGCAAAAACCTTCGGATACCGTGATGCTTGGATTGACAGTCTGTTGAGAACGTATGAGGACTACTCACAAGACAATCAGCAGGAGGCTGCGTGAATATCACTCGCCGTCATTTAATGGGCTTGGGTGCAACCCGTTATCAAAGCGAGGTTGTTACTCAATCCTGTCCTGTGAAAGATAAAGCAGGCTCGGCTAATCTCTACACCATCAGTGATGTCATTCAGGCCATCACCGTTTATCTGGAGCGATCTCGCATCCGTCAGGCCACTAAGAATAATCTGAGGAGAGTGTTATCTGAACTCCAGCCACTAGCTAGCACTGTTGTTGAAACACCGTTCGGTGCGCCAGAGACAGGATCTACAGCAATGGTTAAGCAGTTGCTGAAGTCATTTGATAATCCAAAGACAAGAAAACACAAGTTAAAAGCCATTTCTATCAAAGGCCAGGAGGTTGCCCGTGCCCGTTGATATTCGACACTTGGTTAATAAGCTTGAGCAAAGTCGGCTTCTCTCGCATTTAAAATCCCATCGTACTGATGCTAAACGCATCAGCAAATACTATGCTCCTCGTCACGCGTTTAACCGCTGGCGTGACTCAACTGAAGGCCAGTTGTGGAAGGAGACACAGTTTCAAAAAACGAAAGGATTATGCTCTGGCTGTAAAAAGACTTATCGAAGCGTCAGCAACTTTGATATTGATCACATAAAGCCTTTGATTAAGTTTCCTGAGCTAGCGATAGACATTGATAATTTTCAACTGCTCTGCCCGACCTGTAACTCCAAGAAAGGTGACAGTACCTTATCAAATGAAGAAACGATTCTCTATTATCGACAAAACCCCTTGAATCTGAAGCAGATAGCAGCAAGGCTAGGAGTTGGCATCCAATGCATTCAAGGCAAGTTGAATGCATCAGAGATCTCCTTCGTTGATTGGAGTATGCAGAAAGACCCCATCGGAATTTCTTGGAATTCTGTATTTGAGGACGAAAACATTCATTTCTTTCCTGTTGCATGTTCCATCGCCGATGGCAGGCAGTAGACTGGGTCGCTAGTTACAAATTCTCACTTCAGATTTTGAGAATTGCGATCGCAATTCTCAAATCTTTACCCACGCCCTGCGCCAAACCATCTTGCTCACAATCCAAGTGCACCTTCCCAAATGCTAGACCTGCAGGCAACTGCGTTTAATAGATGCCCTTGACAACACCTCGCTTGTGCAGGCAAACGTCATTTTGCACCCCAATTAGATGATAAATGACTGATACATCAGCAACAATCTCAGAATAATTAGAGACTTGGCCTAGCAAGCGACAGATGGCAGCAATTCCTCCTCAAGCAGGCTTAAAGACTTCTGTTGGTCAGTATTCAATCAGAATCAATGTTGGTCCGCATCGGCGAACTTCGTTAATGTTGCTACGATTTCAATCGCTAGGTGATGCAGAGCGCTCTTTAAACTGAGCATAAAATTCTTTGGGCGCTTCATCAAAATATTTCAGCAAGTTAGGGCAAAGCTATCCATCTTTATCTAAAGCTGAGATATGGTGCCAGTTGCCTCCGTACTCCTCTCGCCGCCGGTCAAACTTGGCTTGGAACCCCGGAAATGGGCCAGCGGAAAACAACAGGCTAAATCCAGTTTCCGCATGGGGCAGGTCCACCACCATCTGGTCAATAATCGTGTCGACACCAGCAACAAACGGTTCTTGCACCAGGCCTACTTTCTGATCATCAAAAACCCACATTTCCTCATACTTGTAGGGATGGATGACCATTATTGCGCTCATATCGGTGCTCTTTTGACAAACAAGGCAACGACTCTACGCTCTACCATCGCCCAAAACAGGAACCTTTCACCCTACATATCGACGTTAAGGAGAAGTTAAGGTTATATTAATAGAGGAAAATCATTTCCAAAAGAAAAATTCCAAGCGCCGAGCTTAATAAGCCTCTCTAAGACGCTATGTACCACTGGTGATAATCCGCATTAACAAACGATGCTCTTAACAAAAATATGCAATTCGCAGAAAAACAAGTAAGAAATATTTATCTAAAAAGAGCATCGCATGCTATGAAAAATCATGCTGAGTCATTATGAGCTATATAGATTCTGAAATAGATTTAAATGAGATACATTTCTCACCACTATCAACCGTAGATATCGGAAGAGTTTTTGAATTCAAAAATCGATTATTTCGAGCTATATCCTGCAAAGAATCAGAGTCCGTAGTTGAGATGTTCTCCTGCGGAATGATTGATGAGCTTGAAAGCAAAAAATTATTCCCAAAAAGTTGGATCACAAAATACAAGCTCGATGGATATGGTCTAATCATTGAACATGAAAGAATTCCCTCAAAGAACTTCCCTTATGAGTGGAGCTTTTCTATGTTCAAAGATGCAGCTATCGCTCTTTTAGAAGTCAATATAATAGCTAGCAAGTATGGATACCAGACAAAAGACTGTCACGCCTATAACGTTATGTTTGATGGCTGTCTTCCTATGTTTGTTGATCTAGGAAGCTTCGTAAAGACATATAATTCACATTCAAAATGGAACTGCTATAACAAATTCCTTCAATATTATTACTACATATTAAAGATTTGGGGAAGGGGGAACTCATATCTAGCGCGTGCAATCGTGCAAAGTGACAACACCGATATATACTCTCCACCCCGAAGCAGTGAGCTATACGGCTTATACAGAAAAGACAACTCTTTTCTGATTCTTGTCGATAAGTCAAAGCAGATAGTAAGTCGCCTCTACTTCAGGCTTTATAACCTGTTGATAAAGCGAGGATTTAGTCCATTTTTATTCAGCCTTACCAAAGAGAAATTTTATAGCTTCCCGAGTTTACTTAGAAAGCTTGAAAAGATACCTGCTCCATGGGTAAGCAGTATCAGCAATGATGATGAATCCAGCCTTAAAGGCGACAGCAGCATTCAGTCCAGTCCAAACTTCAACAAGATTATTGATCTTGTCAATCATCTCAATATAGAAACCGTTACTAATATCGGATGGCATCAAGATGTCTTCTCGAAAATATTACTGCAGGGAACAAATGTTCAGAAGATAGTTTGCATTGATCATGATGTGAATGCAGTTGAGCAACTATACCTGTCATCTAAAAATATCGAAGGTGTCAGAGAGAGAATTACTCCTGTTTCTCTGAATAGTATTTATCCTAACGTAAGCTGCTTTACCCATTCTGAGGAGCTACTGCCTTATTCTGAGGGCAGATTTAAATCAGATGTGGTAGTTGCATTAGACCTAACCAATCACTTGCTGATATTTGAGAAGTATTCGATAGACTGGGTTTTTAATATGCTGTCAAGGTACAGTAAGAGATACGCTCTTATCGAATTTGTACCCTTCGATTTTTGCCTAGAGAAAGGCAAACCTTCTCCTCTTTCTTCACAATATACGTCGGACTGGTTTAGAGATGCGTTTAGTAAGTATTTCCGCATTATCTTAGAAGAGAAACTAGAGAATGACAGGATTATTTTTTGTGGTGAGTTACTGACAATTTAGTCAAGATTAAGATAAGCGTCAGGACTGCTCTGACGCTTGCAATATAATGCTCAGCGACGTCAGTATTGTCGAAAGCTTCGCAAACTAGCTCCTCCTCATGGCTTGTTAGAGGGCAGTCTATGAGCTTTGACCTGAGTGACTTCCGCCAAGAGGTTGGTGGTCAAAGCATGAACTTGTGCGACATCATAATGCGGCTGTTCTTCCTGTGACGAGGCGACCGAACGCTGAGATTTGCGACCAATCAGCAGGTAGGCGTTCATCATTCCCCATCCCTTGAGCTTAACGGGGCCTCGGCTCTTAAATCCATACTGGTTTTTAACGCGCGAGTAGGTTGATTCAGTGACGTGAACCTGGTTAATCACCCCGTGGGATTCCATACGACTAGCAATATTGACGGCATCTCCCCAGAGGTCATAACTAAATTTATGCAGCCCAATCACACCCGCTACTACAGGCCCCGTATTGACGCCAATTCTGAGCTGGAAGGGTTGACCATCAGGACGGCGAAATTGAGCAATGGCGCGCTGCATTTCTAAGGCCATTTCGAGCACGCTTTCTGCATGATCAACGCGATTCATCGTGACGCCTCCGGCCACCATGTAGGCATCGCCAATCGTTTTGATCTTCTCTAAGCCGTACTGCTCTGCTAGAAAATCAAAGGTAGAGAAAATGGCGTTGAGCTGTTTGACAAGCTGTGCTGGCGTGACTTGAGTTGAAAGACTGGTGAAATCTACAATATCGGCAAAGAGAATCGTGGCCTCTTGGCAGCGAGATGCGATCGCACCTGGATCTTCCTTTAACTTATCCGCAATAGTAGCGGGCAGAATATTGAGCAGCAGGCGCTCTGACTTTTCTTTTTCACTGCGGAGATTGGATTCAGCCTGTTTGCGATCGCAAATCTCCATCCGCACCCGATGAAACATCTGATGGAACGCAACGGCCACATCCCCCAATTCATCCGACCGATCCAGGGACTTGTTTGCAAACGGAGGCACTTGATCTGCACCCACCTTCTCCCCCGCCAGTACAACATCATCCCGCAGTTCTACAATCGGCAGAATGAGCAGCCGTTCTAAAATCCAGATCATCAAGAGCGTCACACAGACAGACAGCAGCAGCACGACCCCCAGGGTACGGACCGCAAACAGCAGCATCGCCTGCCGCAGATGGGACGCATCATGCCGAATCACCAAGACGTACTGATCCTGGAACATGCGCTGCGGCCAGCTAATATCGTAGCGATTCCTTGCCCGCAGACGAATCACCTGATCACCCAACAGCTCGGCTGCCGCAATCTGAGGCGCATCACCAAAGGTATCAAGCGGCTTACCTTCCGGGCTAAACAGCGCACCACCTACAATTACCGAATCAGGCTTCAGGCGTTCCTGTGCCCGATCTAAAAGATCTGTAGAGGCCACATCGGTCATCACATCAACCTTGACCGTTGTTAAGACCTCAGAAGAAAGAGTCTCTAGCTGCTGCAGTAGTTCTTTTTCTCGATAAACGTAGGCAGGAACAAAGAGAAACCCTTCCGTCGCCACAATACAGAAAAAGATTGAAGAGACAATGCGACGAGACAGACGCGAGTTCAGCAAGCCAAGCGACAACTTCATAGGGTTACAGAACCTGCTCAAGCAACTTTGAGGCGTTCGAGACTTAAGATCTAACGTTAATTATCACAGCCAGAGCGAACCGATGTTCCACCTCAAGAGACACAATTACCATAACGGATCGAGCGGCTTCACTACAGTGATACGGGTCACTGATACCAACTCTTTATATGGATGACCTAAATTGGAAGGGTCTCTATTGAGAGAGTATAGTTCTGATGGCCGGCGTACTGAAAATTGAGATTACCGAAAGCGAAGACACCCTCAAGTCGCTTCTTCATCAACAAGCATCAGCCCGTCACCAAGAACAGATTCATGCACTCTACTGGCTCAAAAGTCGTCAAGTCACAACACGCTATCAATAGACTCTCCAGGGAGACTATTACCGCGCTGGCGGGATATTCCTACATCTTGGATGCCTTAGCCATGCAGGTCATCTGATAGGGGAATTGGTATAAGTTGTTCTTTCAGCGTCTCTGCTTCTTTGTTAGTGCGGTAAATCTCAACGGTTTGATCTTTGGGGTTAATCAGCCACTAGAGTCTCAGCCCACTGCCTAGATATTCGCGCATTTTTGCTTGAAGGGGCTTGAGTCTGTCACTTTGCGATCGCAGTTCAATCACAACATCAGGACAGATCAGCGGGAATTCTCTCATTGCTCAGCGGTCAAAGCATCCCAGCGCTTACGTGTAATCCAGGCTGCATCAGGAGAGCGATCTCCTCCGTTCGGCAGCTTGAAAACTGTTGAGGAGCTGAATACTTCTCCCAACTCTGCCTGTTCGTTCCAGGCTGCCAGTTTGAAGATATAGCGAGCCTCTTTTCGACCGCTTTTACCACCCACGGGGGGCATAATAATCAGCTCTCCTTGGGGACTGCATTCCATTGCCACGACTTTATTGATCATGCACAGCTTTAGGCCGCTGGAGAAACGAGGCGGATCTCGGAAGGCGAACTAACTGTGTATGTTGTATATCTCTGTCAGCGGTGCGTTGGTTGTTTTATACGTTGTGATTGTTTTCTATGTTCACATCAATAGCTTCAAAGTAACATTGCTTAGGTCAGTTTAAGTATTCAGCCTTGGCGTTTTGATTACAACTTACAATAGTTGTAAAGCCCACTGTCGGAAGAACTGATATGGTGATCGCAGCACCGGAACCACGCGCTGAATTACGCCCTACTGGAGAACAGCGGGTTGTGCTGTGGGGCTTATCTTGGGAAGACTATTTACAGATTTTGAATACGCTGCCTCAGTCCCGTGGCTCTCGCTTGATCTATGACGATGGAGTGCTAGAAATCACCGTGCCGCTAGAAGCACATGAGTTTTCGGGTCGCTTGATTGAGCGTTTCATCATAACGCTGGTTGAGTTGATGAGCCTGCAGATTAAGACAATGGGGTCAACCACAATGAACTATCCCCATTTAAAAAAGGGGGCAGAACCTGACAACGCTTACTATATTCAAAACCAACCGCTGGTAAAGGGACGCAAGGTTGATTTCAGACAGGATCCGCCGCCCGATCTGGTCGTTGAAGTTGACATTACCCATACAGATATTGCGAAGAATCAGTTCTATTCCAGCCTTGGCATTCCTGAGTTCTGGCGGTTCAATGGCAAGATATGGCGGATCTATCAGCTTCAGGAGGGGGTTTATGTAGAGGTTGAAGCGAGTCCTACGTTCCCTCTGGTGCCAAAAGAGCGACTATACACTTTTCTGGAACAGGCGAAAGAGGATGAAATAGAGGCGGTGCGATCTCTGAGGGCTTGGTGGAGCACTGTTCAATCGTGAGGGGTAAGAACCTTCTACAAACCGCGATCTCGCTCCAAATCCGCAATGACGGTCTCAAAATACCACTCTTCAGATCGACCCGGATACTGATGTTTTGCCTGCCGAAGAAAGCGTTCTGCGATCGCCCACTGACCGCCCACCAAGGCCATTAGCTGCTTGCGAAGCTGTTCCTCTCGGGTTTCAGGGGTGACTGACTTAGAGGTTTGAACTTGCTGTAGCGTTGCCAACGCCTGTTTGTGACCCACCCAATCTTCTTGATCGACGTATAAACTGATGGCGCGCTGTAGATCTGCGATCGCAGATAGTTTCTCCCCCGCATCCAAGTAGGCCAGACCACGTTGATAAAAGGCGGCGGCATGGTCGGGCTTAAGCTGGAGCGCCTCGGCATAGTCTTCCACCGCACCCATGACGTGCCCCATCTTGTGATAGGCCATCCCCCGAGCCACGTAGTTCTGGGCCTGCTGCGGATCGAGGTTGAGAGCGTGATTGAAGTCGGCCACGGCCCCTGGATAATCGTCTAGCTGCAGTCGGGCGTGACCGCGATTTCTGTACACAATTGCCTGCTGAAAGTGGAGCTGCAGAGCTTGGTTGAAGTCCGATAGCGCTTCTGAATATTTACCCTGCTTACATCGGACAATGCCGCGACAGCAGTAGGCTTTGCCATCTCGGGGGTCTGCGGTCAGAATCCAGTTGATGTCGGCGAGAGCCTGCTGAATATTACCCTGCTGGGCCTGCTCGACAAGCTGTTCAAAATAATCTTTCTCAGACCTGATGCCGCGCTTCGGGGCAACCTTTGACTCAGTCGGCTGGAGTGTTTCAACCGTCGCTAAACACTGCCGCGCCCCCTCAACATCGCGCCGATCGATAAACAGCTCCGCTGCCTTTCTAAAGGAGGTGACAGCAGCCTTCGTATTTCCCTGCTTGCGCTGAATGACGCCCCGGAGACGGTGGGCTGAGGCATGGTCTGCATCACATCGAATCGCTTCCTCAACGTCTGCTAGTGCTCCTGGCAGATTTTGTAAGGCTAAGCGGGTTAAGGCACGGCCATAGTAAGGTAGGACGGATTGACCATCCATGCCAATGGCTTGGGTATAGTCTGAGATGGCTTCGTGAAGCTGACCGAGATCGTAGTGAGCCAGTCCTCTTTGACTATAGATATTGGCGCGGTGGGGGTGATGCTCAATGGCTTTGCTGAAAGATGCGATCGCATCTCCATATCGCTGCTGTTGAGCTTGTTCTAAACCCCTTTGATAGAAATCATCGGTCATAGCTTTTAGTCTTCTGACCTATTGAGGCGCTGCTGCCATTCTGCATCTAGTTTATCTGCTTGCTCAATCTCTTGATCAACGAGATCTTTCTCCGTGGTGTAGCTCAATCGGTCGGTGGTGACCACAGACTGAGCCGCAAAGTTTTGGGCATAGCGGATTTTCTGCTGCAGGTGAGTATCGGCTTCGTTAAGCGCCATCGCGTAATCGCGCCGTACATCATTGCGGGCCTCAAGCTTGGCATTCTGACGCTGCAGCCAAAAGTAGCGCACCAGTGGGACGCCCAAGAAGGCAACGCCGTAGCCGAGCAAGACCCAAATCATCGATTGCGCAAAGGCAACAAGCCCCCCAAGCTGGAGAGCAATCGTACCGTCTCCGAGCATGTACCACAGCAAAACGGCTCCCACAAAATTGAAGGTACCTAGACCAATTGCCCACGCTCTCTGATTGCTGCTGGCTTGACTGAAAGGCCAAGGGAACTCGCGCAAAAAAGCGGCAACTGACTGCTGATCCGATTGCGTAGCTGTAGACTGCAAATCCGGGAACCGGTAGATAATTTCACCGTTAGGGCTAACCTCCGGCTGACCATTGAAGCGAGACAGAACCGGAATCATATAGTACTCATCGTCCTCTGGCTGCTCGACCAAGTCCAAATAGGGGGAAATTTGCTCAGCAACAACGGCACCGCGATTGTTGCGAATCACTGTAGCAATCTCTTGCCAGCGTCGATCTTCTAAATTGGCATTGGGGTTGCCGTCTCCGAACAAGAACGAAAAGATGGCCTCGAAAAAGTTCATCTGCTCAGACCCACGAAGCCGCTGCCGCCGAGCGCGACCGTAGGACGGATTAAAAAACCAAAACAGATCTGGGCCGAACCAGAATCGTGGCACAAACATCGAGCCACCGAAGCTAGAGCGGCGGCGATCGTCGTTTTGCTGGCTGCTCTGAAGGGCGAGGAAGATAGTTGCGATCGCAACCACAATCAGCAGAATAGACAGCAGCAGCATGATGCCGAACGAAATCCGAATCAGATAAAATAGCACCGCCCATACTGAGGCCCACATGGCCTGCAGCCGCAGCCGCAGATACTTATCCCGCAGAACCGACCGAAAATTCTCAGGAAACAGATAGGCGATCTCACCAGAGTCTGAAACCTGCAGATTTCCGGACACCTCAGAGGCCAAAGCCAGCAGACCGCGCTGCGTCGTATCAATATCTAAACCGGCTCGTGCAGAGACATCGCCCACGGTGACTCGATAGTCGAGCTGCTCCACAGTGGACATGATTTTAGGATCAAGCGTCATGGTAGACCCACAGAAAAATTAGAGTTAGCCAGCCTGACATCAGATCAGGCCCTCTTACCCAGTATAAAATTTCCACCCCATCTCTTCGCTGAGGATTACCGAACCCGACTAAATCAGGGACGCCCCGTCGCAGCGATCCTCACAAGGGGCGATCTCTCTACCTTTCGATGGATCCCAGTGATCGCCGGCCACTTTAGAGTGTGAATCAGCGCTCAGCGAAAGCTGCCTAGAGGGCTTGAAGCTCTGACCGTAAGCATCAGCAAGTCGCACGGCAAAAAAATTGACTTTTTGTAAAGCAGATGCAATATTAGTTTACATAGCGTTACAATTCACTCATATTTCAATGTTCTGCCTCCTTACTTTGAAAGCAGTCATCGTCAACTCAGTCTTTGAGTGCTTACTCCCGAACGCTATGGGCAACTCTAGATCCGCTCTCATCTCGATTCCCCAACTCAATAATTGTATTTTCCAGTCACCCCACACCCCTTTGCATCATGAAAACAGCCTCTAACGATTTAGTCCGCTCCTATCTGCAGGAAATTGCTCGGTTTCCTCTGCTGACCCACGAGCAAGAGATTCAATTGGGCAAGCAAGTTCGGCAGTATGTTGAGCTTCAAGCCATTCAAGCAGATCTGATTGAATGCCTAGACCGAGAGCCGACCTTAGCTGAATGGTCTGCTAAGACTGACCTATCGAAGGTAGAGCTTCAGCAGGCGATCTCTTTGGGCGAAGCCGCTAAGCGCAAGATGGTAGAAGCTAACCTGCGACTGGTGGTTTCAGTGGCAAAGAAGTACACCAATCGCCAGGTGGAACTTTTAGATCTGATTCAAGAAGGCACCATCGGCCTACAGCGTGGCGTTGAGAAATTTGACCCGATGAAGGGTTACCGCTTTTCGACCTATGCTTACTGGTGGATTCGGCAAGCCATGACCCGCGCCATTGCCGAAAAAGGCCGCACGATTCGTCTCCCGATTCACATTACTGAAAAGCTCAACAAAATCAAGAAAACCCAGCGCCAACTTTCTCAGACGCTAGGCCGCAACGCCACGGCAGAAGAGCTGGGAGCAGAGCTAGACCTGACGCCCAAGCAAGTACGCACCTACCTCAAGCACGGCCGTCAAACCTTTTCACTAGACGTCCGCATTGGTGAGAAGCAGGACACAGAACTAGGAGATTTGCTTGAAGATGATAGTCAATCTCCTGAAGACTATGCCGCTAGCTCTCTACTAAAAGACGATCTGCGCCAGCTGATGGCAGAGTTGACGGGTCAACAACAACAGGTATTAGCCCTCCGCTTTGGCCTCGAAGATGGAAAAGGCTTAACGCTGGCAAAAATTGGCGAAATGCTCAGCGTTAGCCGTGAGCGAGTGCGCCAGATTGAGCGCGAGGCTTTATCGGTTCTGCGTCAGAACAAGTCTGCACTGCAGGAATACCTCACCTAGAGCCATCACGAATTACAGGATCGCGGGTTGGCTCAGGGGAGTCAGCCCGCGTTGCGTATATCAGCCCCGTGCAATATCGAAATGACCGCCCGCAGGAACATGAACCATGCCGATTAAAGATAAACCTCAACCCCGTCGCCCCAGCCTGATCACATCTCTACTCATTTTTGTGCCGGGTTTGCTGCTGCTGGCTAATCTAGTTTTACCGATCTTTACTGGGCCACCAATACCGCGAGTGCCCTACAGCTTTTTTATTGAGCAGATCGAAGATGGAGACGTGGCCAATGTCGAGGTTGGGCAAAATGTCATTCGCTATCGGCTCGACGAAAGTAGCGATCAGCCTGATCAGGTTCTGCAGACGACTCCCATCTTTGATTTGGAGTTGCCCAATCGACTGGAGGCTAATGGCGTTGAATTCGCAGCGATTCCCCCTGCTGGCAATCGCTGGTTTCTAACACTGCTGGGCTGGGTCGTGCCGCCCCTAATTTTTGTGGGGCTGTTTCAACTCTTTAGTCGCCGTCAGGGGGGTGGCGGTCTATCTGGCGCGCTATCCATCACCAAAAGCAAAGCCAAGGTCTATGTCGAAGGAGATGAGAATAAAATCACCTTTAATGATGTGGCTGGCGTTGAAGAGTCTAAAGTTGAGCTGGCCGAAATCGTCGAATTTTTGCAGGCTCCCCAACGGTTTATCGAGATCGGTGCCCGGATTCCTAAAGGGGCGCTCCTAATCGGGCCGCCGGGGACGGGCAAGACGCTACTGGCAAAAGCGGTTGCGGGTGAGGCGGGCGTGCCTTTCTTCAGTATTTCTGGCTCGGAGTTTGTAGAATTATTTGTCGGTACGGGCGCAGCACGGGTGCGGGACTTATTTGAGCAAGCCAAGAAAAAGGCACCCTGCATTATTTTTATTGATGAACTCGACGCCATTGGCAAGTCTCGCAGCGGCGGCAATGGCATGGGTGGCAATGATGAGCGCGAACAAACGCTCAATCAGCTCTTGACTGAGATGGATGGCTTTGGGGCCGGTGATGCCACCGTAATTGTGTTGGCGGCCACCAACCGACCGGAGACTTTAGACCCGGCTCTGCTGCGACCGGGCCGGTTTGACCGTCAAATTTTAGTGGATCGTCCTGATCTGTCTGGGCGTCTCGCAATTCTAGATATTTATGCTCAGAAGGTGAAGTTAGGGGCTGAGGTCGATCTAAAAGCGATCGCAACTCGAACGCCTGGCTTTGCCGGAGCCGATCTGGCCAACTTGGTCAACGAAGCCGCACTGTTGGCGGCTCGACGTAAAAGTGAAACGGTTGAAGAGCAGGACTTCTCTGAGGCAGTTGAGCGGGTTGTGGCCGGTCTAGAGAAGAAGAGCCGAGTGCTCAACAAAGCCGAGAAAGAAATTGTGGCCTACCACGAGGTTGGCCATGCGCTAGTGGGCGCACTGATGCCCGGTAGCGATGAAGTCCAGAAGATATCCATTGTTCCTCGCGGCATGGCGGCGCTGGGCTATACGCTACAGGTGCCGACCGAAGATCGGTTTCTGCTCAATGAAACGGAACTGCGGGGGCAAATCACCACGCTGTTGGGCGGCCGCTCAGCCGAAGAGGTGATCTTCGGCAAGATCACGACGGGTGCTTCCAATGATCTACAGCGGGCCACCGATCTAGCGGAACAGATGGTCACCTCCTATGGCATGAGCAAGATTCTAGGGCCGCTGGCCTATGCTCAGGGACAGCAGAATAACTTTTTGGGCAACAGCGGCAATACGCGTCGCCCAGTCAGTGAAACAACGGCGGAGGCAATCGATCAAGAAGTAAAGGCCATTGTTGAAGGGGCCCACCAAGAAGCACTGTCCATTCTAGAAAAGAATAGAGAGCTGCTAGATGCGATCGCAATTCAACTACTCCACATCGAAGTGATGGAAGGTGAGCATTTGCGGAAGCTTCTGAGTCAGGTGCAGGCCAACGATGAGCAGCCGGAACACCAAGCGGATGCAGCCTCCAAATTTGTCAACGCCTAGCTGATTTACAGGCTATCTAAGTCACAAGGGCGCTCTAGCTAGAGCGCTCTTTCGTCCGTTTAAGTCACGACTGAGCATCAGGGTATGGAACGTTTTAACTTCACCGTCATCCAACGCTTTTGGGCGATCGCAAAGTCCTACTGGTCGAGCGATAAGAAATGGCAGGCCCGAGGGCTGCTGCTGCTCGTCGTCATTCTATCGCTGGGATACACGGGCCTGAGCGTGGTCCTCAATAACCAGCGCGGCGCAATGATTTCGGCGCTCTCGGCTCAAGATGAATCACGGTTCTGGCACACGATCATTATCTTTGCTGGGGTCTTAGTGGCCTATGCCCCTATTTACGCGGGGTATACCTACTTGCGAGATCGGCTGGGTCTGCAGTGGCGACAGTGGCTGACAGAGCATTTCATTGATCACTATTTTCAAGATCGCTCCTTCTACAACTTGGCCGGAGGAGCTGGTGAAATCGATAACCCTGACCAGCGAATCGCGGAAGATATTCGCAGCTTCACTCAGGAATCCCTTGCCTTTGCCCTCGTCGTGATTAGTTCACTGCTGGGGATTGTGGCCTTCAGCGGCGTGTTGTGGAAAATATCGAAACCGCTGGTGCTGTTCCTGGTTCTCTATGCGCTGGTGGGAACCCTGTTGACGGTGGGCATCTTCGGCAAACCGTTAGTCCGCCTTAATTTCGCGCAGCTCAAGAGAGAAGCTGACTTTCGTTTCAGCATGGTGCGCATTCGAGAAAATGCAGAGGCGATTGCTTTCTATCGAGGTGAAGAACGCGAATCTGAGCAGGTTAAAAGCCGCTTTGATGAAGTGTTCGAGAACTTCAAACGCCTGATTTTCTGGCAGCTTAATCTCAACTGTCTTACCAACGCCTATGAATTTATTCCGTTTATTCTGCCTGCCATCGTCGTTGCCCCTGGCATCTTTGCCGGTGATCTAGAGGTGGGAAAAGTCACGGAAGCGCAGGGCGCGTTTATTCAGGTCTTTTTCTCATTGAATTTGATTGTGGCCCGCTTCCAGGAGCTGACCTCCTTTGGCGCTGGCATCAATCGTTTGTACACCTTTGCTGAGGGCTTAGGTCAGGTCGAAAGTAACAAAGGCCAGGAAGAATCTACGGCAGGTGATTCCGTGAAGACGGACAGCACGAAAGATGAAGAAGTGCAGGGGACTGACAGTAAAGAGAGGCAGGATGACGCCGCACTAACAGTGGCTGCGGCACATCCGACCATTACCACGGAGATTTCAGATCGGCTTGAGGTCGCAAACTTAACTCTGTTTACCCCCAACTATCAGCAGATGCTCGTCGAAGATCTATCGGTGGAGCTATCGACCGGAGAGGGATTGTTGATTCGGGGACCGAGTGGATGTGGAAAGAGTTCGCTTTTACGTGCGATCGCAACCCTCTGGAACTCTGGGAGCGGAACCTTGTATCGACCGGAGCCAGAGCAGATGTTGTTCTTGCCCCAGCGTCCGTACATGATTCTAGGCACACTGCGCGATCAGATGCGCTATCCCCATCTCAATGCGGAACTAGAAGATGACAAACTTCACCACATCCTAGAGACGGTCAACCTACCCGACCTTGATCACCGTTTTGGCGGCTTAGACGCTCGACAGGACTGGTCTTCAGTCCTGTCATTAGGGGAGCAGCAGCGCCTGACATTTGCGCGTTTGCTCTTGAACCAGCCAAAGTACGCCATTTTGGACGAAGCCACCAGCGCCCTTGATTTAGAGAATGAAGCCTCACTCTACCAACGGTTACGGGAGACGCAAACCACCTTCCTCAGTGTCGGGCACCGAGAAACGCTCGTTGACTATCATCAACGGATCCTAGATCTATCCGCAAACCATACTTGGCAGCTCAGCAAGCGCGAATGAACTCAGAGCAGTGGCTCATCGTACGTATCGAATCCATGAAAATAGCTCCCGAGTTGGCTCAAAATTTGGGACCACTACTGACGACTGGCAGCATAATCAACGGTAGAAGGATTTGGCATCCGTACTTTGTCATAGAGAGTAATTCGCTCTTGTGCTGTCTGCATCCAGCTATATTTTTGAGCCGTATTGTAGGCCTGAGTCCGCAGTTGATTCAGATGAGCAGGATCCGTCAGTAATTTTTCTAAGGCAGCTTCAATCGCCTCTCGATCACGAAGGGGGACAACTAGGGCATCATAGCCATCATGAACAATCTCAAGGGGACCTGCCGTTGCCGTCACAATGGGTGCTAAACCACAGGCCATCGTCTCAATTAACGCCTTCCCAAAGGCCTCGTAGTTAGAGGCCAAAATTGAAATTTGGTGGTTTTCGAGCAGCGTCGGCAGAGACGCATGGGGATAGTGGGGCACAACACTAATGCGCTCACGCAGATCAGGGTCAAACTCTTTTTTAACCTGTTCTTCAGGGCGCTGAGTTCCGTAAAAGCTACATTTCACATGGGGAAATCGCGTGAGAATCGCATTTAAGGCCGGCACACTATAGTTAATGCCCTTGCGCAGAATATAGGTACCCACCAAAGCAATAGAGACTGTCTCATTCGTCTCATGGAGAAGCGGAGCAGAGGCCAAGCCCAAGAACTGATCGGGAATGCCGTTAGCAACAATATGGACCTTTTCGGGTGAAACCTCTAAGTTCTGAGACAGGTAATCCTTCTCACTTTGGTTGAGCAAAAAGACTAAATCTGACTCCCTTATGGAACTCGCCACCTGCCACAAATTGATACCGCCCCGATAGAGAGGGTAATACCAACTCAGCTCCAGTGTACCGAGGCGATTTTCCTCAAGACACTGCAGATGCTCAATATGTTCTAAGTAATGACTTCTAGAAACTAGAACAGGACGCTGTTCACCCTTATTAAAGAGACTTGTCCAGAAAAAAGAGTCGCCAGTGGAAGCGTCAATTACGTCAAATTGGTCTGCTGTAGCGTCTTTCAGCAGGTAACCGGCAACAAATACCGGGAATAGCAGATCTTTGAGGGAGAGCGGCATCCACCCTGGCAGATCATCAAATGAGAAGTACAAGACTTCATGTCCTAGCTGTTCGTAAGCTTGACCCAGCATGAGCGTACTCCCGGCCGCACCAGAATCAACCGTAAGTTCTTCATGAATTGTCAGAAGTATTTTCATTGTTCCTCGTAAGTTATTGCATCAAACAAGATCCAAAGCCAGGCAGAATGGTTGGTCTGACTTAATGAACAGATAATTCGCTTTGCGAGGCCTCGTGCTCGACCCTTCAGTGAGCGTGACACGTCAACATTCGCTATTCAATACTAATACATACTATCGGGGAGTTTTGTTCTCACCCTTTTTAAAGATATGCTGTGGGGTATGTAATAAGTAAGGTCGCAAAATGTTGGGTCATAGTGCGGGTCAAATTGTATGGATGTAGAGATTGCGCTACGAATTATCGATGAAGCTGTGTTTGATTTTATTGAGAGGCATCTCAGCGCCCCGGAAGTTGAAATTGTTCGTGGCACATGGGTGAGGTCTACCTACGACGAGATGGCTGAAACCTCTCCCTTCAGCATGAATTATCTCAAGCGTGATGTTGGCCCAAAATTCTGGAAGTTACTTTCTAAGGCTTGGGCCGAAGACGTTAATAAGTCCAACCTTCAGACCGTATTAGAGCGACGGACCTCTAACTTTGCTTCAAAGACATTGGCTCGTGGAGCCTCAGCTCCTCCGCACCAAGATTGGACAATGAGCGCCCCACTGTGCCTGCCTTTGGAGGGACGAGAAGGAGAGCTGGCTCAGCTAAAGGATTGGCTACAAGCTGAACCCTCTTCTGTCGTCGCGATCCAGGGGCTCCCGGGTGTAGGTAAGACAGGTTTGGCCCGGCAGCTAGCAGAAAACGTGCAGAGTAGTTTTGAGTATGTTGTTTGGCATTCCTTGGGACAAGCTCCTGTGCTGCAGCGTTCGTTAGAAGTCCTGTCAGCCCAGCTACCGGAGGTTACCACCTCCGCAGATGAGGCCCTCGCTAGGGTACTAGCGCAATGCCGTCAGTATCGATGCCTGCTTGTGTTGGATGGGGTTGAGTCTATTCTGCAGCCAGGACAATTGGCGGGTCACTACCGTAGCGGATACGAAGACTATGCGGCGTTTTTTGAGCAGATGACGGTGGCAACTCACCGGAGCTGTCTAGTGATCACAACGCTTGAAGTTCCGACTTCCCTGTTGATGCAGAGTCAGACTCCTTCTTTTAGGTATCTATCGCTGTCAGGGCTACCAGAAAATGATGCGACTCTTTTGCTCACCCAGGAAGGTTTGAAAGCCAAAAAGGCTTGGCCTCTGTTAATTCATCAGTATCAAGGGCATCCACTAGCTCTAAAAATGGTTGCCCAGAGGATTCAGCGTTTGTTCAACGGCGATGTGAGCGGCTTTCTCGCCCAAGAGAATGTTCTGACGGGAGGCCTCGAGTCTTTGCTGTCAGGTGTGTTCAATCGTTTAACACAGATTGAACAAGAGCTACTCTACACTCTGGCCTGTGCTTCGGCTCCCCTTTCGCTGGTTAATCTAGAGTCATTGTTGCCAACTCAGGGCAATTTGTTAGAGGCCCTAGGGTCTTTGCAGGCCAGGTCTTTGCTAAAGACCCAGGATCAGAAGGCAGTGGCTTACTTTACACTTGCTCCCTTTGTGCAGGCATTTGCGATCGCAGATCTAACGCGTCAGCTCCGTGAGCATCCCACTGCTGAACACCCGCAACCGTTGAGCCTCAAGATTCCAGAACTGAAGCTATCCGCAGAGCACGAGCCCGTCAGCCTCAGTCAGTGGATGGCGGGGGAAATTGAACCGGATTGGCAGCCCCTCGATCGGCTGCTGGCCGATACGGCTCAACTGATTCCAACGCTGCGTAGCCTATCTTCTCTACGGGACGGTAGCTCGGTTAAGCGTTTGAAGTATCTCAAGCTCAGTTCAGAAGACCCGCAGTCTCAAGTGGCCCTACTGGTGATGATTACGCCACAGGCCGGAGAGCGAATGTTGATGCATGTACAGCTCCAGCCCGGTGGTGAAGTTGCTGAACTACCGCCCCAAATACACCTTAAGCTCCTTGACGAATCAGGTGAGAGCTTGCGGGAGGTGCAATCACAGCAGCACGATAGCTTCATCCAACTTCCTAGCTTCAGCGGTAAATTAGGAGAAAGCTTTGGCTTGCAGATTGTGCTGGGAGACAACTGCATCAGTGAGACCTTTGTGATCTAAGAGCCCCATGCAGATGCTAACTTTTTCCAGCGTGACCCGTCGGCACAACGCATCGTGAACTTGAGGCGGCGTTGATGTATCAAGTGATTTTGAGCTTTGGCAAAGGGACATTGGCAGAGGGGTTTGCCAACGTCAATGTCCAGCTTTTTGATCCGCAGCAGCAGCCTATGATGCGCGATAGCTGCAGTCTACCTGCTGCACCAGAATTGATGGCCCTTTATCAGTTGTGGCAATCGCAGTATCAAGCCCATTACCAAAACTTGGGCTGGTCTACCCGGATTGACATCCATGAACCAACCGCCGTCAGCAGCCGTTTTTCCCGGCGAGAATTTGATCTGCACTGCACCCAACTGCCGGTGTTGCTGAACCGCTGGCTACGGCACGAGTCTTTTGTTGCCATTGAGCAAACGCTGCGGACCTACTTATCCTTTCATCATCAGATTCAGCTGATTCTAGAGACCGACGATCAGGATCTTAAGCTTCTACCGTGGCATAGCTGGCAGTTTGTCATCGACTATGCCCAAGCCGACGTTGCCTTGAGTTTGCCTCGCAGCCGTCCGCCGCTTCAACATTTTGCCCCCCGGAAAAAATCAGTTAAAATTTTAGCCGTTCTCGGTAGCCCTGTACTGGGCGTCCATGACCGCAAAATTGATGTCGCCACCGATCGCGCTTTTATAGAGCAGCTTGCCCACGTAGATGCAACGTTTTTAGTGGAACCCAGCCGTGCAGAGCTAACCCAAAGCCTCTGGGAACAGCGCTGGGATATTCTATTTTTTGCTGGCCATAGCACCCGCGTTGATGGGCAAACGGCACTGCTGCTGAACCATGATCCAGAACAAAATAGTCTGACGATCAACGAATTCCATCATGCTCTCAACCACGCTGTTGAGCAGGGGCTGCAGCTCGCCATCTTTAATTCCTGCGACAGCTTGGGCTTGGCCTGGACCCTAGCAGAGCTAAACATTCCCCAGACCATCGCCTTCCGAGATGCAGTGCCTGATCCAGTTGCCCATGCGTTTCTCAAGCACTTCTTAGCGGCGTTTGCGGCGGGTATGCCAACCCCACAGGCCGTCCGCACCGCCCGTGAGCAACTCCAAGAATTTGAGCAGCATTGTCCCTGTGCCAGTTGGTTGCCTATTATTTGTCAGAATCCCACGGTTTTACCCCTTACCTGGTTAGATCTACAGGGCCACTCTTCTGACTTGCAGCTTCCCCCACGAGTACCGGCCTGGATTCCAGTGGTTGCCAGCCTGTTGGTAACAGGGGGGCTGATTTTAGTACGCACGTTAGGCGTTCTGCAGGACTTAGAGCTGGAGGCATTTGATCAACTAATGCAGTGGCGGCCTGCAGAGGCATCAGACGCCAGGTTCTTGGTCGTGGCGATTGACGAAGCCGATTTTCAGTATCAGCGGCAGCAGGGCATGCGACCAGAAGGACACTTAGCAGATCGGGCACTCAAGCAGCTACTGGACAAAATACAGCCCTACGAACCAACCATTGTTGGTTTAGATCTCTACCATGATGTTGAATTTGAGCCAGAATTAAAACCTTTAGTTCTCAATAACTCCAGGTTTATAGCGGTTTGTGAGATTGCCCAAACGGAAGGGAGTTTTACTCCTGGCCCTAATCCAAGCATTCCAAGTCCGCCAGGCATCCCGTCCGAGCGTTTAGGATTTACGGATTTACCTGAAGATCCGAGAAAGATGATTCGGCGGCAGTTGTTGTATATGGACCCAGTCAGGGTCTGTGATACAGACCAGTCGTTGAGTCTTCGGATTGCTCGCCAGTATCTAACCTTGTCTGGCGGTCCGATACCCCGGCTGACGTCAAATCAGGTGCTTCACATCGGTAATGTGGAGTTTGAGCCGCTCTCCCCTGATGCGGGTGGATACCAGCTTCCAGCAGGAGAAGCAGAGGGCTATCAGGTGATGCTGAACTATCGAAGGGCTCAATTCCCGATGGTGAATCTACGTGATTTATTGGGGGGAGGGTTAGACGCTCAGCTTTCTAGCTTGATACCCGGGCGGATTATCTTGATTGGAGTGGTAAAGCCCGATTTGGATACCCACCCAACAGCCTTTGGAACGCGACAGGTGAATGGTGAGCAACCGGGCGTCGTGATTCAGGCCCACATGATTAGTCAAATCTTGAGTGCGGTTGAGCAGGGGCGACCGTTGATCTGGTGGTGGCCGCAAGGAGTTGAATACCTGTGGATTGGAACTTGGTCGTTGTTAGGCAGTCTACTGGTGTGGAGATGGTCTTCTACAGTTGTACGTATTGCCTCGCTTACTGTTGCTGTAGGTGTGCTAATTGGGAGCTGTATGGGTGTCTTACTAATTGGGGGCTGGATTCCCCTGGTTCCTGCAATGATGGGGTTGTTAATTTCAGGGGGAGTTGTAATGGTGTACACAAACGTTAAGGTCACTCATGTAGGCCAGCCGCCGACATTAGGGGGGCGCGATGCTTAAGCCAAGATATATTCTAAGTCTTCTACTCGGCGGTAGTTTGGCAGGAGGAGGTTTGATGGCCGGAGCACTGTCTGCTCAAGAGCTGTCGACCGCTCAGGCACAGATTACGTTCCTGGCTCCCAATGCGGCCCAGCGACAAAAAGATCGACGGCGATGGGGGCGACCCACAACCCGAACCCCTGGTGGAACCCGCGATCGCTGCGCTCAAAGGCTGATTGCGCTGGTACCCAGCCCCGATGCAGTAGCGCTCAGCTCGGGTCAATGTCTAGAAGAGTCGGTTTCAGATCGGGCATTGACGCTCACAGAGACGCCAACGCTGTGGTTTTACGTTCCGCCACTGGCCGAGCCAGAACGACGAGCGGAGCTAGTGCTGCTTCAGAAACACCGTGAGGTTAGCAAGCAACGGGTAACGCTGCCTGCAACGCCGGGTATTTTTGGGGTGCAGCTCAAGGGTCCACTGGCGGCAAACCAGCTATATGGCTGGAGCTTCACGGTTCTGAAGCAACCCCAAAGTCCCTCTCAAAATCCGACGGTGGAGGGATTAATCAGATACGCAACGTCGAACCCTAAGGATTTGAGGGTGGCACACCTGCCGGACCAGGCATACAGACCGGGCCAACTGCGGCAATATGCTCAATCCGGAATTTGGCACGATGCCTTGACGGCCCTCGCCCAGCAGCGATGCCAGAATCCGGCAAGCCAGAGCTGGAAAAGCTTTTTAGCATCTGCGGGGTTAGATGCGATCGCAACCCAACCGATCCTGAATTGCGAAGTGCTGTAGCCCTCTACACCCTCAACGCCAATCCCCCACTAACAGGAAGGGTGCCCAAAAGCCAGGAGCCTCGTAACCGGGCGTCTTTAGCAGCTTCACCTGCGCCTGCCGCAGCGCTTCAGCCTTGGTGATTTGGCCCTGCTGGGTGGTCAACGTTTGATAGAAATGACGCATGAGCTGTGCCGTTGAGCGATCGCCAATGGACCATAGCGAAGCCATCGTACTGCGAGCGCCGGACTGCACGGCCAGCCCCGCCAACCCCAAAATCGCCCGGTTGTCCCCCGCCGCCGTGGTACAGGCACTGAGCACCAATAGTTCAATGGGCTGCAGTCCTTGGGGAGCACGATCTTGGAGAATACTGCTGAGCTGACTCCCCTGGAGGCGCTGGTTCCAGGTCTGTAGATAGGTTTGCTCTGGATCTGAACTAAATTGCCCATGGGTGGCAATGTGAACAACGCTGTAGGGTGTGCTCTGAATTTCTCTTTGCAGCTCTACTGGGGTAAACGCCTGATTCAAGTGCTGCCGAGTCGGGAGGTAGGCACTGATCTGGGTCAGCTCTTCCTCGACCTGTGGCAGAGGGGGCGCAGCCTGCAGGGGCGGCGTTTCTGATAGACCGAAGGTTAAGGCCCGTAGCCGAGTCTGGCTGAGAGAACGCGACGGCAAAAGCTGGAGGCCAGGGACAAGGGCAACGGCATATCCTTTCTCCACCAAGTACTGATCGCCATCGTGGAGTGCCGCCATGGGCAAATCGCGGAAGGAACCATCCAGGACAAAAACCAGATTCTTAATCTGCGCCAGCTCTGACTCTGCAGGACGAATCATCCAATCGTAAACCTGCTGTGAGAGGGCATGGACATCCTTAGAGATATAGCTTTTTTCCAGCTCAACTCTAAGCTGCGCCAGCGTTGCTTCTACTTGCGGCTGTGGCAGTCGGGTCGTATGACGCTGTATCTGTCCACCGGGTAGCCTAACGATCACCTCGATTCGATCTGATAGAAGAATGGGGTAAATGAGAGCGGTATCTGCAGCCAAGGGTTGCTGGGCTAAGGACACGATTGAGGCCAGGTCACAGCGTAGAAAATTTTCGAGTTCTACGCGCTGCAGAGTATCAATGACCTCCATTGCCTGCTGTAGCCGAGCATTATTATTGAGATCAGGGGACTGCAGCAGTAAATCGACAAATTGGCGATACACAGGCTCGACGTCGGCCTGAAATGACGCTTGAATATTGCGGTCCAGGGCTAAGAGATCTCGGCGGTTGTTGGTGAGGGTTGCGATCGCAGCTTCATAGGCATTTAGGGCGGCGTCCCGCTGTCGGCGAGCTTGATAAATCCGTCCCAGCTGCCACTGCCACTGACCCGCTAAGTCAGTTGCCCTAACGGTTTGGGCCTTAACCAATGCCTGCTCTGTCAATCGCTGCGACTCTGCCCACTGCTGATTTTGCTCATAGATTTGCCCCAACAAACCGAGGGCGTGGGACTCAGCACGGGTATTTTGCAGTTCCTGGGCCTGTCGAAGGGCTGTATTGGCCATCGTGAGTGCCAAGGGCCGCTGCTCTGTGCCTAGACGCACGAGGCTCTGGGTAAAGTGGAGCTGGGCATTGACGGCCTGATAGCTAGTGGGGAGATGGGCAATACCGCGACGACGGAGCGCGGCGATCACTTGATCAATCTGTGGCTTGTCTTGTAAGGACATCTGCCCTGCGGGGGGGGGGGCGTCTTGGTTTTGCTGTAGCTCGATGCCTAGACTGAGCCGATGCAGTTGACTTTGCAACGCTAGAGCCTGAATCTGGGCATCGGAGGAGAGGGCTAAGTCTGCCTGCTGCCAGTAGGCTAGAGCCTGCTGGGCAGGGGCCAGGGCCGCGTCAGGCAAAATCGCGGCGCTGGTGATTAGGGGCCGTAGGTGCTGATACCGCCGATGCTCCAGCTTGCCGAGGTTCAACAGCGTGATGGCTCGATCAACCGGTGTTTGAGGCAGAGCTAAACTGGCCTGCAAAATAGTGCCCGCCGCGTCAAGCTGTCCCGCCAGCCGAAGGCTGTTGCCGAGGGTGCGTAGGCCCACTTGCTTAAGCTGCGGATCAGACTGAGCCTCAAAGTGACGCAGGACAGACCGCCACTGTTCTGGGGTGGACAGATCGCAATCAGAGGGCAAGTTGCTGGCCTGCAGCAGGGTTTTACAGGCGCGCCGATAAAGTCCTAGCACCTCCATTGCCTGGGCTTGGTTGATCCGGCTACCGGCTGTGCCGGTGGCGTCATTCAACTGCTGATAAACGGCGGTCGCCTGCTGCCAGCTCGTGAGGGCGGCTTCCGGTTG
Source organism: Acaryochloris thomasi RCC1774 (assembly GCF_003231495.1). NCBI lineage: Bacteria > Bacillati > Cyanobacteriota > Cyanophyceae > Acaryochloridales > Acaryochloridaceae > Acaryochloris > Acaryochloris thomasi. The sequence continues at coordinate 211,489 of NZ_PQWO01000001.1, forward strand.
CCCTAGAATGAGCCGCAGACGTCCTTGGGTATTGAGAGCTTGGGCATAGGGCTGCGATGGGCCAGACGATTGCAGGAGAGTGAGACTGGTTGCGATCGCATCTTCTGCCTCAGACAGCCGCCCCAGCTGCTGATAGGCCAGCGAGAGATAGTTCAAAACGGTGGCATGGCCGAGCACGTCACCTACAGAAAGCAATCTTTCTTGCTCCTGTTGCCAAATCCTCGCAGCTGCCGAAAACTGACCCTGCCGATATAGCGCGCGGCCCTGAGCAATGCCCTGCGAACTGTCTGCATCTATAGGTATCACTTCTGGCGTAGAGGATAAAACCTGAGCTGCCCCCAGCAGCATTGCCCCACTCAAAGCCGTCCCGATACACACAGAGGTCAACGAAGAACGCATAAGACTCCTAGAGTAAAAATTGTCAATAAGAGTGACAGGGAACAGCAGCCTGAGCAAAGGCATTCGGCGTCACGTTCGGAGCCTGAGCTAGCAGCACAAGATTCCCTCTAGCATCTCTTGCCCACCCCTGGGCCTCTTGTAAAGGACGAATGGGAGATGGCAATTTTCGCAGACCAGTGGTCGCTCCTCGCCACCGAGACGGAGCCTTTACGGCCCGCCTGATAGATGAAGGCCGGAGATCATCCCAGATGCTTTGGCTCCCGATCTCCTGTGGCTCTGAAGGTTTCCCCCCCCGTCGAGTGTGAATGAACTGGCTGCCCTGCTGCCCGGCTTGGCATCCCTGAGTTAGTACCGCAGTTCGGATCACTTCCGGCAGCGCCACCGTATCCTTACTCGGGTCAATCTCGGGCGTATTCACCTGTACCACCCCATCAAGACCAAATCGAGAGTTGGCCGTGATATCGTTCGTCAATCCCGTATCTAAAGGCGGACGACTGAACCCGAGCAGCCCATCAGTATTGATAGAGACAGCACCTCCATTTCCGAGAAATGCATCGGTACGAATATCACTGTTTTCACCAGGGACCGCGACCACCAGCGGAGCCGCAATCCGAATATTGCCTCCATCCCCTCCCGCGTTCCCAATGCCGCCAGAGGTTGAGATCATGCTCTCTTGACGTAGAAGAATATAGTCTGCGGCCCGCAGCACAATATTGCCGCCACTGTCGGTTGCCGTCTCTGCATTGAGCAGCCCCCCCTCCAGGCGAATGGTATCAGCAAGAACGCTAATATTACCTGCTGAACCCTCCTCTAGGCTGCTGACCGTGACGAGTCCCTGATCTTGAACCAAAAGTTGCCCCGTTCTCAATACCAGGCTCCCGGCCATGCCCTCACCCTGAGCTTCTGCAATCAAGGCACTGGGTTGCAGATCGCCATTCTCATCAATTCCCACCCCCGTCACCAGAATGGAATCGGTGGCCATGATGCTTAAGCTACCTCCATCGCCATTGCTGACACCTTGGCCAAAGCCATTTGGATCTGGATCTTCCACAGCCCCCACTGATACCTGGCCACCATTTTCAACCACCAGTCGTCGTGTGGTGATTTTCACCCGACCGGCATTCCCTGTCGCCCCCGCCACACTCTGGGAAAAGATCGCACTTTGCCCGCGTCGGCTCGGGTTGCGACCACTTACCCGAATCAGATCGGTGGCATTAATCACAACCCGACCCGCATCTCCAGAATTATTCTCCCCAACGGTTGAAGAGGTTACTGTGCCACCATCTCTCAAAATAAGCTGACCCGTCTCGATCAACACCGTTCCTCCACTGACCGGCGCTCGAGTACGTGTTGCCACTTCGCTGTCACCGCTAAGCACAATTCGACCTGGCACCCGAAGGCTAATCGTACCGCCCTGAAAAGTCATATCCACAGGGTTAGTACTAAGCGTCGCATTGATTTTGGCGTTCAAAAGCGTTAGCTTCTGCCCCTGAACCTGCACCGAACCCGTACCTCGCCCCCCAGCCGTCACTAATGACCCTTGCGACAAGCGAATATTGCCTAGAGTCGCTCCCTCTGGCACGTCTAATATCCAGTTTTGCCCGACGGCACTGAGATCTACGCGGCTACCGGGGCCAACGCTCGCTAACTCAACGCGCCCCCGTGCGGCGGTAAGGTTCCCCCCGAGGAGATCTATATCACCGCCCACCAGAGCCAAGGTTCTGCCTGCATTAACCTGCAGCCCCACTGTTCTATCGCCCAATCGTCTTCGGGAAGAACCTAACCTCCCCGTGGTGCGCGACTGGTTTTGAATGGGGGCAGCTGTGGGACCAAATCCAAGACCGATAGGCGTGCGAACAGTCAACAAAGAGGTGGGCTGAGTGGCGCTAAAGCGATCGCCTCCTGCAAACAAGATTTGGCTAGCGGTGCTCGCTAAGAAGGAACCGTCCAGACTCAGACGAGCATTGGGACCAAAAAAGATACCGTTGGGATTAATGAAGAAAAGGTTGGCATCACTATTTGGGACCCGAATTAATCCGTCAATATTGGAGGCTGCGGAACCTGTTACCCGGCTAATGATGTTAGTGACAGTAGGTCCACTGTTGAAGTCAGCAGACCCATTTATGGGGACTGAGAAAGTTCTGAAGCTCTGAAATAGATTACCGCCAACTTGCCGACCGCCATCAATATCAAAATTGAGTTGATCCGACGATGTAACCTGAGTTCCGACCGTTGCATCGCCTTGAACCTGAGCCTGACCGTCACCAGCCGCCATCCCAAGCACACAAAGGCTAAAGGTTGATAAAAACAGACAATTTTTAACCATTTAGGAGTGAGAACTGACAGCGTAGTTTGGCCAAGTCATAAACAGATATCGAGCGTGGGATATACCGCTCTTATGACTAAGAGCGCGAAGAATTTTAATCTGTTATCTATTTCTAACTATGCAGTTAATCACAGTCTGTGCCCATGTTTATGAGGTCTCTCTAATTTTTCAGGGCTTCTTGCCTCTTGCCCTGACTCAGTTCAAAGGGAAAGAGATGCCCTCGCATCTGTCCTCAAAGCTATTGCTTCCGGAAACGCGACTCGCTCTTCAATCACAAGACAAAGACGCAAGTCCAAGCAAATTGTCGGTCAACGATTGATGACTTTAGCCCCGAATCTATTGCTTGAAGACAGCTGGGAATACAGATGCCTGCTGTTTCGTAGGAAGTCTCAAGAAATAATGCAAAGCATACGCATAAAAAATAACTATGGTCCTAGATAGAAATAATAGATAGCCAAAAGGCAGTCATGTCTAAATTCCTTTAGAGGCTTCTAGAAGCTCTGAATATATTAGAATATAGCTTCTTTTTCTCTGAGATATTCTCCGTTTTGCAGTTATCAAAATTTCTTTAACCTATTCTTTTCTCAGGCGACTCTCTTTTGATAATCCTCAGAACATAGACAGACTAAGTTTGATGAGGAACTTGGTTTCGAAAAATAGGCATATTTCACTTGTTCAAACAACTGGTGGCCAATTTGAGCCTGTACAGTTTGCCTTTGGAACCCAAGCAATCAACGTGCTAATTCTTCTGGAGCAGATGAACTTTTTATCGCGTTCGATGTATGCTTCTACCGTTCGCAGCTTGAGTTTACAGTTCATCCAAAGGCTTCTTCGACGAACTCAGCCTAGAATATGGCTAGCACTGCCTAACCGCAATGGTTGATTCAGCTCCACCTATTCCACCTGCACCAACGCTGCCTGACTGGACACGGCTGCAGCGATCGCTCGCTGTCGAAGCCGAGCGCGGCTTTAGCGATCTCGAAGGCAAGGAATTTCGGTTTAGCCAATTCCTCAAGCAAAGCTTAGAAACCTCCGCCGTTCCCTTTTTGAAGCCTGATGAGCAGGAACGCTGGCAGCAAACCGCCGCCCGCTTTGAAAAATACTCTGAGCTGCCCCTCAACAAACGTCAGCATCTTGTCGCAGAAACTCGCCGTCTGCTCTACCACGCTCAGCAGGATTACCGTCGCGTCATAGAGCCAGAATCTGCCCCTAAACCCAAGCAACCTAAAACGACATCGCTAGAAACGAAGAATCGAGAGATTACGCTTGATCAAGAACTTACCTACCTTCCGGGTGTTGGCCCTAAAAGTGCTGATAAACTTGCCAAGCTGGGTCTGTATAGCGTTCGAGATATTCTGTTCTACTATCCACGCGATCACATCGACTATGCTCGTCAGGTCAAAATCGCAGACCTCGAGGTAGGGGAAACGGTGACGCTGGTGGCAACGGTGCGTCGCTGCAACTGCTTCAGCAGTCCTAAAAACTCGAAGCTGACAATTTTTGACCTGACGATTCGAGATGCTACGGGGCAAATTAAACTGAATCGGTTCTTCGCCGGGAATCGGTTTCGCAGTCGCGGTTGGCAAGAGGGACAAAAGCGGCTCTATCCTCCGGGGGCGATTGTTGCGGCGTCCGGGCTGGTGAAAAGCAGCAAGTATGGCATTACCCTCGATAATCCTGATATCGAAGTGCTCGATCATTCTGGTGGTGAGATTGACTCGCTCACGGTGGGGCGGGTGGTGCCCATTTATCCTTTAACGGAAGGAGTGCAGCCTGCCTTAGTGCGGCGAGCGGTGATTGCGGCTCTGCCTGCAGCGAAGAAACTCAAAGAGCCACTGCCGGAAGCTTTGCTCAACAGCCATAATTTAGTAGGTATTGGAGATGCGATCGCAAATATCCATTTCCCCGAAAACAGCACGGCCTTAGACCGCGCCCGCCGCCGCCTGATCTTCGACGAGTTCTTCTACCTGCAGCTTGGTCTGCTGCTGCGGCGTCAACAACAGCGTCAGACTCAACAGAGCAATCCCCTCAGCGCTCGAGGCGAACTCGTGGAGCGATTCTATGATGTCCTGCCCTTTCAGTTCACAGATGCCCAACAGCGCGTCGTCAAAGAGATACTGACCGATATTGAATCTCCTGAACCCATGAATCGTCTTGTACAGGGAGATGTTGGGGCCGGTAAAACGGTTGTAGCCGTGGTGGCATTACTGGCTGCGATACAATCTGGCTACCAAACCGCACTCATGGCTCCAACAGAAGTCTTGGCCGAACAGCATTACCGCAAACTCGTGGAATGGTTTAATCAGCTTCATTTACCGGTGGAGTTACTGACCGGCTCCACCAAAGCCGCCAAGCGCAGAGAAATTGCCAGCCAACTAGAAACGGGAGAACTACCGCTTCTAGTTGGCACCCATGCTCTGATTGAAGATAAAGTACAGTTTCAGAGCCTAGGCTTAGTCGTCATTGACGAACAACATCGCTTTGGCGTTCAGCAGCGAGCCAGACTACAGCAAAAGGGTCAACATCCCCACGTGCTGACGATGACGGCAACCCCCATTCCTCGAACTCTGGCGCTGACACTCCACGGAGATTTAGATGTCAGTCAGATTGATGAGCTGCCTCCAGGACGGCAGGCAATTCAGACCACGATGCTGACGCCCAAAGATCGCACCCATGCCTATGACTTGATTCGGCGCGAAGTGGCAATGGGCCGTCAGGTTTATGTCGTTCTACCGCTAGTGGAAGAATCAGAAAAGTTAGATCTTAAATCTGCAATTTCTGAACATGAACGACTGCAAAATACCGTCTTCCCCAACTTTAAGGTGGGATTGCTCCACGGTCGCATGAAGTCCGCCGAGAAAGACGCTGAAATTAGCCGGTTCCGAGATGGCGAGATGCAGGTGATTGTTTCTACCACCGTTATTGAGGTTGGAGTCGATATCCCCAACGCAACAGTGATGCTAATTGAGCATGCTGAACGATTTGGTCTCTCACAGCTTCACCAGCTTCGGGGCCGCGTCGGTCGGGGTGCTCACCAGTCCTTCTGTCTATTGATGAATAGCTCGAAGAATGAAACCGCTAAGCAGCGCTTGAAAGTGATGGAGCAGTCCCAGGACGGGTTTTGGATTTCTGAGATGGATATGCGCTTTCGAGGTCCGGGCGAAGTGATGGGGACGCGCCAATCGGGGCTACCAGATCTGGCTTTGGCAAGCTTAGTGGACGATCAGGAAGCGCTGGAGCTAGCGAGAGATGCGGCGGAGAAGGCGATCGCACAGGACCCAACCCTTGAACGCTGGCCTCTCATGCGAACAGAGCTGGAACAGCGCTATCAGCGCTTAATGGGTGGCGCTATTTTTACTTAAATCTGCTGCGTTGTACAGGATCAAGGAGAGAGGCTTAAGGAAGGCTACAAACGGCCAAGGCCCAGAAATTGGCTGCAGCGTTGCGATACCTGAGAGCGCGCTTGGCTATCGTTAGACTCTCAACCCATTGTCTGACATAGCCTCTAGGTATTTTCATGTCTGTGAATATTCGCTAAAAGGGAAAATATAAAGTATTGTTAAGCATGCGGCAGCGTTGTTAGGTTCTATTTTTGCTGCTGCTTATTAATAAACTTTTTTATTCCTTTGCTGTAGTGCTATGAAATATTCGACTTTTAAAATTTGTTTGACAGGTTTCTTGGCAATGTTGATGAGTTTGGGGATAGCATTAGGTTCCCCAGCAGCTCTAGCGACCGATACTGCAATATCGTTGCCGACCGAGTCAACTGCAGTTCTCGATTTAGCGAAGTCACTCACCACAGTTCAAAAAGAGAATCTAGATCAGCGCTTGGCAGACTTTGAACAGGAAACAGGTTGGAAGCTCAGAGTATTAACGCAGCTTGAGCGGACGCCTCGACAGGCAATCAAAAAGCTATGGAGTCTAGATGACCATAGTGTATTGATCCTAGCCCAGCCACAGGAAGGGAATATCCTCAACTTCAGTATCGGAGATGCCGTTTACCAGATCTTGCCCCGTAATTTCTGGCTAGAGGTTCAAAATCGCCTCGGCAACAAGTACTACATTCAACAAAATGGCGAAGACCAAGCAATTCTAACGGCGATCAATTCGATTGAAGTGTGCCTCCGTCGGGATGGCTGCAGCGTCATGCCGGGGATCTCAGATGAGCAGTGGGTCTTTACTCTGATTGCATCAATCTTAGGGGGACTCATTTGTGGCTTTGGGGCACAACCGCGCAATGCTGAAGAGCTATTTTCATGGCGATGGGCACTGATGTTTTCCCCACTGTGGGGTATTTTGTTCTTCGCGTTTGGTGTTGCCCCTGTCATGGCACGTACGTCTGATTGGCTCCCTCTAATGCGAAATATTGCAGGCTTTTTGTTTGCCTGTATTGGAGTTATTTTGGTCGGCTCTGGTCCATCTACAACAACAGAATCGTAGCTGATATTGATGCCTGGCCTGCTGGTTCACGGCACTCGGCATCTGCTGCTTCACCCCGTTGCTTTTATTCTTTCGCTCCATACTGATAAACAGCCCCAGAGCATCCAGGCGTGCGATGCTCTGGGGCTGGAGCGCAATCAAGCAATCAAATTTTTGCCACTACCTGATTCTCTAGGCTTTCAAGATCAATTCCATACTGTTGAATCAATTGAGTGGGGCTGCTATCTATTTTTGCGAGTTGGATGACCCCCCATAAAAGGTGTTCAGTCCCAATTGATTTTTGATCCTTGAGCTGAACGGTCTCTAATGATAGCTCTAGAACGGACTTACATTGAGAACTCAACTTTGGCTCTCCTTGAAATTCAAAAGAATGATCATCGGTTGGGACGTCTTGCTTTGCACCATTGGCACGCAGTAGACGAGCAGAGGTTGTCGTTGGATCAGCCAGTAACCCTACTAGTAAATGTTCTAGCTCCACTTGCGGTGCTTTGGAACGAGAGGCTTCATTACCGGCAAACTTGATCACGTTGATTGCTTTTTGAGCAAAACGCTCACGGCCAAAATATTTTTTGAATCGTTTAATCTGTGGTTGCATGGGACTTTCAGCCTCATAGATGAAAACATTTTCGATCGCAACACTAAATAGACTGGCAAGCTTGAAAGCCATCTCCAAACTGGGGTCAAACTTACCAGACTCAAAACCATTAACGGCCTGACGACTAACACCCAATTCCCTAGCTATTTCAGCTTGAGATTTGTGGTGAAGCTTCCGCAGTTCTTTCAATCGGTTTTTCATCAATGTCGTACATCTATTGTCAAGTCATACTTTACTTTGGGATTTACAGCCTCGTCAAGCTCTACTTGACGAGGCTGTCTGCAGAGTTGGCGTGACAACGCTCATAGGCGCTTTACTCCTGAGCGCGGCCCCCTGATATGGCGGGAACTTACACCGTGAGCACTGCGTCAGCTAGCGGGGGAGATTTTAAGAAATATCTCTGCCGACATCTCTATATCAAAATAATTCTGCAATTCCACCTTGGTAATGGGGCATACCAGTAGGGTGGAACGGTATCGCAAATTAAATCATGATTGGTCAACTTCTCTCAGGACGCTACAAACTGATCCGTCCCCTCGGGGCTGGGGGTATGGGACAAACTTATGTTGCTGAAGACACACAGCGCCCTGGAAACCCTGTTTGTGTTGTCAAGCAACTAAAGCCACCGACGAATGATCCGAGTTTTCTGACCATTGCCAAACGCCTCTTCAATAAAGAGGCAGAGACTCTAGAGCATCTAGGTCATCACAATCAAATCCCACAGTTGCTGGCTTACTTCGAGCATGGCCAAGAGTTTTTCCTCGTCCAAGATTTTGTTGAAGGCCATCCCCTCAGCCAAGAACTCGGTCAGCGCTGGCCTGAAGATCAAGTGATTCAGCTCTTAGATGAAGCCTTGACGATTTTAGATTTTGTCCACAGCCAAAACGTCATTCACCGCGATATTAAGCCCGACAACATCATCCGGCGGCAAAAAGACGACAGGCTGGTTCTGATTGATTTCGGAGCCGTTAAACAGGTTCGCTCTCAAAACACCGTCCTCGCCAGTCAGGTCAGCCAAAGCGTTGCGGTCGGTACACCGGGCTATATGCCCAGCGAACAGGTCAGCGGTCATCCCCGCCCCAGCAGCGATCTCTATGCCCTTGGGAAAATCGGCATTCAAGCGCTGACGGGCCTATTACCAACCCAGCTACTCGAAGATGCAGATGGTGAAGTGATTTGGCGTGAACAGGCACAAGTCAGTGAAGGGTTAGCGGCATTTCTCACCAAGATGGTGCGTCACTATTTCAAGATGCGCTATCAAACGGCAGGGGAGGCGCTAGAGGCGCTGCGTCAGCTTCGCGTTGCACCGACAGAAGTTGTAGCCCCTGTTCCGCCACCGATTCCACCGATTAATGCTCAGCCCGTCGTCCCGACACAGCCTCAACCGGTGGCGACGGTACAGCCTGACTACACGGTACCTGTTGCGGCTCCGACTCCAGCACCGATTAGCCAACCGGAGTCTTCTCGATCCCTAGTCCCTCTTTTTATTGGCGCGGGGTTGCTGGCTGCTGGCTTAGTGGGGGGTGCGGTTGCTTTGCAGTCTAGTTTCAACAATTCGTCGCCAACGGTTGAAGTCACGCCTAAAGCAGATGCAGGTGCTGCGCTTTTAGTTCAGGCACAGGATGAAGCAGAGACAGGAGATCTAGGGGAGGCCGTTGCGATCGCAACCCAAATCTCAACCGACAGCGACAGCTATGCAGGGGCAACAGAATCCATCGAACAGTGGCAGACCGACTGGGATGAACAGAATGACCTGTTTGAAAGAGCTGAAACCGCCCTCTCTGCGGGCCGCTGGATTGAAGCGAGAAATGCCGCTCGGGCACTTCCCAACAATGACTACTGGGAACCTAAAACAACCCCCATCATTGCTAAAGCCAAGCGCGAACTAGATGCCATTAAAGCGCCTAAGCCGACTCCGACCCCAACCGCAACGCCCACCCCGACCCCGACTCCAACGCCCACCGCAACGCCCACGCCTACCCCTGGCTCACCCTCAGGAACGTTTCAAGATGACACTTGGCAGGTCACCCTGCGGGGAGAAAACAGCAACTTAACTTACGAGGGACGCAACCTCAAAACAGGCGATTCTCTGAATCTATCGGGAGCCACGGTTGCCACCAGTCAAGATCGCAAAGTTTATACCTGGTACAACGGTGACTATCAGTATCGAGTGAGCTGGCGGCCCAGTGACGCCTCGGTCCTCCGGCTGCAGGTGATCACACCCAAGGGCAGAGAACTGATCAATAGCCTTCTCTATGAGAGGACTTGAAGACCAAGGCATCAACTGATACGGGCCATTTACCCCCTATCCTCGCTAGTATCGAGTTCTAGTGCGTCTGCTTGGCTATCGATGTATAACATCAGCAATCCGAGGATGAGCGTGAGTAGCGATCGCAACCAAGCCCGCACCGGAATATCTAGCACCAACCCCCAAGTGCCACACCAGCAGAGGGCAATGCCCAGAATGGTGTACAGCGACGCCAAGTGCGGGAAGTGCTGCCGCAGAAAATTAAACAGCGCTTGGCGGCTATCAGCAGAGGTAGAATTCTGCGGCGTCTTCATCGTCACGAGTACCTGCAGCGATGCATCTTCCAGTGACAATAGCGTCAGACCCACGATCAATAAAACAAGATGTCGTAACGGAGTCCAAGCGGACTGAAGCTCAATAGTAACCGTTAGATCTTGCCCTGCTGCCCAAGCATCAGCAAAGCACCAAATCGCGCTCCAGATAAACACCAGGCTGAACAAGTGATAAACGGCATAGAGGGGCTGAGTTTTGAACTGTGATAACAGTCGAGGACTACCGTTGCCCACTTAATGTTTTCCGCTTTCTCATGACAAGCAATCCTAGCCCTGTGAGGACAAGTCCTGCGACACCGCTAGGTTCAGGTACCGCTCGAAGACTGAGCGCATTAATGCCGATGGCACGATTTGGGACTGAAGAACTAAATTCGAGTCGAGAAATGTTTGCGGTATCACTCAAGGCTCCGAGAAATAGGGCCGAGTTATCTAAAGCCAGGGAAGCCGTACCCGGCGCAGAGAAGTTACCGAGCAAATTATTGTCACGATCAAAAGCCGAAATAAAGGCGTCAAACATCGGCGTATCGTCCACCGCAATTTGGGCACCCACGGCTCTAACCGGCGTTTCAAAGCTCAGCGACAGGGGGCCTGGGTTTCCGGGTGCTGGGAACTGGGTGGGATCTAACCCAGTAAATAGAACAAAGTCGTCAGGCGCAAAATTAGTGGCAATACCAGCAGCAGTTGTTTGAAATAGCAGGGGTGGCGTAATTGTAGGATCGCCCGTTGGCGGAATATCAATATTCACCTGTAAGCCATTATCTGAAGTGGCTGTAGAGGCAAAGGGTAGAACTCGAAAAGGCTGGGGTGGATCAATCGGACCTAGGCTAGCCCAATCTAACCGATCGTTGCTGCGCAGATCTGCACGACTGGTTGTAAATGAAAGAGAGGCACCCAAGGACGGCAGTGCCATGACGGAGGTAACAAGGACTGTTCCAGCCAAACCAAGCAACGGTCGGGTCAATCGCTTTAGTGAAGTCATGATTAAAAATCAGTAGATTTGAACAAATCATTACCTAGCGCCAATCCTTGCACATCAACATCAACCAGGCCGGAAAACACACTAAGTTTTACATCGCGTCTACAGGTTCTCGCGAGACTTCTGGAAGTACTTCGGCATCCTTCTGTTGAACAGACTGATTGTTCCCAGTCCTGTCTATGATGTGGAAGAGATGTTTGTAGATTCGACGATTCCTATGCCTCTGCAGCTACAGTGCCACAGTTCCCCGCAGTGGATTGATGCCGTCCTCGCGGACTTCGACCCCTTCTTGCTTGATCATGCTGCCAACGAGAAGAAAGCCTCAGGCGTAGCCATGAACTTAGCCGCCCACTATCCCGACAAGCCGGAACTAGTGGCCGAGATGATTGATTTAGCAATTGAGGAACTGAGCCACTACCGCGATGTTTTTAAGCTGATTCGAGAGCGCCAGCTTACGATCCCCCCCGATCAGAAAGATCCCTACGTGAATCAGCTCCGCGCCCTGATTCGGAAAGGAACTGAGTATTATTTTTTAGATCGGCTCCTGGTGGCAGGCATCATTGAAGCCCGTGGGTTAGAACGGTTTACCTGCATTGCTGACGCGCTCCCAATGGGCAAGCTGAAAGGATTTTATGTTGCGATCGCACGTTCCGAAGCCCGCCATGCCGACCTATTCCTCTCCTTAGCACAACAGTATTTTGACCCCAACGCCATCACAACGCGGCTTGAAACCTTGCTCACCCAGGAAGCAAATTTGTTAGAGAATCTACCCGTCAGAGCTGCACTTCATTGAGTTCTCTACCTAGTCAAATTGCAGCGAACCAGCCACAGCTTTCAGCCGTCTCTCCCCAGAATTGGGGGGTCGGGGGGCGAGTGCAACACCCGTAGATTGTTTCCCAGTTGCTGTATACCGATATACATAGTCTGCTGGAAGGAATAAGCATTGCCTCCGATAAAGCTCTTCTATTAAGAATCCTTCCCGCACATACCCTCCGGTCCCCCAGCAATGCCATCTAACCCATACCGTCCCTATTTAGATCGCTACGCAGAACCGATCGCAACTGAACTAGAGCCTAAAGTACTGCTGCCGCATACCTATCAATTTGTCATTGTCATTCCAGCCCACAACGAACCCCCTGACAGTCTAGACAGAGTTCTCCCTCAAGACCTGCAGAACACCTTAGTGATCGTGGTCGTCAACGCAGCAGAAGCCGAGAAACCAGCAGCAGCAACTGCTGAATACACTGCAGCCTTGCGAAACACGCAGATCTTCCTTGAGCAGTTTTACCCCAAAGGCGCTCTGTTCACCATCGTGCCCCAACAGAATCAGTCCACCCTACTGATTGTGGACTGCTGCACTGCCGGACGTTTGCTGCCGCATAAGCAGGGCGTCGGACTCGCGCGCAAAATTGGCGGAGATCTAGCCGTTGCCTGCATTGCCGAACAGGTTGTAGTCTCCCCCTGGATTCACTGCACCGATGCAGACGTCGAGCTTCCCCTTGGCTATTTAGGAGAGGTAGATCCAACGGTTGCCGTCGCAATTTATCCGTTTCGTCACTGCCCACCCCACCGCAATATTTTGCAGTATGAGATTTCACTGCGCTACTACGTGCTGCAGATGGCGGCGGCAGGGTCTCCCTATGCGTTTCAAAATATCGGCAGCTTACTGAAAATCAACGTCCGCAACTACGTCGCGGTTCGGGGGTTCCCAAAGCGGCAGGCTGCAGAAGATTTTTACATGCTCAACAAGCTCACCAAAACAGGCCCCGTTGAACGGCTGAAAGCACCCGTCGTTTCTCTCTCTTCACGAGTGTCAGGGCGTGTGCCCTTCGGGACGGGGGCAGCAATGGGGCGATTAACCACTGAACCTGACCTGCAGCTCTATAATCCTGACATTTTCCGACAGCTCAAGACTTGGCTAGCCTTAGTGGAAAAGCTGTGGTGCAGTCTCAGCTTAATTCAGCAGCAGGGACTCGCCAAGTGGTGGCCTGCGGATCCACTGCTGCTTGATGTTCTTCAGGAGATGGGGCTAGAGAAGATACTGGTGCAGGCCGAACGACAGTGTCGAGACTTTCCTCACTTTCGGTTCTTTCTCTGGGGCTGGTTTGATGCCTTTCGGACCTTGAAATTTGTCCACGCGCTACGCGATCGCAAATATCCGTCACTTTCAATCTGTGAAGCAGTGGCCCAATCGGACGGCGACTTAGATTTATCTCAGGCCACATCCGATATATCCACGTTACAAACCATCAATGACCGGCTGATTGATCAAGAAAATCAGTTGCCATCTCTGATTGGTCCCACCCTCCAAACGCTTTAGCAAGCGGGGATATAGAGGCGTTAGGAGAAGAAAACAGCAGAACATCGACGAACGACATCCCTAATCAGTGGTGATGCCTTCAAAAAGTCCTGAGAGGGTCTCCATCCCTGCCTCGATAGCCGTAGCGAAGCCTTCGGTTGCACCTTCGACACTCCTTGCAGCTCCTTCATAGACATCTGAGGAAACAGCAATACAGTCGGTATCAGAGGTCAGCAGGGTGGCGTCGATAGGATTTAGATGATGCTCGATCGGTTGATCCTGCGGCCCATCAGGAGGCTGAAGCTGTTGCCGAAAAGGTCGCGCCAATCGATCTAACAGCTTGATGGCCACAACAAGAACACTTACGGTCGAAAGACAGATTAAAAGGAAGAGTGCAGAATTGAGTGACATGGTTCAATTTGCTTATTTGCTCAAGCCTAGCAAACGCATTGGATAGACTGCTTAGAAATCGTCTACGACCAAGCCCGGAAGAACGTATTTTCTTCCCAGATATTTGCGGTTAAACGCTCAATGTTTTCCCTGTCGGCTTGGGCTAAGGGCTGGTATTGCTGAGCAACAGCAATATTCCCTGCAAGCTGCTCCGGCGTCTCAGCAGCAATGATGCACCCGTGAACCCCATCGAGTGATAGCGTATAGCCCATCGCTTGACGCATATCTAAGGCACCAGGTTTTAACAGCCTGCCGTAGGCTGGGACTTTCATGGCAATAACGCCCACGTTCTGCTTTTGAGCCACTGGCAACACGGTGGTGGCAAAAGGGCGGGGGTGGTGAATATCGGCGGCGTTAATAGAAACAAGTGTGGTATCAAACGGATAGCGCTGCAGACCTTCGGCAATAATATCGGGTTCATGGTGTCCGGTGATGCCGCTGAAGCGAATCAGCTTCTGCTCTTTGGCTTCTTTAATCGCTTCAATAGCTCCATCTTTAGCAAAGATAGCCTCTAAATCTTCTGGGTAAGACACATGGTGAAGCTGCCATGAATCAAGGTGGTCAGTTTTGAGTCGATTCAGCGAACGCTCTAAATTCCGCCAGGCTCCGTCGCGGTCTCGGGCTGCGGTTTTGCTGGCGAGGAATACCTGCTGTCGGTACTGGGGCAAAATCTTGCCGAGATACTCTTCACTGGGGCCGTAGCTGGCGGCGGTGTCGAAGTAGCGAATACCAAGCTGGAGGGCTTTTTCGATAATTGCGATCGCATCTCCCTCTTGCCCTGATCTTGACAGAGGTGTTTGCCCTGCTCCGCCCAGCCCTAAGATCGGCAGCGCTACCCCCGTCTTCCCCAGTACGCGTTCAGGCATTTGCCCCGTTGTGAGATCAACTTGAGATGCAGCACGGGGTGGTTGAGTGAGAGCTTTACAGCCTACGGCTCCAGCCGCAGCCAAGCTAGAAATCAAAAAGTTTCGTCTCGTTTTTCGCGCCATTTTGGCCCCCTGTGCGATGGACACCTCTCTAAACTAACGAATCAACCCGCAAGAAGGGCAGGCCCCTTTATCCGGCAGCACCCTTGCAGTTGAGCTTAAGACGTTTCGTTTTTTCTCCCCGAAGGGCTGAAATAGCGGCAACAGAGGCAAAAAGCTATTTCAGGTTTGCTTCTAGCTTTTGCTTATCCCAGAGAGATTGATAAAGACCCGGTTTGCCGATTAGGTCTGTATGGGTTCCTTCTTGAACAATGGTGCCGTGGTCCATGACTAGGATGCGATCGCAAATGGCTGCCGCCGACATCTGGTGTGAAATGAACAACACCGTTTTCTGTTGATGGGCCAGTTCCTGCAAAATCTTGGTGGCCGTTTGATTATCAACGCTAGATAGCGAATCATCCAAAATCAAAATGGGCGCATCTAAAATCAAGGCTCGTGCTAGAGAGGTACGCTGTCGCTGGCCGCCGGAAAGCGTCACGCCCCGTTCCCCGACCAGGGTTTGATACTGTTTCGGGAACGTCAGTACGTCGCTCTGAACCTGAGCTTGCTTCGCCGCGTTTTCGACATCAGACTGCTCTTGATGGGGAACGCCATAGCGAATGTTGTTCTGTAGGGAGGTGCTGAATAAAAAGCTGTCTTGAGGAACATAGGCAATCGCGCCCCGGAGATCGTTGAGCGCCAGTTGCGTAATATCTTGACCATCAATGAATAACTGCTCTGCGGGGATATCGAGCAGTCGCGGAATCGCATTAGCAAGGGTTGATTTGCCCGACCCAATCGGACCCACCACCGCCACCATCTCACCGGGTTGAATCTCAAAGTTAACGCGATCCAGCGCTCGCTCTTTGCCGTAGTGAAACGTCAGATTACGAGCCGTCAGTTGCCCTTTGACCTCAGATCTAGGCAGCGGCAGGCTGTCGGGTCGGGTTTCGACTTTAGGCTGCACCGAGAGAATGGCTTGGATGCGGTCGATGCTCACCTCACCCCGCTGATAGGCCGTAATCGTGAAGCCCAAAATCGCGGTGGGAAAGATCAGCTGCTGGGCGTAGATCAGCAAAGAAACAAAATCGCCAACGGAAATCGTGGCACTTGCGATCGCACGTCCACCAAAGAACAGCAGCACTAGCAAACTAATGCTAGCAAAGCCCCCCACCACCGGGAAAAGAATATTGCGCGTTTTCAGCAGAGCCACCTTGGCCTCGAGCAGCTCTTGATTGCGTGCCTCAAAGGCCTGCTGCTCCATCGGCTCTTGGGCATAGATCTTAATCAGCGCCATCCCGCTCATGTCTTCTTGCACAAGCTGACTGAGTTCAGACAAAGAGTTCTGAACAGCGGCCTGCTGCTCCCGCAATCGGTGGCTAAAGACGTTCACCACAATCATGACAATGGGGTAGACCGCCAGGGTTGCCAACGTCAAACTGACGTCAATTTTCAGCATGTAGGGCAGCCGCAGCGCATAGGCAAAAGTCGTATTGGCAATGCTTAGGATTGAAAAGCCCACCAACCGCCGAATATTTTCGACATCGCTGGTGGCTCGGTTAATCAGATCGCCCGCGCTATTGGTGGCAAAGTAAGACGGCTCCAGGCGCAGCAAATGTTCAAAAATTCGCTGCTTAATATCAAACTCAACCAGACGACCGGCACCAAAAAGCCACATCCGAGAGGCCATCCGAATCACCCACATCACAGAAGCCAGCAGACAGAACTGTAGAACGTAGCCTCGTACCTGCTCCATGCTGAAAGCAATCTGTAGATCATCGACAACCCGGCCGATCAACAGCGGCAGATAAGTCCCTAGACCATTGACAAGCAGCAGCGCAAAGACGCCCAAAAACACCTTCCTTCGATGCGGCTGCAAATAGCCAAGGAGAATTTTAAGGCGCTGCGGTTGTGGTTTAGCGGTCATCTAGGGGCAATTCCCAGCTCTTGAAGTTTGGTCGCGATTCGCTTGACCCAACGCTATAGCTAGAGAGGTATTGGTTAGGACCTTTTTTGACTGAAACCCATTTTGGATAAAGATTCAGTGTCTTAACCAGCCACTCGACCGCTATAAATCGGCTTCAAGTAATCTCGTGCCTAATTGTAGCGAACATAACCATATGTCCCTACAGCACCTTCGCGCCCCATGCCCCCGCTACTGAAAGTAAAAGGCCAGGAAGATATGAAACGCCAGCATCACCATAAAGAGACTGACAAAAATGATGTGACTCGATAGCCAAATCAGCCGCAGCCCGCGAATCAGTGGCCCCTTTGTAGTGGTGGGGAACACTTTCGCAACGGCACCTAGCTGCAGCGGTACCAAGCCAAAATATTTACGAGGCGATTCTAAAACACCCGTTTCAGCCACAACACCCATCAGTGCGGAGAGAGAGGTGCCCCAGAAAATCCAGAGGAAGATCATGTTGAAGTTGTCCCCCACCTGGCCGCCGGTATGAACCAAAATCATCGCGATCAGACCCACGCCCAGGAAAATATGCAGGCTCCGCCACAGCACCATCGATCCTGGGATGCTGATTTTCCAGCGACGGCCTCGCTTTCGCACCGTCAACAGCATCTCCAAAATCACAAAGGCCAGGGCGGTAAACCCTGTAATCATTTTATACAAGTCACCCTGCAAGGCCTCTAAGAGGTCAAAGGAATGCTCGCGCATTAACGGAATATAGAGGGGACTAAACGCGAACGGCAGTAAAACGGCTGCCGTAATCAGCAGCAGAACAATGAGGGTTGAGAACTTGGGTTTCATATCGTGGCCGTGAATAAAGCAGCGCAAAACCCCAAAGGGTTCCACGCTGCACCGTCAATATCACGGAGCCTGAGTCACCGATGTGAGCCTAGGCACCTTCCAGCGGAATGTTGATCATGATGCCGCCCATGACATCGTCGAGCTTGAAGACCTTGTCGGGGTAACGCTCTTTGTGAATCGGGTGGGTGTTGTGGCAGGTGACGCAGGCCTCTGCCACAGCCTTATCAGGATAGAGAGCCGAGAAATACTTCTGGCCGCCGACCTCCTGATATTCCTTGTAGGGTTCTCCTGTTTCGTTCACTTGCTCAATGGCCGTTTGCTCAAAGTCACTCTTTGGCCCCTGATTGTCATTGATGTACCAGGAAGAGATTAGGTTATAGGTAAAGGTGCCATCTTCTGAGGCTATCTCAGACCCCAGCCGAAACATTTGGGCCGGTAGCGGAATCCCGTTGGTCTGCTCCCACCCTTCGGTGGCTTCAATCTCAAGGACACCATCGTCTTTGGGCTTGCCTTCTAGTTTCTTGGCCCGATTAACGACGTGCTTCGTGTAGGCTGTGCGGTCTGAAGCCAGTGCGGTATGAATATAATCAGCTACTAACTCGGGCTGAACGCCCCCGGCCTGTGTCTGGGCACCGCCACCGCTACAGGCTACGGCGGTGAAGCAAATAACAATCGCCAGGGCAAATAAACCTAGGGTTCGTTGACGAAATCGTCGGATTTGTCTGTTCGCAGAAATCATGTCGTCTGTTTCCTCTCAAGTAATCAAAGTGAAGCTGAGATCCAGGGGCCGATGGTTATGCGTGCAGCGGCTCTAATTGCCCGACCGCTGTTTTTCTAGGGCGCGGACCATCTCTAGGGTTTGCAGGGATTCAGTGGGCGGTCGGGCAAAGTTGGAGGCCACTAGGTCATCATCGAAAATGCTTTTGTAGGCGTATTCCATACCGTGACAGTTCATACAGACTTCTTTGACCATGCGATCGCGAGGCAACAGTGTATACGTGTTGTTGTGATTGACTTGAGTCGGCTTTCCACTGCCTGCGTCATGGCGCGGGAGATGGCAGGCCGCACAGGTTGTGGACTGTGCAGAGGGGCGAGGCAGCGTTCCTTCCTGCTGCCAGAGCTGGGCGTGTTTTGAGTTTTTGTAGTTGCGAGAATGATCGTCGTTGTGACAGCTTAGGCAGCTATCGACTGCTGCTGTTTGGGTCTTAACCGTGTGGACATCGTGACAGGTGTTGCAGTTCATGACCTGGTTTTGGGCCTCAACTTTCATGGGCAAGTGGGCCATGGCAGGCGTCAGCGGCGACTCCCCCTCCAGCAGACGAATGCCGTGCTTACCGAGCAAGAACGTATCCACCGCCTGTTCGTGGCAGGAGCGACAGCTCTCGTGGTCTGGCTGAGCAATAAACTGCTTGCTCTTTGAATCTTGATGGCAGCTAGAGCAGTTCACTTCGGCAAGGGCATGGGCACTTCCCTGCCAGCGTTCGGTGATCTCCTGAAGTTCAGCTTCTGTAGATGCTATTGCATCTACAGAAGAGCCAAAAAACGGCTCTAGGAAAACGCCCCCCATAAGGCAGTACAGAGAAATGAGCAAGACACTCAGCACCTTCATGAGCGCCCCCCTTTGAACTCTTGCGATAAATCAGGTTTCGGGGCTGTTTGAACTTTCGTTGTCACCGTTCGCACGGGCAAAGCAGGCTGGGGCATAAAGTCAGGCTGATCAAGGTTCTGGCGCAGAAATCCTGTGGAAATAGTGCGATGGTCATGGTAGTTGTGGCATCCGGCCGTCCAGCAGCCATCAGCGGTGAACCCATCGTGGCTTTTCAGATCACCCTCAATGATGCCCTGATGGCAAGCCATACAGAGATCGGGCTTTAGATTGACGCCCCGGCCAAACATATGGACGTGCTCGTTATGGCAGGTGGTACAGGTCAACGCAGCTATTTTTTCTAAGTCACCTGCCCATCGAGGATCACGGAACTTCTTCGCACCGTGGGCATCCGTCGCCATCTCGGCTTCGTGACAGCGCAGGCAGGTTTCATTGCTGACAGGTTTAAATCCTTCATGACAAGAGGCGCAAGAGGCTTCGAATAAAACGTGGCCATCCGAGGTTGTGCCCGGGAGAAACACCGTCTTGTGATCGGTGGCAAAGGCAGCCCCGAGCCAACAGGTCAACAGCAAGCAGAGCGTCACCACAGCCGTTTTGACACTCAACAAATTCCCGATGCGGAAACGTCTGCGGGTGTTGGCAGTCACACCGAGCCTCCGGTCTATACCAGCAGGGCGATCACGATCACGGCAATCACCCCCCCGGCAATGAGGGCGAGCAGACCTTTTTCACTACCCTCCTCTAAGTTCTCCGCAACGCTGGCCTTTGGCTCGCCTTCAGCATTCGCCATTGTGACCGGCTCTGCATGTGTAGGCGACTCAACTGCAGGCGGAGACGTTTCTAGCTGCACCTGCTGCTGGGTATAGTCTGCACCATCCAACATGATCTCAGTAATGGTGCCGTAGGCATCGACCCAGGCCTCTTTGACCTCCGGTCTCCAGTCTTGACCGAGATACTGCTCAAAGGTCTTCAGCAAAGAGTTACCCACCAGCGGATAATGCTCTGGCAGTGCCCCATACTTTACATGGCGCGCCCCCAGCCCTCTCAAGCTTTTGCTCAGAACCTCAGGGTTACGCAAGTTCTCAATCACAAGCACCAAAGACTGCAGTAGCTTCTGCTCCTGCTCCTTCATATGGGTGTTCTCAAACAGCGGCTTCGCGGCTGGATAGTCGGTGAACAGATTTGTATAAAAACTACCGACAAACGCACTTGCCTCAGGCGTAATCTGGGCAAAACTCTTCTCCAGTAACTGCACCTGATGCTCGGCGGCATCCGGCTCAGCGACGCTAGGTGCACTCGCGCCTTCCAGCTCTAGATCCGCTGCGTTATAGTCTGCACCTGCGAGCATCGTTTCACTGATGGCTCCGTAGGCATCAACCCAGGCCTGCTTCACTTCTGGGGTCCAGTCCTTGCCGAGGTACTGCTCAAAGGTCTTCAGCAAAGAGTTACCCACCAGCGGATAATGCTGCGGCAGGGCACCATACTTCACATGGCGCGCGCCTAAGCCTTCCAGGGCGTCACCAAGAATCTCAGGGTTACGCAGATTTTGAATCACAAGCACGAGAGATTTAAGCAGCTTTGGCTTTTGCTCCTCCATTGCGGTGCCTGCAAACAGCGGTTCAGCCGCAGGATAATCTGTGAATAAGTTGTCGTAGAAGCTAGTGACAAAATCATCAGCCATCGGCTTAATTTGGTCAAAACTACGCTCTAATGTTTCTACTTGTAAAGACATAGACTAGGAACGCTCCATCAGAAAAGATTGAGTCAGAAACATTGTTTTATGTATGCGTTGCAGGTCGATGATAGACACGTAAATCAAAGATCTAGGTCATATAAACCACCTACTCATGACCTGTCAGCTTGGTCAATACCTGAAGGAATTTCAACATTGTAAGCTACAGTTCATCTTGATCAGAAGGTCTTCATACCTTAGACCTAAAACCTACTATTAAAGAAGGTTTACACCAATGAGATTTTATTTTTTAGACCTCTAATCTGAACAGTATTTGAATAAGTTAAAGAAGGTTCCGGATCACATTCGTAGCTCTTGCTACTAAAAAAGAACATCCTTTGCAAATAAGGCATGAAAGAATTTCTTTTTTTGCATATCAGTGAAGATAGGAATAGAAATACAAAAGATGGCGGGAAAAAAGCTGTTGATAGACATAGTAATAAGATCACTATTTGCATCCAAAAACACGAATACAAATAGTGATTGAATGTGTACTCTTGAGCGCTAATTTTTTGCAGGTTATAGCCGTACGCAGCCGAGTCGAGGTAGCGAGTTACTGCTTTGGGTACCTCCGTTAGTGTGCCGCCACATTCCTCTGCCTAATTGTGGTGCACTGGAACGGTCCTATCTTCCCTGAGGTCACCAGCCACCAAGGGTTAAAGGTTTAAAGCCCGTCCACGTATCAGCGTTTGATGCTGCTGTTCAGAGAGTCCTTTCGCATTGGTAAAGACAGCGCCAGCAACCACACAGTCAGAAAAATCAACGTTTGTTAGAGTCGTACTTTCCAAATTGGCATCTCGAAAATCTGCGCCGGTCACAGTTGCGTCTGAGAGGTCAGCTCCCTCCAAATTAGCGCTGTAGAAGGATGCTTCTGTCAGATTGGCTCCCACAAGCTGAGTCTGCAGCAGCTCTGCATGGTCGAGGCTGGCTTGCTGGAGCTGAGTTGCCTGCAGAATTGCGCCCCGCAGCTTGGCGGCAATGAGGTCAGCGTTAGTTAGATCCGCTCCCCGCAAATCTGCTTGCTGCAGAAGACAACGTTCTAGAGCCGCTCCCATCAGTTGAGCGTTGGGCAGTTGCGTCCCCTTGAGAACGGCATCATTTAGTTTTGCGCCGCGCAGATCGGCCTGCGGAAACTGTGCTGCTGTTAAATTAGCCTTCATTAAAATGGCGTCTCGGAAACAGACGGTCTCTCCCTGGGCTTCTGTAAAATCAGCATGTTCCAAGATGGCTCTAGAGAAATCAGCCCGATCTAAGGTAGCTTTAGGAAGCTTGATGCCTGAAGCATTCACGGCCTGTAGCTGCGTTCCCTCTAGGTGAGCGGCGTTCAATAGCGCCTGTGAGAGGGTCGCCTGCTGAAAGTTCGCCCCTGAGAGCTTCGCTAACATCAAGGTCGCGGCGGTGAAGTTCGCGTGGCTGCATGAGGCTCCGGTCAGGTTTGCCAACCGAAGATAAGCTTGCTCAAACTGTCCCTGATCGAGCTGGGCGTTCTGCAAGTCAATATTGCTCAGTTCAGCGCCCTGGAGCGATTGCCCCTGCTGAACCTGGCTCTGGACTTCTGCCGCCGTCATGGTTGTCATAATTTTGCACCGCTGCTGTAAACCTCAAGCCGCCTTGATGACGGACGATTGCACTCAACACAAAGAGCAGATCTAGCCCGACGAAACCCGCCACAATCAAGGCGGAGCCACCGGTACTAAAGCCATAGCTGTGCAGTCCAGTCCCCAAAACAAAGTTGACGCCGTACCAAGCCATTAGCACGGCGTTGAAGGAAACGACGCTGGCAATGGTGAGACCAAAGGCACCGATCCAGCCCACTAAGCGACCGTGAAGTGGAGCCAAGTAGCACAGCAGCGCAATCAGCGCCCAGGTCTCTTTTGGATCCCAGCCCCAAAACCGTCCCCAGGAGAAGTGCGCCCAGATGCCGCCCAAAATGATGCCTGCCGTTAACAGTAGGATGCCGACTTGCAGAACCTGATAGTTCCAGCGGGACAGCTTCTGAATCTGTTGGGATTGAGGCAAGAACAGATAGTAGCCCAGGGTCACGTGGCCTAGCCCCATCGCTAGGGCGAAGCTAGCGTAGCCGAGGGTAATCGTAGGGACATGGATGCTGAGCCAAAAATTATCCCGTAGAACTGGCACCAGGGGGCTGATGCTGGGGTCGAGAACAGCGGGAAGGCTGTCGGCTAACACCAAACACAGAACCGATAGAGGGGCTGCTGCCAATAGGTAGTAGTGGGCTTTGGATCGCCACTCGAAGAGCAGGGCCAGCGCTGCAATGCCAAATCCGACCCAGATCACGGATTCGTACATATTAGTGACGGGGGGACGATCTGCAATCTGTACCCGCAGGAGAAAACCATAGCACTGGGTCAATAATCCGGCACTGAAAACGCCCATTGCGCTCCAGTACAGATTCCATTGGGGAAAGTTGAGCGCCATCAGCATCAAAATAAATGCGATCGCATATAGCCACCAAGCTTTGGCAAAGGGATGGAAGTGATTGAAGAACACCTCTCGCTGGAGGATGCGATCGCTTGGATAGATCTGCGGGCTCAAGTCCACAAGCTGCTGACGCAAAGTCTCTGCCTGCTGCCCCACCGCCGCTAGGTTCTGCGGATCTTGCAAATAGGTCTGCTGGAGCTGCTCAAACTGAGCGATCAGGCGACTGGAGTTAGGGTAGTAAGCCTCGCTGTCGGTTAGCCCGAGCCATTTGCCCTTTAGATCGCTGGGATGGGGAACCAGCGGTAGAGATTGAGACCCGACGGTCTGCATCATCAGATCAATGCGATCGTAGAGGTTGAGGGCTTCTCGTTCATCTCGCGTCAGGGTTTGATCTTGGCTTTGCTTCTGTTCTGCTGTTTGCAGAAGGTTGCCTAAGTCAGACTGCGCTAATGCCGCAAAGGAAAAGTGTTTTTGGTCGGGATTAAGACCTAGTTTTTCTTTGAGCGGACGATAGCTCAATAGAATGAACGGCTCCTGATTCCAGTTGCGATCGTTCCACCACAGGGAGAGGTAGGTTTGCTGGCTGTTTAGGCGCTGCCCTGTCTCAGTGCGGTAGCTCGGAGAACCGTGAATCTGGGCTACGGTCTCGCGGGCCACGGTATCTAGGGGCTTTTTACGGCCTTCAAGCTGAACGGCAAAGGTGGACAGCGAGTCTAAGGGGTGGTCTTGAGATTGGCTGAGGGGCGCTAGGAGAATGAGTAAGCCCAGACAAAGACTCAGGAGAAATTTAGGAGTTTTCATGTTCGCGGGTGGTGACTGGGCGATTGAGAATGGGAGAGGTTCCAGATTGATTTGCACTGCCCCCCCGGCCCCCCAATTCTGGGGGGAGAGAGGCCGAGGTTCTGCATTTCCCAATAGATATCGCTACGGGAGCATTGTCTGTTGATAAAAATGGCGTAAGCAGACGCTTGGGAAGATCGTGGAGTACCTGTATTCGTCCCCAATATTCGCTGACACTGCGGGACTTCAAGTACTCAATGATTTTTATCAAACTCGAAAGCTGTTGCGAACTTGAGAGGATGCTGTCGACTCTCCCCCCAGAATTGGGGGGCTGGGGGGGCCAATGCAGAACGGAGCGGTTTTTACTCCAAAAAGGAAAGAGCATCACGTCTCTACCTGGACTGTGCTGTTTGCGAGGGGCTCTGACCGACCTGCCCCTAAAGGAGAAGCTTTGCTAACGGCCATCGCATCTTCCTCCACAAACCTCTCTGTAGGTCCTGAGGTCATCGTTCGCCAATATTTGCCGAGATGTTTGCCATAGAACATCGTGCTAATGCCGCTCACCACGAGCAGCGCCCCACTCCAGGTCAAAGCCGTTACCCACAGCGGTTCTCGCTTGACCTGCAGCGTAGACTGATTCAAATCACCTGGATTCCAGGAGGCTTGGGCAATCTTCCAGCCCTGATACCAAGTGGGGTGATTCATCCAGACATCTCGATGCTCAACGCTGCCCGTGTGGGGATCCTGCAGCTTGACTTTGCTGGTCCACATGGCGACGGACTCATCCCCTTCATTGCGCTCGACAATGAAGTCTTCAAGGCCCAGGTCAAAGGGGAGCGCCAGCGATCGAGGACTGAAAAAGGCAAATATGGCCCCCGCTGCATCGTTCAGTTCCGATGGTTCGCCCCAAGGTAGCCACTGTTCAGCGCCGGTTGGGGTCGTCACGAGCAAACCAGGGGAGCCTTCTTGATCAGATGGCACCACCTGACGCTGCACCTGCGCCTGGGTCAGCTCATTCACTAAGGTGATCTGAAAATCTGCCCAGCCCGTCTGAACAGGCTGTCCCGG
The DNA here is from genome assembly GCF_003231495.1 of Acaryochloris thomasi RCC1774. NCBI lineage: Bacteria > Bacillati > Cyanobacteriota > Cyanophyceae > Acaryochloridales > Acaryochloridaceae > Acaryochloris > Acaryochloris thomasi. Next base: position 236,911 of record NZ_PQWO01000001.1, read on the forward strand.
CACCAACGGTTCTGAGGTAAACTCTTGAGCAGAGCGGAGGCCATAGAAAATCTGCCCCTGAGAATCGGCAACGACGCGGAAGAGACGGTCCGCAACGAGCGGGGCTGTCTGATAGGTAATTTCTAGATTTTGGGCGTTAATGTTGGGGCTGAGTTCAGTTCCTGACAGGACGGTCCGCACGGGGTCAAACCCTTCCTGAGCAAAGACATACCAGCGCTCAACGCCAGTTGAATGCTGGACCTCAAGGCCCAAAACGGGGTTCCGTAGCTCTTGGGAAATCGTGATCGGCTGTGATTGATTATTAAGGCGAAAGTCAGGCCAAACATGGCTCACGGTTACCTGCAGATCGCGATCCAGCTTAAGGGGGTGATCGAGGGCCTGCTCGACATCTAAGGTCTGCTTTTTACCTCTTGTCTCAATCTGCATCTGCCCCCATCGGCCAAGGACTGAGTTCTGAGATTCAGATAAAAGCTGCTGTAGCTGTTGGTCGTCTTCAGCCTGCACTAGCTCTAGCTGGGCAGGGCCAAGCGTTGTCTGGCGATACGCACGCGGAAAGTCAGCTAGCCAAACCTGCGTCGATTGGCCCATACGATCGCTGTTGAGCTGTAGCTGCACCGCTCGATTGGGAACCGCGCCCCCTTCGGCAAACTGAATGGTTTCAACGACGTGATCGCGATATCCCAGCAGGGACAGACCATTAAACTGAGCAGGTGACACGGACTGATCTGGATTCACTCGCAGCAGAGTTTGCTGCGGCTCTTGCCCCCATTGGGCCACCTCCAGCATGTCTCCTTCCGTACTTAGTTGATGCTGAGGGGGGCCGTCTGTGCGCAGCACGAGCATCCCTTCAGCACCCAGATGGATCACGGCAGCGGAGCCAGCAATCAAGACAATCAGGCCCAGATGCGCTAGCGCGAAGCCGATCTTCCGCGCTCCTTTCCAGGGATAGCGAGATAGGGCAGAAACACCAAGATTGACGGCGAGCATCAACATCAAGGCCCCAAACCAGGGGCTCTTATAGATCAGCTGCTGGACTGCTGCGGAACCCACCTGAGTTTCGTAAAACGTTGCGCCGATCAGGATAGTTGCGATCGCACTGAGCAGCGGCACCGCCAGCTTGATGGACCCTAAAAATGGATAAACTTTGGCGAACATGCATCACTCACGGGTGCAGGACTAGCCCCATTTATCCTGATGTTCAGCTTGTAAACGGTATTGGTTTTGACAAGAAGCCCCTTCAAGGATGCAGGAACAACATACTTCTTATGCATCAACGGCAGAAAAGACGGCGCTCGGCGGAGGCGCACATAGATCCGTGGTTGCGATTGCAACCACGGATCTACTCTTTAGCAAACACGCTTAGATTGCATTGCGGCCCCTATGCCACACGAAGAGAGAAAGGTAAAGGCAACCCCCACTAAAGCCGATAGGACTTCAAAGAAAAATGCAATTGAGCTGGAAAATACGATTTTTGTTCAGGGTCAGTTTCACGATTGAGAAAGCAGAGAACCGCTGATTTTAGCCTCAGTTGATAATTTTAGAAATTTGTTTTTTGGGCCAATCCCGTATTTATACGGAGGGGATTAGTAAGCAAGCTGTGACTGAAATCACAGAAAGAACAGGTAGAGAACTCAACATCCGTAAAAACACGGATTCACCATCGGGAAAGCCTATAGAAAGGAGCTTTGCAGCTCAATGGTTGGTCGAAAACCTGACGTTGATGTTGAATTGAGCTGATATCAGGTGCGTTTTCAAACCTGAAAATATACATTCATTTTCAAGATTTCTCTTTTTTGCGACAAAAAGCGAGCATTGTGTGATTTGAATTCCAGTACGTTTCCGGAGTTCAGCATGGGCATACTAACGACTAAGTTAGGAACAAGCGGGGGGCAGTGTGACCCGAAAGGTGATCAAACTTGCCCCTATCCTGACATCAATGACTCTATCCAGTGTTCGAGTCTCTCACTCTAAAACACCTGTCCTTAATTCATATAGAAACAGAGGCGGTGTGACGAGAGTTTGTTCTGAGGTTCCAGCTCAAAGCAAACACGGGTGCAACACACACCCAGTCGAATTGAGGTCACACCGTACCTCTGCCAGACGATGCCTATCTCTCGCAAGTTTGTTCATTTCACCAGCTAAGAAGACACCTATGACACACGATACATCACAACCCAAAAGACGAGGAAGCAAGCTTTATCGGCCAGTGGCGATCGCAGCAATGATTGCCGGTGGTTTGACTCAGTCCCTCCTTCCGGCCTTCGCTGCCGGTACTGCAGCAGGCGTCAGCATTAGTAACACCGCCACAGCCACCTACCGCGATGCTCCCGGCGGTAACGTTATTGATGCCACGTCCAATACTGTTAACATCACCGTTGCTGAGGTTGCCGGTGTAACCGCAGTAGCTTCTGGCTTTAATGACACTGATGGTGGCGCTGTTGAAGCAAATGATATCCTCGAATTCACCTTTGACATCACCAACATAGGTAACGCAGCAACAGATCTCTTCATCCCCGGCCTGAATGGTCTCATCGAAGAAAACTTTGATGCCACCACAGTCGAGATCATCAGCGTCAACGGAACTGCCGTAGGCCCCGTCGCTGTACTCGCTAATGGTTCTACCCTTGGTAGTCTAAGCCTTGACGACCTCGACCCCGACGCAATTGTGCAGGTTAGAGTCACCGGTACTCCTGCAGTGAACACACCTGCAGGTGCAGACGTCGGTGTCACGATCGGTAACACAGGCCCCAATAACAACAGCCCTAGCACGCAAAACCAGCCTGACGATCCCACTGGTGATGGCACCAACAACGACGAGATTCGTACAGTTGACGCTGATGCAGGCAATGGCGCCCCCGTTAACGGTGAGCGTGAAGCCAGTGCCGAGAATAGCATTCCCTTTGCTAGTTCCGTTGACCCTCTCGCGTTAGCCACGGTCACGAAAGAAGTTGCGACTTTGCTTCCGGGTGCTGGCCCCACTGCTAGCGACGACCTGATTACCTACAACTTGGGCTTGACCGTTGAGGGTAGCTCCCCCAACGCAGCCTTCGTTGCTGAAGACCTCGTTGGTACGCCGATGACCATTGACGGCAGCACTGAGACTCGCATTCTCGTTTCTGATGCTATTCCCGCCGGAACAGTTCTGAATGCAGTGCCCACCGCACCTGCAGGCTGGGAAGTGGTTTACTCCACAAACGATCCATCAGCGACAGCACCCATTGGAACTGGCCCTAATACAGCAGCGTGGATTCGCAACAGCGTAACTCCTTTGAATGCAGGTAACTTTGCATCCGTGGAAAGAGTGGGTTTCATTCGCACAGCGACGACTCCGCTAGCCGCAGGTACTGATGTTACGGCAACAACTCCGTTCCAATTTACCGTGATTACTTCTGGCCTCGCTCCAGAAGGTGGCCAAGTTGCTAACATCGCTCAGGTCTTTGGTCGCACCTTCGATGATCCCGCGATTGCTGGCTCACCCACTGATCAAGTTGTCTACGACGAATCTGGAGACAGCCAGCCCAACAACTTCAACGATAATCAAACGCCTCCCAATCCAAACGGCAGCAACTTCGTTCCTGCTGAAGATCGAGGGGTTGCAGATCCAGTAGCTCAAGGCACTGACACTAACGGCGACAATACAGGTTCAGGTCCTGATGGTGAAGCCAACGTTGTTAACATCGGCAATGTTGCTGGTGCTGATGACATTCTTAACGGTACCGATGGTGTTCCAGGTGCCCAAGGCCCCACCGACCAAAATGACGATTTTACAAACCTATCTACTGATGTCCCAGTGGGTACAGGTCCTGCAGATACTTTCAATCCAGCTGCAGTTACCTTTGATAACACCATTCAGAACCCATCTAGTGCTGGCTTCATTGCTGACGTGACGCTGCAGCCCATTTCTCCTACCCAGGCAGAAAACGCAGACGACAGTCCTCTGACAGGACAATACGATGGTGCTGATGCTATTCCTTTCGGCACTCAGGTCACGATTACTGCTACGGATGAGAACGGTGACGTTTTAACGGCAACCTATACCTACGTTAATCTTGCAGGTGTTCCCACCTTCCGGCTTGATAGCAGCACAACCACTGCTGGTGGCGGCGGCGCAATACCGACGCCCGGGGGCCCTGTTCACGTCAACTATGGTGACCTACCTGCAGGTCAGACCCTTGACTACACAGTCTCGGTTGATTTACCACCTACTGTCACACCTAACCAAGAGATCTCGATTCCGGTTGTAGCCTTCCCGGATGACAATCCAACTACAGCCCCTGGTTTAACTGGAGAGTCAACCAACAACATAACGATTGACCGCATCTATACCGGCTTCATGCAGCTCACGAAGCAAGCTCAGGTTCTGGATCAGAATGGCGTAATTGTGCAGCCATTTGCCTCCGATTTGACTGGCGTTGAGTTCCGACCGGGTTACCAAATCGACTACCGGATTGGTTACGAAAACATTTCAACCCCTGTCGTAGGTACCGGCAACGTGGGCCTCACAGCCTTTGAATTTGAAGTTGTAGAAGATGGTACCGTCGCCACTGGCACTAGCACCACTCAAAACAACTGGGCGGCTTTCACGGATCATGAGCAGAACACCAGCGCCACGCAGGGCGATGTGGAATTCTTCACCAACAGTGGTGATGCTACACCCCTGACAACCACAGATCCTCTCGCCAATACTCAGGTTGAGAAGTATGAGAACCCGGTTGGTCAGGTTGATCCTGGTCAAACAGGTGAGTTCCAATTCCGTCGCCGCCTCCAGTAAAGCCTCAGTCATGGGTGAGTGCGATGAGACTCACCCATGACGCCACAACTGTTTTTGAAGTCGACTGTAGTTTTTGAATTTTAAGGTTTTCTAATCATGAAACGACGTTTATCTATGGGTCTCGGTATTCTAGCCGTCGCCATTGCCGTTCCCTTTGCCAGCAGCACTCCCGTTCTTGCCAATTTGCAAGAAGCCGGTGAAGCACTGGTTCAGCAGATTCTTCAGCCCCAGGTCAAGTTGGCCCTTTCTGCCGAGAAGCAAGTGATCACCACTGATGCTGAAGGCAACAAAGCGACCGCTTGGGAAGCTATTGAAGGAGATGTCACAGTTCAGCCCGGAGATGTGCTTCGCTACACGCTCAACAGTGAGAATGCCGGTGACAAGCCTGCTTCTAACTTAGTTGTGACGCAGCCTATCCCTCAAAAGACCGCTTTCCGAGCGGATTCAGCAAAGGCCAATGGCGCTGAGTTGACCTACAGCATTGATGCCGGTCAGACCTTCTCTGCTCAGCCTCTGATCGAAGAGACTCAGCCTGATGGTTCTGTGAAGATGGTTCCTGCTCCTGCAGAAATGTACACCCATGTTCAGTGGGACTACAGCAATTCGCTGCAGCCAATGACCACTGTGCGCGCAACATACGAAGTTGCCGTTAAGTAACGCCACCAACGGGGGGCAACCTGCCCCCCTCAAACTCTTTTTACCTCTCTAAATTTGTGACGTTAATTCGACGCCCTCAGGCCCCCGACACGGTCTGACAGGCTTCGTGCGGCCAAAACTGGCCCACCGCTGCTGACCCCAGCCTCTTAATCTGTGCGATCCACTGTTCTACTTTGACCCCGAGGAGCCCACGCTCGTGAGATACTCTCACTTCCAATTAAATCCTGTCTCGGCAAGACGGCTGATGGCGGCGACCTTGATGCTTAGTCAAGTGCTGCCAAGTGTTGCGATCGCACAGACAGCGGACGATGCTGAGCTACTCATCAACAACACAGCCAGCTACCGCTACGCACAGACCCCTGGTGGCAATCCGTTCACAGGCTTCACCAACACAATCACAACACCCGTAGACAATTCGCTCACCGATCCTAGAGGCCAAATTTTAGGCTGTGGCGGCGCACTCTTAGACGATTACACCGGCTTCTCAGTCAGCCTCTTTACAGCAGATCCCAGTGACCCCACCGGCGCCAGCCTCGGGAGTTTAGTCCGCCTCACCCGCACCGAGCTGCCCGACAACCCCACCAATAATATTCCTGCCGGTATCGAACCCAACAGCAGCAACCTCAACCCCTTTCCCCTCAGCAATCAAGACAGAGGCGAGTACAGCTTTCTGCTTGACCCTAACCGAGGTCAGCTTGACGTTGGCGACACCTACATCTTGATGGTGGACGTCCCCGATACCTCTGTGTTTATCCGGCGTCAGATCAAGTTAGAGATCTTAGCGATTACGCCCACCAACAACCGCAACATCGTTAGCTATCGAGCAACAGCCCTAGACGGACAGCCTGTTGCGGCCTCAGGCGACGATCAGATCGATCTTTCTGAAACCACGCTGATTGCCGACGCCGATCAAATTTCCCTGCAGCTCCTCGCCATTCAGTTTGCCGGGGCGCTCTGTCCAGAGAGCCAAATTCAAATTACGAAATCAGGCGATCGCGCCAACGCAGCCCCCGGCGACACCGTGCTCTACCGACTCGGCATCCGTAACACCAGTGGTGATCGGCTTGATAACACCACCGTTACCGATGTCTTGCCCTTCGGCTTTCGGCTCCTTGAAGATGCCGTGCAGGGTGAAGTCGGCGGCGAGATTGTTCCAGTCACCGTTGAGCAGAATGGCCTGACGGTTACCTTTAGCACCCCCGCCGTTCTCGAACCAGAGGCCGTTCTCAATATTGTTTACGCGGCCCAGCTCACCCCTGATGCGATTCGAGGTGATGGCGAAAACGTTGCAACAGTTGCAGCTCAGCGCGTCGATAACGACCTAGAAGTCCGAGATGGACCGGCGATTAACCGCGTACGCATTAATCCTGGCATTGCCTCTGACTGCGGCACTATTCTAGGGCGCGTCTTCGTAGACAAAAACTTTGACGGTGAACAGCAGCCCGGCGAACCCGGCGTTCCCAACTCTGTCGTGTTTATGGATGACGGCAACCGGATCACCACCGACGAAGATGGTCTCTTTCATCTCAAGTGTGTCCTGCCCGGTCAGCGGGTCGGAGCCTTAGACCTCACCAGCCTGCCTGGTTACACCCTCGCCCCCAACGCCTACTTTATTGAGCGCAATAGCCCCTCTCGACTGGTCCGGCTCTCGCCGGGTGGTCTGGTGCGCATGAACTTTGGGGTCACACCTACTTTCCAAGAACGATCAACCTCTCCTGTGCCAGAGACCTTGAACGCTCCCAGCTCTCAGGAGGAGTCCCAATGACAAAACGATCCTATCTTCGCGCCAGCCTTTTAGGACTGCTCATCAGCAGCGGCTGGGCGATCGTCCCCACCCTAGCCACAGCTCAAACACTGAAGCTAGAGCCGACTCCGAGTTCTACAGAAGCCGTTTCATCTACGGCGACCCCAACCACAAAGCCTACGGCTGCTGCTTCATCTACGGCTTCTACCCCAGAGCCTACGGTAGAAACTGAAGTCTCTGTCCCGTCAGAAGAAATTACTGAAGCACAGGCTGCTGAAGCTGTGCCCTCTCAGCCTCCTGTTGATTCTGGAGCAGCGCCAGCAGCGCCTGTCGCTCAGGCGGCACCGCAGGCCCAGACCGTCAAAATCCTATCCCCGCCTTCAGGCGCAACCCTACCGCAGCCTTCTTCCACCGTAATTGTGGAGTATAAGGTCGGTCAAACGGTTAATTTGCAGGTCAATGGTAAGCAGGTCGACCGCAGCTTGATCGGTCGCACCGAAACCAATAGTGAAACAGGCAAAGTCCGCGAGACTTGGTACGGCGTTATTTTTGGCGCTGGGGGCAATACCCTCACCGCTCATCTAGACGGCAGTAGTGAGCCAGCCACAACAGTTAACCTCGAAGTCCCTGGCGAACCGGATCGGATCAAAGTCAGCACGCGCGAAACCCGAGTCCCAGCAGATGGACGCTCCACAGTCACAGTTGTAGGCCAGCTTCTCGACAGTCGTGGCAACCGCTCTAGCTGGAATTCACACATTACGCTAGAGGCAAGTGAAGGTGAATTTGTCGGCGTCGATGCCAACTCTACTACACCCGGATTTCAGGTTGAGGCCGTCAATGGCGAATTTACAGCCGAACTGCAGGCCGGTCTACAGGCGGGCGCACTGCGGATTCGGGCCAGCAATGGCGAAATGGAAGGCTTCCATCAGTTGCAGATGGTCACCCCCCTGCGTCCCTCGGGACTACTAGCAGGTGTCGTTGATGTTCGCTTCGGGCGGCGGGGCACAGACTTCTTTGATAGCTTCCGCGACTTTCTGCCCCCGGATGGAGACAATCGCTTTGAGCTAGACACCCAAGCTTCAGGCTTCGCCACCACCTCTGTCGGAGAGTGGCTATTTACCGGTGCCTTCAATACTGAGCGTCCGCTGAACGAAGACTGTCGTGGTGAATCAACGCTATTCCGAGCGCAGGTAGACTGCGATGACACCCAATATTCCGTCTACGGCGATAACTCCACCGTTGAGTCCTTCGCTTCTTCCACCGACAACCTTTATCTGCGCCTAGAGCGTACTTCCCCCGTCCCGAATGCGGGGATTGACTATGTCCTGTGGGGAGACTACAACACCAACGAATTTGCTCAGCCCTCACAGTTCTACACCGCCACTAATCGCGCCCTCCACGGCGCTAAGGCTAACTACAATCTCGGCAACCTACAAATCACAGGCATCTTCGGCAACAACACCGAGGGCTTCCAGCGCGATACCATTGCCCCCGACGGCACCAGCGGGTTCTATTTTCTGTCTCGTCGCCTGCTGATCTCTGGCAGTGAGCAAGTTTATCTAGAACTAGAAGAACTCGATCGCCCCGGCACAGTTCTAGAACGGACGCGCCTCCTTCGAGGTGCTGACTATGACATTGACTACGATCGCGGCACCCTGCTGTTCCGGCGTCCGATTCTGCGTACCGATGTCACCGAAGATGGTCGCGTTGCCGTACGCCGAATTGTCACCACCTATCAGTTTGAAGGTGAAGGGGGCGGCACCAGCATCTATGGCGGGCGGCTACAGTACAACTTTTCGCGGGGCTTAGACAAAGAAACTTGGTTGGGAGCTACCTATCTCCTTGAAGATCGGGGCGATCAAGACTTTGAGCTGTTCGGCGCTGATGCCTATGTGTCTCTAGGGGGCGATCGCTACCTGATTGCAGAATACGCCCACTCTGAAAACGGCCTTGACTTCAGCGAGGCCATCAGCGGCGACGCCTACCGCGTAGAGCTAGCCGGAACCATTATCGATAAGGTCACGGGTCGAGCCTACTTCAACCACAGCGATACGGGTTTCTCGAATACAGCCACCACGAGCTTTGTACCCGGCCAAACCCGCTACGGTGCAGAGGTCACAGCCGAGCTGTCCAGCTCTACAAGTCTGCGAGCCAGCATTGATCACGAAGACAACAATGGCATCGCCCCTCAGCCCCTCGATACCTTTGAAGACCTGATTCGTCCTGGCTTTGCGCCCACGCCAGGTATTGGTGTTGACAACTCATTGACCACAATCACAGCAGGCATTCAGCAGCGCATCGGTCGCGGTACGCTTGGGGTTGACTATGTTCGTCGTGAGCGCTCAGGTGACTTTAGCAATGTCAGTTCCGATCAGATTCGCACCAGCTTTATCACCCAACTGACAAACGATCTCAGCTTTCATGCCTACAATGATCTGACCCTATCCTCTGAGTCAGATCCTGTCCATCCGAATCGGACTACGATTGGGGTTGACTGGCAAGTTCATCCCGGCATCACGGTGGCGCTCAATCAGTCCTACTTCACAGGGGGACAGTTTGACGATGACTTTTTAACCAGTCTCGATATCAAGGGCGAGCATACCTTCTCAACGGATACCACTTTGCGGGGCGAAGTCTCAGTGCTGGGCGATCGGGGACTCGTCGGACGCTTCGGCATCGATCAGGGTGTAACGCTAGCCCCCGGTTTAGAGGCAGATTTCTCCTATGAGCGGGTCTTTAGCGGGTTCCGCGACACGGCAGCGGGCAGTCAGTTCGCGCAGCCCTTTGCGGTTGGCTCTGGCGCTTCGGCTTTGGGCCTCACCTCTGGCAACAGCTTCAGTGCCGGTCTCAGCTACACCGATAATCCTGACTTCAAAGCTAAGGCACGGGTTGAATACCGCGATTCTACCTCTCAAGGCTCGAATCTAGTGATTACCGCTGATGCGCTAGGCCGCATTAACAATCGCTTTACAACGCTGGCGAGCTACAGCCAAGCCAGTTCTGCGAACCAGACTCTCAGTGCCCTAGGGACCAGCCGTGATCTGAAGTTGGGTTTAGCCTACCGAGATCCTAAAGACGATCGCTTTAATGCCCTGTTGCGCTATGAATATCGTGAAAATCCTTCACTGATTCCTGAGACGATTCTATTTGGTCGGGGTACGGGGTCAACGGAGCATCTGCTCTCTGCTGAGGCGATTTATGCACCTGACTGGCGCTGGGAATTCTACGGCAAGTTTGGCCTCCGCCACAGCCGCACGAATCTGGCGGAGAATCTAGTGGGCACCAGCACGGTTTCTCTCGCTCAAGCACGGGCTACCTACCGCTTTGACAAGCGCTGGGATGCCTCCATCGAAGGACGCTGGATTGGTCAGCCCACTGCAGGCTTCAATGAGTTTGGGATCGTCGGTGAAATCGGCTATTACCTCAATCCGAATCTGCGCCTTGGGGCGGGCTATGTGTTTGGTAGCGCTAGCGATCGCGACTTGGGCAATTCCCGGTCGGCCAGCGGTCCTTTCTTCGGTATCACCGTGAAGCTCGACAACAACTTGCTGAAGGACTTTGGTTTCCGCAATCAGGTTGCGCCCAAACAGCAGCAGGAGTCTGAGTCTGTTGTAGAGGCTTCCAACAAGGAACCTGAAGCCACTCCTGAAGCCCTAGCGACTGAAGGCTAGCCCCTTCTAAAGCTACTCTCTCCTGATGCATCCAAAGGTCTCGGAATTTGAATTATGTATAAATTAGTGTTTAACACCGTTCGGAATCCTGTCTGGATCTTGCCTGTTTTGCTGTTGGGCAGCTCTCCCAGCTTGGCGCAATCAGCGGCCTCACCCCTCCAGGTCACGGTCAACAGCAGTCAGGATGGTGAGATTGAAGCTGACGAGCAGATGACGTTGAGAGAAGCGATCTCAATTCAAAACGGCACCCTCTTGCCCTCAGATCTGACAGCGGCTGAACAGGCCCAAATCCAGCCTGCAGACCAACGTAAGATTGCTTTTAACCTACCGACAGGAGAGACCACCATCCAACTCCAGTCAGTGCTGCCTGCCTTAGAGTCACCCGACTTATACATCGATGGCACAACGCAACCCGGATACGACAATGCTCCCATCGTGGCCCTCACCCCTGCAGCAGGCACAGAGGTCTTTCGCGGGCTAACGGTGGTTGCCAACAATGTCACCATTAAGGGACTCAGTTTATACGGCTTTACTTCTATACATCGAAAAACGGCCACGACACCGCCAGCCGATATCTTCATCGCTCACCGGCTACCGCCGCCTGATATCAGCCAGCAAAAACGACCCAACGGTAACTTTCCATTTCGGGACCGCGATCAGCCCCCCACGGGCGTTGTAATTATAGATAACTGGTTGGGACTCACCCCTGAAGGTACCAAACCCACACAGCCTTCAGCCTTTGGCGTGTCGGTCTTCAACAGCCAGGGAGCAACAATTAAAAACAACCGCATTGCCTACCATGACGGCAGCGGCATTATCACCTCGGTTCGGGCCGAGAACTTAGAAATCAGCGACAACCAAATCGTTGCCAATGGCCTTGCAGGGATGCCGGACGCGATTCGTTTAGAGGGCATCATCGACAAGGGCGTGATTCGTAACAACCTAATCTGCGGCAATGACGGCAGCGGCATCTTCATGTTCAAGCCAGAAGGTGCGGTGGAAATATACGACAACAACATTAAGCTCAACGGCCAGCGACTCAAGCGGGCGGCGGTTTATCTGATGGGCAATGATCATCAAGTCCGCAACAACCAGATTCATTATCAGTCCGGTCCAGGGGTCGTGGTGGCGGCTTACCCGAAGAGCGATCGCAACCTCATCACCCAAAACAAATTTAGCAACCTCGACGGGCTGAGCATTGATTTAGTCGCTCGCCGTGGCGTGGGTGTCACAGCCTACCAGCGCGGAGACGGTGCCAACATGCCCCAGCGTGATACCGGCAACCGCCGCCGTGACACAGCCAATCGCGCCATTAATACTCCCGTGTTTTTAAGCCAGGAATTTATCCGCTTTGACGATCAAGTCAATATTGACGGGGTCGCGGATCCAGGTGCGATCATAACCTTGTATAAAGTTACGGAGGACAACGATGTATACGGACCCCTCAACGCGCCATTGATGGATATCACCACCAACAATGAAGGTCGATTTTCTGCGACGTTGGAAGGTTTAGAAGCGGGCGATCTCATCAGCGCCATTGCCACCCAACCGGAGGCAGGTACCTCTGAACCCGCCAAGAACGCCAGTATTCAATCCTTAGAAACGGCTCCTGTGGCCCCATCAGCCGTGAGCACAGCTGTACCAAGCTGCACAGCGACTCAGTAGAGCTACCCCATCAACTGATGCCCCCGTATAATGAGACCTGATGTGTCACAGTTGATGAATCAATGCCCCTACCCACGAACCTCACAACCCTTGAAGGCCAGTCTCTTTCCCCCGCAACGTTAGAGAACAAAGTCATTCTCTTCGTCAACGTGGCCAGTCAGTGCGGCCTCACCCCTCAATACAAAGGCTTAGTCGAGCTGAACAACGAATATTCTGATCGGGGCCTTGTGATTATTGGAGTGCCCTGCAACCAGTTCGGTCAGCAAGAACCCGGCAGTCCCGAAGAGATTAAAGAGTTTGCAGAAAAAAAATACGACGTTAACTTTCCTCTACTAGAAAAGCAGGACGTTAACGGCGCAAACCGCAGTCCCCTCTATCAATTTTTAGTGGGCGACGGCCCCGACATTGGTTGGAACTTCGGCAAGTTCTTAATCGACCGCAGTGGAGCCGTCGCCGAACGCTTTGAACCCCAAACCGCACCGGATGATGCAGACCTGCGAGCCGCCATCGAAAAGGCTCTGTGATCACAAACTAAGCGCAGAGAAATGGGGATGAGCAGTGCCGGGAGCATCTAACTGTTGCACTTGGCCTTCATCCCCCAAGCGAGATAACAGCACTCAAAGTCCCTCGCCCAATTCTGGGCGAGGGCTTTAAGGTGAGGGCCGTGCAATACATTAGCTAAAGTGGGATGCTCCCTCAATGTCTGACTACACATCATTTCGAGATCTATCCCCCACGGCCTATGCCGATGCCCTCGGTCGTGAGCAGTTTATGGATATCGGAATTCGAGAACTTTGGCCCCGAATCCCGAGAATTGCTGGACCCGCCTATACGGTGTACTGCCCTCCCGGCGACAACTTGATGCTCCATGCAACCATTTACCGAGCTGAACCCGGTGCCATCATCGTGGTCGAAGCCGGAGACGTTAACTATGCGATGTCCGGCGGCAATGTTTGCGCCATTGCCCAGAAACGAGGTATCGCTGGCTTTGTCGTTGACGGCGTGGTGCGCGATCTCGCTGAAGTTCGGGACTGCGGCTTCCCAGTCTTTGCCAGGGGCGTCATTCCTATTCCAGGACGCAAGCAAACCTTAGGCACGCTCAAGCAAACAATCCAATGCGGAGGCGTTCAGGTTGAATGCGGCGATATTGTGGTGGCCGACGAAGAAGGGATTGTTGTCATTCCACAAGCCCAACAGGCATCGGCCCTACAAATTGCCAAGGCTCGCACCGATAAGGAGGCGTCTCAATCGCTAGAGGATTGGGAAACCGCCCATCGAGCTAAGGTAGAGCGCCTACTTTCAGGGCTGGGATATACAGAAACAGATGTCTAATGCCGAAATAACAGCACTGGAATATCGCTCTCGCGCAGCAGGTAAGCCGTTGTGCTGCCGATAATCAAACTGCGGATTCGGCTATGGCCGTAGGCTCCCATAATCAGCAGGTCCATTTGCTGCTGCTCGATGTAGCTCATAATTTCCTGTTCGGGGTGGCCCACTAAGATACGAGCGATGGGCGTAAAGCTACCGGAACGCGCTTGGGCTTCTGCTTCCTGCAGGTGGGCCTTGGCTTGCGGGTCGTCAGCCTGTTTAGCCGCAATCACGATGTGAAGTTCAAGGTCGTTAAACGCTGAAGAATTCACCAAAAACTGAAGTGCGTTTTGGCAGCTCTGACCGCCATCGTAGGCTAAGACAAGGCGGCGAATCGGCCGATAGTTTTGCGGCGTCACCAGGCAGGGCGTATTGATCGAGCGAATCACCCGCTCTATCTTCGACCCCAGATGCTCTGAATTGAAGCCGGCTCCCTCACCCCGTTGACCTAAAATCAGCAGGTCTGAGTGTTGTTCGCACTCGTGCAGGCTATCGACAAAGTAGCCGGTTTGATGGGTCAGGGTAACCTCAGGAATTCCTAGCTCCGCCAGTGATGCCTCGGCATTTTCGAGAATGAGCTGTGATTTCTGTTGCTTAATTTTGGAGCGCTCGTACTCTAATTCAACAAACTTGTTGAGTAGCTCCTGGGAAGCATTAATACCAATCGCGCCGCTCAGGTTTTGATTTGCCATTTTTTGCGATCTCACATCGCTGACGTTCAGCACTTCAATCTCGGCCTCTAGACGAGGGGCAAACCAAGCCGCATAGCGATAGGAACTATCTGAGAACTCTGACCCATCGGTACAGAGCAAAATATGCTTCATAACGGTTCTAATCCTTTACCTTTAATGGCTAGCGAGCTTGTCCATCGCACCGGGTTTATCATGCTCAGCCAGATCTTTTAGCAGGGTTTGACTGGCTTCATTGAGGCCCACTAAGTTCACGTCTATACCGTTACGGCGAAACTTAAGCACCACCTTATCAACCGCCGCCACAGCGGACTGATCCCATAGATGAGCGTGGGTGAGATCGATCTTGACGGACGCTAGATCCTCTTCAAAATTGAAGGCAGCGAAAAACTCATCCACTGAAACAAAAAAGATTTGACCCGCAACGTTATAGATACGGTGCTCTCCATCCGCCGTCAGCACTGGATCGACAAACACCAGTTGGGCAATCTTACGGGAGAAAAAGATCGTGCTGAGGGCAACGCCCGTCACGACGCCAATTGCTAAATTATGGGTCCAGATAGTGATCACCACGGTTGTCACCATGACGACGGTCTCACTACGGGGGACGCGCTTGATATTCTTGATCGATCCCCAGTTAAAGGTACCGATGGACACCATAATCATCACGGCCACCAAAGAGGCCATCGGAATCTGCTGCACCCACGGCCCCAGAACCACAATCAAAAACAGCAGAAAGACACCAGCCCAAAAGGTTGATAGGCGCTGACGCCCCCCCGACTGGATGTTAATTACCGACTGTCCAATCATGGCGCAGCCCGCCATGCCGCCGAAGAAACCCGCGACAATATTGGCGATCCCTTGTCCCTTCGCTTCTCGGTTCTTATCGCTGGGGGTATCGGTTAGCTCATCTAGCAAAGACGCCGTGAGCAGAGATTCCAGCAGCCCGACAACAGCTAGCGGCAGGGCATAGCTGAATAGAATCTGCAGCGTCTCGAAGGTGAGCGGAATCTGAGGCAGAGCAAACAGCGGCAGCGTTGTGGGCAACTCACCCTTATCGCCAACAATGGGAACATCTAGCCCCATGGCAATAGAGACGGCAGTTAGAGAAACAATGGCAACCAAAGGAGAGGGAAGGATCGTTGTCAGACGCGGTAGCAGGTAGATAATTGCAAGTGCGATCGCAACCATCCCGTAGGCAATGAGCGGCACATTGGTTAGCTCGGGAATCTGCGCCATAAAGATCAAAATGGCGAGGGCATTCACGAATCCGATCATCACGGCTCGCGGAATATACTTCATCTGCCGTCCCAGCTTCAGCAGACCAAAGATAATTTGCAGCACCCCGGTCAAAATTGTCGTCGCCAGCAGGTATTCCAGGCCATGCTCTTTAACCAGATCAACCATCAGCAGCGCCATGGCTCCCGTTGCCGCCGAGATTAAGCCAGGACGTCCGCCAACGAAGGCGCTCACCACCGCAATACAAAAAGAGGCATAGAGGCCAACTTTAGGATCAACCCCGGCAATAATGGAGAATGCGATCGCTTCAGGAATCAACGCTAAAGCCACCACCGTTCCAGCCAGAATATCGGCCTTTGTATTAGAGAACCACTCTCGCTGCCAGGTCACAGTACTCAAGATTAGGATGGGGTTACAGGACCATTGGACTATACGCGATCTCTCTGACCCTCCACAAGGCAAAGGAACTTGGCTGCACACAAAAAAGAGCAGGGTGCAGAATATCTGATTTTGCGTGAAAGCAGCTATATCTTTGTCTCTTTGAAATGGAGAACAGGGGTTAAGAATAGCCGTTGACACTATAGTTTCAGCTGGATATTCACACCTGTTCGAGAACTATCGGTCAAGTAAAGAGATTATTGAAGAAGTAGTAGAAGATCTGAGGATGCTTATAGAGTCAAAAGATCTGATTTGAAAGGACTTTTACCAATAACTTACAAACTTCTGCTACTTATAGGCCGCGGTCTAGCCACGCAATGCAAAGGAAGCTCGCATCAAGAGCTATAGGGGCATATTCCCATTTTGTCTCGTGCCCTTAATAGTTGAAACGTCATCGTCTCAAGAGGTACGCATGGACTATTTCGGTAAAGCCAATTCGCAAAACATGCCCCAGTATTTCTTTTGGGACCATATGCATCTTGATCATAGTTCTGCCGTGCGGGCAGATGTGTCGAGGCAGAATTACTCGGTTTGTCCACGATATTGGTATGTCGATGCGACTTCCAAATGTTCGCGCTGTAAGAAGATGTTTTGCTTCACTATCGCCGATCAAAAACGATGGTACGAGGAGCTTGGGTTCTACGTTGACTCATATGCAAAGAATTGTCGTGCATGTAGGAACGACGAACGCAAGCAGAAGTCATTACGACAAGCATACGATCGTGACATCGAAGCAACTCTTTGCTCTAACGACATTGTGGCAAAAAAATGCTTGGCTGATGTCATTGATGAACTGTGTTCATACAATTCTGCTCTACCTGCAAAGCTTCATGAAAATCGCAGGCTCCTAAACAAGCAAATCTTGCGGCTTACTCAACAGGTAGATAAATAAAAAGACATTGAACCGGAGTCACAAACCCAGCAGAATCCACAATAAAGATGACACGTAACCCTGGTTGGCCTATGCAACTAACCCGGCCTTCTATTCAAGCTCGATGAGCATACACATAGAGCTACAGAGGATCGCAGCTTAGTTGGAGACGCATCCAATTTTAGAGCTACTGCTGGGCAGGTCTTTTAGGAGCTATGACTGTCTTCTTACTATTGAGAGAAGATCCGATTGCCGCTTTGGGCTGTATGCATAGCTCTTAGAACAACCGCCGGATCGACAAATTTACCTTTGTACTTCAAGGTCCAATGGAGATGCGCACCAGTGGTGCGGCCTGTTAGACCCACGCGTCCTAGTCTCTGACCAGCCTTAATCGTTTGTCCTTCTCGAATTTCTACACCACTGCCGCGATCAATGATGCGCCGCCCACCGCTGGCTGTCGCAAAGCCCTGTAAATGACAGTAAACGTGAGTCCAGTCTCCAGACTGAATCCAAACGGCGGTACCGCAGGCTCCAACGCTAGTCACTTTCTTCACGCGGCCAGACCACCAGCTCCGAATGTAGCTTCCCTTAGGTGCAGCAAAATCTAGGCCGCTGTGGAATTCACGCGAGTAGCCTCCAGTGGCAGACCGACGATACCCAAAAGCGGAAGAATATCTCTGAAAATTTTCGACGGGGAAGGAACCATTGCGCCAGATGGTTTGACTGCTAGCAGCAATCTGATTAGGTTCTCGTTGAGCAATGCCAGCATTAGGAGCAAGTCCCAGCGCCAGTATACTCGCCCCAATCATTGACAAACAGCGGTTTCGTTTCACAACAGCATTCCTCAACACACACAAGAAAAGTAATTAAAACCCCGAGCCGAACCCCGTTCGCAAAGGAGGTGCACCAGACAAAAACCTGGATTCCCTTATAGCGCTATCAGAGGGGACTGTCAATAGGGGTGAATATCCTTTACGTAAATAAAAATCCAGGCATTCACGCAATGGAATAACCCATCAATGCTCTACGCAGGCATGTTCATTCTTGGACCGCAATCATGACCAAAAAGTTCTCGCTCTGCATAAATTTGAGTAAGCTACGCTGCTCAGTATAGACAGAAGGCAGAGAGATGCGATCATCCCGAGGTGGTCGCCACAGATGCGACCACAAATCGACCTTCAGCTCGCCTAACGAATTCAGAGGGCATCATAAAATTTTGATTGGCGATTCTGCTATCCCAGGCCGAGATCGGTGACGGCCCCAAGACTACTGGACGACACCAGCTTGGCGTACTTCGCCAGCATCCCTCGGGTGTAGCGAGGCAGAGGCGGCGTCCAGGCCGCGCGGCGCGCGGCTAGCTCGGCTTCAGATAGATTTAAATCTAGCTTCCGCTCTTGAGCATCAATGGTGATGGAGTCGCCTTCATGCACCAGCGCAATGGTGCCGCCCACCGCCGCTTCAGGGGCCACATGCCCCACCACACGACCATAGGAACCGCCAGAGAAGCGGCCATCGGTAATTAAGCCCACGGAGTCTCCGAGGCCCGCACCAATGATGGCAGAGGTGGGAGCCAGCATTTCACGCATCCCCGGCCCGCCTTTGGGGCCTTCGTAGCGAATCACAATCACGTCACCGGCTTGAATCTTGCCGTCTAGAATGGCGTCAAGACAGGATTCTTCTGATTCAAAGACCCGCGCTGGCCCGGTGATCTTGGGCATCTTGACGCCTGTGATTTTAGCCACTGCCCCTTCGGTCGCCAAATTCCCTTTAAGAATGGCGAGATGCCCTTGAGCATACAGAGGCTGATCCCAGGTGCGGATCACGTCTTGGTCGGGGGAGGGCGTTTCAGGAATGTCGGCTAAGACCTCGGCAACAGTTTGCCCTGTGATGGTGAGGGCGTCGCCGTGCAGCAGCCCGTGGGCCAGCAGCATTTTCATGACCTGTGGGATGCCGCCTGCTTTATGTAAATCCGTTGCTACATAGCGTCCTGAGGGCTTCAGGTCGCAAATGACGGGAACTTTGGCGCGGATGGTTTCAAAGTCGTCCAGCGTTAAGGGAACGCCAGCAGTGCTTGCGATCGCAAGTAAGTGCAGTACAGCATTTGTAGAGCCGCCGATGGCCATAATGGTTGCGATCGCATTTTCAAACGCTTCCCGAGTCAAAATTTGGCGGGGTAGAATTTGCTTTTTAATTGCCTCCACCAAAACAGCGCTAGATTTCTCAGCGCTATCGGCCTTTTCCGCATCCTCTGCTGCCATTGTCGAGGAATACATCAGGCTCATGCCCATCGCCTCAAAAGCTGAAGACATCGTATTGGCCGTGAACATGCCGCCGCAGGAACCCGCTCCAGGACAGGCATTTTTCTCCACCGCCATCAGTTCGGCATCGTCAATGCGACCGGCGCTGTGTTCACCCACCGCCTCAAAGGCACTCACCACCGTCAGGTCTTTGCCATCGAGATGTCCAGGCTTGATGGTGCCGCCGTATACAAAGATGGCCGGAATGTTCATACGTGCGATCGCAATCATTGCCCCTGGCATATTCTTATCGCATCCGCCAATTGCCAGCACGCCATCCATACTTTGGCCCATACAGGCCGTTTCAATCGAGTCTGCAATCACGTCCCGAGAGACCAAAGAATACTTCATCCCCTCGGTACCCATCGAAATCCCATCGCTAATGGTGATGGTGCCGAACATCTGCGGCATAGAGCCTGCTGTTTTCAGGCCCGACTCTGCCCTTTGAGCGAGCTGATTCAGCCCCATATTGCAGGGCGTAATCGTGCTGTAGCCGTTAGCTAGCCCCACAATTGGCTTCTTAAAATCTTGGTCGCCGAACCCTGTGGCTCTCAACATGGCCCGGTTAGGTGCGCGCTGCACGCCCTGAGTGACAGCTTGACTGCGGCGGTTGTCAGACATTTGAATGGGATTCCTATGAAAGCAATGGAACCTAGCATTGGCTAGGCTCGTCACTGATCGTACTCCGTTTCGGGGTTACTTACATCTCCTATCGGCGTGTCGTATTTCACCTATGGCTCAGCAACCTCAGCGTCCCCCTTTAAGTTCAGCCACTCCAGAGACAGCCATCGATGAATCCTGGTGGCTAGATCTTTTCAAGACCATTGCCTTGAGCCTTTTTCTTGCCTTCGGCATTCGCACCTTTGTCGCTGAAGCACGCTACGTTCCCACGGGGTCTATGAAGCCGACCATCGCCATCAACGATCGCCTCATTGTTGATAAAGTCACCTTTCGGCTGCGTCAGCCCGTCCGCGGAGACATTATTGTTTTCAAGCCCACTGCGGCGCTGCGTGAGCAAGGCTATAGCGACACCTTTGTGAAACGCATCGTTGGCCTCCCCGGAGATCGAATCGAGATTAAAGAAGGGGCCGTATTCATTAACGGCACCCAGCTACAGGAAGGCTATGTCGCGAACGGTGACCAAACTTTCACGGATCTCTGTCACAGTGGCAAGACAATTCCGGCAACCGCCTTCTTAGATCAGCCTCGCGCCATTCCGGCCAACAGCTACCTTGTCTTAGGAGACAACCGGCACAACAGCCACGATGGTCGCTGCTGGGGCCTGGTTTCGAGCCAGGAATTAGTCGGACGGGCCATGCTCCGATACTGGCCGCTCAATCGATTTTCCTCTCTCTAAAATTGCCTGCACTTCATGTCTTTTATCCCAGCACGAACGTCCACTGAAGCGAGTCAGCACCTTCTCCTCAGCCTCGGGGATTGTGCTATAAATCAACTTACTGGGAAACCTAGTTCAATAGATGGTATTAAACAGTATTAATGTCTAAAAATAGTCACCAGCAGCCGAATTCCTCCAAAACGCAAGAAATAAACGACACAGAGGAGTCTTGGTGGCTAGAAGCGATTAAAACCATCGGTTTAAGCCTATTTTTGGCCTTTGGCATTCGCACCTTTGTTGCAGAGGCTCGTTATATTCCCTCCGGTTCGATGGAGCCGACATTGCAAATCAACGATCGCCTGATTATTGATAAAGTGAGCTACGATTTCCGTAAGCCAGTACGCGGCGATATTGTGGTTTTCAACCCCACCCAAGCCCTGAAAGACCAAGGATTTGATGATGCCTTTATCAAGCGCATTGTTGGGGTTGCTGGCGATAAGATTGAGATCCAAGACGGGACCGTGCTGCTCAACGGTCAGCCCTTGAAAGAACTCTACGTTGCCAACGGCGATGACACCCTCGTCGATACCTGCGGTGGCGGTCCGAGTGGCTCCGCTCCTGCCTTTCTGCAAAACCCCCAAACCATTCCAGAGAACAGCTACTTGGTTCTGGGAGACAACCGCCACAATAGCTATGATGGCCGCTGTTGGGGAGTTGTTGCTGATGATGAGTTAGTGGGACGGGCTGTCTTTCGCTTTTGGCCCCTCCATCGCCTAGGCACCATTCCTGAGCCAAAGGTCTCAGAGCCAGGTGAGAGCTGACGCTTTACCCATCGCTTACTCGTCTTGGCTTGCCTATTACTAGATTCGTGCTTTTGTGCAGGCCAAGCACGAATTTATAGATCACGGAACGCTTCGTGATATTGGATGATGCCATGAACGTCACTGAGGCAGCTAGGGCTTAGCGCCAAGATCATAAAAGCATCATCAGGCACTTCGTAGCTGGAATGAATGTCGAAGAGACTCGCGGGCACAAAGCCAAATCTCGGGTAGTAGCTGGGATACCCCAATACAACAATCGCATCGTATTCAAGCCTGCGGCAGGCGGTAATGCCTGCTTTGATAAGTTGAGAGCCGATACCTTGGCGTTGTGCTGCAGGCAGAACGGCCATCGGAGCCAATCCCATGAGCTTTCGTTTAGAACACTCTCCGACCAAATCTACTGGGGTCAACAGAAGATGCCCGATAACGGTGCTGCCCCGCTCTGCCACAAAGGAGAGGTAGGGAGAAGCACTCTTTCTGAGGGCATTGACGAGATTGGCCTCAGCTTCTGTTTCAAAGGTCTGCTGGTTCACAGACCAGATCGCATCAACATCTGATATCCGTTCTGGGCGAATAATTGTTTCTTCACCGGGGCTTCTTTTCTGGCTCACTGACAACCTCTTGCTTGTCGTCGCTCTCTAGGCTGCGGTCAATCGCTCTCCCAATTCACCAGCTATGGTGTAAGACACCTACTCCTGCAACTTGAGTTATGACTTCTGAGAATATCACTCTGCTTCGAATCGGCGAGCTGCACAGGGTCAGTCAAGTCCCCATCAAAACTATTCGCTACTACGAAGCGCTGGGACTCATTCAGGCAGATCAGCGAACTGAGGGCGGGTTTCGCCTCTTTTACCCTGAGGTCGCCGACCGGCTCGCCTTCATCAAACGAACCCAAAGCCTCGGGTTCAGTCTCGAAGAGATCGGGCATATTCTAAACATTCATGATCAAGGAGAGCTGCCCTGTGCAGAAGTTCGACAGCAGCTGCAGATAAAGATTACTGAGATCGATCAGCGCATTGCCCAACTCCAAACTTTGCGGACAGAGCTGATATCTTTAACCTCTGAATCCCCTAGTCTGGAAGAAATCTCAGACGATGTTATTTGTCCGATACTGCAGTCTCCAGGGTAAGTTTTCCAGACATTAGCTACGGGAAACTCTAGCCTCTAACTGGTGGCCTGCAGCTCATCTAAGCGCGCTAATATCTCTTTGCTATGCACCGAGGGTCTGACCTTCACGTAGGTTTCACGCAAGGTACCCTCTGGATCAACGATAAAGGAGTGGCGCATGGAGAAAAAGTTCATCCATGACCCGTAAGCTTTACTGGCAGAGCCCTCTTCGTCAGCTAATAGAGGAAACTTCAGCCCTTCAGAATCACAAAACTCTGCATGGCTATCAACCGAGTCAACGCTAATGCCGATGATCTGTGCGTTTTTATCTTGGTATTTCGGTAAGTCCTGCTGGAAGCGCTGGGCTTCAATTGTGCAGCCAGAGGTAAAGTCTTTGGGATAGAAATAGACGACCACCCATTGCCCTAAATAATCGGACAATGAAACCTCTCCGTCACCGCTATTGGTCGGCAGCGTAAACTCAGGAGCAGGCTGATTCACAGGCGGCAACTCTCCACCCATCGCTAAAACAGGTGCCGTCAGTCCTGACCCCATCAGTAAACCCAACGATAGCAAGAGAGTAAAAAAAGAACGAAGTGGCTTCATAGCAGTAGAGCAGTTGTGTACACAGACTATGTTACATAGCTTTACACATTGTGGACGGGTTCATTTTGCTTGGCGGCCTACACAACTTGTCTGTCACTGTGGCAATAGGGCGGGAGAAGCTCACGCCGTCTTCATTAATCGCTCTGCAAACAGAGCGGCCCCCATGAGACCTACTTTCGGATTCAGAATGACGGAAACGCGGATTGTTTTAAGCAGCTTTTCCATCCGGCCTTTGTCTAAAAAGCTGTCAAGGAAAAGCCCGTCCTGTAGCTTTGGCAAAAGTTTAGGCGCGACCCCCCCAGCAATGTAAAGTCCACCGAAAGGCAAGCTCTTAAGGGCGAGGTTACCGGCTTCGGCGCCATAGGCTGAAACGAAGATTTCTACGGCCTTAGTACAGAGAGGATCGGAATTTTTCAAACCATATTGTCCCACCACCGCAGTGGGGTCTTGGGATTCCATTGCGATTTTGACGGCGGCTGATTCTGGGGCGAAATGAGTATCTCTTAAGTACTCATAAATGGCATAGATACCTTGGCCGGAGACCACGCGTTCGACGGAAATACGTCCGTGTTTCCCTTGGAGATACTGCAGCAAGCCGATCTCTAACTCATTGCGAGCAGGAAAGTCAGTGTGGCCACCTTCAATGGCGAGCACCTGATAGTTTTCCTGTTGCCAAACGAGTAGAGCCTCTCCCAGCCCCGTGCCTGCACCAAGGACTGCGATATTGGACTGTGCTTGGATGGGCTGATCTTGAAGCGTCTTTAGATCGTCGTCTTTGAGCGCTAAAATGCCGTATCCGATCGCGGCAAAGTCGTTCATCAGATGGATGCGGGGAATCTCCAGTGCTTTTTCCATCTGGCGACCATTAAGCTGCCAAGAAAGGTTGGTCAGCTGGCAGGTGTCGTTGAGAACTGGACCTGCGATCGCAAGACAAGCGACCTGAGGTCTTTCTCCATCCACGGTGGCTAAAAACGTCTCAATCATCGGGTTGAGATGGTCAAAGTCAGCGCTGGGGTAGGTCGATTCGGCAAGGGTTTGGGTCGTGTCGCCTTCGACCTGATTGAGGCGCAGGATCGTTTTAGTACCCCCAATATCACCTGCTAAAAGTCGTATCGCCATTATTCTTTGTCGCACCTCATCCTGACTTAAAGGGATTTTGCCTGCTCTTTGGCAATATTCACCCCGGTCAATCGTAACGCTCTAACTTTAAGAATGACGCCAGAAGAGGCTGAGATTTTACTTAATCGGGTGCCTCGCGCTCAAGGATCAGCGTCACTGGGCCATCGTTTTCAATCTGGACATTCATCATCGCTCCAAACTGACCCGTTTCGATTTTCAAGCCACTTTGGTTCAGCTTGGCGATAAATTGATCGTATCGCTGCTGCGCCAGCGCTCCTGGTGCTGCGCGATCAAAGGAAGGACGCCGACCTTTGCGACAGTCGCCGTAGAGCGTAAATTGGCTAATCACGAGCAGCTCACCTTCAATATCCTGCACAGAGTGAGAGAGCTTGCCGCCTTCGTCTGGAAAGACTCTCAGTTCAAGACATTTGCGAGCCATCCAGTCGAGTTCTGTTTCTGTATCGCTGGGGGCAATGCCCACTAAAAGAGTTAAGCCTTGACTGATCTGACCGATCACCGCTCCGGCCACTGCCACGCTGGAAGATTTCACTCGCTGGAGGACAATACGCATTTTAAGATGATTTCAGAGCCACAGTTCAATCAGAAGGATACTATGGGCTTTGTCCACTCCGTTACTTCACTTTCATGAGCTACGCGATTGATTTTGGCACCAGTAACACCGTAATTACCCGCTGGAATCCGGCCACGGAAAAGCCGGAGGTGGTTAGCCTCAGGGGCATCAGTCATCGAGTGGCCCAGAATCCCGACCTGATTCCCAGTTTGGTCTATGTTGAACAGGCCGCACAGGAACAGGTTTTGATTGGGCAGCAGGTTTGCGATCGCGGTCTCGATATCCAGGCTGATCCGCGCTTCTTTCGCACCTTTAAGCGGGGGATTGGCTCTGATATCCAGGGTTTCTTGCCGGAGCTAGACGGCCAAACCGTCAGCTTTGAGCAAGTGGGCCGCTGGTTTTTAGTCAACTTAATGCAGCAGCTCAAGACAAACAATCCTGATGCCGGTGACTCTTTGGTGCTGACAGTCCCGGTGGATAGCTTTGAGACCTACCGGCACTGGTTAGGGGGCGTTTGCCAAGATTTGGGCGTCGAGCAGGTGCGAATGCTGGATGAACCTACTGCTGCGGCGTTGGGCTATGGCAAGGCCGATCAAGAAACGCTCTTGGTGGTGGATTTTGGCGGGGGAACGCTGGATCTATCATTGGTGCAGCTTGGCACTGAGAGTCAATCAAAGACCCAGCCGCTAGGCTTTATTCTCAAGTGGGGCGAGAAAAATTTAGCGGAAACTTCAAACCAGCGTCCGAAGACAGCGCGGGTATTAGCGAAGGCGGGACAGAATTTAGGCGGCACCGATCTTGACAATTGGCTGATGGATCACTTTGCAAAGAGTCAGCAGCTACCCGTCACGCCTCTAACCCAAAGGCTAGCGGAACGTCTCAAAATTCAGCTTTCACTCCAGCCCAAAGCCACGGAGGTTTATTTCAATGAAGAGACCTTTGATAGCTACGAGCTGACCTTAGACCGTTCGCAATTTGAAGAAATCCTCAGGGAACATCAGTTTTTTGACCGACTTGATACCAGTATGGAGCAGGTTTTGCAGCAGGCCCGCCGTCAGGGTCTCACGGTCGAGGATATTGATGCGGTGCTGCTCGTGGGCGGCACGAGTTTGATCCCAGCGGTGCAGACCTGGGTAAAGCAATATTTTGATGAGGGCAAGATTTGCAGCAGTCGGCCCTTTGATGCGATCGCAACCGGCGCACTGCAGGTCACACAAGGGCTAGAGGTCAAAGACTTCCTCTACCACAGCTACGGCATCCGCTACTGGGACCGGCAAAACAACTGCCATAACTGGCATCCGATCATTCCGGCGGGCTTACCGTACCCCATGAATGAGCCGATTGAGATCTCGCTTGGGGCTTCAATGGAAGTACAGCCCAGCATTGAGCTGATTATTGGGGAGCTGGGCGATGCAATGGGCGGCACGGAGGTCTATTTCGATGGCGACCGTTTGGTCACCCGACAGCTT
Source organism: Acaryochloris thomasi RCC1774 (assembly GCF_003231495.1). NCBI lineage: Bacteria > Bacillati > Cyanobacteriota > Cyanophyceae > Acaryochloridales > Acaryochloridaceae > Acaryochloris > Acaryochloris thomasi. Next base: position 263,350 of record NZ_PQWO01000001.1, read on the forward strand.
TCTGAGCAGCAGCAGGTGCAGACGCTTAATGATCGGGAGGGGGCAAGAAGCATTGCGGAGCTTAAGCCGCCGGGGTATCCGGGTTGCGATCGCATCAAAGTCTCCTTCCTGGTTGATGAGCAACGGTCACTGCGGCTCAGCGTCGAAGATCTATTAACCCAAGACACTCTAATGGAGAATCAAGTCGTCGCTCAATTGAGCTAAAGCAATCGCCATCGCAAAACAGATATACAGCGTATTTCATTATTCTTGCGTACAGTAGCAGTAGTGAGGTTTTGCTGCATTTCTTTGAATCAGGCTAAATCATCCTCAGATAGCTGAGCAATTTTCATCAATGCCTTCAGAGTGCCAGTTTTGAGATCTTGGTTACGGTGAACAGGAATCGACAGAATCTTCTCTACGTCAAGGTTCTCATAGATGTGATGGCTACCCGTCACTTTGCGCAACAACCATCCTCTCTGTTCTACGATCTTGCACAACCGCTTGCCAGAGATAGACTTTATACAGCGATTTCAACAATTTGGTCTGTGGGTTCAACTGCATCATGACTGTTGGCAACGCTGAGCCAGCCTTCAATCGCGTCCGCAAGGTTAGCTTTTACTTCTTCCATTGAGTCCCCTTCCGTTATGCAGCCAGAGAGAGCGGGTACCTCTGCCCAATAGCCTCCTTCTTCTGCGGGATGAATGATGGCTTTGATTTTCATATGCTGGCTTAGCCGTTTATTGAGAACATATTGGCAATGAAATTTACCCACGTTGCTGTGATTTCGATTGGTCAAGTACTTATTAAGGCTTTGTAGGCTTGACTTCGAGTATAGCCAATCGTCTTTATCGATATCTTTAGTGAAGTGTCGTAACTCTTGCAGGCAAGATGATGAACAGTCTCAGGCAAGGCATTAAAGCGTTCCCAAAACTGAGGTGTGGTTCGAGGCACTTACAGATCCTGTCGTGTGTTCCCTAGGCCTTGGCTGCCATGGCCTCTTCCAATAAAAAATCTAGCTTACCGCTAGCGATATCAGCTTCAAGTTGCCGATCCCAGCATATCCAATCTTTCTGGGCAAACCACTCTCTGATTCGAACAAAGTCTTCCTGAGAAAGCGCCTCGGTTTCAGCTTTGATCTGTTCTACCTGTGTTATGAGGGAGGGTTGCTTTAAGTGTAGAGGAGCTTTTGTATTTTAGCAGGAGCACCAGATCGCAAGGCAGTCTACTCCAATGAAGTATTGTACGTGCCACTGATTAAGTCCTCAGAGGTAATTGCCTAAAAGAGAGAAGCCAGTTGTCAGTGTTCACAGGAGAACAGCGGAAGGGTGAGAAGTGTCTATCCTGAAGCGATGACTAAAATGCTTTTGGCAATCCGGCTTGTTTCAGTACCGCATTGGCTGTGTGGCGAGACTTAATGGACTGATCAACGACAAAGCGGTGCTGGGTGATTAGGCTATAGCAGATTTCATGATCGCCTTTTCCGCTGCGCTCGAAAGAGCACTCTGCTGCTTTCAGCTTCTTTTTCAGTGCAGGGGTGAACAATTTGGGCATTTACACAGTAAGTTGAATCAGTTCTTGCCGATGGCTAATTAGCTCAATCTTGATGGCACCTGTGTGATCGCTTGGCAGCAGATGATTCAACTGCAGTAGCTCAGGCACAATAGTCTTTAGCTTATGGAGTAAAGCCTCTTGAGAGTCAGCTTCAGTCGCAAGTCCAGGAACGTCCTCGCTAGTGGCGGTCCAGACCTGAGCGTCTGAGTCCCAGAATGCGCCAATTTTGTAGATTTCTTGACTCATATCTATAAATTTAGAGACCTATTAGATAAGGCGTGGCTCCAATATAGCAATGGGGTGATACGGTCTGAGCAGTATGAGGTTTACAGGGCTACTATTCAGAGAAATCGCAAGTCAGTCTACTCTGCAGCAACATCGTATGTGCCACTGATTAAGTCTTTGAATATAATCACCCAAACGAGTAGCCAACCTCCAAGGATAGAGCGATGGAGTGGCGGGCAAGGCTCTCTGCCTCCCCCATACAACTTTCTCCGTGATTAGCTCATTACACTTAACTCGTAATGGAGTGCTATAACTTCCTCGGTTTGCAGTACAGCCATTGCATACTCACGACCCTGTAAATCTGTGAACTCCACTAGGTAACGAGGCATGGTCCCCTCATAAACTTCTACGATAGTTCCTACCTGTCCACTGGGTAAGCTCTCAATAGACTGATAATCTGGCTCTATAAGGGTTAGCCGATCCACTGGAATCGGATGGAGGTTTGCGATCGTATCTAGAATACCTAGTGCTACCATTTTCTCTACTTGATGAATGCGGAAACTAGACGTGGGTAGGGATTCTCTAAGCTGATTTCCCAAAGTGTACGCAGGATAACTTGATGGTGATTGGGAACTGACCAATCAACTTTATACAATTGACCAAAATCTGTGTTCGCTTGCTGGATCACTTCTTCTTCGAGAGCCGTCCTTACAATTAATTCTCGCAAATCCTCCGCATTTTTGGATGTGATACCTAATACGGAGGCGAAAACCCTTGCCTTATGCTTCCCGGAAGGATGTTCAGAATTCAGACAGTAGCCCTTCAGCTTCTCCATTGGAATTACAGCACGATTACCATTCGGTAACTTCATGATGCTGGCCTTTACCGATAGCTCTCTAAGTATATTGTGCTAGAAGGCTTAGAAGCTGCCCAATGGCTCAGTTGAGCAGAGACACACTAAATTTAAGAACCGCCATAACGCATAGCAAGCCCACTCTAGCGATGCGTTGGGCTTTCCTGCTCACAGATAGCTTCTCGAAGGCTTGCTATGCACTGATCACTCCACCTAGCTATCTTCCGGTTTGAAAGCAATCTTAAGTCAGTCTATTCCGATGAAATATCGTATGTGCCACTGATTGAGTCTTTGAGGCGATCGCACACAGTAAATCAGAAAATTATCAATATCCGCAGAGGGCGATTGAGTCGTGAGCAATTCTTAATCTACAGCTTCTGCCGATTTGATCATGAGCATGACCAGTTGTCTCCAGAACCGATAATCTTAGTGGAGTTATCACCAGTGCAAGGGTCTGTATTTGTGTGAACATTCCTGATGATGCTCTAATACCGTTGCCTAAGCTTACGGACTATCTGCTGGTCCTGAAGGAGCAAGATGACAAGTCACAATTTCTTGCACAGGCTGGGTTCACGCTTGCAAATCCCGAGGCTTTGATCTCAGCAATCAGACAACTTACGCAACAGACAGTCGCAACCTTACAGAAAAGTAATCAGTACGGCAGTTACTATCAAGTGGAAGGGATTCTGAAAGGTCCCAATCGCCAAGTGATTGGAGTTGTTACCATTTGGTTACAGCGTGCAGATGGACAGGTCCAGTTTGTCACCCTTAAGCCTCGAAAGGAGCGTCCCAATGTCTCTTGACCTTTATCAGCGGATCACACTGAGCCGAGATATCCCAGAGGAAGGACTTAAGACGGGTGATGTTGCTTATTTGCTGGATTACGTTCCCCATCTTCAGGGCGGGGAGTTGGGTTGCGTGTTGGAAGTTTTCAATGCTGTGGGAGAGTCAATCTCTGTACTTACGGTGCCAGAATCAGCGATCCAACCATTGCGACCTGATGAAATCTTGAGTGCTAGAGCTTTGGTTCCGACGACCGAGGCAAAAGCGAGCGGCTGATGCCGAAGCGGTAAACATCTTTGTGTCCTGTCCGTTGTAAAGAGAGATCGCAAGTCAGTCTACTCCGATGAAATATCGTATATTCCACTGATTGAGTCTTTGAATGCGATCGCACAAAGTAAAAGCGAGTAGTTGACCTCCAAAAGTGGAGCGATGGAGTGGTAGAAAATGTCCAGCCTAGAATTCTTCTGAGTTTTAATAGCCAAGCAGTTCTGTTCGATTTCAAGGGCTTTCACATAGGCTACACTTCTAATCAGGTTCAGAATAATCAAGAGAAGTAAGTGATCACGGAAACTGAAGTTAAAGATTTAGCAATTAAACAGGGCGTTACATTGCCTCGTGTCGAAAAAGATTATGTGATGGGCTGGCTACTGTGGGGAATTTACAATGATCCCGTACTATCAAAAAATTTAGTACTTAAGGGCGGTAACTGCTTACGCAAAGTATATTTTCCTGACACTCGATTTTCTGATGACTTGGATTTCACTGCATTTCGACTAGATACTAAGCAGGTGTTTCACCAAAGGCTCAATACAATTTGTGAAAACATACATCGTGCTTGTGGAATAGACTTCGATTTCGATAATACTCTCGTCAAAACTAAGCAGACACCTGACAAGGATTGTACGGCATTAGATGGTCGAGTTTACTTTCGAGGCTTTGCAGGCGATGCAAGCGTCAGCATGCGGATCAAGTTTGACATTTCTCAATTCGAGAAAATTGTACTACCCCTACAGAATCACTCTATCCTGCACAATTACTCTGACATTGATGCTTGTAAAGTTCTTATTCGGACGTACTCCCTTGAGGAAGTCCTTGCAGAAAAGTTAAGAAGTTGGATACAAAGGACTCGATCTCGTGACTTATTTGATGTAGTAAAGATTGTGCAGAGCGAAGCTGTTCCTATCAGCAACATTAATATTCTGTCCGCATTCTTTCAGAAAACTATATTCAAAGATATACCGCTGGCCGGACAAGAAGAAATGCTATATGGACCAAAATTTGAAGGCATTGAGAACAGTTGGTTGAAAACTGTTATCAGTCCTCAGTCATCAATAATTGCAGCAGGAAACGCCATCTCGCTTTTTAAGGATTTCATCAATGCCTTATTCAAACCGGAGATTCTTGAAGCTGCTGGTTTCTCGCAGGCTAATGTATCCCCACATAATTACAATGTTCGCTCAGGTGTTCGAGAAGCGATTATTGAGGCTGGAAAAGTTCGAAAATCAATTCGGATGCAATATAAGGGGCGCGAGAGAAACATAGAACCTTACTCGTTTAGGTACAAAATAACGCAGAGGGGTTATGGCGCTGAATATTTCTATGGCTTTGATAGAACAAGTGGCGCAACTATCAAAAGTTTTTTTCTTCACCAAATTGAAGGTGTTAGTATACTCCCAGAACAATACATCCCTCGTTGGCACGTAGAATTCAAGCCTGATAAATAACCTGAATATATGCAATGGTTCTTTAGGGATGACAACAAGCTTTATAGGCTCGTTGTCATCCCTAAAGGATCTCAACACTTGCTGGTAAAATTTAGGCAACATTTTTGTGATGGGGTAGTCGTCTTGACCGCCCTATTTTCTTTTGTGCCTTGAACACTAGAGCTACCAGCAGCAATAGGGGACAGGTGCCTTGTCATCCCTTAAGGCAATGGTTTCAAGATCAAGTGGGTAGAGCGCGCTCCTGTAGCTCTATGAGTCAACAACCAATTTGCAGGCTGCCTTGACATTCTCATTTTGAGGTCGAGGTTTAGATTTATAACTGTAAGTAATTTTGTACTCTACTAACTGAATTTTTAAAGGTGATCGCTTAGAGTAAAAAGTAAAGTAAGTGATTAACGCTTACATGTTGGTAATCAAATAGCGGAGATTGCTTACCCGAATTATTTTTGCTACCTATGAATCATGTTGCGTGATGCTAATTGGGTTGTCTTCTAACGGTCCAACTCACTGGCGCGAAAGAGTCCTAGAAATCAAAGCAGATCTAGTATGCTCAATACTGAGCATCCAGTGCAGTGTAAGTTAGGCAAAACAAAAACACCAAGTCAAAACACTCACTATGCTATTCACAGCGATACCCTGGACTTGGCGACCAATTCGGAATTGTACGGATCCCATGATCAATCAAGAAATCTCCTTTGTCTAAGTTACCCTCGCATTTGTCTTCAATACAGAAACAAGCTACAACCTCCCCTATTTGATGTTGATATAAAGTTTTCTTATCATATTTTTCAAGAATCATCTCTTCTAATTCTGAAGTAGGTACGACGGATCTTGATGGATCGTTAACAACGCTCATAGCAAAAATAAATAAAGGAATTCCGCCTAAACAAAGAGTCCACCACAAATATTTTTTAGTAAGGCGCGCTCTATCTCCAGAGCCTTGAAGGTTCTCGCTGCGTTCCTGCCTCTGCTTTTCATCTATTTCTTGCTGCTTTTGTCCACCTTTTGAAGACTCTCTCGATATGAAAGCCGCAGCAATAGTAGCGAATGCACCAATTAGTGCAACAATAACTGCTTCCATAATTCATTGTTTAGTGTTGCGTCGTTTATAACTTAAGCAGGTTTAATCACTTATTGTGCGGAATTAATTCTGACAAACATACCCATCAGCTTGCTATACGGATTATATGCTGCATATCATACCGATCAGCCTATTTCTGCGAAAAGTCTTTCACACATTATCCTGTTTTAGAGATCTTATACGGACATGTTCTGCATAATTCCCCAATGAACTTATTCCTCATCTAAACACTCAATTCCAGTTCTAGCCTTGCTGAGCATCGTCCATCTACTGAGTTGTGTTCGTAGGAGGATCCGTAGCTAAATCTCCGTCAGGCTCAGGCTCCAGCTCAAGTAAGATTTCATTCACCTCACTAATCGGGAACCGATCCATCAGCTGCTGTGCCCGCTTCGCATTCTGCCGCAACTCCCCAGATGTATGCGGCGCATGAGGAATCTGAGACAAAATATCCAACGTTCGCCGCAGCATCCGCACAATATCGCCCTCATCTAAACTCGTGTGGGTACACAGCTCCAGCCAGTCCATTCCCAACGCCCACTGCTCCACAATGCCAATCAGCTCCGTCTCCAACCCAATAGGACTCATAACATCCTGACGATACTGCTCCTTAAGCAACTGCCGCTGAATCGGACGCAGCTCAGCCAACGCCTCCTGCACTTCTGCTGAAGGAGAAAAGTGAGTCCAGGTATCGGTGCGATTGTTGTCGTAAACCAGTGCCGTACAGGCCGCCGCCAACTGATGCGGAGCCAAACTGTCAAAAACGCCGGAGCTAAAAACCAGCCCTAGCCACAGCTCATTCTCGCCCCGTAGCCCAGAGGCCATCTCTCCCAAAGGCGTCGGTGTCACATCCTGCAGACCGTTGAAGTGGCGCAGCACCTTGACCAGGCCCATAAACTCATCCCAGTGGTGGTGCGATCGTCGATGGAATTTAGTTTGACGATCTTCTAACTGTGCTTCCAAGCTCTTCACCCGTCGCTGCCACCGCAAAATTGAATGGTGACTCTTACGCGAAGCATGGGCCGGATGCCCCTCTATCTTCTGCTGTACTGCCTCCAATCGCTTGCTCTGGTCATGGACTTCAGGAGCCACCTGCCATTCTCCCGCCGGGATTTGCTTGGCAATAGCAACACTCGATTCATCCCCATTGGCAGACTGTCCTACTTTCGGCTGCAACGTTGCGGGAGGTGTCAATGCTTCCAGCTCAGCCTCTAGCGAAAGATGGCCTTCTAAGCTAGCAACCTCTTTATGGGAAATCACCTGCCAGCGGTTCTTCTGAGTTAAAGAAATAAAGTACGGAAGCTGACCGGAACTAGGCAACTGGCGGACCAAGATGGCTGAAACGGGGCTGTCTTGTTCTGATGTTTGGACACCCACCACAGTTCCGATAGGCGCATGAGCCATAATCAGGGCTAGCTCTTGAGCGCGGTTTTCTTGGGCCTGCTGCTGCAAAATTTTCAATAAGCGCCGCTCTTCTTTAACGCGCTGCCGCAGCTTTTGATAGCTGTTGAGTTCTGCTAGGTCGATATCGGCTAGCTTGGCTTGAAGGCTGGTCAGTTCTTGCTCTACAGATGCGATCGCATCTTTCTGCGGATTGAGCTGTAGCATCCCCAAATACTGCCCGAAGCTTTTCTCAATCAGAGCCTTAGCTTCATCAAGGCTGTGCGTCTGCAGCAGATTCAGCACCATCCCGTAGCTAGGGGTAAACTGGCTTACCAGCGGATCAGCTCCTACAGTCGCCAGGTAGGATGCTTCCTTCGCCCCTTCAAAACGAGTTTGCACCGTGACGACGTGACCGCTATCATCCATCCCTCGCCGTCCGGCTCGCCCTGACATCTGCAAAAATTCAGAGGCCGTCAGCAGGCGATGGCCGTCGTCTGTGCGTTTCGATAGTGTAGAAATCACCGTCGTCCGCGCAGGCATGTTGATCCCTGCAGCAAGCGTTTCAGTGGCAAAGACCACCTTGATTAATCCCTGCTGGAATAGCTCTTCCACTAATCCTTTCCAAGCTGGGAGCAGACCGGCATGGTGGGCGGCAATACCGCGATAGAGGGCGTCAAACTGTTCCAGTTGCCCGACATCAGGGTTCTGCTGCCGGAAGGCATCCACCTGACGCTTCAGTTCTGAGGCTTCTGCATCATTGACGAGACTCAAACCGCTGGCCTCTTGGACCGCTTTATCGCAGCCCCGCCGACTGAAGATGAAATAAATGGCAGGCAGCATGTCCCGCTGGCGCATCTGTTCCACAATGCTGGGGAGGCTGGGCACATTGGGCCGAGGTGGACGCTTACCGCGATGACGACCGCGACCGCGATTCTTATTACTGGGCTTCGCCATTTGTGACTTAAGCTGCGGATGCATCTTCGTCTTTTGCTCATTGAGCAGACGGCAGAGGCCTTTATTTCCAGCGAAATGGAAGTTAAGGGGTACGGGTCGCCAATCGGAATCCACCAGATCTGTGGGGCCATGCACCCAGCTAATCCAGTCCGTGAGCTGTCCCGCATTCGCCACCGTCGCCGATAGGGCAATAATCTGAATCTGGGGCGGACAGTAGATAATTGACTCTTCCCAAACCGTGCCTCGTTGACGGTCGTTCATGTAGTGGCACTCATCCAGCACCACTGCTGACACATCCTCCAGTACCTCGTCCACATCCCCCAACAGCGTGCCGTAGAGAATGTTTCGGAAGATCTCAGTGGTCATCACCAATATTGGGGCGTCTCGATTAACGGAGCGATCGCCTGTCAATAACCCCACCTTCTGCGGGCCAAATTGCTGACGAAACTCGTGCAGCTTCTGATTTGAGAGCGCCTTGAGGGGCGTGGTATAAAAGACCCGTTTCCCCAGACTTAAGGCCCGATGGATGGCGTACTCACCGATCACCGTTTTGCCTGCGCCCGTGGGGGCTGAGACAACGACCGAGTGGTTCTCGTTTAGAGATGCGATCGCATCTTTCTGAAACGCATCCAGCTCAAACGGGAAAAGAGTAGTTAGGTCCAGTGGAGAATGTGCCACGCAAATCAAGGATCCAGTTGTTACCCGGTCATCCTAGCAAGATCTGCTGGAGTAGGAAGAGAAATCAACCCTATACCTTAATCAGCACCTCACCCTGCAGCATTCGGTTAGCCGCATCCAGCAGCATTTCTTCTAGGTAGGGTTTCGTGAAGTAGCCCTTAGCCCCCAAATTCATCGCCATCTGCTTGTGCTTGGTGGCTCCCCGAGAGGTCAACATTGCTACCGGCAAATCGTGGAGATCATCATCTTGCTGTAGCTTAGACAACAGCTCTAAACCATCCATTCTCGGCATTTCTACGTCACAGAAAACCAAATCACAGGGTAGACCTGAGCGCAGTTTCTCCCAAGCTTCCATGCCATCTCGAGCCTGCTCAACTCGATAGCCCACTTTATTGAAGGTCATCGACAGCAGCTCACGCACCGTAATGGAGTCATCCACAATCAGCACCATCGGCGCTAGCTCTTCTTCCGCCGGTAGCATGTCGCCCGCATTGGCCCACAGATTGCTCGTGCTTTCAATACGGTCAAAGCTGAGGTCAAGAAGTTCGAGCACATCAGCAATCGGCATAATGCGGCCATCGCCCTTCACTGTGACTCCAGCAATGCCGAGGGGCTTTGGAGCCGGGCCCCCGAGCTGTTTAATCACAATTTCCTGCTCGCCCATCACCTGATCAACCTGAATGGCAACTCGCTCATCCCCACTGCGTAGAATCACAATGGAAACTTGGTCAGGATTCTCCTGCGGCAGACTATAGGCACTGCTGCGCTTCAGGCGACGATTATAGGTAAGCAGCTCACTCAGGGGCTTACATAGGATCTGCCGATCCTGCCAGGTGACAAAGACCTGGCCGTTCTCGTTGGGCTGGAGCTGAGCTTTAGGCACGTCGATCACGTCCTGAACACCATCCATCGGGAAGGCGATTTGCGATTTTTGGTTCTCACAACACAGCGCCTTGGTGATGCTTAGGGTCAACGGCAGACGAATCGTAAAGGTGGTGCCCTTACCCAGGCCAGAGTCTGTATTAATGACGCCGCGAATATCATTGATGCTGCTGCGGACCACGTCCATGCCGACGCCCCGCCCCGCCAAGTCTGTAACCTTATCTTGGGTCGTAAATCCTGACATGAACAGCAAGCCGTAGGCATCTTGCCGCGACATTGTTTTGGCCTGCTCTGGCGTAATCAGCTTATTGTCGATTGCCTTTGCTTTAACGCGCTCAGGATCAATCCCAGCGCCATCATCTGTAATCGAAATGATGGTCTGATTCCCTTGATATAGCGGTTCCTAGGCTGCTGAGGTGCAGTAACAGCAATGAGTAAACCATCCTTGAAGGTCATCTAGCGACACTTTAGAGAACGCATCTTCAATGGCTTTTGCGAGGTCAGTGTAAGTTCTGGCACCGACGGAGCGTAGGAGACTTTTGATCTTCGACCAGCAGTTTTCAATGGGTGAGAAGTCAGGTGAGTATGGCGGCAGATAAATCAGCTTAGCCCCCGCTTTCTTAATCCAGGTTGCAATGTCCTCTCCAAGATGAATAGAGCAGTTATCCATAATGACACAGGCTCCTTTCCATAGCTTGGGTATGAGTTTTTGAGAGATAAACGCCTCAAAGGTGAGTCCGTCTGTTGCCCCCAGTAGGGCAACCTGAGTGACGACGCCCTGCAAGCTAATGGCACCAATCAAAGAGACATTCTTACCGCGCCGACTGGGGCGGTCTCCCCGTGCTCTTTCTCCCTTTGTTGACCTAGCGTATAACCGAGTCATCGCCAGGTTTATGCCCGACTCGTCAATGAAAATAAGATCCTGGGCGAGAATGCCTTGGATGAGTTCCCAGTATTCTGAACGCTTACGCTGCACCCGTTCACTTTCCTTTTCGGTCGGGTGTAGGCTTTTTTTTTCGTGTCAAGTTCAGCTTCCTCAACATCCGAGCCATTGTTGAGCGTCCAATCGTAACGCCAGTGGCTTGTTTCAATTTTTCCTGCAACTCGGCTAAGGTCGCATCATTATTCGCATTCACGAGTGTTGCAAGCGTCTGTAGCTGTGCATCATTGAGCTTGGTCGGGGTTTGCTGAGTCCGAACTTTAGGGGCAATACTGCCTGTCTCTCGCTCTTGTTTGAGTAATTTCTCAATGAAACTCAGAGCCACTCGAAATCGTTTTGCTAATTGACGCTGAGATATTCCACCAGCTTGATAGGTATCAAAAATCTTTTGGCGTAAGTCAAGAGAGTAGGGTCTCATTCCTATCAAACTCAATAGGGGGTTAGATTCTCTATTTGTACCTCATCAGGTCGAGAACCGCTATAGAAAGCCCGAATCTTGATCAGACCTTCTGTCTCTTTATCCACGGACTGACGAACATCAGGATATTCAATCCCGTGGAAAATTGCGTTGTTGACCAAGTGCGTCAGCGGATCGTAGAGACGCTCTAGAATGCTCTTATCGACTAAGGTATTCTGTCCTTCCAGCTCCAGGCGTGCCTGTTTGCCACACTTGAGCGAAATATCGCGGACCGCCCGAGGCAGTCGCTCAGCCACCTGCCCAAAGGGCACCATGCGGGATTTTGTTAAGCCTTCCTGAACCTGCGTCGTCACCTGCCGGAAGATGCGGGTCACCTGCTCTGTGGAATCCACCACAAATTCAATATCGGAGGCTGCCTCTCGCACACGAACAATACGCTCAATCATTTCTTGAGAGAGGGTATGGAAGCCCGTAAAGCTATCCATCTCTAGGGCATCAAAGTCGGCACCGGTTGCGTGGGTGCTGCTACCGTTATCGCTGTTGCCACCGCCGCCGCTTGTAGCTTGGGCAGCACTGAGCAAGGAACCTTCTAAAAGCGAACGCTCATAGAGGTCCTCCATTTTTTGCCCCAGGTCGTTGAGCTGCTGCACCTGAAATAAAAGGTTATCTAAGAACTGCCGGAGTCGATCTTGACCATCTTCTAGGGTATTCCGACTGACCAGTAGTTCACCCACCAAATCGCTGAGCTTATCGAGCTGCTTAACCGGAACCTTCATGGTTTGATTGAGGTTTCCACCCACGCGGCGGCTGGCCCGTGGTGCTGCAGCAGCGACCCGTGGAGCAGCGACAGGAGCCGCTTTAGGCTCGTCTAAGAGCTGTTCGAGATCGTCAAAGTTGGTGGTCGCAGGGACCGGTTCTTCAGGGGAAGCCTCCGCAGGGCTGGGCTGGGGAGCGTCTGCCGTCAGCAGTTCATCTAGGTTCAGGGAATCGCTCTCGTTGACGCTGATGGCTTCAGGCTGCGGCTCTTGCAGCAGATCATCCAGCAAGAAGTTGAGATCTTTATTAGTGCTGGTATCAGCAGGTTCATCGCCGAACAAATCACCCAGCCAGTCGTCAGCCCCATTGGCGTTACTGGTCTCTACAGGTAACAAGGCGAGCAGGGCTGCAGAAGGAGCAATCTCGGTCGCTCGGTTATTGAGAACGAGGTCCCGTGCTGCTTTAAGTTCAGGCACGACGACCTGAGCGAGGGTCTCCCAGGATTGACCGGGGTTTGCGATCGCAACTCTATTCTTCTCCACCAGATCCGTCCATCCAGGAATCTGAAAAGCCTGTCCCAGATCTTCAAGCCCTTGGCACACATTCTGCAGCTCTTGCCGGTGTGATACCTCATCCGGCCGCTTGAACACATCCAGCATCACGCGCAGTTGCTCCAACACATCCGTCTGGAATGCCTCTAGACACACTGGATCGGGTTCGGCCCCCACCGTCACAGCCACGGGCGCAGGTGCAGCCGCCACCGGTGCACTATGGAGTAAATCACTCAAATCAACCCCGGGCCCCACCAGTTGCGCGAGATGGTGATGTAAGTCATTAAAGGCAGGCTCAACACTATTGAGCGTCTGCTCAGAAATATCTGGAGAGAGCGCAAAAGAACTCTCCAGCTCTACCGTTAAGGCACTCAGCGCATCAAATCCTTGAAAAAATAAGGACTCTAGCTTTTGGTCAATCTGAATAGGATGCTCTTTAAGGACTTTAAAATAATCCTCTAGGCGATGGGCAATGTGCTGCATACTGTGGATGCCGAGCATAGCCGCCCCACCCTTCACAGAGTGTGCCGCTCGAAAGACATCATTAAGCATCTCTGGCTCTGCAAGCACATCTTGCAGATTCAGCAAACCATGCTCAATCGTATTGAGGTGTTCCTTGGCCTCCTCAATAAAGTAGACCATAATCCGCTGTTGTTCTGGCTGCATCACTTTTTCTCTATCTCCCTGAGGATGATTTTAATTCCCGCAACGTTAATTAAATGTGGCCTAGCTGACTTCAGTACCGTCAACCCTAAATCTCTCCACAGAAGACTGGAGGTCGCTAGCAACACCCACCAAGTTCTGAAGTGAATCAGAGACTCGCTGAGCCTCCTGCGATGTTTCTTGGGCCGTCAATTCGACTGACTGCATCACCTGAGACACATAGCGAGACGTCTCTGTCTGCTCTGATGTCGCTTGGGTAATTGAACTCACAAGCTGATTAATCTGTGACGAAACTTGAATGATGTCTTCTAGCGATCGCTTCGCCTGTTCCGCCCGCTGAGTTCCCTCAATAACCTGCTGTGTGCCTTCCTCCATTGCTGTCATCACAGAGCTAGTCTCACCCTGAATCTGGAGCACGATTTGCTCAATCTCTTTGGAAGCCTTCGCTGCTCGATCAGCCAACTGTCGAACTTCGTCCGCAACAATGGCAAAGCCTCGGCCTGACTCACCCGCTCGAGCCGCCTCAATACTGGCATTGAGGGCCAGCAGGTTGGTCCGAGACGCAATCTGTGAAATCACACCCACAATCTTAGAAATCTCTTGAGAAGACTCCGCCAGACGCTTCACCTTACGCGTACTCTCAGCCACTGTTTCTCGAATTTGAAGAATACCCGCCATCGTGTGTTCTACAGACTCGCCTCCCTTCAGTGCCGCATCTGACGCCTTTTGGGCCACCTGGTCCGCAGCTCGGGCGCTCTCAGCCACCTCTTGAATCGAAGCGGTCATCATTTGCACAGAGTTGAGAGAAACCGCCAGCTCCTCCGCCTGTCGCAATGCATCAGAAGACAAGCCGCGAGCAAACTCTTCATTGTCTGCTGCACCTCGGTTCACCTCACGCGCTGCCACCTTCACCTGCTTTACAATTTTCTGCAGGTTATAGATCGTTAAGTTAAAAGAGTCCGCAACTGCGCCCAGAATGTCAGCCGTCACCTCGGCCTGCACTGTCAAGTCACCTCGGGCCGCGCCTTCTACATCATCCAGCAGGCGAATCACCTGACGCTGCAGATCTTCCTTCGCCTTTTCCTGCTCTTCTGCCTTATTCTGGACTTCTTGAGTTGTCGCTTCAATGAAACGCGTCATCTCGTTAAAGCTGGTCGCTAACTGACCAAACTCATCCTTTGAAAATTCTGTAGCCCGGACACTCCAGTCTCCCTGAGCAACCGCAGACAGCTTTGCCTGTAGGTCGCTGGTGGACGCCTTAATCTGCTTAGCGGTCATTTGCCCGAGCACCAGAGTGGTCGCCCCTCCGGCAAGACCCGCCGCCGCTGCACCCATGCCAAGGGTTGCCCAAGCAGGTTGTGGTGCAGTCAAGCCCACGCCAATCACAGCGCCTGCAGAAAGAACGCCTGCAGCCGTCGCCGTAATCACCTGTTTTTGCTGCAAAGAGGCATTTGTAAACGGAGCCAAGATGCCGGAAGGCTTCTGCGGCGCAACCGGAGCAGCCATCCCCCCAGGGAAAGACATTCCAGCCCCCACGGCGCCAACACTGTTGTCTTGGTTGAGGGTCAAAGAAGAATCAACCGCATCAAAATCATCTAGCAATAAACCAGACTGATCGCCCGTGGCATCCAATAGACTGGGCGACGTCATCATATCCATCGAGTAGGAGGGGTCTAGCGCACTACTTTGATCGTCGAGTTCAAAATCAGCCAGGGTGGGCAGACCATCGCCCTCTATATCATCATCGTCGCTAGGCATGTCGCCCGAGGTCAGACTGTTATCGGCATAAGCAGATGCATCACTAGTTGCAGGAGAAGCCGCCCCCGAAGACTCAGAATCAATAAAGTCTAAGATGCCGGTATTAGGTAGGTCATCTTCATCATCAGAGAAAGAATCGTCTAAGAAAGTTTGTCCACCGCCATTATTAGCGGTATGACCTAGCGCCGGAACATCTGAGATCGAATTATCTGATGCGAGAGCTTCTTGATTTTGGTGCATGAGGATGGTCATATCTTCCTCTGTATTCCCTTGATCCGCGCCATCACTTAGGTCCTGGAGGACCAAGGAAGCATCATCAGCGTTCTCATCAACGCTTCCATTTGAATCAAAAGGATTTGTATACATTGAATCGTCGCTGTGTGTCATTGTTGAATTCGAATCTCGTTCTGACTGCATGACTGTATTGCCCGAAGATTGTAAAAACGTTGCCTCTGCCGCGCCCGACGCATCAGAGTTCGAAGATGATCCCATCGACTGGATTGAAGTTGCTCCGCCAGAGTCGTCGATATAGTGACTCGTATCTGCTAGGCTAGAGCGAGCACAATCAACGAGTTCTGGGTCGCTCGTGAGGTCCAAAACAGACTGATACTGGCCTTGAGCATCTTTATATCTTTCTAGACCCCGATAAATATGCCCCCGTAGCAAGCGCAAATTTGGATCATCAGGCTTGTACTCAACCAGGGAGTCCGTTGCCAAAATGGCTTCCTGATAATGCTCCTTCATATAAGCGCTAACGGCTTGTTGGTAGTCCTGGGCGTACTGGGTACTTGACATCTATCTGCTCCTGCCAATGGGTGATTCTGAATCCTAACGACAATACTGTTGGTGAGTAATCGGTTCGCAGTTCATTCGTTCATTTCAGAAAAGACGACACAGAGGTCGAAACGGTAAAACGGTTCAGGTTATCCTAGTCGGTCTCATCTACTTCTGTCTTCTATCTCTAGGTTGCCCACCTTGCCGATCGTAAAATCGCAGTAGGGTCTAGGAGTCGAAGCGATTGATGGGTGCCATCCATCATCCACTCTCCTTTGAGAAAGGGAGCCATGCTGTCTGGTGCATTCGTTGACAAGGTGAGCTGCTCCGTATCTAGCCAGTCCATTCCCATTACCCGCTCAACCGCAAGTCCAACCGTCACTTCTTGAGTTTCGATGGCAACAATTGAAATTTCAGAGCGATCAGTATTTAAAGGTTGAGCATCACCTAGAAACTGACCAATATCTGTGACCCAAATGACCTGCCCCCGTAAATTAAGAATACCCATTAGTAGAGGTGAAACATTAGGGACCAAAGTGATTTGCTCTGGATCAAGGGACAATACTTCCCGAATACCCATAGCAGGCAGGGCAAACTCTTGACCTGACTCTACAAAAAAGCGTAGATATAAATCACCTTCAGGGTTTTGCAGCCCTTGGAGTTCGGGAAGCGGTTCTGAGGGATTCGTCGTGAGAAATTCTTGATTCGTAGACATGATCACTTAACCTGCGAGTAGTTCTTTAACGGTGACCAATAGTTCCTGAACAGCAAAAGGCTTAGCAAGATAAGCGTCTGCACCCTGCTTCATTCCCCAATACCGATCAAAATCTTCTGTTTTAGATGAACAGATAACAACAGGTAGGTTTTGCGTACCTGGATCAGATTTAATCTTGCGACAAACTTCATAGCCATTCATTCGTGGCATAATAATGTCTAAGACTACAATATCAGGGTGAGTAGCCTCAATTTGCTGCAAGGCTTCTACTCCATCTGTTGCAATCAATACAGTCAGGCCACTTTCTTCGAGTACATTACTCATGAGTTGCCGTTGTGTAATGCTATCGTCTACCACTAAAACCTTGTTCATTGGGTTGCTACCTGAGATCTATAGATCATTCCGAGATGAGTTAACCTAGAGTCTGCGCTGAGTCTAAAACTCCGCAGGACCACGGGTGAGAAGCCGAAATATTCTCAAAAAAGGTGGGTCATCAACTGTGTACAATTGTGTACTCGTCGGTTGGGAAACTAGACTATGGGTCTAGGCCGATGGGCCTGTAGCTTTAGGATACCCGCCCTAGAGAAACAAATTTCAGCGGTTCTTGACGCAGATCTGGCAAAAGCTTTGTTTATCGCCTCTGTAAGGTGAACAGTATACCGATGCTCTTCAGCTTTAGCGCAGTTCAGGTCATGGTTTTTTATGGGTAACTTAAGATTAGGGAATGCAGGATCAGTAATGGCTGCGATAAATCTTATGTCTCACGGTATATTCTATGACTAAGGAATCTGCAAGATATGATTGCACGGTAACGTTATTGATCGACTAAAACTATGTAAGTTCTAGGTAGGGACGAAGCCAAAATCCAGTCCCAAAGAATAAGCCAAACTGTCAAGTCAGAAACGAAAGAGGATCGCGGGGTGCTGTATCTAGCAGAGATTAATAAGAAAAGTGGTTTCATGGGGGCAAAAACTGAGCTTAGGTTGTTAGCCCGCAAGCAATCTGAACACAATTGGAGTCCAGTCCCTGGGGAAGAGTTGCTGCCATTTGATGCCAGCAATGACTATAACCATGGCGTTCTCGTCTTGGTAGAGGTTGACACCAATCGGAATGTCAAAAACGTTCAAGATGCAACACGACAGCTGGTGGGCATTCTTAAGAATTTTTCACGCATGCGTGAAAAATTTAAGACCCAAGAAGAGGAAATTGAGGGTTGGAAGCAGTCTCTTATTTATCAGAGTCAAGAGCTGACTCGCCGCGAAGTAGATATGGAAGCTCGCGCTGAGGAACTGCAGCAGCTTGAGTTGGAGTCTCAAAAAATTGAACAGCAGCGCAGCGAATTTGAAGATAGCCGCGATCAGATTCTGCAGCTCAAGGAGCAGCTAGAGGGAGATCGGCAGCAGCTAGAAGAGGCATGGGGGCGTTTACAGACTGCTCAACAACAGCTCGACACCGCTCAATCTGCCTCTTTGAGTGATGAGCAAGTTCATCAAGTTGAAGGTTTACTGCAGCGCCTAGAAACTGAATTAGGAAACGGGGGAGGCGCTGATGCAGGCATGCTCGAGCAGCAGCAAACTCACTTCAATCAATACTGGCAGTCATTAGAAGAGGATCGCAGTCAGGCTCAGCAACTTGAGGATGCGTTAAATCAGAAAACTCGCGATCTAGACCAAATCTGGCAGGACTGGCGTCAGACCCAGGGGACTTTGGAGGAAGCACAGCTAGAGCTAAAGCTACAGGAAAAGATATTGACGGTGAAGTCAGAGAGCCTCAGCTTCTTAATCACGCAGCTGCAGGCGCAGGCAGATATTGCTCAAGCCCTCAATCAGGTCCGAGATGGCTTTACCGGTAACGCGACGGTAAATTTGCAGGCTCTCAGATCTATGTCTGTTGAAGACCTTGAAGAAACGGTTAGCCGCCTGCAAAAAGAGCTAGACAAGCTTTCAAGCTTTGTCAATGACCAAGAAGAGGAGCTAGAACTGCAGCAACAGACGATTAACGAGCTAGAGTCTCAGGTCGAGCAGGCGAGTGAGTATGAGCGTCTGAGTCTCACCGGTGACCTCGAGCAGGAACAGCAGCAGTATAAGCTGTTGAATGAGACTCTTGAGGGCCAAAGAAAGACGCTACAGGAACGCGAAGGCGTCCTCCATTTGCATCAAGATATTTTGCGACAACGTCAGAAGGGCAAAGACAGCCGCACGCGCCAATCTATTGAGGTGAAGCTAGAGCCGATTCTGCAGCAGCTAGAGGCTGAGCAAGAGGAGGGAGATCAGCAAGTACAAGTGCTCAAAAATGAGATTGCGCGCATTCAGGTCTCTATTCAAAATGCGGAGGGAACGCTGCAGCCGCAGATCGCTGCACAACAAAACAAGCGCAGTCAAATTGAGGCTCAGGAGCAGGAGCTGAACGAACAGCGGGCGACGGTCGCGCAGCGCTGGGGACGGGTCAAAACCCTTGAAGATGTCTTACAGCCGATGCAGAACGCGCTTGATGCCATGCGTGGTCAGGGAAGCGAGAATGGTTCGTCGGGTGGTCCCCCTCACGAGGCCGTTGCGGAGTTAAAGCAGGTCTTGATGGCTCTGGGTAAGGTGCCCGATCTAACACCAGTGGCCTAATTGACTGGCCCAGGTTTTAAAGTTCTTCTCGTCTTGCTGTCTGTAGGCTTCCTAAAGCTGAAGCGAGCGCGAGGGCCGCTGCGTTAGCGGTAGTGGGGCAGAACTGAATCCCAGGCAGAATATCCTTTCACTTGCTGCTGCTGACCTAGGGTCAGGAGAGCTTGGCTGAGGGAGCGATCGCTGAGGACTGCAGTGGGTAGTGAAAGTCTATGTTCGATGTTTTGCTGAGCAAGAGCCACGTCCCATTCAGAGTGGGTAAGGTGGCGATCGCAACTCCTAACTTCCAAAGTTTGATCGGCCATCAGCTGATAGATGCCGCCGTGAACGTGTCCCTTTTGACCGGGCATGTCTACGGCAAGCGGAACATCGGGCTGGCAATGTTCTCCTGTGATGTAGACCCAGGCAAACATTGCTAGGGTCGAAACGCCGTAGAGAGGTAGATTGAGCTGTTGCGCTAGGGTGCGAGCTGTGACGACTCCGAGGCGAGTGCCGGTGTAGCCCCCTGGCCCCTTAGCAACGACAATCCAAGCTAGGTCAGGCCAACCACAGGGCGGCATAAAGGTTGCCAGCGACTGATGGAGATACATGGATAGATCACGGCCCAGCTCCCAGGACTGATTGCGGTTAACGTCAGCAAAGTTACTCAGTCCCAAGCGCAGGGTGGGACCGGTGGTGTCAATACCCAAAACAGACTGAGCTGAGGAGGAAGGGAAAGAGGGCTGCACAGAGGGAAAACCTGTCAGGAGAATCTTTCACATTGTTGCACTTGACGGATCGGCAGGTGGGGTACGCTTGAGAAAATGTTGATGCTTTCGCTATGTTCCCTAGCTTTTTGCCTGCTGATACGGCTCAGCTCACTGAGGCCGCGTCTATCAATGCCGCACAGATGATTCAGCAGCACCCGATTCAGACCTGCTTTAGTGCTGATCCAATTTTGACGACCTATCTGCAGCAGGGGACAGATGGCGTTCCTCTACTGCTGCTGCACGGTTTTGACAGCTCGCTCCTAGAGTTCCGGCGATTCTTGCCGCTTGTCGCAGGACAGCGATCGACTTGGGCGGTGGACTTGCTGGGATTTGGATTCACAGATCGTCCGCTGGATATTACGTTTAGCCCTGCAGAGCTGAAGCTACATCTCTATCATTTCTGGAAAACCCTGATTGATCGGCCTGTGGTGCTGGTGGGAGCGTCGATGGGAGGGGCGCTGGCGCTGGATTTTTGCCTGACACATCCTGACTGTGTGGACCGGCTAGTGCTGTTGGATAGCGCTGGTTTTGCGACCTCGGCAGTACCGACAAAGCTGATGCGACCACCGATTGATGGCTGGGCGACGGCTTTTTTGCGGAATCCGGGAGTGCGACGACGAATCAGTGTGCAGGCCTATTGCGATCGCAACTGTGTCACACCCGATGCCGAGATCTGTGCTTCTTTGCATCTGCAGCATCCTCGCTGGCAGGAAGCTCTAATCGCTTTTGCGAAAAGTGGCGGCTATAACTTTTTAGCGGACAAGATTGACCAAATCTCGCAGCCGACGCTGATTCTTTGGGGCGAGCAGGACCGCATTATGAACCGCAAAGATGCGCCCAAATTTGAACAGGCGATCGCCGATAGTCAGCTTGTTTGGGTTCAAAACTGTGGGCACGTCCCGCATCTAGAGCAGCCGCAGATCACGGCTCACCATATTCTAGAATTTACGGCAGCAAAAAGCTGAAGAGACTTCAGAGATTTCTAGAATTTCTATCATCAAGTTCTAATATTCCTGGCATAATCTGCTTATTAAGACCGCTCAATGTTCATAGAGAGGTTCTACCGTCTATTTCGTAGGCATCCTTCTCTTTTAGTAGAGGTTCAACATGCAGCGTTTGCAAGGCCAAGTTGCGCTCGTCACTGGGGCAAGCTCCGGTATCGGCTCTGGTGTCGCGCTCTCCATGGCGCAGGCAGGAGCCAAGGTCGTTGTAAACTACGCCAGCAGTCCGAAGGGCGCTGAGGCTGTGGTTGATGAGGTTAAAGAACAGGGGGGAGATGCGATCGCAATTCAAGCCGATGTCAGCCAAGAAGATCAGGTCTTGAATCTATTCGCCAAAACCTATGAAGCCTTTGGCACCCTCGATGTTCTGGTCAACAACGCAGGTCTACAGAAAGATCAGCCCTTTACCGAAATGACCTTAGATGCCTGGAATAAGGTAATCAGCGTCAATCTCACCGGACAGTTCCTCTGTGCGCGGGAAGCGGCTAAGGAGTTCATTCGCCGTGGCGTTGTGCCTGAGAAATCCTGTTCAGCAGGCAAAATCATCTGCATGAGTTCAGTCCACGAGGTGATTCCCTGGGCGGGACACTGTAACTATGCCGCTTCTAAGGGCGGCGTTATGCTGCTGATGAAAAGCATGGCCCAAGAGCTAGCGCCCCACAAAATACGAGTCAACAGCATCGGTCCAGGCGCGATCAAGACGCCCATCAATAAAGATGCCTGGGACACGCCGGAGGCTGAAGAAAGTTTGCTCAATCTGATTCCTTACAACCGTGTCGGTGAACCGACTGATATTGGTAAAGCTGCTGTTTGGCTAGCATCCGATGAGTCCGAGTATGTTCACGGCATCACGCTCTTCGTCGATGGCGGCATGACACTTTATCCAGGGTTCGCGACGGGAGGATAGTCCCTGTTCCCACTGAAGTATTCAAGAGCGGTGACGGCATGGTTGTTCAGTTAGGTCGAGACATTTGTGGAGATCTGCCGACTGCAGAGAAAAGAGAATGGCTGATCACCAACGGCATGGGTGGATATGGAGCAGGCACCGTCGCTGGGCTGTTGACCCGACGCTATCACGGTCTATTGGTTGCAGCCCTGAAGCCGCCGCTGGAGCGCACGTTACTGCTGACTAAGCTCGATGAGAGCGTTGATTATCAAGGGAAAGTCTACGAACTGGCGACAAACCGCTGGGCAGACGGCACGGTTGCACCGCAGGGCTATCAGAATATTGAGCAGTTCCAGCTAGAAGGCAGCATCCCGTTATGGAAGTATGCCTGCGGGGAGGCACTGCTAGAGAAGCGAGTCTGGATGCAGCCGGGAGCTAATACGACCTATATTCACTATTGTCTCAAACGGGCCAGTGCGCCGCTCACCCTGACGATTAAAGCGTTCGTCAACACCCGCGATCATCACCATGAAACGCGGGGGCAAGACTGGCAGATGCAAATCGCGCCTGTGCCTCATGGCGTTCGTGTGTCTCCGTTTGAGGAGGCAACCTCTTTCTCACTGCTCTGTGATCGAGGCGAGGTGAAAGCTGAACATCTATGGCACAGCGGTTTCGATATGTCCCTAGAACGATACCGAGGGCTGGGCGATCGCGATGACAACCTTCACTCCACAACGATTGCGATTACGCTTCAGCCTGGGGAGACACTGACGATTGTGGCCAGCACTGAGAGCGATCCGAAGTTAGATGGCAAAGTGGCTCTCTCAGAGCGTCGTGCCCACGAGCAAAGGCTGTTAGCAAGTTGGAAGGTGGTCTCTCCCACTAAAGCAACAGCCCCTTGGATTGATCAGCTCATTTTGGCTGCGGATCAGTTTGTTGTGGATCGTCCATTGCCAGAAGCACCAGAGGGTAAAACCATCATTGCCGGATATCCCTGGTTTGGCGATTGGGGACGCGACACGATGATTAGCCTATCGGGGCTGACGCTGACGACGGGGCGCGCTGAGATTGCTCGCACCATTATTCACACCTTTGCCCAATACCTCGATCAGGGAATGCTGCCCAATGTTTTCCCTGAAGTGGGAGAGGAACCCGGTTACAACACCGTCGATGCGATTCTTTGGTACTTCGAGGCGATCCGTGAATACTATGCGGCAACCAGAGATGATGCGCTACTCGAAGAAATCTATCCAGCCTTAACAGAGGTGATTGCTTGGCATCAAAAGGGGACTCGCTACGCCATTCACTTGGATGACGATGGCTTGATCTATGCCGGGGAAGCAGGCGTTCAGCTCACCTGGATGGATGCCAAGGTTGGCGATTGGGTGGTGACGCCTCGCGTGGGTAAGCCAATTGAGATTAATGCTCTTTGGTACAGCGCTCTGCGAATGATGGCGCAGTTGGCGCAACGGTTGGGTAAGCCCCACCAATCGTTTCAGGATATGGCTGAGCAGACCCGATCTGGCTTTCAGCGGTTTTGGTCGGCTGATCTGGGCTACTGCTATGACGTGTTGGATGGACCCGAGGGTAATGATGAGGCCCTACGTCCGAATCAGATTTTTGCGGTTTCTTTGCCAATGGCGTCGGGGCAAATTGGGAGTACTCCGCTACTCTCTCCTGATCAACAGCGGGCGGTGGTGGATATTTGCGGGCGGTCACTGCTGACTTCTGTGGGGTTGAGATCGCTTTCTCCAGCTCACCCAGACTATACAGGGCATTACGGAGGGGATCAGCTCAGTCGCGATGGTGTATATCACCAGGGCACGACGTGGGGCTGGCTGTTGGGGCCTTATGTACAGGCTCATATACAGGTATACAAAGATGCAGAGCAGGCGCGATCGCTCTTAGAGCCAATGGCGGATCATCTATCGGCTCACGGTCTCGGAAGCATTAGCGAAATCTTTGATGGAGATGCGCCGTTTGTTCCCCGAGGCTGTTTTGCTCAGGCTTGGTCAGTGGCGGAGACTTTGCGAGCGTGGGTGGCTGTGGAGCGTTTTGCGAATGGAGCAGAGCAAGACAGATGAAGAAGCGCGTGCAATTCTGCCAGATCCTACAGAGGCTTTTGTATGCACCGTAACCGACGTCTGATGGAATAAAGCTGAACACTTGAACATATCCACTTTTTTTCGTTGTTTTAGATAGAGATGCCACCATGACCACTCCCGAAGAACAACGTCTGACAGAAAACCGCGATCGCATCTCCTATTGGAAGCGCTGGGGCCCCTATCTCAGCGAACGCCAGTGGGGCACGGTGCGCGAAGACTACAGCGCCTACGGCGAAGCCTGGGATTATTTCTCTCACGATCAGGCCCGCTCAAGAGCCTATCGCTGGGGCGAGGATGGCTTGCTGGGCATCTCTGACAATCATCAACGCCTCTGTTTTGCCTTAGCGCTGTGGAATGGGGAAGACCCCATCTTAAAAGAGCGTCTTTATGGCCTAACCGGCAGCCAAGGCAACCACGGCGAAGATGTTAAAGAATACTACTTTTACCTCGACAGCACGCCGACCCATTCCTACATGAAGGGGTTGTACAAGTATCCGCAGGCCGCATTTCCCTATCAATGGCTTGAGGAGGAGAACCGCCAGCGCGGACGCGATGGGATGGAGTTTGAGCTGTTGGATACAGGGATATTCAACGAAGATCGCTACTTTGATGTGATGGTGGAGTACGCAAAAGCATCCTCTGAAGATATTTTGATGCGAATTAGCGTTACCAATCGCGGCCCGGAGACGAAAACGCTGCACCTGTTGCCGACGCTGTGGTTCCGCAATACTTGGGCCTGGGACGAAACAACCTCGGAACCGTTTTTGAAAGCTAAGGATCCGCAGACGGTTCAGGTGTCTCACCCTGATTTAGGCGAACGCTGGTGGACCTGCTCAAAAGCAGCCGATCTACTGTTTACAAATAATGAGACCAATTTTGAGCGTCTATTCCAGACGGAGAATGCCAGCCCCTATGTGAAAGATGGCATTCATAACTACGTTGTTCAGGGGCAAAAGGAAGCCGTTAATCCTGAGCGGGTGGGGACGAAGGCTGCGGCGTATTATCCGCTGACGATTGGGGCTGGGGAGACTCAAGTGGTAGAGCTGCGGTTGAGTGACCGGGATGATAGTGGAGGAAGTGATTTTGAGGCGGTGTTTTGCGATCGCATCTCTGAAGCCGACGAGTTCTACGCCACCGTCACCCCAAGCTGCACGAAAGATCTCTGCAATATCCAGCGCCAAGCCTTTGCAGGACTGCTGTGGACGAAGCAGTACTACCATTTCATTGTCGAGGACTGGCTCCAGGGTGACCCCAACAACCCTGAGCCGCCGGAAGGTCACCAAAAAGGACGCAACAGTCAGTGGAAACATCTCCACGCCGACGACATTATTTCGATGCCTGACAAGTGGGAGTACCCTTGGTTTGCCGCCTGGGACTCAGCCTTCCATGCCATTCCTTTAGCTTTAGTAGATGCTGAGTTTGCCAAAAAGCAGCTCGATCTGATGACGCGGGAATGGTATATGCATCCCAACGGTCAGCTTCCTGCCTATGAATGGGCCTTCAGCGACGTGAATCCGCCGGTTCATGCCTGGGCCACTTGGCGCATATACAAGATTGAACAGAAACGAAAAGGGAAAGGCGATCGCAAGTTCCTAGAGCGCGTCTTTCAGAAACTATTGCTTAACTTCACCTGGTGGGTGAACCGCAAGGATGTCGAAGGCAACAACGTCTTTGAGGGCGGCTTTCTAGGACTCGATAATATTGGCGTCTTCGACCGCAGTTCCCCGTTGCCAACCGGCGGATTTATCGAGCAGGCCGACGGCACGAGCTGGATGGGGATGTACTGCTTGAATATGCTGGCGATCGCGCTAGAGCTTGCCGTAGAGAATTCGGTCTACGAGGACATGGCGACCAAATTCTTTGAGCATTTCTTGTACATTGCCGAGGCCATGAACCACGTTGGTGGCGACGGCACCCAACTCTGGGATGAAGAAGATGGCTTTTTTTATGATGTTTTGCACCTACCCAATAACGACCGGCTTCCTCTCAAGGTGCGATCGATGGTGGGCCTGATTCCGCTGTTTGCAGTGACGGTTCTAGAACCCGAAATGTTGGAGAAGGTGCCTGCGTTCAAGAAGCGACTGGAATGGTTTATTCAGCACCGGCCCGATCTGAAAACGAACGTCGCCTGCATGGAAACTCAGGGCATGGAGGCACGTAGACTGCTGGCGCTGTGCTACCTCACGCCCAACAAAGTGGTTTCAGAAGATCGCTTCCGCCGCATTTTGGAGAAGCTTTTGGACGAGACCGAGTTCTTCGGTGACTACGGCATTCGGGCACTGTCTCGCCACCACGCTGAACATCCCTACATTTTTGAGGTGGATGGTGAAGAGCATCGAGTGGATTACGAACCGGCAGAATCTAGTAGCGGCTTGTTTGGCGGCAATTCGAATTGGCGCGGCCCCGTGTGGTTCCCGGTCAACTATTTGCTGATTGAATCGCTGCAAAAGTTTCATCACTACGTTGGCGATGACTTTAAGGTGGAATGTCCTACAGGGTCCGGTCACATGATGACGCTCTGGGAGGTTGCGGCTGAAATTTCCCGGCGATTGATGCGGATTTTTACCCAAGATAAAGCCGGTCAGCGTCCGGTGTATGGCGCGATTGATACCTTTCAAAACAATCTCGATTGGAAAGACTATATCCAGTTCCATGAATATTTCCACGGCGATAATGGAGCGGGCATTGGGGCAAGTCATCAAACGGGCTGGACTGGATTGATTGCTAAGTTGATTCAGCAAAACGGAGAAACGATGGGTGAGGATCTTTAAGGGAATGGCGTTGCGATTTCATTCTTTGAAAAGCTGCTATTTATACAGGCTTGTCGATGAGACTCGTTCAACTCTGCATTGGCCCCCCCGGCCCCCCAACTCTGGGGGGAGAGTCTCAACGGCTGGGCTATTTCCCTGAAAGTTGATGCTGTCGTCGAAATTATTGGCAACAGCAAAAGTCTGACGGAAGAATCTGCGGCGTTAGGCCGTCCCCCCCAGAATTGGGGGGCTAGGGGGGCCAGTGAAATATTGCTCGGCGCTTTCCGAGACCAGTTTACACATCACTACTCTTCGACTAAAAATCATCCAGGCTTCTTCATCGACAAGCAAAGATAGCGATTAAACGCACGAGAACCAGCATGTTCCAAATCTTTCGAGACCATTGGCCCAACTATCTAATTGAAGCCTGGGGACTAGGCACCTTTATGGTGTCAGCCGGTGTTTTTGCAACGCTCTTATACGCAGAAAATTCGCCCTTGTCCTTTCCCCATCCGCTGTTGCGGGATCTGGTGATGGGGTTGGGTATGGGAGGAACCGCGATCGCAATTATCTATTCCCCCTGGGGCAAGCGCTCTGGCGCACACATCAATCCCGCCGTGACCCTAACCTTCTTTCATCTCAATAAAATCGCAGCCTGGGATGCATTTTTCTATATCCTATTTCAGTTCATCGGAGCATTAGCCGGTGTTTTGCTCGTCGCGGTTGCTCTCGGCTCTCCATTCCAGGAGGCTCCCGTGAATTACGTAGTGACCGTACCGGGGCAGTGGGGATGGCCTGCAGCCCTAGTGGCAGAGTTTACGATTTCTTTTGTCCTGATGACGATGGTGCTCTGGGTCAGCAACACACCCCAGATTGCTAGGCTAACGGGACTTTTCTCAGGGATACTTGTAACGCTTTACGTTGTCTTCTCTGCGCCTATTTCTGGCTTTGGCATGAACCCAGCTCGCACCTTTGGCTCAGCTTTACCCGCTCAGACCTGGACGGCGTTTTGGATTTACTACTTTGCACCGCCGCTAGCAATGCTGTTGGCGGCAGACCTGTATCAGCGGATTACGAAGATGAGATCGCACTCCATCTGCAGCAAACTTTGTCCCAACGGTGAAACGCCTTGTATCAGCCCGATCTGCTGTAGTGCATGTGATCAGGTTATCCGGCCCTGGCGGCAGAAAGAGAAAGTTGATGCTATCTCCTGACGGCTATCGGCTTTCCTCCCAGAATTATGGAGCCAGGGGGCCAGGACAAAACGTTGTATATAAGACGTTAGAGCCATCATCTGTGTATATGTGTATACGTGAGGAAACGACGAATGCTCCAAGATCTCAAACAAATTCAGAATCCGATTGCTCGCAGTGCGACAGCAGGTATTACCGTATCGTCCTTTATCCTGATTGCCGGTGTATTGGGACTTGGATTTTTTAAGCTTAAAGAGACCCACAAAATAGCGGTCTTAGGAGCAGCGGCAGGAGGAGGAGTGGGTGCGATCGCAGGTGCCGTCGTTGCCCCCACAAAAACAAAGTCGAAAACATCCCGACCACAGCCAAACGTTGCAGAGGACGGCTGGAAAGATTGGCGGCCCTTCGTCGTCCGTCGCAAAGTCAAAGAAAGCGAAGAGATCACTTCGTTCTATCTGGAACCTCAAGATGGTGGCCCCCTCCCAGGCTTCAAACCCGGACAGTTCCTAACGATCCAGCTCGACATCCCCAGACAGCCTCGGCCTGTGATTCGAACTTATTCACTCTCAGACTATGCCCAGACACCCAAATATTACCGACTCTCGATTAAGCGAGAACCAGCCCCCAAAGATCTAGACGTGCCACCCGGCTTGGCCTCTAACTTCATGCATGATCAGGTCCATGAAGGAACCGTTCTACCTGCCAAGCCCCCCAATGGGAAATTCTTCCTTGACCTCAACAAAAACGCACCCGCCGTCTTAATCAGCAATGGCGTTGGCATCACGCCCATGATCAGCATGGCAAAGGCCTGCAAACTTCAGGGCGGAGATCGGCCCGTCTGGTTTTTACACGGCGCGAGAAACGGTCAGTTCCATGCCCTACGCGAAGAGGTAAATAATATTGGCGTCAACGTTCACTATCGCTACAGTCGCCCTCGCCCTGAAGATGAAGGCCAATATCAAAGCACGGGCTATATCGATGCAGACCTGATTAAAACGGAGGTCTCACCGGCTCTCCAAAACGCATCTTTAGCCACGGCAGAATACTTTTTGTGTGGTTCACCACCCTTTATGGATGGCATTCGAGCGGGGCTACGAGACCTAGGCGTACCGGATGAAAACGTTTACTTTGAATCCTTTAGCAAACCCAAAGCGAAGGTCGAGACCTCAGAGGAGCCAGAGGGTGCAGTAGCAACGGCAGAAGTTGTATTCGCAACCTCAGGTAAAACCCTGACCTGGAAACCCAGCGACGGCACCCTGCTGGAGTTCGCGGAAGCCAACAACATCGATCCGCCCTATAGCTGCCGCGCGGGCATCTGCCTCACCTGCATGTGCTCAATCCAGGAAGGGGAGGTGGCCTACGACGAAGAGCCGACCGGAACGCCAGACGAAGGCTCGGTGCTGATCTGTATTTCTAAGCCAGGAACGGAGCGGGTCGTACTAGACCTTTAAGTTCCTACCTATTGCAACTGAGGAGAACTGGATGAGTGAGCATTACGACATCATCATCGTCGGGACTGGTGCAGGGGGCGGAACCCTCGCCCATCGCCTAGCACCCAGCGGTAAGAAAATACTCGTCCTCGAACGGGGTGAATTTTTGCCCCGCGAAAAAGCAAACTGGGATGCGGTGGAGGTGTTCCAAAAGGAGCGCTATCACACCGATGAGATCTGGCAGGACAAAGATCGCAGAGTGCTGCACCCCGGTACGGGCTATAACGTCGGTGGCAATACCAAGGTCTACGGCGGTGCCCTGTTTCGCCTGCGGGAGCGCGACTTTGAGCAAATTACTCACCACGGCGGTATTTCGCCTGAGTGGCCGCTGAAGTATCGAGATTTTGAACCCTATTATGATCAGGCTGAACAGCTCTATCAAGTGCATGGGCAGCAGGGACTCGACCCCACTGAACCGGCTCGGAAAGCGGACTATACTTTCCCTCCCATCAGCCATGAACCTCGCATTCAAGACATTCACTATCGGCTGGCGGATAAGGGACTAAACCCCTTTTATTTACCACTGGCGATTCGGCTCAATGAGGTCAATCAGCTCATGAGCGACTGTATTCGGTGTAATACCTGTGATGGCTTCCCCTGCATGGTTAAAGGGAAATCTGATTCTGATATCACCTGTATTCAGCCTGCGATGAATGCTGATAATCTGACGCTGCTCACAGGGGCGATGGTGCGGCGGCTTAAGACGAGTGCCTCAGGTAAAGAGGTTACGGGTGTCGAGGTTGAAATTGAGGGGGAACTAGAAACGTTCTCGGCCAATATTGTGGTGGTGGCTTGCGGAGCAATCAATTCGGCAGTTTTGTTGTTGCGATCGCAAACCGACCAACATCCCAACGGCCTCGCCAACGGCTCCGATCAGGTGGGGCGCAACTTCATGAAGCACCAGAACGGGGCGATTGTGGGCATCAGCCGCAAGCCCAATCCGTCAGTCTTCCAAAAAACGCTGGCGATTAACGACTACTACTGGGGCGAAGAGGGCTTTGACTACCCAATGGGCCACGTGCAGCTTTTGGGCAAAGTCAACAAAGACATGATGGTCTTAGATGCGCCGAAGTTGTCTCCAGGGATGGCGCTAGATGAGGCAGCAAAGCACTCTGTTGATTGGTGGTTGACCGCAGAAGACTTGCCGGAAGCAACCAATCGAGTTCGACTCCAGGATGACAAGATTACGCTGGAGTACACCGATAACAATACAGAGGCATTTAATCGTCTTTCTAACCGCTGGACGCATGTACTGAAATCGATTGAATGTGGCGACACGATCATGCCCTGTTCACTTTATTTCCGGAAGCGTATTCCTTTGCAAGGGGTGGCGCACCAGGTTGGAACCTGTCGATTTGGCACAGATCCTAAGACTTCTGTTTTGGATCTCAACTGTCGTGCTCATGAAGTAGACAACCTCTATGTTGTTGATGGCAGCTTTTTCCCGTCTAGCGGAGCGGTCAATCCTTCCCTAACGATTATGGCGAATGCAATGCGGGTTGGCGATCACCTACTGAAAAAACTTTAGATTCGCTGCTGATACGATTTTGTTTTCAACCGATAGAGATCAGTCGCATATGCATCAACTAAAATTGTGATATATATTTCCCACGGTGTAACTGCCATGACCCTACAGGAACTACAGCAAGCAGTCTACCAATTGTCATCTGAAGAGCAGTTTGTACTTCTAGAAAGTCTAGTTCAGGCCCTGAAAGCTAAGCGACAAGACCCCGTTGACCGTCAGGCTCTAGTTAGTCAACTACGAGGCTGTCTCAAGCAACCCGGTCAGCCTGCCCCCTCAGATGCCGATCTCGAATCAATGCGGGAAGAACGCCTTGTGGAGAAATATCTTGCGTGAGGGTGCTGCTGGACACAAACATCATTCTTGACTTCTTTCTAGAGCGAGAGCCATTTTTTCAGAGTGCGTCAAAGCTGTTTGATGCGATCGCAGATACAAAAGTAGAAGGCTTTGTTACAGCATCCAGTATCACTGACATCTTCTACATTTGCAGACGTCAATCTCAGAGTCGTGAAGAAGCAAGGCAAATCTTGATCACAACCCTTGCCCTTCTGAGCATTTGTCCTGTCGATGGCTTCATACTCGAAACAGCCCTCAAATCTGGCTTGGCTGACTTTGAGGATGCCGTACAAATCGCCTGCGCTGAAACACAGAATTTAGAGGCGATCATTACCCGCAATCCCCAAGACTTCAAAACAGCTCACATCCCTGTGCTATCTGCCGATCAGATAGTAAAACAGCTAGAGAGTAGACTTCAATCGTTTGGTGAACAAGAGTAAACTCATCTTCAAGTACCTCATACTCCGACTTTAAGTCTGGGTTGGCAAGAATCTGTTACGTATGGGTTTGCGATGGCCGAAGGCCGGTCGGAGACCATCGCACAAATAAAAACAACAGACATGCAAGTTGCCACGGTCGCCACCGGTTGCGACCAGAGCCGGATGCCAAGCCTATGAGAAAGCTGACTTTTCGGTATAAATTCCTCGCGTGTAACTGTGCCAAACGCTTTAGAGAGAATCATTGGACTCTAAAATTTAAACTTCTCAGCAACATCTATTTTTGCGTTCAGCATCCCATTATCTGATCCTCAAAGAGCACTTGTATAATGGGCCACTGAGTTTGAACAATCTATTCAATGCAGCACAACATCTCGTCATGCTCGATGAGAGAAATATTGAATGGGCATACGGAAGAAGCCAAGCTGCCGGACAGCCGATATCACCAACAAAACTGAACTATGAGACCCAAATCGTTTCCTTTGATAGTCCTGCTCAGCCTGCTGGGAACGATCGCAACTGGCCTTCCAGCAACTTCTCAAATCCCAAAACCTCCAGCTCGACCCAAAGTTGTTCAGGTCGCTCAGAAGATATCTCAAGCCGTTGATGTTACATCCATTGGTATGACGGTTTCGGATATGGATCAGTCCATTGCGTTCTATCGAGATGTTTTGTCTTTCAAGTCCATCTCTGATGTTGAGGTCTTTGGCACCGAATACGAGAGACTTCAAGGTGTATTTGGCCTGCGGATGCGGGTGGTCAAAATGCAGCTTGGGCAAGAAACGATTGAACTGACGGAATATCTGACGCCTAAGGGTAAACCAATCCCGGTTGATTCTCGCAGCAATGATTTATGGTTCCAGCATATTGCGATCGTGGTGCGCGATATGGATAAGGCCTATCAGCACCTGCGCCAATACAAAGTGCAGCATGTTTCGACAGAGCCTCAGAAGCTACCCGAAACGATTCCG
Organism: Acaryochloris thomasi RCC1774; assembly: GCF_003231495.1. NCBI lineage: Bacteria > Bacillati > Cyanobacteriota > Cyanophyceae > Acaryochloridales > Acaryochloridaceae > Acaryochloris > Acaryochloris thomasi. The sequence goes on from NZ_PQWO01000001.1 coordinate 296,070, forward strand.
GCAGCAGCGGGGATTGAGGCATTTTATTTTCAAGATCCTGACGGTCACAATTTAGAGGTGATTTTCTTCCCAGTGGATAAAGGCGATCCGCGCTGGCAGAAGCCGACGGATGAGCTGTTTTTAGGAATTGACCACACTGCGATCGCAACTTCCAGTACCCCTGCCAGCCTCAAGTTTTACCAAGATCTGCTGGGTCTTGAGCTAGCCGGTCAAAGCGAGAACTTCGGCACCGAGCAAGAGCACCTGAATAACGTGTTTGGAGCCAGACTTTTAATTAGCGGCTTAAAAGCCTCTAGCGGACCCGGCATCGAGTTTCTCAATTATTTAGCGCCCACCGGAGGCCGCCCCAAACCCCAGGATTCTCGCGCAAACGATCTCTTGCATTGGCAAACCACTCTTGAAGTGAATAATGTTGATGCTGTTGCCAACCAGCTTCGTACTGGGGGTGCCACCTTTGTGTCTCCAGGGGTCGTTGAATTACCCAATCGCTCCTTGGGCTTTAGTAAGGGATTTCTAGTTCAGGATCCAGATGGGCATGTGTTACGCATTGTTCAACCTTAGCTATATCTTTTTCGTCTGGGAGGGGTGAGATGCGATCGCAAATCCTAGCAACCCTCCTCTAAATAATCAAGGAGCACAGTGAATTATGACAGCAGCACCCTCCTCGTCCTCCTACTCCACCAAAGTCCCCACAATCAAGGGACTCTCTGCCATCCGACAACTCCTAAAGTTTTCCCGAGAACCCATCAAATTCTCAGAGCAATGTGTTCAAGAATACGGAGACGTCGCCAAGATTAGCATCGGTTCAACTCAAGTTTATTTGTTCCACCATCCTGACCTGATTGCCGAAATTCTCAGCAAGCAAAACCAGCACTTTATCAAAGACATTAGCTATCGCTCTCTAGCCGGAATCTTCGGCAACGGCCTACTACTCAGCGATGGAGATTTATGGCAGCGGCATCGACGCCTCATGCAGCCCGCTTTTACCCAGGAACGGATTGCGGCCTACGCGGCAACGGCGGTAGAAGACACCGCTCAAATGCTTAGCACCTGGAAGGCCGGAGAAGTCCGCGATATCCATCAGGAGATGAGTCAGCTCACCGTCAAGGTGATCACCAGAGCACTGTTCGGAGTTGATATCACCCAAACAGCCCTAGAGACTGGGGAAGCCCTAGAGGCGATTATGCTCCAGTACTATCACAAAACCCAGACCGGCTTTCTGTTCCCCTCTTGGATGCCTACGCCCAGCAATCTTCGGGGGAATCAAGCCATCAAGCACCTCAACAAAATCGTAGACAACATCATTGAACAGCGTCGTCATTCTCCCCAAGATGACTTACTGTCTAATTTACTCTCAGCCCAAGATGAAGATGGCAGCCAGCTCTCGATCAATGAGCTGCGGGATGAAGTCATGACGCTATTGTTAGCGGGGCATGAAACCACGGCCAACGCCCTGACTTGGACCTTGATGCTACTGGCCCAAAACCCTGAAGCTGCGACAAATCTAACAAGAGAGACCCAATCAATCTTGAAGGGAAGAGATCCAGATGTCACCGACCTACCCCAATTGCCTTACACAGAAATGGTTCTCAAAGAATCGATGCGATTATATCCACCAGCCTGGGCATTAAGTCGAGAAGTCGCGCAAGACTGCCAGATAGGCCCCTATTCACTAAAAAAAGGAACGGCTGTTTACTTTAGCCAGTGGGTCGTCCATCGGGATGCTCGCTTCTTCAAAAATCCAGAGCAGTTTTTACCCGAACGCTGGCAAGATAACTTGGAGAACAAACTTCCTCGCTGCGCTTATTTTCCATTCGGTGCGGGGCCGAGGGTTTGCATTGGCAAAGCCTTCTCAATGATGGAAGCAACCTTAAGCTTGGCGATGCTTGCCAAGCAATTTCACTTCACGCTGGTTCCAGATCAGGCCATTGAGCTACTACCGTCGATTACCTTACGCCCAAAACAAGGCATCAAGATGAGTTTGGAGTCTCCCAACATTCGACATTGAAGACAGGGCGACCTCTATTCACAAGAGAGTTTAGACGGCTGACTCAGGCCGAGGGATTCATTCATTGGTTTCACTTATGATTTAATTTTTATAACTTTCCTGCCTAAATCAGGTTTAAGTCAACAAAATTACTTATTCTGTTCACAGACAGATCTCTGATTATCCGCGAAATAATTAGAGATCTCTGTCTGTACTGCATTTGCACAAATCCATATCTATAGCAGTGCGCGTATCGATTAGGGCGTCAAAATGGCTGAATACCATATCTGTTAAAGAAGGGTTGTCCTAACTCAGCCGAGTACGGCTATATCAGAATCCGAAGCAGACATTAGCAAGTACTGATGGTCTAGTTGACGCATAATTCTGTCCCATATCCCACGAATTGCTTATCCGAATTAGACATGCGCTATCGCAGGTTTTAGTTCTTGATACAGCGTCGTGCTTGATGGCCCTAAATAAGTTTCTTGCCCTCTCAAGGAGGAAAAGCGTGAAATTCTATAGGTCAATGTTGGTCATTCTTGTAGCCATAGCAGCTTGGCTTATTTCAAGCCTAGGGTTATTTGAAGCATCAGCATTAGAGAGCAATCCGCTTGATCCTAACGTTAGTCACGTCCAACAATACGCAATGAGATTGACGCCATTGCAGACTCGACTTCTAGAGCTTGAGTCGCTAATCAAGGACGAAAACTGGAGCGAGGTGAAATCATTTCTGAGAGGGCCATTGGGTGATTTTGAGATCCGTTTGAGATTTCTCGAGAAATCTTTATCTTTATCTCAAAAAGGCGAGGCCAGTACAAAAATACAGAATATATCGAAGTATTTAACTCAGCTTGATGCATCTGCTGTCGCGGGTAATCAGCGACAGTCGCTGGAAGCAGCCTATGCTTTGACGACTACGTTCGATGAAGTTTTGAGTTTAGCCGGAGCTAGTCACACAAACCCATCCCAAAGCGTTTATTCACAAAGCTCTCTCACGGGAGAACCTGCTAATGCACTGACTCAAAAAACAAGCAGCATACCAATAGAGACATTCCTGACCCCCTCTTCAGAGACTAACAAGCAATCTCCTAAGACGGGAACGATTTTAGAGGCAAGGCCTCCAAACAATAACTTGGAAGCGGAACTTAGCTCTTCTCCTTTGGGCAACAAAGCAATAGATGACACACTATCCACAAGCCAAAATACTATGGACACAAACTTATCGCCGGACCTCACATACATCGCGCTGCTCGTCTTAATTCCCCTGACGATTTACTTGCAAATACGCTACCAGCGTAAACACCAAGCCAATCAGGATAAAGTTTCAGAACTTGAAGGAAAAATTGAAGCATTAAATCAGGACAAAGCCAATCTTGGGAGTGCTTTAGAACAAACGCAAGGTCGGCTTGTCACCATGTTCATGGACCTAGAGGAGACAAAGCCTGTCGCAAAATTACTTCAGCAACGAACGATCACGGTAGAAGAACAGGAAGAACTGATGCAAGAGAATGATTCATTTGTGCAAGCCTTACTGCAACAAGTCCAAGAGACCGTTTCACCTGAAGAACGTCACGTGGAAGGATAATAAATTCTTTGGTCGTAAGTCCACGATATTAGAATGCTGCTTCGAAAGACAACCCAATACAAACGCACACACCGTTTTGAACATCTGATTCCACAATAAAATCACCCTGATGGGCTTCGACCAGCTGCTTAACAATCGCCAGCCCCAACCCCGTTCCACTCTGCTTTGTTGAGAAAAAGGGGTTGGCTAGCTTCTCAATCTCACTCGGAGGGATCAATGGAGCCGGATTCTGAATTTGAATATACGCCTTCGCATCTGTCTTAAAGACCGTGCAACAGATACTTTCCCCAGGCTGGGTTGCTTCCACCGCATTACGAACCAAGTTGATGAGCACTTGCTTGAACTTTGCTGGATCAATGAGAACAGTCAAATTTTCGTCTGCACGGGTAAAGCTGAGCTTTCGAGTCGCAGCCGCTGGTGTCACGTCCCATTCATCCAGAACAGTTTGGACAAAGTCATTGAGTTCCAGCAGCTGTCGGTTGAGTGACTGATATTTTGAGTAGTTGAGGATGCTATTAAGTAGCTCTCCAAGGTGATCGACCTCTGAGATCGCTAAATCCAATCGCTCTTGAGAGCTGGGCTGCAGTTCTAGAGACTGAAAATGGTCTAGCGCCATCATCAGTGTGGTGAGCGGATTGCGCAGCTCATGCACCATCATGGCTGAGAATGCACCCAGATCGGCCAGTCGCTGATGATGATAGACCTGCTCTGGATCCATCACCTGCTGTCTCGTCGCAAGCTGAGGGGCAATAGAGGGTTTTATGCTAGACATAATTTCTCTCACTAGGATCCAAATAAATATTCAAGCGGGAGCGAGGAGGCTGAAGTTCATATTGGGAGCTGAAGCAGATGCTTTGGCTGCAATGGCGGCTGGTTCTGCAGCGGCGGTTGGCCCCGTTGTGATCATCAATAGAGCAGCAATGCCTGGAGAGAAGAAGCGATGCATAGGAAGTCAGCTCCGTGTGGGTGGGTGGACGAAAAGAAATGCTTGCGTCAATCCTACAAAATTGGCCTTCGCACTCTCTGAAAAATCTGCGAGGAACAGAAAATTAGACCCATTGGCTGTGAAGCTGAGGGGGGATCCCTACACTATGGACTGATAATGGCGGGATAGAACACTTGTTGCGATAGGTCTTGGGGGTGGTGCCGGTGAACCGACGGAACTGAACGATGAAGTGACTTTGATCATAGAAGCCGCACTCTAAGGTAATGTCGGCAATGGATAGATCCGTTTCAGCTAACAGCTGCTTTGCTAAGTTGATCCGCTGCGAGAGAATGTATTGATGGGGCGATTGGCCCACGGCATCTTTGAAGACGCGGGAAAAATGAGAGGGGCTCACGCCATAGATATCGGCAAGATCGGCAATTTTGAGGTTTTCGTCAATGCATCGATGAATATGGTTGAGAACAGGAGCTAGCTTTGAAATCGCAACCCCTCCCTCAGATCCAATGGGTACAATATCAGCCTGGGCATATTTGGCAATCAAGTGAACCGCGAGTAGCTTGACCAGCATCGTGCGATATAGATTAGAGACCGAGCAACGCTCAGTCAGCCAAGGCCGGAGCATCTGAGCGACAGAGCGGATTGTTTCATCTTCGAGAGCATAGTGACCGGTGAGACTCCAGTGAGGGCTGCGCAGCACCTCATGGGTTGTACGGACGATGAACTGAGGGTCTAAAAAAATCTGCATCAGTTCACTCGGTTCAGCAAGCTGAAGGGCATGGGACTGCTGAGCCGGAATGATACATACTTGCTCAGGACAAAGCATTTCTTGTTGCTGATCTTGGGCCTCCTGCCACGTCAGGTTTGCGACAGTCCTGCCGAAAGGCACTAAGATTTCGACCTGCTCATGACACTCTTGCGGCCAGTCTGTCGGTGCTGCGGCACAGTAAAAAATACTGTAGCCGTCAAATTCATAGGTCTCTGAAGACTGTGGTGGAGGGGTGTCAGTCATGGCTAGCCAGATGAAGCAATGAACCTATCCTAGAGATATTGCTCTCCGGCCACGACTAGCCAGAAGCCTGACTTTTTACACAGTCACCAGTAGGGAGCTATCTCTACTGGGTAAGCGGGTGGCATCCATAGCGATGGGTGGGGAGGCACCCTAACCGATCGGCTAGGTTGACAGGCGTTGACTGCTAGTCATCTAGACGCACAAGGCCCCGGCGCAGTGCGGCAATCACAGCTTGGGTACGGTCGTTGACGCCCAGCTTCTGAAAAATATGGTTGATGTGAAACTTGACGGTTCCCTCAGAGATGTTGAGAGCTTTGGCAAGGGCGGGGGTGCTGGTGCCTAACACCATCAGATTGAGAACGTCCTGTTCTCGTTCAGTTAACTCTTCGGTATCCATTCGCTCAGCCAGTTTGAGAGCGACGTTTGGAGGCAGGTAGCGTTTGCCTTTGTGAACTGTACGAACGGCATCGACGAGATCTTCAAAATCAGCATCCTTAAGAATGTAGCCTCTGGCTCCGGCCTGCAGCCCTCGGTAGATATCTTCGTCGGTGTCGTAAGTGGTGAGAATAATAATGCGAGCGTCGGGGCTGTATTCCCGAATACGGGTAATGGCTTCGACCCCTTCTAGGTTGGGCATCCGAAGATCCATGAGGGTGATGTCGGGCTGATGGGTGGCATAGAGGGCGACGGCTTCGAGGCCATCCTTGGCTTCGGCAACAATGGTAAAGTCGGGCTGGCGCTCCAGGATGGAGATGATGCCTTGACGAACGATGCCATGATCTTCAGTGACCATAATCGTGATGGGAGTTGCGGCAGTCGTCATAGGGGCAAAGCTCTAGGTTACGGGGATAGAGGGATAACAATATCGAGGGTGGTACCAATATTTGGGGTGCTGAGTAGTTCAAAAGTGCCCTCAAAGTGGGCGGTACGTTCACGAATACCCAAGAGACCAAAGCCACCTTTTTGGGAAAGTTGGGTAGTGTCGAAGCCCTTGCCATTGTCTATGACGCGGAGCTGAACTTGTTGTTGATTGGGTTGTGAGGTGAAACTCAGGGTAAGGTCAAGCTGAGTGGCTTGGGCGTAGCGTAGGGTATTGGTAACGGCTTCTTGGCTGATACGTAGCAGGTTGAGTTGAATATCATCCGGAAGGGGAATGGGATCACCTTCGAGATAAAAATGGGTTTCGAGGCCCGTGTCACGGGTCGTTTGGGTTAGGGTTTTGCGGAGGGCATCGGGAAGGGCATCGGTTTCTAGGGCGGCGGAGCGAAGAGAACGGACGGAGCGGCGCGCTTCAGAGAGTCCGGCACGGGCAAGGTCACGAGCGCGCCGGATATAGGTTTGGGCTTCATTGAAGTCTTCGAGGGTGGGTTCTGCTCCGTTTGCGGGGGTGGTGATGCCACGCACAGCTTCGAGCTGCAAGGAAACACCAGTAAAGGTTTGAGCCAGAGTGTCGTGAATTTCGCGAGCGAGACGGTTCCGTTCGTTGACAAGGGCCGCACTTTGGTTTTGCTCTGCCAAACGGGTGAGCTGAATCGCAAGGGTGGCTTGGTTGGTGAGGGCTTGAATAAACTCAAGCTGACCATCGGTGAGACTGGTGCGATCTCGGAAGGCGAAGCCGATGAATCCAATGGGTTGATTACCGGCTTTCATGCGGGCGCAAGCCACATCACGATGCCCCTCTCTACGATGCCAGGGTATGCTCTCTGGCCACCAAAGGCTAAGCTCGCTCTCGTCCCAAGAGCCTAAGTCATCGAAGGTTAAGGGATTTGGAGCATCCAATATGGCCTGCCATGCTCCGGTCAGATCTGCCGGGAAGGGATGTCGAAACATATCAGGGTCGGTGGGAGTAGCCCCCATATAAATATGACCGTCCTTAACTGCACAATGCTGTTTAAGCGTATGGGTTTCAGCATCATAGAGAAAAAGGTGCGTCTCACAAGCGCTGGTTTGCTGGGCAAGTTCTGCCAAAAGCAATCCTAGAAATTCATGTAATTCAGGATTTTCCGCTAAGGCCCCAATGGTTCGATTCAGGGATTCGTTGGCTTTAGCGAGTTCGGTAGCCTGTTGTTGGGCTGCTTGTTCTCGTTCTTGCTGCAGTAGAACATCGCGCTCAGCCTGTTCTCGTTCGGCCCTCATCTGATCTCGATAGATAGCGCTGCCGATGCAGGTGGCGGCGGTGTTGAATACGGCGAGTTCTGCTGGGGTCAACTGCCTCACTTCTTTACAGTGATCCATGAACATGAGGCCCCAAAACTCAGCCTCAACAAACATGGGTACAGCATAGGTTGAGAGGGTATTGAGTTCTTGCATGGTGCTGCGGAAGGGTTCGTCTAACTCAGCGACGAGCCCCCCGACCCAGTGGTCTGCCATGAGTTGTCTAGACCAGTTTTCAAACAGGTTGGCGGGAAGCTGATTGATCTCGGGGTCAACAATTTGAGGGAGAGTGTTGGGGGAGTCCCATTCGTAGAGAATGCGAAAGTATCCTAAGCCAGTAGGTTCTGAGAAGTGCTGCATGATGCCGATGCGATCGCAACCCAAGTTCACCCCAATGGTCTTAAGCGCAGCATCAACGCTGGCACCCACATCAGCATTAGCAAGCAACTCGCTGGCAGCCGCAGCAGTGGCGTCTAGCCAACGCTCTCGGGTCGAAAGAATTTGGTTGGCAGTTTCAAGTTCAACCGCACGGGCCGCACGTTCATGGGCGAGCAAAACTTCACGTTCAGCTGCTTCGTGGGCCTTTCGGGTCAGGAGTTCTGCTTGACGCAGCTGCTCGCGTTCAATAGCACCGCCAATGCAAGCAGCTGCCGTTTCTAGAGCTGCAAATTCAGCAGATATTCGTTGCGGGCTTCCCTGTCGATCAGAAAATCCTAGCATTCCCCAGTACTGCCCTGCGACAAAGATAGGAATACCATGCCTAACCTGAATGCCCGACTGAACTGAAAGTTGACGGAAAGCCTCAGGCATTTCATCTAGCGTGGCACTGAAGTTATGTCCTCGGCAAAGCAGTTGGTGCCATTCCCAAGCCTGAAGACAAGGTCCCTGCTCCAAAGGTTGCTCTGGGGTCGCTCGAGAGCCCCCTTGCTCAACGTCCCACTTGTACAAAACAGCCCAGCGGAGAGAGGCCGGATCCTCAGGATCACCTGTCGTTTGTACAATGCCAAATTCATTGGTGTTGAGGGCTTCACCAACGGTTTGCAACACTAAGCTCACGGCTTGCTCAAAGTCTTCACTGGCGAGCAGAGAACTGGCCGCTGATGCCGTAGCCGCTAAAATGCGATCTCGCTTCTTGAGCACCAAATTATGATTTTCGAGTTCAGTGGCGCGCAGGTTGGCTGCCGCTTCACGTTCTTTACGGGTCAGATCACGCTCAAGAGCGTTGCCGATTGAGGTAGCCGCCGTCTCTAAAACAGCAATTTCGGCCTCGCTCCAAACTCGCTCATAGATGCAGTCATCGAGTCCTAGTAAGCCCCACCATTCCCCTTCGACAGTGATGGGGACTCCGACCAAGGAAAGCGCTTGGCCCTGGTCTCGTTTATCTAATCCATCAAGTTCGCTGGCTAGAAATTGGGTAGAGCGCCCTGCTTTGAGTGGGGCGGTTAGGTGGTCAGGGAATGCGTTGATGGGGACTGGGAATCGGCCACCCGCCTCCCGTTTTGTGGGAATGCCTGGAGCATTCCATTCGAGGGTGAGGTTGAAGATCAGTTCGTGGGTTTGCTCATCTTGTGAGTTTTGTAAGATATAGGCGCGGCATTGCCTTGTCCCTTCCCCTAAGATTTGCAGCATCGCGGGAAGAGCGGTGGAGAGATCTTCGGTGGCAACTAGGCACTGGGCAGCAGCGTTAACGCTGTTGAGGAGACTGTCTCGCAGCTGTAGCTGCTGATTAAAGGTTTCCAGTTCAGTCGTGCGGGCTTGGGCAGCAGCTTCACGTTCTTTGCGAATGCGATCGCGGTCAATGGCGTTACCGATGCAGTCTGCCACCGTTTGCAGGGCAGCGAGTTCAGCGCTACTTCGCAGTCGTTGTTGGCGGCAGTCCCCAAACACGATCGTTCCCCAATAGTTGCCGCGCAGGATAATCGGAACGGAGTGTAAGGTTTGCACACCCACAAAGGTCATGCTGCTGCGGAAGGGTTCTGTCATCTGCTCAGTTAACAGGCTAAATCCGTCTCCCCTTTGATGCAGGGCATAGAGCTGTTCGGCTCCGGCATAGCTGCCCTGCATCGGCTCAGGATCGTGGATCTGAGCAACGGGTGTAATTCCAGGGGCTGTCCATTCATTAATGACGCGCCAGTGTCCTGGTTCTGTCTCAGTGAGATCTGCAAGATTTTCAGCAATGCCAACGCGATCGGTGCCCACGGCTTCACCAATGATTTGCATGGCTTCATTGAACGCTGTATCGAAGTCTATGTCGGTGAGCAGGACATTTGAGACTGCTGCAGTGGCTTCCAGAATTAGATCACGCTCTTCTAAGGCTTGATTGTACGCCTCTAACTCTGTTGCTCGGATTAGAATAGCGGCCTCACGTTCTTTACGAATGCGATCGCGATCAATAGCATTACCAATACAGTTGGCGAGGGTTTTGAGAGCTTCGAGTTCAGCTTCACTGCGGCGAGTTAACTGGTGACAGTCATCAAAGGCAATTACTCCCCAAAAATTGTTGTCCACGTGGATGGGAATAGCGTAGGTAGACATAACGCCCAGCCCCAATTGCTCGCTGCGAAAGGGTTCAGGTAGTTCATCAACGATGCCGCCAAAGGCATCTCCTCTTCGCAGAGCATCAACCGCAAATTCCATACCGCTGTCGCTGATCCGTGCGAATGCAGGCAGATCCATTTGTCTGGGTGTGTTGTGGGTATTCCATTCATACAAGAATTGGTGATAGCCGGACTCTTGCTGAGAGATTGCTTCAAAATGCTCTCCCAAGTTGATGCGATCAACCTCTAGACCTTCACCGACAATTTGGAGGGCGGTATGGATGGCGCTGTCAAAGTCAATGGCTGTCAACATCACGTTAGCAGCGGCGGCTGTCGCCTCTAGGATGCGATCGCGTTTCTCTAAAACTAAATTGTGGTTTTCCAACTCAACAGCACGAGTTTGGGCAAATTGTTCTCGCTCAAGTAATACATTCCGTTCGGCGGCTTCGCGAGCTTTGCGGATCTGTTCGCGTTCAATCGCGTTACCAATACAGCTTGCTGCCGTCTTGAATACCGCTAGCTCCGCATCTGTTAGAAGTCTCTTTTCGCAGCAGTGATCAGTTCCAACGACCCCCCAAAAGCTACCTTCTACAAAAATAGGAATATTGTGTACGGCCTGGGAGCCAACTTCTTGCTGCAGCTGTCGGAAACGTTCAGAGAAGTTATCGATTGTCTGCCCAAATGCCTTCCCATTAAGGTTGCGATAATACCAATCTTCTATGCTCCAATCTTGCCAGCTGATATCCTGTAGACCTTCATAGTCAGACGTTTGTGAACTAATACCCGGTGAATCCCATTCGTACAGAATTCGCAAGAACCCGAGGGTTTCACCGACTGGATCATTGAATTGTTGAGCAACGAAAGCGCGATCGCATCCTACACTTTCGCCTAAGACTTGCAATGCTGAACTGACTGCCGTATCAAAATCGCCATCACTGAGCAAGATATTTGAGGCCGTTGCTGTCGCTTCAAGGATGCGATCGCGTTTCTCTAAAACCTGATTGTGTGTTTCTAGCTCAGTGGCGCGCGTTTGAGCGAACTGTTCACGCTCTTTGATCACTGCTGTTTGTTTCGTTTCTTCAGCAAGCTGAGCCATTTGAATGGCAAGACCAGCTTGATCTGCAAGAGCGAAGATCAGTTCTTTCTCTTCAGGGGTAAGACTGTTTTTATCCGTGAAAGCTAAACCTAGCCAGCCGATCGCTCGATCGCCTGCTCTAAGGGCCAGTGCTGCCGCCTCTTGATGCCCCATCTGACGATGCCATTCCAAGGTTCCTGGCCAGAAGAGTGGCTCATCACTATTCATGCTAGCTAGGATGATTTCCCTTGACTCACACATTAGGGCGTATGCAGGTGTGATGTTTGCAGGCACAGGAGCATGAAAAATTGGAGGGTCATGTTCAGCAGAGCCAGTTGTCATTTGGCCAAATCTGACGGATAGTCGCTGAGACAAAGTATCTGTCTTTGGATCGTGGAGAAAAATATGGCCTGCTGCTGCGCCAACTTGCTGGTTAATCGTATCGACGACATGGCCCAAGAACACATCCAAATCATGTTCACTGGCTAACCGATTGAGGCTGTCTTTGAGAACGTTGCTGACCTGAGATAGCTCAATGGCCCGTTGCTGGGAGATGCGATCGCGTTCTTCAAGCAACGCTACCCGTTTAGTTTCTTCTGACAACTGGGTTAGCTGGATGGCCAAACTCATTTGGTGGGCCAGCGCGTAGCCCAGCTCAATTTGTTCATCGCTGAACTGCTGCGACTGGGGCAGATAAATCACCAGTGACCCAAAGGACGTTCCTCCCAAAGTCACCGGAATATTGACCTCCCGATGGGGCCGTACTCCCTGACGTTCGCACCAGCGCAACAACCTTGGATATACCTCAGCAACTAAGGGATCAGCCGCCAAATCATCAATTAAGAAATGAGTGAGCCGTTCCTGAAGTTGCTCCTCATTGACCAGTTCTGACAGCACGGCAAACCCTTCAAGGCCAGGGTGCCCAGCCAGTTGCTCAGCAGTTGCAATTTCTCCCTGAACTGCAGCCTGCTCTATGTAGGCCACACTTTGTTCACTATGATGCCAATATTCAACTAAGGGCGCATTAAACTGCTGCGATGCTGCCTGCAATACATAGCCGATGAAACGCTCTAACTCTGGCTCAGCAGCCAATGTATCTAATGTCTCTTTGAGAACATCGTTTGCTTTGGCCAGTTCTGCAACCCGATTTTGGGCCGCCTGTTCCCGCTCCTGAACAATTGCAGACTGTCGACTCTGTTCAGCTAAGTGAGTGAGCTGAACAGCTAAAGCGACCTGATTGGTGAGGGCATAGCCTAGCTGTACTGCATGCTCTGAGAATGTTTGTCCTTCAGGTAATAAAACAGCGATTGACCCATAGGACCGATCGCCAAGGATAACCGGAAAGTTAATTGCTTTATCTACGGGGTGAGTTACGCCATGCTGTTCACACCAAGTCCATACGTTTTGCACAATAGGAGAAGCAAATGGATTGTTGAGAGAAAAATCTGCCTCAATATGCTGAGTACGATGCAAAAGTTTTTCGTTATGGATTAATGGCGGCGGCACCGGAAAACCCTCAACGCCGTGATGCCCTACAAGCTTTTCACTGACTAAGATTTCTCCATTTACAACAGCCAGCTCTAGGTATGCAGTTTTATCTTCATGCCGCCAGTATTCTAAAAGAGGTGCATTGAATTGCTGCGCAATGGCTTGCAATACGTAGCCCAAAAAACGTTCCAGCTCTGGCTCAGTTGCCAATGTGTCTAAGGTTTCTTTGATGACATCATTAGCTTTGACAAGTTCTGTCACTCGGTCTCGGGCTGCCTGTTCGCGCTCTAACAACACATTGCGCTCGGCAGCTTCGCGGGCTTCGCGATTTTGTAGCTCTGCATCACGAAGTCGTTCGCGTTCAATAGCACTTCCAATACAGTCGGCAACAGTTTTTAAAACCGCTAGTTCAGCATCGCTTCGCTGTCGTGATACGCGACAATCGTCAAAGTAAATAATGCCCCAGTAGCGCCCCTGCAGCAGGATAGGAACCACGTGCATTGACTGTACGCCAATCTTTTGTTGAATATTGTGCAAGGGTCCGGATAGATCATCGATCAAGAAACTAAATCCTTCGCCCCGAATAAACTGTGCATAGTGTTCTGCAACGCCTTCATAGGAACCCTGCATCAGTTCAGGATGATGTCTATGTGCAACCAAGGCGGTGTGGGGAGAGTTCCATTCATAGACAACCTGCCACAGCCCAAAAGATGTCTCTGACGGATTTTCAAGATGTTCAACGATGCCCACCCGATCGGTGTCAACGGCTTCCCCAACAATTTGCAGGGCTGTGTTGACAGCCTGATCAAAGTCTTCAATCGTGAGCAGAATATTTGCCGCCGCTGCTGTGGCTTCTAAGATGCGATCGCGCCCTTCTAAAACCTGATTGTGGGCTTCTAGCTCAGTCGCACGGGCCAAGGCAGTGGCTTCCTTTTGTTTTAGATTGCGATCGCGTTCAATCGCATTCCCGATACAGGTCGCCGCCGTCTCTAAAACTGCAATTTCAGCATCAGACCAAACTCGCTCTGTAGTGCAGTCATCAAAACCCAGTACGCCCCACCACTGACCTGCCACCGAAATTGGAACCGCGACTAAGGATTGAGTTTGGCCCGCTACATTTACATCTCGTGCAACACCATCAAGGTCGCGAGTTAGAAGCTTGACCACTTGCCCTTGCGACATTGACTCGACAAGATGTGATGGGAAGGCATTCATTGCAAGAGGTAACGCATCGGCAACCACCGTCGAGGCAGGAATGCCGGGTGTTGTCCACTCGTAAGGGAGAGCCCAAAGAATCTCTTTTGTTTCAGGATCGAGAAGATTCTCAAACACATAAACTCGGTCTTGCTGAGTTCCTTCCCCTAAAATCTTGAGTGCTTCATGAATGGTCTGAGCAAAATCCTCACTGGCCACCAAACATTGTGCTGCCGCATTGACGCTGTTGAGTAATGCATCCCGCTGCTGTAGCTGCTGGTTAAAGCTCTCCAAATCAGCCAGACTTGCTCGCCGCTGCAGCGCTCCTGCAAAGTTGGCTGCCGCCGTCTCAAGTACCGCAATCTCTGCCTCGCTCCACACTCGTGCAGTGGTGCAGTCATCAAAGCCAAAATTGCCCCAATATATACCTTGTATAAAAATCGGCACCGTCAATACTGACAGCGCCTGTTCTTGTTTCTGTTTCGCTTGGCCGGCTGCTGACATTTCCTGGGCCAGCTTTTGTACTGAGCGACCAGCCTTTAGCTCATTGAGCCAATCGCGATAGCCGTCAATTTCGCTATACAACATCGGGTATTGGCCCGATATTTCACGACTTTTCACGACCTCTGGGACGGTCCACTCATAGGGGCAGGTCGCAAATTCTCTTTGGGTTTGAGGATCAACGTGGTTTTGGTAGATGAAGATGCGATCTATGCCAGCGGAGGTTGCGATCGCATCCAACGCCCCGTTCACTGCCGCATCAAAATCTGCGACAACTAAGAGCCGCCGTGCTGCTTCGGCGACCCCACTCAGCAGCGCATCTCGTCGCTGCGGCTCATCGGGTGGAGAGGGTAAATGTCCGTTCGCCGTCGCAGTCATAGTCGCGCTTGCCAGCAATAGAGACAGTCAATCAGTGACTCGATTTTCTCATGCAGTGGCTTTCCTTATCTTGCTTGCACGTCCTGAAAGCCAGTGACAGTAGACTTATTCTAATGACCCACGGCGTATATGTTAATCTTGCCCATTACGGCAAAGCAGTCTACCTAATTCTTGTTGTCCTCTATTATATTCTTGCGAAATCGCTCCACACGTATTCCGTCATACAGCCACCGAGAGAGACGTGAAGCGCAGCATCATTTTGTTTTTAAAGCTGTAATCCCAGCTATACACCCACAATTAGATCAAATCGCGGACCTATAGCCATCAGAAAGTTATATTCAGATTTTATCTCTGTCTTAGAGGGTAAAACTGCAGAAAACGCAAATATGAGATAGCTATCGGTGATTAGCGACCCTAGCCGATCGATAGGGAAACAAGCCTTGCGATCGCTCAGCAAACATCCTGCGTTTGCGGTAGTCGTGTTTTCTAGAGCTATCTCTGACGATGGTAGAAGTAATACCCCCAACCCCGATGGGAATATCGACATGCCACTCCAGGAAACGATGCCAACCATCAAAGATGTTGACCACACCCGAGGCTCGTTATCGGCAGCTCTATTAATGATGACCTATGGTGATTATCAATGTCCCCAGTCTGGAAAAGCCCATCAAGCGGTAGAAAGACTACGCCACGTCCTCGGTAATCAGCTATGCTTTATTTTCCGCCATTTCCCAAGACCCGAAATTCATGCTCAATCTCAGAAAGCAGCAGCCATCGCTGAGGCTGCCGGAAGCCAGGGTAAGTTCTGGGAAATGCACGACAAGCTATTTGAAAATCAACAGGCCCTCGATGATGCCTCTCTCGTCGCATATGCCGATGAACTAGGACTGAATATCTGTCAATTTTTGCAAGAGATCGGCGGGCACGCCCACCACTCACAGATCCAAGCCAATGTGGAAAGTGGTCAACAGCAAGGCGTTCAGGAGACACCCACTGTGTTTATCAACATCCGCCAGAAAGGTGCGGTAAACATCGAGCCCTTTATCCAACAATTTTTGGATGTCATCGATCAGAGTGGTGACTGCACGTCCGTTATCAGAGCATCAGCAGTAGATCGGTCATAACAACAAGCCTAGGGCGGATGAGTTATAAGTCAATGACAGCCTCGCGAGATGCGGTCTACTTATCAACAAGGACAGCGCTAGGGGCTGCCACCATGTCAATCTCTTTTTACAGCATTGCTTCCACAGACGAACTACCGACGGAGAATCGCGGCTATAGGAACGTTATCAAAAGGCATCTGCTCCAAAATATGAACCTGCCCGCCCCGCAGCCAGGTCTGTACTGCGGCAAAATTTAATAGATCGTCTAGCTCCTCGACCCTACTTTTTTGCAACTCAATCTTGTCAGTCTGTGGATTGAAGCGACCCCAGATCTGTCTCCCAGCAGCCACGAATAAAGTCTCAACTTGGCCATTGTGAGCCGCTCGAACAATACCCTGTAAATCGGTATGGGTTTGCTCTGTTGAAGATAAATATCGGTATTGTGAGATCGCCTGTTGCTTCACGTGCTGAAAATGGGGGGCAACCGTCTGCCAAGCGTACTGATGCAGTGATTCAGAACTGAGCAATTCTTGATTATCTGCTCTGCATGTATGAAGTATAGACGTACAGGGATTAGCACGCTGATAAATAGAACACAGAGCTTCCGTCCCCATCAAGAGCAAAGGTATCTGCGGATCATGCCGCCAAGACATCACTCGCTCATTGATCTTTTGAAAGCGGCGAAAAATTTCACTATCTGCGCGGTCAAGCCCTTGTCTCTGATCAACAGGAGAATGGCTGATGGTACTGCGATCGTAACGTTGAAGTTGTTCTTCAAAATTGTCGCGGAGTAAGACTTTCGCAAGACTTTGAGGCACGTCCGCTAGATTAAGGGGTTCAATGGAGTGTTGAGTTGCCCGAAAGAGTCGGGGCTGATTTTGGTGCACCGCCAGAATTAAAAATTTCGTGTTCTCCGTGAGCAGTGGCAGCAAAGGTTTGAGATGAAAGCGATGGGTAACAATGGCCAAGGTTCGGAAACGGATGGGCAGTGAGTAGGTGCGAAATATCTCTGGACTACAGAAAATTGCCAGCCCCTGCCGCTGCTGCCCAAAGTCATGCTGCTCAATCAGTGCCTTCAATGATCTAAGCAGCGCCACGGCATCGAATGGGAACCATTTTCCGGTTGCGAGCTGGACCTGAACCTCGTTGAGTAGACGCCTCAAACGGATAGGAGCAGAGGGAGCCTGCTGTTCTGTCAAGTCAGTGGGCATATAGATCGAGACCCGGGGTCTACCCGTTGACTCCATCAATTCCTTTAGTTGGGTCTCATGTAGAAATGTCATTGATGTAGATTGCCACGGCACTCACGCAAGTCATACTGGCACCGGGGACCGACTCTGCAATACTCTCTGAAGCTGCCGCAGCGCTGTAAACCTCAAAATCCTGCCAACTAGAGATCCATAGCCTCACCGAGTTGCCGAAGCTGTGAATGTATCTATATACAATCTAGGAGAACAATGCCTGAGCAAGCATCCACCATTGGTTATAAATAGAACTAATACTTAGAATCCATATTTCTTATGTTTCTGAGCAAGCGGGCTTTCGAGCAGCTCAGCTCGCTTCTCGATTAATCACCATAACTTTTGCGCATGTTTACCAGCACCGCCTGCTTTACAAAGTTATGGACCGTATACTGTGACTACCGTGCCCTGTCGATGTAAGTCGAGCGAAAGAATGCCAGCATGACCGATTCCCTACTCAGCAGTAGAATTTTAATCGTGGATGATTCGGAGAGTGATCGGGCGATTTGTCGTCGGTACTTAAAAGCGTCGAGAACTTGGAATTACGACATCTTGGAATGTGAGTTAGGAGCCGAGGCTCTGGCACTCTGCAAGCAAGAGCAGCCTGATATCGTACTGCTCGACTACCGATTGCCGGACACCAATGGCCTAAAACTTCTGCAAGATCTGATCGTACAACTAGAGATACCGCCCATTGTGATTGTGCTCACCAGCCAAGAGGATGAAGAAATTGCTGTAGCAGTCATAAAAAATGGTGCCAAGGATTACCTCATCAAAGGGCAGCTCACGCCAGAAAAACTAGAAAGGTCCATTGCCCGTGCCCTAGCGGAGCAAACCCTGCAGTCACAGATTCAGCGCCAGCGGCAGCAAAACGCGCTGTTTGCCGATCTGGCCTCGGGTATCAATCGTGCGGTTGAACTCTCACAAATATTGCAGGCTGCGGTGGATGGCGTTCGTCGATTGCTGAGGTGCGATCGCACCCTTATTTACCAGTTCGAACCCGACATGAGCGGGACCACAGTAGCTGAGTCAGTCTTACCAGAATGGAGCGCAACCCTCGGCTACCAGCTAGAGGACAATTGCTTCCAGGGGGCCCAAAGCTATCAAGCTGAGAAATATCTGCAGGGCCATAAGATGGCGATCGCAAACATTGCCGAGAGCCATCTGTCTGTCTGTCATATCAAGATGCTGCAGCGGTTTCAGGTCAAGGCCAGTCTTGTGGTTCCGATTATCGATACAGCAAACGTAACGGGTACGACCAGGCTGTGGGGATTGCTGATTGCTCACCATTGCCAGACGATACACAACTGGACTGCGGAAGAACTGAATTTGTTGGGTGAAATCTCGGTGCAGGTTGCGATCGCAACACAGCAGGCCGCACTGACCACAAGCTTGAAGATCAGCCTGGAAAAACAGCAAAAGACAGAACAAGCGCTGCAGCAAAATCAGACCCAACTGCAGGCGATCTTAGATAACGCCCCGTCGGTGATTTACCTCAAGGAACCGGAAGGGCGTCTTCAGCTCATCAATCAGGAATTTCAAACGATCTTTGGTCTCTCGGAAGCAGAGGCAATTGGCAAAACCGATGCTGAGCTATTTCCTCCAGAGGTCGCTGCTGAATTCGGGATCAATGATCGCCAGGTTGTTGCTTCGGGCCAGCCCCTATTTACAGAAGAGGTTGTTCGGCAGACCGATGATGAATGGCATACCTACCTATCGATTAAGTTTCCGATTTTCGACGCTGAGGGGCAGGTCGTTCAGATCGGCGGCATTGCCACCGATATCACTGAGCGCAAGCAAATGGAGCAGGCACTCAGAACCTATCAGGAACGGATGCACCGCTTTACGGAGTCCGATTTGATCGGCATTCTTTTTGGCGATACCAAGGGGGGAATTCAGGAGGCCAACGACGAGTTTTTGCGCATTGTCGGCTACAGTCGCCAGGAACTCAAAAACAATCAGGTCCGCTGGGATGACCTGACGCCACCGGAGTACCTGCCGCTGGACCAGGCTAGGATCGCCGAAGCGCAGAAACGGGGAAGCTGTACACCTTACGAGAAAGAATATGTTCGCAAAGACGGCAGCCGCATTCCGGTCTTGATTGGCTATATCTTGATGGGAGAGACTCGTACCCAGTCTGCGGCTTTTATTCTCGACATTACCGAGCGCAAACGAGCCGAACGAGAGCTGCAGACCATTAATACAGAACTAGAGCAACGGGTCGAAGATCGGACGGCGGAGCTGACGGCATCAAATGCAGACCTGAAAGCAGAAGTGGTGGAACGACTGGGCAGTGAGCGTCAACTGAGGCAGACCGCTGAACAGCTGAGCACCTCTAATCGAGCACTACAGGACTTCGCTTATGTGGCCTCCCATGATCTGCAGGAGCCACTGCGTAAAATTCAGGCTTTTGGCGATCGCCTCACAGTGAAGTATGCTCCACAACTTGGGGACCAAGGACGGGACTACCTGCGGCGGATGCAGAGTGCGGCCCAGCGGATGCAGATCTTAATCGATGATTTGCTCGCTTACTCCCGCATTAGCACCCGGGTTCAGCCCTTCGAAGCCGTCAATCTTGACGACATTGTGCGCGGCGTGCTCTCGGATCTTGAAGCCCGCCTCGAAAAAACGCAGGGTCAGGTTCAGGTCAACGCGCTGCCCACACTTGAAGCGGATCCAGTGCAGATGCGACAACTGTTCCAAAATTTGATTGGTAATGCCCTCAAATTCCATCAGCCAGGCATCCCGCCTCAGATCGTCGTTTCTCAGTCTGCTGCTGCAGAGCAAGAAGTAGAGCTGCAGATTCAAGACAACGGTATTGGGTTCAACACCAAATATCTAGACCGCATCTTTACCCCCTTTGAGCGTCTCCACAGTCGGTCTGCTTACGAGGGCACCGGCATGGGACTGGCGATCTGTCGTAAAATCGTTGAGCGCCATGGCGGTCAGCTCACTGCGATCAGCGCTGATGGCGAAGGTGCAACGTTCATCATTACCCTGCCCTATACCCAGCCCCACGATCATGAGCAGTAGTCCACAAAGCCAATCTGTTCCCATTCTGATGGCAGAGGATGACGAGGACGATCGCCTCCTCACCCAAGAAGCATTCGTTGAAAGCAGTCTAATCAACCCGCTACACTTCGTTGAAGATGGCGAAGAACTTCTTGACTACCTGCACCAGCGAGGCCGCTATACCGACGCGACCCAATCTCCGCGTCCGGGGCTGATCTTGTTAGACTTAAACATGCCCAAGAAAGATGGTCGTGAGGCGCTAATCGAGATCAAGGCAGATAAGAGTTTGCGACACATCCCGGTGGTGGTAATGACCACTTCGAAAGCAGAAGAGGACGTAGTGCGCTCCTATTCGTTGGGCGTGAGTTCATTCATCATCAAGCCGATCACTTTTGAGCAACTTGTTGAAGTGATTCAGGGGCTGGGTCGCTACTGGTTTGAGATTGTAACCCTACCGTCGGGAGAAAGCTGACAATATGGTGGATCAGGCTATTCAGGTACTGCTGGTTGAAGATGACGAAGATGATTATTTGTTAATTCGTGATTTGCTCTCTGAAGTGCCAGAACAGCGGTTCCAGCTTGACTGGGTAAAGACATTTTCCGAGGCCGCCGATCAGATTCAGCGACAGCCCTACAGCGTTTAT
This sequence comes from Acaryochloris thomasi RCC1774, assembly GCF_003231495.1. Taxonomy (NCBI): domain Bacteria; kingdom Bacillati; phylum Cyanobacteriota; class Cyanophyceae; order Acaryochloridales; family Acaryochloridaceae; genus Acaryochloris; species Acaryochloris thomasi. The sequence goes on from NZ_PQWO01000001.1 coordinate 316,924, forward strand.
CTGGTGGACTATCGGCTGGGTGAACAAAACGGCCTGGAACTGATGGCGTTGGTCAATCAGCAGGATGCTCCGGCCCCGGAGATTATTCTCAGCGGTCAGGGCGATCGCAACTTAGATATTACCGCTCTCAAATCTGGCGCTGCCGACTACTTAGATAAAGCAGACCTACAGGCATCACTGCTAGAGCATTACATTCGAGCCTCCATTGAACGGAATCGCGCTCAACTGGCGCTGCAGGAGAGCGAAAAAAGATATCGGGACCTCTATCAGCAGGAGAAATTACTGCGCAGTGAGCTTGCACGAGCCAACACGGAGCTAAAGGATTTTGCCCATACGGCCTCCCATGATTTGCAGGAACCCCTGCGGGCGGTCTCTGGACATATTTCACTCCTGCAGGACAAGCTGTTCGACGATCGCTCTGTTTTGACGCAGGATGCTGAGGTTCAAGAGTATTTCGGCTTCATCGCTGCCGGGACGCGGCGGATGCAGACGCTGGTTCACGATCTGCTGGTCTATTCTCGGGTCGGGACGCGGGATCTGGTGCTCAAAGACGTAGACTGTGGCGAAAGCGTGGAAGATGCGATCGCAAACCTCCACATCGCCATTACTGAAGCTAAAGCCGAGATTATTTACGATGATTTGCCTCATTTGCGGGCCGACGCCACTCAGATGATGCAGTTGTTTCAAAATCTAATCAGCAACGCCATCAAGTTTCGGCATCCTGACACCCCACCCCACATCACAATTCAGGCAGACCCCATTCCGGCCGCGCAGTGGCGCTTTAGCATCACCGATAACGGCATTGGCATTGACCTTGAAGAGTGCGATCGCATCTTTAAAATTTTTAAGCGGCTACATACGCAGCAAGAGTTCGCCGGTACCGGCATGGGTCTGACCGTCTGCGAAAAAATCGTAGATCGACACGGCGGCAAAATTTGGGCCGAGTCTCAGCCAGGGGCAGGAGCGACCTTTTGGTTCATTTTGCCGCAGAATCCCCCAGAGCGAATTGACCCCCCGTTGCCCAACCCACCGACGTTAGATGCGTGATGCCTTCGGAGCACGAGTTGTGCAAGAGATCCGCTTTTAATAGGAGGTCTCCTTTGTTAAAGCCACAGCAACTGGCGTTAGCCCAATTGCTGCAAAAAGGTGTTTGTGAGTTGCGCTCCTTTTGAGGCATGATCCGCTTCGACAACCTAACCAGCCGGAGAAATCCTGCAAACTTCTAGCGATCGCTGGGCAATAGGCAGGACAGCCTGCACAGAATTTTATCGGGGACGAACTTTGACGCAAGTATATATCTCTAATACTATCTTTACAATTCTGTAATATTGTTAAGATGGGCTTGATATGCCTGTCGAAAACGATCGCATCCGAGTGATGAATCTATGCCAGCCCTCTCAATCTTGGTCGTTGAAGACAGTCCTAGCGACACAAATCTACTGCGCCAAATTTTTATCCGCACAGGGCGGGTAGACTGGTCCCTGACGACGGCAGAACGTCTTAGCGAAGGTCTTGAAATTGCTCAGCAGTCTTACTTTGACGTCGTCTTGCTCGATCTTTCTCTGCCTGACTCTGAGGGACTAGAGACGGTCAGTACCTTTGTCGAGAGGGTACCCAAGCTCCCCATCGTGGTGCTCACCATTGCCGATGACGAACAACTGGCGCTCGATGCCATCCACCAAGGCGCACAGGATTATCTGGTTAAAGGCGAAATTACCTCAGCGCTTCTGGTGCGGGCCATCCAGCACGGTATTGAGCGAGAACGACTGGTGCGCCAACTACGGGAAGCCAACGCAGAACTGGCTTCGTTTAGCTACTCAGTGGCCCACGACTTGAGATCGCCCCTGCGGGCCATCGAAGGCATCAGTCAGGCGCTCAAAGAAGACTATGCCGATGTCTTAGACGAGCGGGGGATCGACTACACCGATCGGATTATCGATAGCACCACTCGACTCTCTCGCCTCATTGAAGATTTGTTGACCTATAGCGGCCTCGGGAAAGCGGAGCTATCGGTGGGTACGGTGGATTTAAATGTTGCGATCGCAGATGCCCTAACGCTAATTGAGACAGACATTGAGCAGCAGCAAGCCGAGATTAAAGTCGAGCCATCCCTGCCCTCTGTGAAGGGGAACCAACAGACGCTAGTGCAGGTGATCAGCAACCTGCTCTCTAACGCCATTAAGTTTGTTCCCAAAGCCACCCAGCCCCATATTTACCTCCACGCAGAGCAAGTCGACTCACCCCCGCAGCGCTCCCAGTCCAGTCGTGATACCTGGGTCCGACTTTGGATAGAAGACAACGGTATCGGCATCGCCCCTCAACACCAGGAGCGAATTTTTGGCGTATTTGAGCGCCTCCACGGTCAAGAAAGCTATGCAGGCACCGGCATTGGTCTCGCCATTGTCAAAAAATGTATTGAGCATTTAGGCGGTAGAGCGGCCGTCGAATCCCAGCTCGGTCAGGGCAGTCAGTTTTGGATTGAGCTACCAAAATCTCAGTAGAGAAATCCGGCACAAATTAGTCCAGACAACCGCAACGCTCATCCAATACCTCTCTTAACAAAGTGTTACAATCTAGAAAACATTAGAAACAGCGCTTAGAGGTATCGTCCTCTGCTGTGCGGTGATTAACCAATTACTTGCTCGGTCTTACTCTCTTTCTAGGAATTTAAAGTCTTATGAGTCAGCATCGCCCTACCGTTTTACTGGTCGAAGATGATGCAAATGATGTTCTGCTGCTGCGGCGTGCCCTTGCGAAAGCTCAGCTCGGTTCAGTTGATTTAAAGACAGTGAGTGACGGAGATGCGGCGATTGCCTATCTCTCTCAGCAGGCACCTTACAACGATCAGGACAAACACCCGCTGCCCACCCTGCTATTGCTTGATATTAAGCTGCCCTGCCGTTCAGGGCTAGAGGTGCTTGAATGGATTCGACAGCAGCCTCAGCTCAAGCGTCTGCTGGTGATCATTCTGACAGGGTCCAAGGAGCAACCCGACCTTGAAAAAGCCTATGATCTGGGCGTAAACTCATACTTAGTGAAGCCTGGCATTTTTGCGGACCTCGTCGACCTAATGAAGACCCTCCATAATTACTGGCTCAGTCTCAACGAGCATCCTCAGTTGTCCTTGACTTAATCTCTCTATCTCAGACAGCAGTATGGCCCCAGTGCGGTTGCTTTTAATTGATGATAGCCCCAACGACCGCCTACTGGCTGTCCGGCAGCTAAAGCAAGAGTTCTCAGAGCTACAGCCATTAGAAGTCTGCGATGCAGAGGGGCTGACCCAAGCGCTGAACGAAAACCGCTTTGACATCGTGATTACCGACTATCAACTGCGCTGGACCACGGGACTTGACGTTCTCGAAGAAATCAAGCAGCGCCGTCCAGACTGTCCGGTCGTGATGTTCACCGGGACAGGCTCGGAAGAGATTGCCGTCACCGCCATGAAGGCGGGCCTAGACGACTACGTGGTTAAGTCGCCCCAGCACTACGTGCGGCTAGCTAAAGCCACTCAGATCGCTTGGGAGCGCACCCAACAGCAGCAGGCCCTCAAGGAGGCTGAAGAGCGTTATCAGCGTTTATTTGAAGAAGTCCCCATTGGTTTATATCGACTCACCCGAGAGGGGAAGCTATTAGACGCCAACCGCCGCTTCCTAGAAATACTAGGTTACGAGAGCAAAGATGAGGTTTTAGCCACAGACGTCGTCAATGATTGCATTGCAACGGCGGCAAGCGGTCTGTGGACGGCTCAACTCGATGTCACAGACGCAACCCAGAGCGTTTCGACTCATCTCCGTCACCGCAGCGGAGATGAAATTTGGGTTCGCCACTACGTCCGTTTAGTTCGCAATCCGCAGGGGAACACACAGTATTACGAAGGCGCGATTGAAGATATTACGGCCTACCGTCGTACTGAATTAGAGCGTAATCAGCTTCTGATCAGCGAACGTAAGGCCCGTGCCGAGGCCGAAACGGCAAACCGGGTTAAGGACGAATTTTTAGCCACGGTTTCCCATGAGCTACGCACCCCCCTCAATGCCATGCTGGGCTGGGTGCAGCTTTTACGGGGCGGCCAATTGAGTGAGGAGAAGTCTGCAAAAGCAATCGAGATTATTGAGCGCAATGCGATCGCACAAAATCAGCTAATCGACGACCTGCTGGATGTCTCTCGGATCATTCGCGGCAAACTCAAGCTGAAAGTGAAGGCTATTCCACTGCGAAACATTGTCAATGCCGCCTTAGATACGGTCCGTCACGCCGTTGAAAATAAGCAGATTCAGCTAGAAACCGACTTCGCTCCCTCCGTCACCTTAGTCAATGGCGATCAGGAGCGCCTGCAGCAGGTGTTCTGGAACCTACTCACCAATGCGGTGAAGTTCACGCCAGAAGGGGGCAAAATTACGATCCGTGTTGAGAGTAAGCCAAATTGTGCTCAGGTTCAGATCGTTGACACTGGCCAAGGCATTGAGCCAGGGCACCTGCCCTATATGTTTGAACGCTTCCGGCAGGCCGATGAGTCCTCGACACGCCAAAAGGGGGGATTGGGGCTGGGATTAGCAATTGTCCGCCACTTGGTCGAGCTGCACGGTGGTGTTGTCACAGCAGAGAGTGCTGGAACCGGTCAAGGCTCTACCTTTATGGTTCAGCTACCGCTGTTCGATACCGTTCAGCCCCTAGCCCAAATTTCTTTGCCGGCCGATCAGTCTCTTCCTTCTTTAAAGAACCTGCAGCTCTTGGTGGTGGAAGACGAAGACGATGCCCGTGAGATGCTGACGCTGTTGCTAGAGCAATGTGGCGCTCAGATTTCAGCCGTGGGTTCAGTCTCAGCAGCGATGGCGCATTTGGCGCATCACACCCCGCACCTCATTATTTCTGACATCGCTATGCCGGTCGAAGATGGCTACACGCTGATCCGGCAGTTGCGAGCGGAGGGCAGACAGATAGTTGCAATCGCATTAACGGCCTACGCCAGAGAACAGGACAAAACGGCAGCCCTCCAGGCAGGTTTTAATCATCATCTACCTAAGCCTGTGGACCCAAACCAGCTTGTTCAGCTGATCGCCAATCTTCGGCAGGCGGGAGAGATTTGAAGGGAGCGTCTCCCAACATCTAACCTAGCTCACTAAGTACGCCTGCAAATCTGATCGATGGTTTTTGCGCAGATAGGTGATCGCCTGACGCTGAAGCTGACGGACTCGCTCACGGCTAATATCAAGCTGATCACCGATAGCGGCGAGGGTCATGGGGGGTGTTCCGCCGAGCCCAAACCGCATCTCTAAAACAGCTTGAGCGCGGGGCGTTAATTTTTCCATTGCCGTCTGCATGTCCCGCGAAAGTGAGGCTTTGCTCACGTAATCGTCGGGAGAGTCTCCCTCATCTTCAAGCAGTTCAATTAAATCGGTATTCTGCTCGGTGCCGACGCGCATGTCTAAAGATAGGGTCGGTCGAGCAACCTTTAGAAACTTACGGACTTTAGCCGGTTCCAGATCGAGTGCGGTGGCGACTTCTTCTGTCGTAGCCTTGCGACCCAGGCTTTGGGTCAGATTGCGCTGCGTTTTCTTGATCTTGTTGAGCTTCTCAACGATGTGAATCGGTAAACGGATTGTGCGGGCCTGCTGGGCGATCGCCCGGGTCATGGCCTGCCGAATCCACCAGTAGGCATAGGTTGAGAACCGATAACCCTGCATGGGGTCAAACTTCTCAACGCCTCGGTGCAGACCTACACTGCCTTCTTGAACCAGGTCCATCATGTCTAGATTGCGATTGAGATACTTCTTGGCAATGGAAACCACTAGACGTAGGTTCGCCCTGACCATTTTTTCCCTGGCCCGCTGCCCTTGCTTCATGATCTGCGTGAGTTCTGCTTCTTCGAGGTCCACAGCTTTTGCCCATGCGGCATGCGTCACCGGCCCCTCTGCCTCTAGCTCCTCTTTCTTAGCCAACACAGACATCATTTGCTGGACCTGCTTGCCGTAGATAATTTCTTGATCGTGCGTCAAAAGCGGAACTCGGCCAATCTCGCGTAAATAAACGCGTACAGAGTCCGTTGAAGCTTTTGATGATCTTTGGCTGAGATTAGTCTTAGGCATAAAAAAGGATAAAGGAGTACTACTTCTACGATATCGGATCTACGAATGAGGTACCTCTGTCTAGAGATAGAGTTAGATGGTCATCGGTGAATCGATGTATACCATCGGCTCTGGCATGGTGAAGCGCAGATTGTAGGTCATCAGGCGTTTTGCCACTTCCTCATTCGCTAAATCGAGCAACAGCTTCCGCAAGCTCAGCGAGTCTTCACTCGAACCCATAATGAAGAAATTTACCCTAGCTCGGGTTCCAGGCCGGTCTTCTAAAGGGACAAAGCGAACGCGGGTACTGGCTTTATCGATACCCCCAAAGCCATCAACACTTTCTAGAATGGTCTGCTGAACCAAAGCCTCTTCCGCCTGTTCTAACGACTGCGAAAAATCAAGAAACAGCATCGCCATTACCTTTTTGCCCCGTGTGATATTCTCAATCGCCTTACTGGCCATCACAGAGTTCGGCACGATGTAAACCGTGTTTCTGGCAACGGTGCGAATCTTGGTAGAGCGAATGCCAATTGACTCAATGCGCCCATAAACATCATCGTTGTGGGGGTTGAAGTTTACGCGCACGTATTCTCCAGGTAGGTAGGGACGGTCCAGGTAAAGTTCGATGGTGCCGACAAGCTGCTCTAAGCCCTGTTTCGCGGCGAAGGCGACGCCCACGCCGCCGATGCCGATGCTGGCAGAGAGCGCGACTAAGTTGAGCTGCAGCCCTCGGGCAAAGATTACGATCGTGAATAGAATAATCACAAAATTGATCAGCGTCTCGAAAATCAGCACCAGTTCATTGACTTCACCCCCCAGTCGCTGCACCAAATTGACAACGTAGAAACGAATCACGCGCTGGGCCAGCCGGGAGGCCAGCCACCCCATACTGATGGCCAAGGCCAAGTACACAAAGAACCCTAAAAACCGATAAAAGTTTTCATACCGCCGCATCAGATTTGAACAGAGGGTGATGAAAGCAAAGGTACCGGTGGTAATCAGTGCATTACGAACGGGACGAATGAAATCGCGGTAGATCGGCGGAATCCCGAGGGGCACTAAACGGTTAGCTAATCTCAGCAGTCCCCATAGCAGTCGCGGGAACGCCCGACCGACAAGGGGCGAAAGGACAGCGCCTAGCAAAAATAGCCCTAACCGGATACTGAGTTCAACGAGAAATTCACGAATGTCGCCGTTGATCTGAAACGTGTCCAGCAGAATTCTAAGGAGATCGGTCATGAAGCATCGATGTTCATGGGCTGAGAAATGTCGGTGGTTTTCTCCTCTAACCGGAAGGCAATGCCGTATTCATGGAGGCGCTCGACGATATTCTCTTGGGCAATCTCTAGCAGGCTTTTACGCAGTTCCATAGAGTTTTCGGCGGCCCCGAGAATGAAGAAAACGATTTGTGCTTGCGTAATCCCTTTGCTCATAATCACTTCTTCAAAGGTAACCTGCGTGAGGCGATGATCAATGCCTAGAATATCGCGGGTGCTGCCGATGATTAGCTGCTGCACTAAGGCTCGTTCTTCGTCAGGAATCACCCGAAAAAAGGTTAGCTCCACAATTGAGATCACGCGCCGTGCCCGCGTTAGATTTTCGATGCTGGTTTGGGCCAGGTTGCTGTTGGGGATAATCACTAAGGTATTTTTGCCGGACAGCCTCACTTTTGTGGAGCGCCAGCCAATCGATTCCACCCGCCCTAAGGTGCGATCGGGAAGGTGGATATAGTCGCCCACCACGAAGGGCCGGTCGATGTATAAAGTGATGCTCCACAGTATTTGCTCTAGAACTTTTTGGGACGCAAATGCGATCGCAACACTTCCCACCCCCAAACTAGCCGTCAAACCAAATACATTAATCCGGTGGGTTTCGGCAAACAAAAAGATCACAATCAGGACAATGACGGCGTTAGAGATGAACTTTGCCAGCACCAAAAGCTCACTATTGATCTTGGTCTGATCTTCAAGGGCCACCTCTAGCAGGTAGTTATCAAACAGAGTCTTGAACAGCGCAAAGCCAAGAAAGATAATGCTAATCGCCACCAGCAGCCCCAACGGGAACTCCAGCAGCGGCAGGCCATAGCGATTGACCACAATTAAGATACTCAGGTCCGCCACCGTTAGCAGCACCGTCCAGATCACCCAGTCCTGATAGGGCCGCACAACCGTGCGATAGATCTCTTGAAACTCCGCCGAAGAGAACCGGTCCACCAGCAGGCGAAACACCGTTGGAATTTTGAGGTAGGACAGGCCGACAACCAGAAATAGCGCGATGGCAGCAACCAAACCCAGCAGCACCGTGAGGCCCGCATCTAGGGTTTGAGAGACGCCAAATACCCGCGTCAATCGCTGAGGCGTTGCTTGGGCAAAGGTCGCAAGAAGGGTCAATAAGGCGTAATCTATCACGGCCTAACTCTAAACGGGCACGGTCTCATTTGCTATTCCCCGCATTAAATCAGGATGGCCAAATACCCGTGAGCAGATGGAGATCAATCTTTAGCATTCTATACACAAAGCCTGCAGCTCAGATACTACCGCTGGGAACCTAACTCAGGATAGCTACTCTGTCCTGGGGTAGAAGACAAAGATGACGGTCACATCATAGGATTGCACTGCTGTTTACAGCGCTGGAGTCGTCGGCTGCTTTTGGCGCTACAGGCAGCTTGTGCTTTCATTGACCCATGGCCCTTCTTAATCAACAGCTACAGCGCTGGTTGCCCACCGGACTAAAACAGTTCCTAGATCGTCTAGCGAACAGTGATGAAGCTGCCGAGCAACCAGAGGAAAACTGTGCCGATTTAACACCCGAGCAAATTGAACAGCTGTCTGAGGCCATTCAATCCCTCCCCAACCACCCCGTCAACCCAGAAGCCATCTACTCAGATATAAAAGCAGCACTAGAGCAATGGCAGGCTAATCCCCAATCGTCTAACAATTCATTGGCAATTTTGAGCAGCCCTGGTGTTGCGATCGCAAATATCCTGGCCCATGACCTAGAACAGCAGCTAGCTGGACACGAGCCGCCCGTCCTTGTTCTAGCAACCGCTGATCGTGCTAGAGAATCCCATCAGATCGAATCTCTGTTAGAGCAGCGTATCCAGCAGACAGGTGCTGATCAAGATCGATGCATCGTCGTTATCCCTGACCTGAGTCAATGCTTCCTGCGGAGCGTCGATGGACTCTCTAGCCTAGATTTTTTGCAAGAGACGCTTTTGCAGAATCCCTGTCGGTTTACGATTATGGGCCTCGATCCGGTTGCTTGGCACTACCTAGGGGTTGTGAGTCACCTTGCAACCTACTGTAGTCAAGAGCTATCGTTGCCCAAGCTAGAGGCCGATCAACTACAGGATTGGCTGAAGCCAGTGATCGACCAATTTCAGCTCCAGTTCAGCCGTCACTCAGCGCTGCAGAAGGCGACCAATGACTCCCCTGAGAGCCGCTACTTCAAGGAGCTGGCTGCTCTTTCAAACGGTAATCGCGTCGTAGCAGAGCAGCTCTTCCTCCAGTCCATTCACTCCGCTAATGATCGTCCTGAAGCATTAGAGCTAGGAGTACCCAAGTTACCGAACCTCCCCTCCCTTCAAGAAAGTGATAACTATCTGCTCTACTCCCTACTCTTACATGGCGAGATGACGCTCTCAGCCCTCGCCGATAGTCTGGGGGAGGCCGTCCCCACACTTCGCTACCAAGCACAGGCTTTACAGCAGTCTGAAGTCATACTGCTGCGTGAAGACCGGCTAAGCATCAACCCTACTTATGACCCCGAACTCCGGCAGAGTTTAGCACTTAATAATTTTGTTATTGATTCCCGAGATTGATGTCAATTTTTATATATTCTTTACCGCTAGCCCAGTCCACCAGCAATACAGCGAACCAAACCGCTGAAAAAGCAAAAGATATCCTGGCACAGATTACAGCAGGCAAGGTCACTCGTGCCCTGTTGATCGTGCTGGCGGCTTACTTAGCCATTCAAATCTTCGACAAGCTAATCATTTGGCTATCGGAGCGAGTGCCCCGAGAATGGCGACTGCGTGTCAAGCAATTCTTGCCCTTTGTGCGCTTAGTCGTGATCTTGGTAGCAACGGCGTCCCTGATTGATCTATTTCTGAACATCAACCGCGAGAACCTACTAGCGATCACCGGAACTGCAGCAGTGGCCTTGGGCTTTGCATTCAAAGATTTAGTCAGCTCGGTAATTGCCGGCGTATTCGGATTATTTGAAGCGCCCTATCGGATTGGAGACCGGGTCCAGATCGGCGACCACTATGGCGAAGTGATTGGCTACGGCCTCCGGGGTATTCGCCTGCAGACCCCCGACGACAGCGTCGTCACTATTCCCCACGGCCAGATTTGGACCAGCGCCGTTGTCAACAGCAACATGGGAAACCTGGAGGCGCAGGTGGTCACGGAATTTTACTTTGCCCATGAGGTAGATGTAGTGCTGGCGAAGAAAATTTTATACAAAGTGGCCTACACCAGCAAGTACACCCAACTCAAGCTGCCGGTTCAGGTGATTATGCAGGAAAAGTCCTGGGGAACACTATTCAAGCTTAAGTGCTATCCCATCGATGCCCGCAACGAGTTTGTGTATAAAACAGACCTAATCAGCCGGGCCAAACAGGCTTTTGCCCGTCATCAGCTTCCCTATCCTCGTCTGCTCGATCTAGAATCTCGCGCCCAGCACACCTCAACCTCAAACTGAAAGGTTCTCCCATATGGCGGCGCGCGTATTGATCAGGGTACTTAAACGGTTGACATCCTTTTGTGGCTTAGAGATTCCAAGTAGACCGGCATAATCAAGGCAAAGATCCTGCTCTATGTGGTCCTCACCTCCAGCCCCTCTCCCAATATTTGGAGAGAGGAACAAGATCCCTGCGTTATCTGCTTTTCTCCCCCTTCGTCCGGTATTAGGAGAGGGAGGCTAGTGGGGAGGGCTAGGTGAGCGACCTTGAATTCAATCAGAGATCTTAAAGCTAATTGGGCAGACCTCTTTAGCTCAGCCGATTGCTGCTACATCTGTTCAGCGATCTCTGCACCTAGCGTATTCTTCAAGAGGGCCGGTGGATTTCTGAAGACCAGCGTGTAGATATCTGTTGGCATCTCTATATCAGCCTTTTCTAGCGACTCCTTGACCGTTTGAGCGACATCCGACGTCATCGCTAAAAACTCACCCCGCTGCGAGTTGACCCAGAAACGAACCTCTAAGTTGACGGTACTCGCCGCTAGCTCTCGCACCAGCACCTCCGGTACAGGGCTGCTCTCAACCAGCTCTTCTTGACTCACGGCAGCTTGAATCACCTGAACGGCTTCAGAAATATCAGCGTCATAATCAATGCCCACCATCACTGAGCTGCGGCGAATATTTGAGGCTGTATTATTGATGATGCTAGCCCCAAAAACCTCTTGATTGGGAATGTAGACCATTCGGCCATCGTAGGTTTTCATAGTGGTGGCCCGCAGTTGAATCTGCGTGATCGTGCCTTCATAGTCTGAAATCACCACCTGATCGCCCAGGCGGAACGGACGAGCTGCCAGCAAAATGACGCCTGAGATATAGTTGCTCAGTACATCCTTGAGGCTAAAACCAATGGCAACGCTGGTCAGGCCCAGCGCTCCTAGAAGCGCTCCAAAATCTAGGCCCAGAACCCCCAGAGCGATGACTAAGCCAACAATCCAAACACCGCCATATCCTAGCCGTCCGATCAAAACTTCGGTGCTGCGATCGCCCTCTGTCTGCTGTGCCCAGCGAAAGGCAATATAACGGACACCGGTAGCTGCCCCCCAAGTCACGAGGACTACCAATAACGCCCCCACAAATGCAGGCAAGCTCTCGATTGCGTTTCGACTCAGTTGACGCACGGTTGTGTTCAGCCGCTGAACCACATCTATTGCTAGGGGAGGAGCTTCCAGAGACTGATTCAAGCGTTCAGTCCAGTTTTGGGCTAGATCTTCGACCGATAGACCATAGTCTTCTGCATCTTGGCCAGTCACCGTCATCAGAACACGGTTATTGAGCTGTAGCGTCGTCACCTCTCGCACGGCCTGGATAGTGACATCCCCAATCTCGTCACGAGAAAGAACGCTGGCAATTCGGCGATTGATAATCGCAGCCCGCTTGCTGGCCTCCAACTCAGAGAGGCTTCCCACCTGGAACACTGAGCGTCCCTTAACCACCACATCGGCAAAGTATTCAGTCGTATCAGGTTCTGAGGCAGGCGCGGTTATGGGTGGAGGCTCTTGACCCAGCGTTGGTGGAGCAGGCGCTCCGACGAGTAGCGCTGCAACGACCATCAGCGCTGCGCCTCCTCTGGCAATGGGTAGGTGATAAGCTACCGCAACGCCCAAAAATCGGTGTTTTACCATATCAACAAACGCAATGATTGACTGCAAAAAGCCCAGGCAACGGTGCTGCCTGGGCTGGATACTTCTTAAACTGTGTAGAAGCGCGACCTAATCTATCGCTTTCTTAATTTCGTCCTTGACGTTTTCTACAGAGTGGCGCGCTGCGGCTCCTTCCTGCTTAGCTTGTCCTTCGCTTACGTCTTTAGGGTTGCCGGTTACTTCACCAACGGCCTCTTGGACTTTTCCTTCGATGTTCTGAGCCGTAGCTTTGGCTCTGTCTTCTATACTCATGATCTTTACCTCTTTGTCTCTGAAACAGGTTTGTCTGGCCCGAAACAACTTTTACTTGCCCATTGCAGACTTAGCAGTTTCCTGAATGTCGTCTGCTACAGTTGAACCCTCAGAATTGCTAGGGTTGTACATCTTACCCATGTCTGCTCGGCCCTGAACTTCGTTGAGTCCCTTCTTAGCCTTTGCCTGCACTGCCTTCATAGACTTCGGATCAGCATCAGGGTTTGCGGACTCTTTACTCTCTTGATAAATGCTGTCTAACTGAGCCGCACCATCTGAGGGCTTACTGCTAGCACCACCAAAGGCTAGAGCAGGAGAGGTGTTAGCGGCAATGTACAAGGTGCAGACCAGCATTACGGCCACCAGCTTAGCGACGCGGAGTAAAGACGTAAGCTTAGTAAAAATGAACTGCATAGTTAAATATTCTCCAATCAATGTACTTGAAATAAAACTTTCGGCCCTCTAGTTGAGTAGCCCTTTGACGCTATCGGTAATGCCTTCAGCAGCATCCTGAACTTCAGAACCGATATCGCCAGCTGTTCCCTGAACACGGCCTACATCTCGCTTGGCTTTGCCATCCAACTTCTTAGCGACGCCTTCAGCTTTATTCTGCGTATTGCCTACTCGACTTTGAACCTCGCCAGCAGCACCTTGTACAGCACCTTCTAGTTTGTTGCTAGTACCGGCACCGACGGTGGCGTCGAGATCTGACTTGGCCTTGCTGTCTGCTCTGCCAAAGAGGGCTGCCATGGGCTGCGTGGGTGATGCGATCGCAACTCCACCATCGAGTGGTGTACCCAGACTGACAGTGATTACTGTGGCGACTAGGAACAATCCTGTCAAAGCCTTGGCGGCTAACGATCGAATTTTTTTGCTTATAGGTTGCATAACTTGCTCCCAAAATATAGGTTGGACGACGAATCACCCGACAGCCGGGTCGGCTCAGCAATAGACCGTATCGTTCTTCAATACAGTTCTTGCGAAATAGAACAGATGACTGCTTCAGAGTGAAACAGAGATTGCCAGCTCAATCTGAAAATGCTGTTGAAACAAGACAGCGAACCAAGCTTGAGGCAGACCTCATTACATCCGCTGCATAGCTGCCTTTCTTTGAGCTGACATCAAGTTATCCTGTTCGGCTGAAGCCACACCTCTACCCTGAGATGGATCTCTAAGAAGCCTTGGGATAGACCGTGGCCTTACATCGCCTCAATCCGAAAACATAGTCCCTCGAAAGTGTAGGGAAGAGGCGCACATCACACAAACCGGATCTTTGCAAAACAGGCTGCTGCACAACGGTTGTTAGGGCTGAGGCACCCAGACTGAAATAGAGCCGCCCTGACAACGGAACTCAGCCCAGCCTTCTGCATTGGTTGTGACGGGCTCATCAACATGCTCGGTGAGATCGATATAGGTGCGATGGGGCTGACCGATCTCCATCCATTTGGTGCCGTCATCGCCGTTGCTGATCACCACCGCCACACCGCCAGGATGTTCATCATTACCTAGCCTTGTCCAGCCAAGGCAGTTGGCGTGATCAAAGTAGTCATATTGGTCGCCATATGCGTAGGCTTGGCGGGCAGAAAGGAACTTATCAATCAGCCATTGGTGACTGTCTAACCAGATTTCGTATTCATTGCCGTCTTTGCCATAGTCTGTATAGTGAGCACCGTAATAGTCTGCATAAAAGACGCAGGGGTACCCATCTCGGCGCAGCAGAATCAGCCCGTAGGCTAGAGGCTTAAACCAAGACTCTACAACTGATTCAAGAGCCTGCAGCGGTTGCGAGTCATGGTTTTCAACCAAGGTGACGGCCAGAGCGGGCTGCTGCTTGACGAGGGTGCCGTCGAAGATTTGTCGCAGGTCATAATTTTGCCCCTGCTTGCCCGCTTCGGTGAAGTTGTAGTGCAGCGGTGCATCAAAGAGCATGACATCACCCCCCGTAACTGAGACAAAGTGGTGGAGGGCTTCAATCTCGTCAGACCAATACTCTCCCACGGCAAATAACTTTTTCCCTGACACCTGACGACAGTGGTTAAGCCAATCGGGAAAGAAATTAGCCTTTACATGCTTAACGGCATCGAACCGGAATCCGTCAACTTGGGTAGTGTCTACATACCAAGCTCCCCAGCGCATGAGTTCATCTCGAACCTCAGGATGCTCCATGTCTAGATCACAGCCCATGAGGTAGTCAAAAACACCTTTTTCTAGATCGACATTGTTGTCAAAGGCTTTGCCTTCAAACAGGTAGACTGCCTGTTGTTCATCGTTGTAGGCGTTGTAGTCTACTGCATCGAAGTGCCACCAGTGCCATTCCATTTCGGAGTATTTGCCCTGCCGCCCTGGAAACGTATAGTGGGTCCAAACCTTAACGGTTTGCGGCGCGCCGATGGGCTGGTTGCGATCGTGGGGGTTAAGAGGCGTGGCTTTGGCTTCTTCTTCATGATCAGCCCCTAGCTTGTGATTAAGCACGACATCAGCATAGACGCGAATGCCAGCGTCATGGGCAGCATCAATAGCCGCAAGATATTCGTCCTTGGTGCCGTACTTCGTGGGGATAGAGCCTTTTTGGTCGAATTCACCGAGGTCGTAGATATCATAAACGCCGTAGCCGACATCGTAGCCGCCTCCTTGTCCTTTATAGGCGGGGGGCAGCCAGAGTGACGTAATGCCCCTGTCAGCGAGAAACTGCGCCTGTTTTTTCACTTCTTGCCAGAGGCTACCGCCAGGGGGAGAGTACCAGTGAAAGTACTGCATCATGACGCCATTAGGATTCGACATTACAGTGGCCTTCTATTGAGAGGGGTTAGGAGTACGGCTGTCCGTACAGGATGCTCATGGTGGGGAAGTGTAGCGCTCTGAATACGAATGGAGCCTCCATCCCAAGATAGATCGCACTGACGGATCTCTATCTTTTAGCAGAGTCAAGTTTTAGAAATCTCATTCTCTAGGGGTGTTACTCTTTATGTAGATTGCAATACATTATTGCTGTGATGTTAACCAACCTTATTGGTTGACAACCCGGTTTGAAAATCCATCGCACCGTTATTGGCAACTTGAGGTGTTTTAATTCTCTCAATTTGCCTTTGGTTGTATCGGCCTTGCTTCGGCAGAGCCTCCTACCATTGCCAACTTATGAGTGTTTGTAGGCTCTCGGCTTGTCGGTAACGGTCTTAAATGAAGGAGAAGTCACTGTGCCCGCAGCATCAAAGCCCACGATTGGTCAGTTAGAACGATCGCTATCTCAAAAGATTCAGGCTCTGTACCGAGAACAGCTAGGGCATTTACCCAGTAAAGTCACCTGCCAGATCTTCGGTGAGAAGCTGGCGGTCGTGATCGAAGATTCGCTCACTCAGCCCGAGAAGCTGTTAGTGGAAGAAGGACAAAAAGATTTAGCAACGCAGGTCCGCAGCGATCTGGACGATGCCATTCAGCCTCAGCTCAAGACTGTGATTGAGGATATTTTAGGGGTTCAGGTTTTAGATGTCCTC
Source organism: Acaryochloris thomasi RCC1774 (assembly GCF_003231495.1). Classification (NCBI taxonomy): domain Bacteria; kingdom Bacillati; phylum Cyanobacteriota; class Cyanophyceae; order Acaryochloridales; family Acaryochloridaceae; genus Acaryochloris; species Acaryochloris thomasi. The sequence goes on from NZ_PQWO01000001.1 coordinate 333,118, forward strand.
AGTGACGCAACGCTCTCGACAGGGCGCACCGGGCTGATCGCAGTTCTAGACAAGACACCTGAAGTGCGGAACCCTGCATCGATTCCGAAGGCCAAATCGAAGGCGGGTTAAGGGGTACTTGAAAGATCCCGTCAAGTGTTTCTGTCTTAGAGAGAGCAAGCAATGTCTACCGATTCTCAAACCGTTGAACAGCTCTTGGCTGCCCGAGTCACTTCAACGTATCAAATGCTGATGGGGCACCCCTTAAAACAGGTCTCCTGCCATTTCTTGAGCACCCACGCCATTGCTATCCTTTTAGAGGGTGCGATCACACAGCCAGAGAAGCTTCTGCTCAGTAGCGGCTATGGCGAGCTGGTACAGGTTATTCGGCAGCGCCTCAATGACATCATTCGGCCCCGCATCGTTGCTGAGGTGGAAGCTGTTCTGCAAAGAGGGGTGATCGATTCACCCAACGACGTCAAGTTTGAGTCAGACCGCATGAGCTTTATTTTGGTTCTGACAGAGCCATCGAATAAGGTACAAAACGACCTGTTTGAGAATGCTGCAGGGGGATAAGGGCCAAGTAAGGACAGAGTATATTGGCGAGATCTTCAAGCAAATATGGTTTGCTCAAGCAATGAGCACAGCCCGCATCGAGAAGCCGCTGTCGATCGATAGCGCTAGACAATGCCGTGACCGCTACTACTGTGGCTAGGGCCGACTGTTCATATTGCTTAAACTGATCCAGTAGCTCTAGGCCCGAGAAGTCAGGCAGAACAGCATCCAAAAGAACGATATCTGGGGCAGATGCGATCGCAACCCGCAGCCCTTCCACGGCTGTTGCAGCAGTCAAACATCGGCAGCCCAACTGCTCTAGAACATAAACAGCGATCTGCCGACAGTCTTCACTGTCGTCAATAATCAGGGCGATAGGCTGGGTCGATGCGGCCAAGTGACTCGGGATAATGCATGTTTGCCCAACCCGCAAACTCAAGCTTGGAATCATGGACTGGATCTACCTTACAGTCAGCGTGCGTAGGCAGTCCTTTTGCAGAGTCTAATTTCTGAGAAAGGATGGCTATTGAAAGGACTCAGGTTGTCTTTTTACTCGGTTTTTAGCGGAGCGAAGAAAAACAAGCTAAATATTAATATTAAGCGGAATGCCAAACCACTGTTCGAGAACCGCTTAGAGCCATTGTAGCAAATCAAAACTTGGCTTACCAACTCTTCGACTTCCTGTGTGCTTTTCGGCTTTTTCAGCAGCCATGACGCTTAGAATTTCTATCGCAGAGCCAAGAAATTTAAGCGTAAGTCTCTATCTTTTGCTAGAGGTGCATCGTCCAACTTTATCTTTTAATTGGGTGGCACCTGATATTGATTAAGCTGAGGTAACCTTGAGGATGCCTCAAGGGAAAACCAGATCCTTTAACACTATATTTAGCCTGCTATGAGTGACTTTTTACAGGAAATAAAGGAAACGCTGCTGGAGCTAGTCGGTAAAAGTATTGCCTCTCTGCCCGGCATCCTTTTTGCTATTTTCGTTTTATTAGTGGTTCGCTACGTCGCAGGTTTCGTGAAGCGGCTATCCTCTCGGGTTGCTCGGAAAGCGCTCAAGAGTCGGTCTCTACAGACACTGATCGCGCAAACCAGCTATGTCTTGACCTGGACTGCAGGCATTCTGGTTGCCTGTATTTCTGCCTTTCCTGGTTTGGAGCTAGGGGATATCATCGCCCTCTTAGGGCTAGGTTCCGTTGCTGTTGGTTTTGCCTTCCAGGATATTTTTAAAAACTTTTTGGCTGGGATTTTACTGCTACTACAGGAGCCGTTTTCTCTAGGCGACCAGATTATCGTTGCAGACTACGAAGGCACCGTGGACAGCATTGCCCTGCGCTCGACTCAGATTCGCACCTATCAGGGTGAGCTAATTGTGATGCCGAATTCAATTGTGTTCACGAGTCCGGTACAGGTGCTGACGAAGAAACCGCATCGCCGAACGGATCTAGAAATTGGCGTGGACTACAATACGCCACTACCGATGGCAAGAGACACACTTTTAAACGCACTCAACGACATCGACGGGGTCCAGCTCGACCCGCGGCCTGAGGTTGATATTGTGGGTTTCGGAGATAGCTCGATTAATTTGGTGGTTCGCTACTGGACAGCACCGCAAAAAGCGAAGGTGCGACGGACGATGACTCAGGTGATGATTGCGCTCAAGCAAGCTTGCGATCGCAAAGATATTTCTATCCCCTATCCTATTCGGACGGTGTATATGTTTGATCAAGAAAAGTTTGACGATCACACCGCCAGCAGCAACGGTCGTGAGCAACCCCAATCGACCCCTTCGAGTGCAGACTAGAATCGTCTTGAAGGCATTCTGAACTCGAACCCAGATTTAGTATTTGTTGAAGCATGGAGACCCATCAATGGTGATTACGGCAGAGAAGCTTGAGAAGCCTAACTGGTTTACGACGACCTTCAAGCTTCAAGGCTCGATTGTCCCGATGATTTTCCCGCGCGTTCTTTTGTTCTGCGGTTTGGCTGCCGGTGTCTCGCTGCTGTATACCTCTGACCTACCGATCTATTTAGAAAAGCTGGGTGAACTCACCACGAACGTTATCTATAACCTCATCCTCGGCTTGCTGATTGTATTTCGCACCAATACCTCCTACGACCGTTTCTGGGAAGGGCGCAAAGCGTGGGGATCTTTAGTGGTCAACACCCGCAACCTAGCCCAAGAACTGCAGGTTGCACTCTCAGGCAATGAACAAGAGAAACAAGACGCCATTCGATTGCTGTCGGCCTTTGCGATCGCAACCAAGCTCCACCTCCGCGACGAAGACATTAACGATGAACTCAAGGAGCAAGTAACACCTGCCCAACTCCAGCAGCTTGAAACAGCCAAGCATCGTCCCCTGATCATTGTTTTCTGGATCCGCAGCTATCTGCAACAGCAGATGAAAGAGGGCAACATTATTGAAGCCCAGGTTGCATCCGCCAATGTCATGCTCAATAGCTTAGTCGAAGGCATTAGTGGTTGTGAACGGATTGTGACAACACCCATCCCCGTTGCCTACCGGATTTTTCTCAAGCGCCTGATTTTGATTTACTGCATTGGCCTCCCCTTCCGGGTCGTGCCTGAAATAACCTGGTGGTCAATCCCAGTCATGGCAATTGTCAGCTTTTTGCTGCTGGGCGTTGAAGAGGTTGGCCGAGAGCTTGAGAACCCCTTTGGCTATGGCGCTAACGACTTGCCCCTAGACACTATCTGTGGCGCGATTGTAAACACTATCGAAAACACGCTTTCTCTCGGAAAGCCAGTCTTGCCAGAAAAAGAACTTCAGGCTCTCTCCTCATAGAGCCACTTCCAGGCCCTCACGGCAGGCAGGAACAACTGCGTCAGCGCCTGAGAATAGGCGCGACGACAAACGACAGCAAAAACGGTGGCAGTCCCTGCGTTGAACTAGCCACCGTTTCTATATCTATATGCTGCCGTATATGCGCATCTGAAATCAAACGGCTTCTATTCGACTCAACTGCTGACAAGGGATGCGATCGCAAACAATAGACGCAGCATTGTGATGTGTACAAACCTCTAGCTTTGCCTGAGGTGCAGCCTCAAAGACAAAGGACTGTCCTGGAGCCAGCGTTCGCTCAAACTCAGCCCCAGGATTGCCACAAAGGCGGATCACTTGAATGAGATCGCCCTTATTTTTGTAGGAATAAGTAAATTCAGCGTTGAGCTTGATCATGCATTTGGCTTGCGTACCGTACCCAAATCAGATGCTGAGTCCGGTGCAATGGTCACGCCTGGTATCTTAGTGGCTCGCTGCCGTTCAGTGATCAAGTCCGACAGCTCCTGAACATCAACACCGATCTCTTGGCAAGCAGCCTGCAACTGTTCAATGAAGTTTTCAGTATCTTCACCATATCCACACTGCTTTGCAGCCACCTCAAGTCCCTGCTTTGAGTTTGCCTTTGCGCAATCAATGAGATTGAGCCCTGTTAACGGTGCCATACTTTAATCTGTCCTTTTAACTTGAATCTATATTGCGGAAAGCGCTGGACCGCCAGCGAACGCAACGTATAAAGATGGCGGCTATCGGCCGCCTTCTTCATTATTAAATATTTCAGCAGTTACAGCATCCCTCAAAAGATAGGGGTTGCTTTCCGCTATTGAATGAATTGATGTACAGGAGACTCCAATACAAGCAGCTCCTCCTGTCCGAAGGATCGAACAGGAGGAGCCAAATCACGCCGTCATTTACTTTTGAGCTGTAACTCGCAACCCAGCGCGGGTCGTCAGCGTCAACTGATTTGGATCGATGACAATGACCGAGTTGTTGGCCGTACTAGGCGATTGAGTGCCCAAAGCATTCTGAAGAACATTGCCGACACTGACTGGACGCCCTAAAGCTGATTCCACAGCCGTTCGAGCCGCAGCGCTGGTGACCGCTGTTCGCAGATCAGTGGACTTTAACTCAGTTTCATTGACGGCAACTTGAGGATTAGAAGTCGCGTTCAGCGGATAGGACTTGTTGCCTACCATCAGTTTATCGGCGACAAACTGGGTTGCAGGAGTCGTGCCATTAATGTTCTGTGGCACAAACCGACCCATGATTCGACTGTCGGCTGGGATCAAGACCCGACCGTTGGCATTGGTGATATCTTGCGCCACCAATAAAGAGGTTTCATAGGTTTCGCCAGGAGCCACCACAATCTTGGTGCCTGCATTACCGGGGTACTTGAGCGCAATATCTGTCCCTTGAGCTACTAGCAAACCTGCGGGCTGATTGGCCGCTGGCTTTTCGGGTTGAGCCGCAGCCTGCGAGGGAGCCGTGGCCTGTACGATATAGTTCGCCGTTTTACTGCCTGCCGCAATCGGCTGCAGTTGCCCCTGCTTCACCAGTGCCTGATAGACAAAGGCCGCCACATCGGCTCGCGTTGCCGACTGATTGGGGTTGAGGTATTTGACGTTTGGGTGGTTAACCACTAATCCCTTGGCCGTCGCCGCACTAATGCCCTGATTGGCATAGTCAGGAATATCTGCGGCATCTTGATACATGCCCAACATCTTATCCGTATTGGCGGGTGACTCTAGCTCTAAACCACTGGAAAGAGAAACGAGGGCTTGAACGCGGGGAATGCGCTGCGTCGGCTCAAACTTGCCGCCCGGATAGCCACTCATGAAGCCGGTGGTGTAGGCTTTCCTGACAGCTGGTGCGGCCCAGAAGTCGGACGGCACGTCATTAAAGGCTGTGTACCGGCGGACAGCCTTTTGATCAAAGGCTTGGCGGACAATGGCTGCGAACTGCGCGCGCGTCACAGGTTCGTTGGGCTTAAAGCTGCCGTCAGGAAACCCCTTAATAATATCTTTGGAGGCCAGCTCCTCAATAAAGGGTCTCGCCCAGTAGCTGAAGTTCACATCAGAAAAAGATGCGTCTTGAGCCGATGCGGGTGTTGCGATCGCAACTAAAGCTCCTCCCACAAGTGCTGCAGATCGTCGAAACAAAGAACTCATAAAATCTCCTAAAAGTCATAGCAGGCACATCAAGAGCACTGAAATTCGTCTACAGAATCGGCGAACAGCAACCATACCCCTATGGCTGATTAAGCTTGATTCGAGTGCGCTCTTAATGGAACGTCGGATATTAACGTTCCTGCATCCTCTTAAGTCTGATTAATTTGAACCCAGAATGCGTCTCCCCTGAGGTAGAACCCTCAAATTTCATCTCTCAATCGCTCGATAGAGATCAGGGCGCAGGCGGTGGTATCGCCCCTTCCTGAAGACGATTGACCTCTGTTAGGGTTGCCTCAGGATCGCGCTGGACAGCTCGCTGGATATAGTTAAGCTTCATTTCCTCTAACAGATCAGACAACAGTGCCTGAAGCTCTTGCTGCGTCGCCTTCTCCTGCAGACTGCGGCGCAGGGCCTGCTTAAAATCTTCTGAAAGCTCCTCAAAGACGACACGGTTACGCGGATCAGAGTAGGACGACACCAGTACTTCATAGGTTGACTGGGCCAGGTAGTCTGAGAGTTGCTCAATGGCCCCTGCAGGCAGCACATTCATCCCCGGGATGCCCTTGAGGCCCTGATAGACATCGCTACGCTTGAAGGTGTTTTCTAAACTCTGACGCAGCAGTGCCTCCAAGTTGGGCTGCACCTGAGGAATCACTTGATAGATCGTCAGCGACAGCAGGCGATCCACGAGGCGATCTAGCGTGTTGGAGTCCCCCACTTGGATATAGTTGTCCGTATTGAGCAATAGCTGAGCCGCTTCGCCTCGCTCCACCGACTCTTGAGTCTGATTGACGAGCCGCACCAGCATAAACATGGAAACGCGGTCCGCAAGATAGGCCGTGGGTTCATGCGTGAGTTGCGCCAGAGGGCGTTCAAGATTGATCAACCCCGACCGATGTACCTGCATCAGCATCGGTACCATTCGCATCCACTGCCAGAAGGGCAGCAGCAGCAGCAGCTCATAGGATCGTCTCAGCATCGCGCTTCCCCAAGAAATGCGGGGGTGGCGACGGCTGAGGGCAAGGGTCCGAACCAAAAAGGCAAGGCCAAAAAAGGCGGCAAAATACTGGTCAATTTGCCAAAACGACTGCACCTGATCGTAACGGAGGGCAATGGCAGGCAAGAATCGGAAGTAGAGAGGCCGTAGCGCCTGATAGCTGGCCTGAAACAGCACTAGAGCAACATTAACAACCATCACCAGGGCGACGCCTCTCGCTCCCATCGTTACGGCCCAGGACGATGGACGCGGCTTAGCAGTGGGTGTGACGGTCTGAGCCATAGGTCTCACACAGAGTACAGCAAAGGGAGCAGCAAGAAGCTCTGCTCCCCATCGGAATGTTCTATTAACTTACCCTACCGGCTAAGGCCATCAGTCTCATCAGAGAAGGTAAACGCCAGCGATAGGAATTAGAACTGTCTTAAATTCATCAACGTTTCAGCTATTAGCACTAGTCATTAAACTTAATCCCTGAGGCGGGCACATCTAACGCAGTGTGGACATCAGAGATTGCCCACCTCAACCCAGAGATATAGGGGTACGCGCATTGATTAGGACATTGAAACGGTTGCAAGCTATGTCTGCTAAAGAAAGGCTGTCTTAACTCAGCCGAATACTGCTATGGAGCGGTACGCCTAGGACAGTACTCGGCTGCACACCATGTTCACCGGCAACAGGCTGTCCTAACTTAACCAGGTCTCGCTGTGTAGCGACACATGCATGAGGCCTCTGAATGAAGTCTGTCAATGGAGACGCCAAGAGAACGACATAACATCACTTCTGACTCAGCCAAATGCGGCAATCGAGATTAAACTTGCTGACTGGGTAGCGACACCGTAAACGTACTGCCCTCACCCACTTGAGACTGAACGCTGACGGTCCCATGATGGAGAGCAACAATCCGGTGTACAAGATGCAGCCCTAGACCACTCCCCCCTTTGACGTGCGCTCCCTGACGGAACCATTCAAAAACAACGTGCTGCATCTCGGGCTCTATTCCAGCACCTGTATCTTGCACCTGCAGAACGACCCTTCTCTGTGGGGTAGTCTCACAATCTAGGTGCAGGGCAACGGAACCCTTTTGCGTAAACTTGATCGCATTGCCAACGAGATTAGTGATCACGCGACGCAGTTCCATACAGTCCCCCTGGATGCAGAAATCATCTTCGTCAGCCTGGATCGCAAGGGTTAACTGCTTTTCATCAGCTAATGCCTGCAGCGTTTGCATCACCTCTTGGCACAGCTCATATAAATTCACCTGACTCAGGGTTAACTGCTTACGACCTGCTTCGTGGCGATAGACCTCTAGCAGCGTGTTCACCATCTGCAAAAGGTTGTCATTGCTGTCAACAATATTGCTCAGGGCGGGGCTAATGTCGGCGAGTGACTGGCCGAAGCTGCCCTTGAGACAAAACTGCAGCATTCGGTTCGCGGCAATCAGAGGGGTTCGCAGATCGTGGGTCATACGGGCAACAAAATCATCCCGCTGGCGCAGCATTTTCTGCTGTTCGTCAATACTATACTTAAGACGCAGTAAGGCCCGAATCCGAGCCATCAGCTCACCGATCTGAAAGGGCTTACGAATGAAATCGTCGGCTCCGGCATCCAATCCGGTGACGACGCTCGATTGTTCATGAGCCGTCAGCAACAAAATGGGAATGAAGGGCAGTTGCTCATTACTGCGGATTCTCTGAGCCACTTCGTATCCATCTATGCCCGGCATCATCACGTCTAACAGAATCAAGTCGGGCGGCGAATGATGGATAAACTCCAGCGCTTTTAAACCATTTTCGACACAGGTTAACTCATATTCATCAAGGTCTTCGAGTAAGGTTTCCAGCAGCAGTAGATTATCGGGAGAATCGTCAACGGCCAAGATTCGGGCAGGGAGCATAGCAATTTATCAAATAAGCATCATATAAAAGATGAAGGAATTGCCGATACGGCAGCTTCCTTGAAGTCTTGATCAGTGGCGAGATCAAGATAGCGGGGCAAAATCACGAGAAAGGTAGAGCCAGATCCTAATGTGCTCTCAACCTGAATCTCTCCCTGCAGTAACTCGACTAACGACCGGGTAATCGCCAACCCTAAACCGGTACCGGCTTGCTGGCGAGTGGTGGTCTGGTCGACCTGACAGAAGGCTTCAAAGATATGATCGCGGTGCTGGGGCGCAATACCAATGCCCGTATCTTGAATTGCGATCGCAACTCGATCCTCAGTCTCTTCCGAGAGTTGGACCTCAATTTGACCGGATTCAGTAAACTTGATGGCGTTCGAAACCAAATTTACCAGAATTTGCCTTAAGCGATCGGCATCAGTCTCTATTTTTTTATCCTCAAGCTGAATCTTAGTGATCAGCTTTAGATGCTTCTGATCGGCCAAGGAACGCAGTTCTTCTGTCGTCGCTAGCACCAGCTTTGCCACGTTTACCGGCGCAGACATGACCTCAGATCGGCCAGACTCAAGTTTTGAAAAATCTAAAAGCTTATTGAGCAGCCCCAGCAAATTGCTGCTGTTGTCAAAGATACGCTGCGCCATGCTGTGCTGCGAGTCTGTTAGTTTTCCCTTGTTCCCCTGCATCAGGATTTGCGAGAACCCCATGATCGCATTCATCGGCGTCCGAATCTCATGGGACATGGTGGCTAAAAACTGCGACTTAAGCTGAGACGCCTTCATCAACTGTAGGTTTTGTGAATGAATCTGCTGGCGCTGCTGCTCAAGCTGCCTCGTCTTAACCTTCAGGCGCTCGTTTGTTTCCCGCAGTAGCCGGTTCGTCTGTACGACCTGAATCTCAGCTTCATAGAGCCGGATCGCCCCCTGGATAATTTTAGAGAGCTGCGTGGGTGAAACCTTTGCCTTCGCGAGATAGTCCGAAGCTCCCGCCTTCATCACCTCCACTGCAACCTGCTCATCTCCCTGCCCTGTTAACACAACAATCGGCAGGTTTTGACCTTCCTTGCGCAAAGTCTGAATCAGTGAGAGTGCGTTGCCATCTGGCAGCAGATAGTCCAGCAGCATGCAGTGAAAGGTCTGCTGCTCTAACGCTTCGGTCGCACTAGAACAGTCGCAGGCTTCGGTGATGCGAAAAGGGAAGTCAGCATTCTTCAGCGCCCGTCGCACAGCCATGCGATCAACGTCGTCATCGTCAACAATTAATAGATTTAAATGCGTTTCTAAAGACACTGCTGACCACAAACCTACGGCATTTCACAAAGAGTCCAAAACTTATTCAATGCAGCCATAACCTCGACAAAGTTACTAAAGGTAACGGGCTTGAGAATGTAACCGGCAACATTGAGGCGATAGGCTTCCACACGATCTCGATCATCATCAGACGTCGTGAGAACAATCACAGGTGTCATCTGAAGCTCAGGATCAGCACGCAGCTCCTGCAGAAATTCAATACCATTCATTTTTGGCATATTGAGGTCCAGCAGCACCAAACGCCGATGACCTGGGACCACGGGAGGCTGCCCCTCTTCCCCCCGCAGCATCTGCAAGGCTTCTAGACCGTTTTCCGCAACGCAGAGAGGATTGGTGATGTTGTTTTTCTTAAATGCTCGTTGAACATTCATGACATCAACAGCATCATCCTCAACCAGCAGCAGATTGACGGTTTTATCTTCCATGCTCTTCTCTAAATTCCCAAGGTAATCGCCAAGCTTTCAATTGGCATGCCTTATATTAGCGGGTGTCTACGCGAAACAGCTCTACCGTTTGGTAGAAACTAAAAGCGACTCGCCTTGGCTGTTAACAGTCTGAAATTACGACCCATTGCTTAAGCAATGTTGAAGTCATCTAAGCTAATTTTTAGGCGCTTGGCACAGCTTTTGGATGATCTCTCAATGACCTATCACCGCGAGACGGCAGCCGTCAAACAACGATTTGAGAGCTATTTCAGCCATAGAGAAGATGAGTGCTGGCGAAAAGGGTAGGGGTGCGATCGCAACCCCAGACTTTCAAACAACGCAGTTCTACAATAGAGACCTGTCCTTCATCCCCTTAGCCCATGAACACAGCACCAGAAACTCGAGTTCCAGAGATTCAAGATAGCGACTTCGAAGCACTGCTAAACAGCAACACTCTCGTCCTCGTTGACTTTATGGTTTCGTGGTGTGGTCCCTGCCGAAAAGTCAGTCGCTTCATGGAAAAACTGGCAGAGACCTTCGATGGGAAAATCACGATCGTTAAAATAGATACCGAAAAGAATCGAGAAATCCCGCAGCAGTTTGAGGTTTCTCGTCTGCCGGAGGTTCTTCTGTTCAAGAATGGAGAGCTAGTCGAGCGCATTCTCGGTGCCAAGCCCCAAAGCACATTTGCAGAGGCCGTGACCAAGCATCTGTAATGTCGTGAATTTAGCTAAAATAATTCGGATTTAGTGTTCTGATCCGATCAGAAAAAGTTCTTGCTGAAGCTTCTTTGCCCAGTGCAGGAGCTTCAGTCGCGCGTGGTGTACTGCTAGGAGATAAACAGATGGGGTTGAGCAACAGCATTCAAGATCGAGAGACCCAGGCCAAAATCGCAGAAGAGTGTGCCCAGCTCATGGACGAACAAGTTGCGACCAAGAAGGGCATCTCAGGTCTAGCCATAAAAACCGCCTATCGCGCCCTCAAAGGTCTTGGCCCTGGCTACGTTCCCAGAGCACTGCAGGGCTTGTTACCACCTGCCTTGAGAGCCGTCGAACCCATGTGGGATGAGGGCCTTCGCGCAGGGGATCCGGTGGAGCACCTCAGCCAGAATCGTGAGCAAACAGCAGAGGTTCTGCTCGGGGTGACGGATACAAAAATCAGCAAGGCGCAAAACAAAATCGTGATCGCGGCCTATAAAAAGGTCCGCAAGTCAGTAAAGGGCGACGTGGAAGAGGCCGTGCCAGGGCTGGCTAAGATTATCAACAATCACACCAATAATTAAACGCCTAGCACGAGAGCTACCTCAATAAAGACATTTGCTGTTCTGGGGGTTGATACCCTAAATGCTTCCAAGCAGCAGGTGTAGCCACGCGCCCACGAGGCGTCCGGTTGAGATAGCCAATCTGTAATAGATAGGGTTCGTAGACCTCTTCAATCGTTTGGGAATCTTCGCCCGTGGCGGCGGCTATTGCATCCACGCCAACCGGTCCCCCGTTGTAATGCTCAATCATCACCGTCAATAATCGTCGGTCGGTCCAGTCCAGACCACAGGGATCAACATTGAATAGCTCCAGCGCTTCAGTTGCAACCTGTGGGTCAATAATGAGTTTTTTCTTGACCTCTGCATAGTCCCGGACTCGCTTCAGCAATCGATTGGCAATGCGCGGCGTTCCCCTGGCGCGGCGGGCAATTTCTAACGCCGCCTGGTCCGTCACCTGTGTTTTCAGAATATCGGCAGTTCGCAATACAATTTGACTCAGCTCATCGGGTTCATAAAAGCGTAATCGCTGGACAAAACCGAAGCGATCGCGCAGGGGGGAACTGAGTGCCCCCACCCGCGTTGTGGCCCCCACCAGCGTAAAGGGCGGCAGCGGCAGACTCCGAATCCGGGCTGATTGCCCCTTGCCAATCGTGATATCTAACCGAAAATCCTCCATCGCTGGATACAGCAGCTCCTCTGTCATCCGCGAGAGACGATGGATTTCATCGATAAACAGAATATCGCCCGCCTGCAGATTGACGAGTAAACCGACAATGTCGCGGGGACGTTCTAAGGCAGGGGCGCTGGTTACCTTACAGGTCACTCCCATTTCCGAGGCCAAAATGAGTGCGATCGTCGTTTTACCTAAGCCAGGTGGACCGTAGAGTAATAGATGATCTAAGGCTTCTTTTCGAGATTGAGAAGCTTGAATCGCAATTTTGAGTACATCTTTGAGTTCCTGCTGTCCCAAGTACTCTCCGAGCTGCTGAGGTCGAAGCTTTTCATCCTGCTTGACCTGGCGCTCTGCGGGATCTGCTTCCGGTTGCAGAATCGGTGCATCTACAGCAGATGCTTTCGGCTCCTTGACTTGCGATCGCTTCGGCGACTTATCCGGCTGGGAAGATTGTTTGGAAGAGACAATAGCCATAATGGCCCCATCATAGCGGGCATTTGTCAGAGCGAAAATTTTCCCCTTGGGTAATCGCTATGATACAGGTGTTCTCTCTATGACTGAGATCAACATAGACTCAAGATGCAAAAGATGCATGTGTTCTATAACAAGTCAGTGCAAAGCCGATTTAAGATACCCCATCGGTTTGTGCTTCTCATTGCTATTCTTCTGATCTGCAGTGTTGGATGCGATGCCAATGTGCTTCCCTCCAGGGATGTGGCTTCCCCTTTGCCTGCTCCTCCCAATCCTTCGCATCAAGATTCCGCCACTAAATCAGAGCGTCAGATAGACGATACGTCTTGGGGCGGGCTGAATGTTGAATTTGCCGGTGTCCCTTTGGAACAAGCCGAGCGCATCATCGTTTTATTACATGGATACGGTGCGCAGGGTGATGATCTGGTTGGCTTAGAAAAGGAGCTTGAGGCCGGTGAGAGAGCCGCTTTTATTTATCCTGCTGCGCCCCTCGCGCTTAAATCAGGTGGCTTGGCTTGGACTCAATTCAATGGCAATGGGTTCGAATCGTCTTATCAACAGCTTCTATCGTTCATGAACGATCTGCACAACAAATATCCAGATCGCTCGATTACTGTAGGTGGCTTTTCACAAGGGGCCATGATGGCCAGCAATTTATTAGCCGAGGAGAGCCTGCAGATAGAGGGGATGCTACTTTACTCTCCTTACCTGGCCTTGGCTCGACCTCCTCATACGGGAGAATCCTTACCGAAGGTATTCTTGGCACATGGACGGTCTGACAAGGTGCTGGCGTTCTCTGAGAGTGAGAAAATGCGGCAGACTCTCCAGTCTAAAGGCTACGACGTGACTTGGTTCCCCTTTGATGGCGGGCATACCATTCCCCCCTCTGTCATCAGCGCCAGCAATAAGTTCCTACGCAAGATGTAGTGAACAAAAAGACACTCTAGGGGGTTGGAGCATTAAGCGGCTCCAGTATTGGCAACAAAAATATCGACTCTATGTTGCTTTAGGCCAGAACCCGCTGCGTCAACGGTTGCGGTTCAGCAATCCAGGCAGTCAAGTCGGTTAGAGCGCGATCGCGATAGGCCCCATACCGATCTTTTTTCTTTTTCACCCGCTGGGCCAGTTCAGGAATAATCCCAAAGTTGGGCGGCATCGGCTGAAAGTGCTTGGGCGATGCTGAACTAATGAACTCAAACAAGGCACCGTTCATAGTTGTGGGAGGTAGTACCACTGGCTCTAACCCTCGGGCAATCCGAGCTGCATTGGTTCCCGCTAGCCAGCCACCTGCCGCCGCCGCCGTGTAGCCTTCAGTGCCCACCAGTTGCCCCGCCGCCAGTAGCGTTGGACGCTGCTTGAACTGGAGGCTGGGGTGTAGCAGTTCCGGCGCATTCAAAAACGTATTGCGATGCATCACACCCATGCGTACAAACTCCGCCTGCTCTAGCCCCGGAATCATCCGGAAAACTCGCTTTTGCTCACCCCAGCGCAGGTTTGTCTGGAAGCCCACCATGTTCCATAGCTTGCCAGCTTTATCTTCTTGACGGAGCTGAACAATGGCATAGGGGCGATGCTGCTGATTTTCAGGTGCTTTGAAATCACCGAGGCGCACATCGAATAACCCCACAGGCTTCATCGGGCCGTAGCGCAGCGTATCTTCACCGCGCTGCGCCATTTCTTCCACGGGTAAGCAGGCTTCGAAAAACTTAGCCGTCTCTCGCTCGAAGTCTTTGAGTTCTGCTTGTTCTGCCTCACAAAGGGCCTGCCAAAACGTCAAATACTGTTCTCTATTAAAGGGACAATTAAGATACGCGGCCTCACCCCGATCGTAGCGAGAGGCTAAAAAGGCGACGTCACGGTTAATCGACTCGCCCACGATAATGGGGCTGGCAGCGTCAAAAAAGCTGAGATAGTCCTGCCCCGTGAACTGCCGCAGATCTACCTCTAGTGCGGCACTCGTCAACGGTCCCGTCGTCAAGACAGCAATGCCATCTTTCGGGATCTCTCGCACTTCATCTCGACGCAGTTCAATGAGAGGATGCTGCGCTAAAGTCTGCGTCAGATTTTCACTGAACACCGCTCGATCGACAGCTAAGGCTCCCCCGGCCGGTACTTCATGTTCGTCAGCTTTTTCAATAATGATAGAACCGAGCTGGCGTAGCTCAGTATGGAGTAAGCCTGCGGCGCGATCGCTCGACTTGGCCCCAAAGGAATTACTGCACACCAGCTCGGCCAAATGCTCAGTATGGTGGGCCGGACTTTTCTCTAAAGGCCGCATCTCGTGCAAAATGACGGGCAATCCAGCACGGGCAATTTGCCATGCCGCTTCAGTCCCAGCTAGACCGCCTCCAATGACGTGGATGGGGTCTGGGGTCAGCAATGAATCAACTTCAGCCATAGAAAACGTTGTCGCAGATAGAGCAGGACTAGCTCATAAGTCCTGCTCTATCTTATCGACTAACGCCTCTAGAGAGCTTTAAGCCCCATAGTCAACGCGGCAAGAGCGTCGGGCATTGGAAAATGCTGGATCTTGCCAAGAAAAGTCAAAGTGGCTAACCGTTTTGACCTGAGGTGCAACCTGGCGAATAGCCTGCATCTGTGCCTCTAAAGAAGGTCGGTTATGGGAAAAACCACCCCAGGCACCTGCAATGGCCGGACTGACCTGGGTGCCGCTGGGGGCTGTTGCTAAGACTTGCTGAACCTGTTTGGCAATGCAGTCGGTGCTGTTGCCACACACGGCATAGGCCATCGGAGTCCATTCAATGTTGGTAGGGAACTGATCCCACGGCTGCATCCGTGAATCAAACCCCCGCCCGACTCGACGATTGGCACCCGGGAAAAAGACGGCTCCCGCCTTGATCCCCTGCTGCTGTACGGGGTTGGCTGCTGCTGTCAGAAAATCGACGACGCCTTGATAGGCGTGGGCTACGCTGAGCAGCCACAGGTCATGATTTAGGCGGACGATGCGGGATGCTGCTGAAGGCAGGGTGGTATGGGTCGGCACCCGCCGTCCCTGCCACATTGCGGCTCCGTCGCTGGAATAGCGTTGATCAAAGGCGGCCAGTGTACTAGCAGAGAGCGCCCCCTGAGCCATATAGTGCTTCAGCACCGCTTGCCCTTTAGAGTTTGTGGCTCGAGAGAGAAATACGTTCTGAGAGGCGCGCCCAAAGATCCAGAGATCGCTGGTTTTGCTGGCCACGGATGCACCGCCGGTTTGCCGAGGGTAGCGGATATAGTCAAACAAGATGCCGTTGGGTTTGCGCTTTGCGATCGCATCTAACATCAGGCGAAAATCCTGCCTCGCCTGCGGACTATAGGGATCCACAAAAACCTTGTCGGTATCCCCCGTAATATCAATATTGGGGTCTGCAGAGCTAATTAGCGTAGAGCTAGGTTTACCGCTACCGTTACGCGCCAAAGCCCCCTGACGATCTGGGCGATTACCGTACTCATAACCATAGTTCAGGCTGAAGGTCCAGGCATAGGGCTGCAGCCCTCGCTCCCGAGCCTTTTGCATCGCCTCTGCCAGTAGGTCTCGCTGGGCATACTCAGGTTTACGAACAATTGACGGCCATAGTGTGGGATTCTCGCTGGTGGGCAGCAGGACCTGTCCGCTATAGAAAACTTCAATATTGACGCGGTTATAGCCTCGATTAACGAGTCGATCCATGAGGCTATCCAGCACACCGGGCTTTAGATCACATTCATAGAGTCGTAGCCAGATCGCTTGAGTCTGAGGCCAGCTCTGAGCACGACAGGCACGAAGCTGATCCGAACTGCGCTTGACCATCACCTGATAGCGTTGCTTTGCCGCCTGATCCCCCCCGACAGACTTCTTAAGCGCCTCCTCTTTTTGAATCGCCGCCTCCTTCGATGACTGGCAATATCCAGGGATTTGGGCTTGAGCCGTCGTGTTTCCCCAGAGAACACCGCTAGCTGCAATAAGGCTCGTCAGAGAAAGCGAGAGTAAAGGGAGTCGCAGCCAAGAGCAACGCATAGTCATAAATCAGAAGGTCTTGAGAGATTGTGTTCAGGATTATCATGATCGTTATTGCTCAGGGCTGAGCAACAGAACCCTAACCTGTCCTTCAACAGATTGAGCATCAGGAAGTTGAGTCTTAACCACTATCTTGCCGTCAAGCAGAGGTTAATAAAAGATGTATGTACCAATAACCCCTTAACTGCTTAAGTATTTAGGCTCATTGCCTAACACTGCCCCACAATAACGAGCCTAGAAGCTAGACGCAGAAGCTTTTGCTCGAGTTCCGTCAAGTCCTTAGGAAACATTACGAATGATTCCAAGAAAATCTGGGGAGAAGTCAGAGCTTCTGTGTCTCATCAGCCTTCATTGATGACCAAGGTCGCTCCATATCCAATCACTCTCTCTGCCATGCGTGCAGGCAGCCTCTTAAAGAGAAGAAGTCTGCAAGTATTTCAAGTCATAGCCAAATAATCCTCGGAGGTGGCCCAGTGCCTTCATCTAATCTTCTGCTGGTAGGGCTTGCAGAATGGCTGCAAGCCGACAAGAGTCTTAATTCTTCCTGCATCTTCAGACGCTGACAAAAATCTGAGGGAACCAGAGACTAACCTCTTTGACTTAAACAACGCAGTCGACTGTTTCATTCACAAATTCAAAAAAACAACTTGACTCCTAAACCCCGTACGAAGTAAATTTCTCCTAAGTCTTATGCCTGCTGTACTTCGAAGTTGAGATGATCATGAACCAAGATTTAGTCAAAGTGCAGTCTAAGAATCAAGGCATTATTGTACATGCGCTTCATAAAAGTGCTTCAATGTTTTTATATCGCCTATTTCAAGATTTATCAAAAGAAAAAGGTATCTCTTTCTATTCTGCTAACAACAAGCCTAGCGATAGAGAAGAAGTAAGCGCTGACATGGACGATAGTTTCTGCTTATGTCCAGAGCGAAACTTCAATATTAATGAATATGAGTTCAATCGGCTCAACAAAACTATCCATATTCTTCAGGTTCGAGACCCTAGAGATATCCTAGTATCGCAATATTTCTCCTTTGGATGGATACATAATCTCAAGCCTAGTGACGAGAAGACTGAGCGAGAACTCATACAGTCAATGTCTATTGATGAATACGTCTTACAGGCAACGACCGACTCAACTTTTCACAACTTGCTAGAGAGATATACTCCTATCTTAGAGATAGCAAGATCCAAAAATCCTGACACTATAATCGTCAAATATGAAGACATGGTGACGAACTTCAATCGTTGGTTGCCAAGCATTATAGACGTCTTCAATTTCAATCCAATACAATCGAAGATTTTGCTAACAAAATATCTGTTTAAACACCGAAATTCTTTCAACCCTCCAAAGACTGAAAAACAAGCTCATAAAAGAAAGATTACCCCTGGCGACCACAAAAACAAATTAAAACCAGAGACAATCGAGAAACTCAATGAAATGTTTGCAGAGATTTTACAGGAGTGTAACTATCTTTCATAGAAAAGTGATATTTGAGCGGTAGTGGAGATCTGCCGTGTTAACGGTGACACCCAGAAAGCATCCCGGCAGGGGCAGGCTTGAGCGCTAGAAATCAGACCTCTGATTTGAGTTCACCCAGTTCCATATATCGCTAAATCTCGACCTTAATACGACTCATCACTGTCAAAACTAGAGCTGCCTGAAAAGCCATCATCATCCTCGCCAGAAAGGGCTTGGCAGGGATCCGTTCCCGATTGTGGTACAGGATAGGACGAATCAACACGAACAGACGACAACATCACAGGAGTATCGAGTGCAAAGATCAAAGAGACGCCCGACGGCAGCTCGCTAATCTTTTTACCTTGGGGCGAATGAAAGGCTGAAGTGATGCCAGAGGCAACAGATAAACCAACCCCCAGCAAATCACTGACACCACCAGAGATGAGGCCTTGATCGCTGACCCAGCCCTGCAGGTTATTGACCACATTAAGGGCAGCACCCTCTGTCGGCACACTGCTACTGTCAAAAAAAGAATTTTGTGAATCAGGATGCGCTCGTGATAGCACCGGAATCGCCAGTGGGGACGTTTGAATCGGGACCAGACGACCATTAACAATCAGCGAACTAACCTGCATCTTGACCATGCGACGCTTTGGCTGGATTTGTAGGTTAGCCAATGAGCGCATCGGCGCCACTACAGTCCCTGCCCGATCTGTAATGGGATGTGAGAGCACAGCCGTCACGGGAAAAGGCTCCTTCTGCTTGCTATCAAATCTGACCGGCGAGCAAAAGGTCACCACAACAGCCGTGGATACTGGTAGCCTCGTGCTGATGATTTTCGGCTCAGGGCGAGGGCGATCATTGGAAATTAGTTCCGTCTCATCTGTTTCAGCAGGCGTTGTGGCGGCATCATTATAGGGAGAAGCCGTCTCTGGCTCCGTTGACATCGAGTGATCTTCATTTCCAGAAATTGACTTAGCCTCATCGGCTGGCGCTTCACTGTTTCCATCTATAGACGCTGAATCGTCTGCGTCTGCTGGTATTGCGTCTAGCGCTTGGGGCGGTAATACGGTCTCGGAGTCACCCGAGACTGCCGCTGAATTCATGATTCGCGCTCGAGCGGCCTGAACCTCTGATTCAACTTGAGCTGATGCAGTTGATTCAGCTTGAGCTAATGCAGTATTGCTGAGGGTCAATAATCCCCAAAAACATGGCAGGAACAGCCATGCCATTCTTTGTTTCTTATTCATTAGGAGTCACCATCTAGAGAAGAGATTTCAAAGAAGCCGGAGTTCCAGCATCTATTGGTGCCGCAGCAAGTTACTTCATAAGCGACAGGGCCAGCCGGTCGCAAATAAAGCACCATGAAGGTAAAGATAGCGGCGGCGAAAGCATCTCACAAAACGCTAATCGCCAGCAGTTACTTGGGCAAACCCAAGCAACGGTCTGCTACAGAGTTAACTGGTTTGAAATTAAGTCGAAGGTTGTTTAGGAAGCTATTTTGTCGTGCAGGTTTTGTGGGGATGCACGGCTGTACTCAACAAACTGAGAGTATATCGATACTCGCGGGTGTCAGTCGTAACCGCTAACGACTTCAATATAGGTAAACACAGGTGACGCCAGAGAGCGCCGTTCATCATCATGATCATTTGTTCAATCCCCCGTCAAAATCAATCGTCTTGCAGAACGTTCCGCTCAACTTGCACCTATTTTTCCCTAATCGACTTGATTTAGTGACAACTACGGAAGACTTTCTTAAAAAACTATGAGAAACCTCTGACGTAGCATGGTGGCGAGGAATGCCCATGAAGCTGCTTCATCAGCGCTCCCATTGCTTACGGAATCGCAATCGTTTGTAGCAGATTCTCCACCACAGCTCTCGCATTGTGTCCACCCGTAGAAATCATGCGATGCCCCAACACAGCAGGGGCCAGAGCTTTAACATCATCAGGAATCGCGTAATCACGCCCCTCTAAAAAGGCAAAGGCTTGAACGGCTCTCTGTAACGTCACGCTTCCTCGGGGACTCACGCCTAAACTGATGTCATGATGCTCTCGTGTCGCACGCACTAGGGCTAGCATGTACTGCTGTAGCGGTATTTCTACCTGGACTTCGGTACATTTCTGCTGCAGTGCTTTGACCTCACTGAGCGAGAGGCAGGGCTGCAGCTGTTCTAAGGGACTACCGGCCTGTAAACGCTGCAACATCTGCAGTTCTTCATCCATAGACGGATAGCCAAGGCTGAAGGACAGGGCAAAGCGATCGAGCTGGGCTTCAGGTAGGGGAAACGTTCCCTGATACTCAACGGGGTTTTGAGTCGCAATGACAAAGAAAGGTTGGGCAACAACGTGACAAGCACCATCAATCGTGACTTGGGCTTCTTCCATCACCTCTAGTAGAGCCGATTGCGTGCGGGGGGTGGACCGATTGATTTCATCGGCTAAGAGAATGTTGGCGAAGACGGGACCGGCTAAAAATTCAAATTTGCCTTCTCGGGGGTTCCAAATATTAGTGCCGGTCAAATCACTCGCTAACAGATCGGGGGTGCATTGGATCCGTTGAAACTGGCCGTCAATCGATTTAGCAAGGGCTTTGGCGAGGAGCGTTTTACCGACCCCTGGTACATCTTCGAGGAGGGCATGCCCGCCTGAGAGTAGGGCCACCAAGACGAGACGAATGGCATCTTGTTTACCGACGATGGCGCGGTTTAGATTAGTCGTTAAGCGCTCAATAGGGGTTTGCATGTTGATTTCTGAAGCAATCATCGGACGCAGGCTCGTAAAGGTAGAACGTGAGTCTCTCTGGCATCAAGTCTGCATAACGGAGGATTGATGTGCACGAGCAGCTTTACAGTCTTGCTGAATTTGTGCCTTGAGCGCATCTAAAGAGTCAAATTTTTGCTCGGGTCGCAGAAATTGCTCCAGGGAGACAGTGATAGTGTGCCCATAGAGATCGCTAGACCAATCTAATAGGTGAACTTCAGGGACTTGATGGGTGCCGTCAACCGTGGGGCGACAGCCGAGGTTCATGACACCTTTTTGAGCCTGGGGCAATGAGGGACCGGTGACGCCGACGCTGTAGACACCTTGACGCGGTAAAAATTTATCCTCTGGCAGCTTGAGATTAGCTGTGGGGAAACCCAAGGTTGCACCTAGATGTTGCCCTTCAACAACGGTCCCTGTGAGGGTATAGGGACGACCTAACATTTGCTGGGCCTGGTCGAGCTGTCCGTCTTGGAGAGCGGCACGGATAGCAGAACTACTGATAGGTGCAGCTGCTGCGGTTTGAGGGGTGGCAATGTTGACGGGGATCTTGTATTGACTTGCGATCGCATCTAAGTCTGCCGTTGTCCCCGAGCGTTGGCGACCAAACCCAAAGTTAAAGCCCACGCTGATGCAGCGAGCGGCCAGCTGCTGTACTAAAATCTGCTCCACAAACTCCGGGGGCGAAAGCTGAGCCAGCGCCTCATCAAAGGTCAGCAGCACCAACTGTTCAATTCCCAACTGCTCAAGAAGTGCAGCCTTCTCTTCTAGAGGGGTCAGCAGCAGCTGCGGCTGACCTGAGAAAAAAGCCTGAGGGTGCGGATCAAAGGCGACGACGGTTAAGTGGGCAGAACGCTCAAGAGAGAACTCACGGAGTGCCGCAATTACCTTACAGTGACCTCGATGCAAACCATCAAAGTTACCAAGGGCAACCGCTGAGGGTGTTAAAGCTTGGCTTAAAGACGAAGTGACCCGCACAGTTTACATTTTGACACAATGATTGATTCCAGCGTACCGCGTTCCTAACGGTTTGCACGGCAGAATTCCCGTTTTTTCTAGGCACGATGGCAAAAACGCACTAGGACAATGATTTTAGCCTCTCTCATGCGGATGGATTAACTGCGGTAACCACTAAGTTATCTCGATGAATGACCGTCTCTGCCCCGGCATAGCCCAAGATATTGGGAATCTCATCTGAGCGTTTGCCCTGAATCTGCTGCAGCTCAGCGCTGCTGTAGTTGACCAAACCCCGTGCGATTTCTCGGCCCTCCACATCACAAATCTGAACGGATGCTTGGCTATTGAAGTCTCCCTGAGTCGTCACAATCCCCGCTGCCAAAAGGGATTTGCCAGATTGGATAATGGCCTGTGCCGCTCCTGCATCTAGGCATAGCATCCCCGAAGGAATCAGTGCATGGGCAATCCAGCGTTTGCGGGCATTAATGGGCTGCTCCTGGGGACTGAACTGCGTCCCAATCTCTTCCCCAGCCAAAATACGGGTAATATTGCTGGCCGTCTTCCCTTGGGTAATCACGGTGCGAATCCCGGCCCCTGTTGCGATCTCTGCGGCAATGATTTTAGTGGCCATACCGCCGGTCCCCCACCGTGACTGGGTACCGGCCTGTACCTGCGCCAGTTCTTCGAGATTCGCGACATGGGTGATGGGCTGAGCATCGGGTTGGGTCCGGGGATCGGCTGAATACAGGCGATCGACGTCGGTGAGCAGGAACAGCCAGTCGGCTTCGACGAGACCGGCCACGAGGGCCGAGAGGGTGTCGTTATCGCCAAACTTAAGTTCGTCCACGGCGATGGTGTCGTTTTCGTTGACGATGGGGACGACGCCAAGGTTGAACAGCTCTTGAAAGGTATTAGAGGCGTTGATGTAGCGGTTGCGATCGCAAAGATCTCCCCTTGTCAGCAGCACTTGGGCAATGGGCTGCTGCAGACTCGAAAAAAAATCATCATAGATCCGCATTAAGCGACCCTGACCCACGGCAGCCACAGCCTGCTTAAGCGCCACCTTCCGCGGACGTTCGCCCAAACGCAGTCGGGTGCAGCCAACCCCCACCGCCCCCGAGGAAACCAGCACCACGGGGTGCCCCTGCTGGCGAAGCTGGCAGATCACCTCGACAAGAGCCGCAATCGTCGCCAGCGCAAGCTGCCCTGTCTCAGGGTTGGTGAGACTAGAGGTTCCAACCTTGATAACGAGCGTTGCGGACATAGTGTTGATGACCCTCAATTAACAATCCCAAAGAAAGCCCAAAGAAAGATAGTAAAAGGCACCTTTGTACCCGGCCCTTGCGTTAGATTACAACCGAGCTATACGCTCAGCATAGTGACTACCCGATACATACGGTGAATAAGGCCCATGGATGCAGCGCAACTCTGGCAACGGTATCAGGATTGGCTCTACTACCACGATGGTTTAGGGATTTATGTCGATGTTAGCCGCATCCCATTTGATGATGCGTTGGTGACCACTCTGCAGCCTAAATTTCAACAAGCCTTTGCTGAGCTGAAAGCGCTCGAAGGAGGTGCGATCGCAAATCCAGACGAAGGCCGCATGGTCGGTCATTATTGGCTTCGAGCGCCTGAACTGGCTCCTAATGGCGAATTCAGAAACGAAATCATCAAAACCGTCGATAAAATTGAAGCCTTTGCCGCCGACATTCACAGCGGCACCATTCATCCTCCCAACGCGGCTAAATTCACCGATATTATTTCCATTGGCATTGGCGGCTCAGCCCTCGGCCCGCAGTTCGTGTCACAGGCACTGGCCCCGCTAGAGGCTCCGCTCAATCTATACTTCATCG
Organism: Acaryochloris thomasi RCC1774; assembly: GCF_003231495.1. Taxonomy (NCBI): domain Bacteria; kingdom Bacillati; phylum Cyanobacteriota; class Cyanophyceae; order Acaryochloridales; family Acaryochloridaceae; genus Acaryochloris; species Acaryochloris thomasi. The sequence continues at coordinate 356,683 of NZ_PQWO01000001.1, forward strand.
ACAACGCCGACCCCGCAGGTATTGACCGCACCCTCGACGAACTGCGCGGTCGACTGGCCACCACTCTCGTCTTAACGATCTCAAAATCTGGCGGCACACCCGAGGCCCGCAACGGCATGTTAGAGGTGAAACAGCGGTTCACTGCTCAGGGACTCAACTTTGCCCAGCACGCCGTCGCCATCACCGGATACGAAAGCGCCCTCGACAAAATCGCCCATACTGACGGCTGGATCACCACATTTCCCATGCATGACTGGGTGGGAGGCCGTACCTCAGAACTCTCCGCTGTCGGCTTAGTCCCCGCCGCCTTGCAAGGGATCAACATCCGCGAGATGCTGGCCGGAGCAAAGGAGATGGATAGCGCGACCCGAGTACCGGATCTCAAGGCAAATCCCGCCGCCCTGTTGGCCCTAGCGTGGTATGCCGCAGGAGAGGGGCGAGGCAAAAAAGACATGGTGGTGCTGCCCTACAAAGATAGCCTCATGCTTTTTAGTCGCTATCTGCAGCAGCTCGTGATGGAGTCTCTGGGTAAAGAAAAGGACCTCGACGGCAACGTCGTCCACCAAGGTATTGCAGTCTACGGCAATAAAGGGTCCACTGACCAGCACGCCTATGTTCAGCAACTCCGGGAAGGCATTCCCAACTTCTTTATGACCTTTGTTGAAGTTCTCAAAGATCGTCAAGGCCCGTCTCTAGAGCTAGAGCCAGGGGTCACTTCCGGCGACTATCTGACCGGCTTCTTGCTGGGGACACAGCAGGCACTCTATGAAAACCAGCGGGGTTCGATCACCGTCACCTTACCAGAAGTTACAGCAAAAACGGTGGGTGCACTGATTGCACTATATGAGCGAACCGTGACGCTGTATGCCTCTTTGATTCACGTTAACGCATACCATCAACCTGGCGTTGAAGCGGGCAAAAAAGCCGCATCCGCCAACCTAGCACTGCAGAAGCAGGTCATGCAGGTGCTGCAAAACACTGACGCCCCCGTCACATTGCAAACACTAGCCGAAAAAGCAGGCGCTCAGGATCGAACCGAAACGGTCTATCGAATTGTGCGACACCTGAATGCCAATATTCAGGGGCTCAGCCTTAAAGGCGATCTAAAGCGCCCAGCCTCTCTGCAAGTGCTTTTGAAGTAGAGAGCTTGCCTAGCAAAAAAGAACTGCACCTCAATCAAGGTGCAGTTCTTTTTTTGTTTTAATATTTAGCTAAACGCAATCCTACCAAAGTGCAGGGATGGGCACAGGTGCAGGAGGATCAACGGGAGGCGGTGCAGCACCACCGAAAGGTACAGGTGCAACCTCTGGTGGGGGAGCTTCAACGACGGGAGCGGGCAGAGCACACACTCTAGTTGTACCGATACCTGCATACTGAGTGACGCGAACACGCTCGCCTTCAGCGATACCGAGTCGAGAAGCAGTCTCAGGCGCAACGGTTGTACTTAAGGGAGCCGTCCCTCCATCAGGAAGGAAGGTCACCTGATCGCCTTCGATTCGCTCAACTGTACCCTCGACGACCTGATCTTCAACAGGCGGCTGTAGGCTTTTAACGACGCCCTTACGATTGGTGTCAAAAACGATCAAATCACCAGGACCAACATTTTCAGGTGCTGTTACTCCTTCACCTAGGGGGTAGACCTGCGTTGTCCCATCCGCTTGCCTTACCTGAAGGGCCTGACTGTCAATGGACTGAACGAGGCCGTAATTATTGCCTTTAGGGGCTGAATCAGGGGTAATCTCTTGTGCTTGTGCGGCTTTAGGTGCTAAAGCTGCGGCACTAACGAGTAGCGCGACCCCAGCGCCTGTAAATAGTTTTTTCATGGGGATTCCCTTGCAACACCTCAATATAACGTCCATACAATACCCCCCAGTATCTATTGCTCTATTATGCATAGAATCTTAGGAATTGGTAAGGGGTAACGATGTTTATTTTCATGGTTCTATGGATTTTTTGAAATCGCGTAGCAATTCGTTATCCCTAGTCCTTAAAAAAGTTGTTCGATTATATCATCCCCAATATTCAGGGGTTGCTTTAGTGCTTTTTCTGGTTTTACTTGCGATCCTGAGCCCCATACTCCTGCCGATAGAGCCGGTGGCCAACTACACCTCTCGTTTGCAGCCTCCGAGTTTTCGCCATTGTTTGGGTACCGATGGCTTGGGCCGCGATATCTTGCCGCTATTGTTTCACGGGCTGCGTATTTCTTTAGGACTCAGCCTAGCGGCAGTGGGGTCAGGCTTTGTCATTGGCACCAGCCTAGGGTTAATGGCGGGATATGCGCGGGGTGGGCTGGATTTGCTGGTGGGCTGGATCACTGATATTTTGCTGGCTTTTCCGTCTATTTTGCTTGCGATCGCAATTGCCACCTTCAGAGAACCAGGACTGGTGAGTACCGCCCTAGCCGTTGCCATTGTCCAGATCCCGACCTTTGCGCGACTGAGCCGCAGCGTCACTCTTTCAGCACGCGATCAGCCTTTTGTAGACGCAGTAAGAGCCTTGGGCGCATCACCACTGCGTATTTTGTGGACCCACATCTTGCCCTTCAGCCTACCGCCCCTAATCGTACAGGCCACCCTAGCAATGGGCACCGCCACCTTAGAAGCTGCAGGCTTAGGTTTTTTAGGACTCAGTGCCCAGCCACCAACCCCTGAACTGGGAACAATGGTGGCCGACGCCTTTAGAAACGGATATGCCCTTTCCGCCCCTTGGACCATTCTTAGCCCTGGGCTAGTGATTATGTTGCTGGTTTTATCATTTACGCTTCTGGGAGACGGACTACGAGATCGCCTCGATCCCAAAACCTAAAACCGCGATGGCAGGCACAGGCTTACAGCGTTCGGTTGCTGTCCTTCTCCACCTACTAATACAGGTGTAATACTAACGGCAGTCCCAAGCCTGATAACCTGTGGCCAGGAACTGCTGATTAAAACTGCGCGTCGGAAGTTCCCATACTCCCTCAGGAACTCTCATGAAGCCTTGACGGCAGGACCGGTCCCTGAGTGAATGTTGGCGACCGACCGTATGTGATGGATAACAATTGATGAATCGCTACTTGCTTCCGCTCCCCATTATTGCTGGCATGAGTCTGGCCGCCAGTGTCCCGAGCGCCCCTATTTTTGCCCAAGCCGTCACGCAACAAGGGACTCAAATTCAGCTCAATGGCAAAACCTTTAATGCCGCCTGGGGTGCTTGGGCTTCTGGCTCGGGGCAAACCATCGGCATCAGCGACAGTGGCCTGCGGCAGCGCATCGGCGCTGACTTACTCAGCACCAACACCCCTGAGCGGCAGCCCATCAACTGGTTTACAAGTCAACCCACCGTACTGGCCGCCCGACATGCTCCCTCGGGTGCCTATCGATATTTAGACGTGACCTCCTTTGCTCAGACCTTCGGCTGGCAGATGCAGCCCCAGGGTAATGTGCTGCGAATCCAGGCCCCTGCCGCCCAGGCTCAGTCTGTTCGTCTTGGGCGACAGACATGGGGGCATCGCGTGGTGGTAGATCTAGATCGCCCCGCTGCTTGGCGAATGACCGACCTCACCGTGAGCCGAGATGCGGTGAAGCCACGAACCTTCAGCTTGACCCTTGATGCCGCCGCGGCTTCTGCAGCGCTGCAGCGCTGGAAAGGCTCTAGCACTGAAGCCTTAAGAAATCTTGAAGTTAAGCCTCAGGCAGGGCAAACCGTTATTACAGGGGAAATTGCGGGCAATATGCGGCCTCAGATTTCAATGGTCCCTAACCCCAATCGGTTGGTGATTGATATTTTGGCCAGTGCTCCGCAGCCCCGCAGCATTCTCTGGGCGCCGGGTCTGCGGTGGCAAGAACAATCCGTGACGCTGGGCAATCGGCAGTTTCCGGTGGTGTGGCTGGCGCTTGATGCGCAGCAGGGGCTAAAAATGCAGCCAATTTGGGGCAATCCCAACGCGCTGGTGGGCATTAACCCGCTGCTCTCGATTGCTGAGCGATCGCAAGTCGCAGCAGCCATCAACGGTGGTTATTTCAATCGTAACAATCAAACCACGCTAGGGGCACTTCGGCGGGCAGGGCAGTGGATTTCTAGCCCTGTTCTCGGTCGTGGGGTCGTGGCCTGGAGCGATCAGGGGCAGTTGGCGATGGGCCGTCTTGCCCTACGGGAAACGCTGGTGACGCCCAGTGGTCAACTACCGATCGTCTCCCGAGATAGCGGCTATCCACAGCGCGGCATTGCTCTCTATTCTCCTGTTTGGGGGGCTAGCTATACGCCGATTTTAGAAACTGAGAAAATTATTTCAGTGGTCAACGATCGCGTCGTTGATCAGAAAGACAGTAAAAGTGCAGCTTCTTTCCCAATCCCTAGAAATGGCTACCTATTGGTGCTGCGCTCCTTTGATGCGGGCACCGCTCTAGCATCGGGCAATTCACTGTCAATTCAAACAACGGCTCTCCCAACTCAATTTAATCAGTTCCCTAATATTGTCGGGGCCGGTCCACTCCTGGTTCAGAACAGCCAGATCGTTTTGAATGCCGCCACCGAGCAGTTCCGTCCGCCCTTTGATACCCAGTCCGCCCCCCGCAGCGCGATCGCTCAGCAGGCCGACGGTACGATTCTGCTGGCGGCGGCCCACAACCGCATCAATGGCCCCGGCCCCAACCTCAGGGAATGGGCTGAGATTTTGCGAAAGATGGGGGCAACGCAGGCTCTCAACCTTGACGGTGGCAGTTCCACGGCCCTCTATTTAGGTGGGCAGCTTTTAGATCGTCATCCAGGGACCGCTGCCCGCGTTCAGAATGCCATCGGCGTGTCGCTTTCTCAGTCGCCGTAGCTTAGATTACTTCCTGTTCCTGCGTAAAGGTGTTAAATCCTAAAGATATGAACTGTAGAGACCTTAATGTAGATGATTTCAGATCGGCTGAGTATACTTGGGATAGCAGTAGATGCGATCTGAGGGGTAGATTCAGCATCTGCTTCAAATCAAAGCTTTTTCATCCATTTGCACGTAATCTGAGGAATTGTTGTGACTCAAGCTACTCAATCTAAGAATTTAGCGCTAACTGTCCCTGATCACAATGGTCTTGCGGCTACCGAGCTGCGGCCCTGGGGATCTTTCACCATCTTAGAAGAAGGGCACGGCTATAAGATTAAGCGCATTGAGGTCAAGCCTGGGCATCGCCTCAGCTTACAAATGCACCACCACCGCAGCGAACACTGGATCGTGATTGCGGGCATTGCCAAGGTGCAGCGCAACGAAGAAGAGACAATGCTCAGTACAAATGAATCAACCTACGTGCCTCGATTTACATCTCACCGCCTTGAGAACCCAGGCATGGTTCCATTGGTCTTAATTGAGGTTCAAAACGGAGAGTATTTAGGAGAGGATGATATTGTGCGCTTTGATGATGATTATGCGCGTGAAAACAATTAATCCCTAGATTCTTATATGGTGCAGCTGAGTGCTACCGCCCTTGATGAAGTGACGCGGCTGAAGTCGAAGCCAATCTATAGCGACACCAACGTTTTAAGAATCGCTGTTCATGAAAGCGGCTGTTCTGGTTGGTCTTACCAGATGTCCTTTGAGGCTTCGGCTCAGCCTGTCGATCAGATATTTGACTGTGGCCCGATTCAAGTGGCCGTCGATCCGAAAAGTTGGCCCTACTTGAACGGTCTAACGCTGGATTACACAGAAGATCTGATGGGCGGTAGCTTCCGGTTCGATAATCCCAATGCACGTCAAACCTGTAGCTGCGGCCATTCCTTTGGCCTCTGAACTATAGTGCTGCACTTGCTTGTAAGGACAGCACTTTAAAATTTCACTATCACGCGTGGAGCACAGGAAACCGCCAACGCCTTTCCAACTTGTTGGTTGATGCAGGACAATTTGTGAGCCTGATTAAAACTGCGCTATCAATATGGTAGATCTGACAGAGTGATTGTCTGCTTCCACAACACTGGTTTCTATGCATCCTTCGCTAGCTCTCCCCTCGACCGATCTTAGAGATGAGATTAGGCAAAGATATCAGCAGGCTAGAGCCAATACTCTTTCTCTTTTTGAAAACCTAGATTCAACGTTCTTCTATCGACAGGCCCACCCAGACTTTAGCCCCATGGGCTGGCACTTGGGGCACATTGGCTTCACGGAGGGGCTATGGCTGCTAGAGCAAGGGGCTGGGCAAAAGCCGCTGTTCCCTGACTATCGCCAGCTTTTTGCTGCGGATGGCCTTCCAAAGGCACAGCGAGAGCAACTTCCCTCCTTTACAGAGGTTTGTGATTATCTCGCGGATATTCGTCGTCAAATTTTTGAATATCTAGCCCATGCGCCACTAGAGGAGCAGAGTTGGCTGTGGCTGTGGCTGATTCAGCATGAAAGTCAGCACTGCGAGACGATTACCTGGGTATTCCATCTGCATCAGCGACAGGCATCTCGTCAGACTTATATCGCGATTCAGCCTACGCCTCTACAGGAGCCGAAAATACGTGGGAAGTTCTCTGCACCGGTCTCGTTCGCTGAGACGATCCGCATTGAGGGTGGCTTATTTCGCTGTGGTAATGACGGCATTGAAGCGCTAGATAATGAAAAGCCTGAGCATTTGGTTTCTTTAGAGACGTACTGGATCGATCCAACCCCTGTCACCTGTGGTGACTATGCCCGGTTCATAGATGCAGGCGGTTACACCGAGCGACAGTGGTGGTCTGCGGCAGGCTGGGCATGGCTACAGGACAATCCTGTGACACACCCCCGCTACTGGAACTTGGCCGGGATGGAGAATCATCCTGTCTGCGGCGTGAGTTGGTTTGAGGCTGACGCCTACGCTCGGTTTGTGGGCAAACGCCTACCCACAGAAGCAGAGTGGGAGAAGGCCGCAAGCTGGCATCCGGAACTGGCTGCTCGTCAGGCCTATCCTTGGGGAGCAGAGGATCCGAATCACCAACGCTGTAATTTTGGGGGTCGGCAAGGCCAGACAACGCCGGTTACCCAATATCCTCAGGGGCGAAGTGCCTACGGCTGTTACGATATGCTCGGCAATGTGTGGGAATGGACGGATACTTGGTTTCATCCCTATGAGGGCTATGTAAGTTTCCCCTATGAGGGCTATTCGAAGGCTTATTTTGACAATCAGCATCGGGTGCTCAAGGGTGGAAGCTGGGCGGTTCAGGCTCCAGTTTTGCGGTGTGCGTTTCGCAACTGGTACTATCCTGCGACCCGTGAGCATTTTGCTGGGTTTCGGTGCGCCTATTCGTAGGCATACTTGAGGTCAGGAATAGACGCATGGAACTGGGGCACTTGCTCGGCCAGCATGGGGGAAGTCGATAGCCTTGAAATATGTGAGTTGCGATCGCAACTCACACATTTATTCGGAGGTCTCAATCTTTTCAGTGGTGGCATCCAGCACCAGACTTCTAGAATGAGCCAGAAGCGTTTTGGCAATTATGATGATCTAGAGCCGACCGGGTCATCCCTTCTTCGACAGACCGTCATACCGCTAAGGAGGACAAAATATTTGCAGCGAGCCTTCTCAATCAAGAGGCACAATCGTTTAAAGTGTTTGAGGTTCGTCCTCGTCAACCTCAATTCCCCGTCGCTGAGGTTTCCCTTAAGTACTCTGGAGCACAGTTCATGTCAACGCCTCAGCCGGCCTCAGGCAGCCAGCTTACTTCATCCACGGCACCCATCCCAGATTTTGACTCCCGCCTCTCTCTACAACAGTTGAAGTCCATTAACCCCACCGATGTCGCTGATGGTGCTGATGTCCTCACTGGGTTGGCGCAACAGACAACCAAAACCCTACCACCGAAGTACTTCTATGATGATCGCGGCTCTGCACTGTTTGAGCAGATTTGTGCCCTACCCGAGTACTACGTCACCCGAACAGAAACTCATATTTTGCAGAAGGCAGCCACCCAAATTTCAGAGATTACCGGTCCCTGTGAGCTAGTAGAGCTGGGGAGCGGCAGCTCTACCAAGACTCGGATTTTGTTAGATGCCTATCGCAATCTGAGCAGCCCCAATGATGCACCTAACACGTTATCTTACCTACCCATTGACGTCAGCGGCGGCATCCTTAAAGAAAGCGCGATTGACCTGCTCAAGCAGTACCCCTCTCTACAAGTTCGGGGGCTAATTGGAACCTATGAGCAAGGACTCCAGAACCTTCCGCCCGCCATTACCCCCCATCGCCTAATCTGTTTTTTGGGCAGCACCTTAGGCAACCTCAGCCCAGCAGAGTGTCAGCAATTCTTTGATCAGGTCCGGGGCGCTCTGCAGCCTGGAGACTATTTCTTGCTCGGGATCGACCTGCAGAAATCAGCCAAAGTGCTAGAAGCAGCCTATAACGACAGTCAAGGCATTACAGCAGCCTTCAATCTCAATATGCTGCGACACCTGAACTGGCGTTTCCAGGCCAATTTCGATCTGGACCAGTTCCAACACTATGCGTTCTATAACGAGCAGCAGCAGCAAATTGAAATGCATTTGCGCAGTCTGCGGGACCAAACAGTGGAGTTAGCGGCCCTCGATTTTTCTGTCTCTTTGATGGCAGGGGAAACTATCCGCACAGAAATTTCTCGTAAGTTCGATCTAGCACAATTGCCAAATCTTCTGGAACCCAAGCCTGGGGCTAAATGGCTTAAATCGGTACAAACTTGGACAGATTCTCAGGGATGGTTTGGTCTAGCTTTGTGTCAAGCTGCCCTAGAATAGGCTCATCATCTTTTCGATGTTGTTGTCTCATCCCCCCGATAGAGTCATGGCAGTCCGTAAGTCATCCAAAAAACTACCGGTCTATCAGCTCAGAATAACGCTGCAGGGCCTTGAACCTTTAATCTGGCGAAAGATTCAGGTTACCAGTGATACGACACTGGCTCAGCTCCACAGTATTATCCAAGCCGTTATGGGATGGGATGGCGCTCATCTCCACGCGTTTGAAGTGGCGGGGACTTCCTATGGACAGACGGAGCTAGATAAATTAGATGATTTGGAAAGCGATCAAATTGAGCTACGTCAGGTTATTTCAGGTTCAACGCTGAAGTTTACCTATACCTATGATTTTGGAGATGACTGGCAACACGAAATCTTAGTGGAGAAGGTGCTTTCCTACGATGCCGAGGCACCCTACCCACTCTGCGTAGAAGGGCAGCGAGCCTGTCCACCGGAGGACTGCGGTGGCACTTGGGGCTATACGGAACTCCTTGAAGTCCTGAAAGATCCGCAAAACCCTGAATATGAAGATCGGCTGGAGTGGGCAGGTCCCATCGATCCTGAAGCGTTTGATCTAGAAACGGTGAATAAAGAACTCAATACCCTCGATGTTCCTGGGTAAAATGCCTAGACGTCAGAGCGCTAGCCTTGCCCCATCTATCTAGATTCGGTTATGAACACCTTATGGGATGAGCTTGGGCAAGATACAATAAAAAATCCGCGAATAAATTTACAAATCTCAATGGGCTTGCAGGAGAAGCGCACTTCATGGGGAAAATTGTCGGCATTGACCTAGGCACCACCAATTCAGTGGTCGCAGTGATGGAAGGGGGCAAGCCGGTGGTGATTGCCAACGTAGAGGGCAGCCGCACCACTCCCTCGATGGTTGCCTTTGGCAAAGACAGTGAGCGATTAATCGGCGAGTTTGCACGGCGGCAGGCCGTCTTGAACCCTCAAAATACGTTTTTCTCCATCAAGCGCTATGTGGGACGCAAGTATAGCGAACTAACGCCAGAGTCAAAGCGGGTGCCCTATACGATTCGTCGCGGCCAAGACGATAACGTCCGAATCAAATGTCCTCGCCTAGAAGATCGAGAGTTCGCGCCGGAAGAGATCTCGGCCATGATTTTGCGCAAGCTGGCAGAAGAAGCCAGCCGCTACCTCGGCGAAACGGTTACAGGAGCAGTGCTGACCGTACCGGCCTACTTCAACGACGCCCAACGACAGGCCACTCGAGATGCGGGACGGATTGCTGGTTTAGAGATCAAGCGCGTTTTAAATGAGCCAACCGCAGCTTCCCTAGCCTATGGTCTAGAAAATCGAGGCCCGCAGATGGTAATGGTCTTTGACCTCGGTGGCGGCACCTTTGACGTTTCCATTCTCAAAATTGGCAATGGCGTCTTTGAAGTCCAGGCGACTAGCGGTGATACCCAGTTGGGCGGTAATGACTTCGACAGCGTGATTGTAGACTGGCTCGCCGATCGCTTTTTCGACGATGAAAAGATCGATCTAAGGCGCGACCGCCAATCATTGCAGCGTCTCAACGAAGCCGCAGAAAAGGCCAAAATTGAGCTATCAGGGCTGCCGGATACGAATATTAGCTTGCCCTTCATCACGGCTACTGAAGACGGTCCTAAGCATTTAGACGCCAATCTCAGTCGCGGTGAGTTTGAGAGCCTGTGTCAGTCTTTGGTCAATCGCCTGCGCGGCCCCGTGGAGCAGGCGATGCGCGATGCCGGACTGCGATCCTACGACATTGATGAAGTGGTCTTGGTGGGTGGCTCCACGCGGATCCCTTTAGTTCAGAGAGTTGTTCGACAGCTCATTGATAAAGAACCGAACCAAAACGTTAACCCTGATGAAGTGGTGGCTGTGGGTGCGGCAGTCCAGGCCGGTATCTCGGCGGGAGAAGTGACGGATTTACTGCTCTTAGACGTGACGCCGTTGACTGTGGGCCTAGAAACGATTGGCGGTGTGATGAAGCCCGTAATCCCCCGCAATACGACGATTCCGGTACGCCGCTCTGATATTTTTTCAACTTCAGACAGCAATCAAAGTCAGGTAGAAGTGCATGTGCTGCAGGGCGAGCGGCAGTTGGCGGAGCACAATAAATCTCTGGGGCGTTTTCAGCTTCGAGGTATTCCGCCCGCACCGCGTGGGGTGCCCCAGATTCAAGTGGCCTTCGATGTCGATGCCAACGGCATTTTACAGGTGACGGCGGTTGACAAGTACACCGGACGCGAGCAGAGCATCACCGTTCAGGGAGCAGCTAGCATCTCTGAAGCTGAAGTGAACAAGATGATTCGGGATGCGGAGCAGTTTGCCGATACCGATCGCAATCGTCGCCAGCGCATCGATAAGCGCAATCAGGCCCAGGATTTGATTACAAAGTGCGATCGCAGATTACGGGAGGTTACCTTAGACTACGGTCCGCAGTTTGCCCGCGATCTGCGGCAAGAGATTGAACAGCTCACCCGAGACCTGCGAGATAGTGTCGCCCGCGATGATGATCGTCAGATTGATCTCGACTTTGCTAACCTACAGGATGCTCTCTACGACCTCAACCGAGAAGTCGCAGCGGCGAGAGATGAGTTTTATGATGACGATGATTTTCTAGAGCTACCCTCCCTCAACTCAATTAAAGATACGGTGTCAAAGGGTATCTCAAAGGGAGTTGAAGCGGTCACAGGTCGATCTTCCAATACCACGACAACCCGTCGCCCAGCCACCCGCTATGATGACAACACGTTTGATGACTGGGATGACGATGACTGGTAGGGATGTTTAATTTTTGGCTGCTGTGGCGGCATGATAAGGGAGTGACTTACATCAGTGCCTTAGCCAAGTCTGTTTCGCGGGGCTAAGCCCAGGGTGTTCATTCATCGTTTGAACTAAAATTTGATGCGCAATTTCCGTAACTATTACGATATCCTCAGCGTTCCTAGAGATTCGTCCAATGATGAGATTAAAAAGTCTTATCGTCAATTGGCGCGGAAGTTTCACCCTGACCTGAACCCTGGCGATAAGGCAGCAGAAGAACGCTTCAAAGATATTAGCGAAGCCTACGATGTCTTGTCGGATGCCGAGAAGCGATCGCAATATGACCGCTTCGGACAATTCTGGAACCAGAGCGGGTTTCAGGGCGGTAACAAAGAGCAATCGAAGCGGAGCTGGGGCAATCGTCCCTTTTCCACTGAGGATTTAGACTTCAGTGAGTATGCTGACTTTCAGGATTTTCTTGATCAGCTCTTGGGCCAGCGATTTAAGAAAGGTACCAGCACCGCCACGGCTGAACGCGATCCGTTCCGTCCGGGTAAGACTAAGACCACCTACACCGCTCGTGGTAGCGGCCGCCGAGATGCTGAAGCTCGGCTCGTGATTCCTTTAGAGAAGGCCTATCAGGGCGGCTGGGAACGCATTCGTCTTGAGGACGGACGCTCTTTAGAGGTGAATATGCCGGAGGGCATGGTCTCTGATCAGCGCATTCGAGTGACGGGTCAGGGAACCAGTGGCGGCGATCTATATCTGCGCATTGAGGTAAAACCCCATCCCTTCTTTAAGATTGAAGGATCGGATGTTATCTGTGAACTACCGATCACGCCAGTTGAGGCGATTTTAGGAGGTCAAGTTGAGACCCCAACCCTGGATGGCTGGGTAACCATGAATCTACCCAGCGGGGTACGAACCGGTCAACGGCTGCGATTGGGTGGCAAAGGCTATCCTACAAATAACAAGACGCGAGGCGATCAGCTCGTCGAGATCCGGATCGAGGTACCCCAGTCCATCAGTGATGAAGAACAAGATCTCTATGAACGGCTGCGGCAAATTGAAACCTACAAGCCGCGTAAAAGTTTGCCTGTGTAGAAACGATCTACTCCGTGGATAGAGCTGCAGGCTTGGTGATGGGAAGTCGTTTGGGCAACTGGATCGATAAGAACAGAATGATAGCGGTCATGTAGCTCGTAAGGGCACCCCACAGGAGATGATTGCTTTGGAAATGGAGACCCGCGATCGCAACTGGCAAAAACCCTATCCCAAAAGCAATCAGAGCCGCATTCCGCAGAATCGCCCCTTCTTTGAGGCCAATGAAGAACCCTTCGAGCATGAACGCCACCGCCGTTAGACTCAGCAGCGGCACCAGCCAAGCGGTGTAGTCACGCATTGCCTGACTTACTTCGGTGTGATTGGTGAACAATCCAAAAATGGTCTGCGGGAAGCTGACGGAGACGAAGGCAAAGATCAGCGCCAGCAGAATCGCGTTTCCGATCGCGGTGAGCAGAATCGGCATCATTTGCTCTGTTGCCTCTTGTCCCTTCGCATTACCAATCAGCGTTTGGGTGGTGAGGCCAAGGCCGTTGACCGTAAACTGACTCAGCAGTGCGATTTGCAGTAAGAGGCCATTCTCCGCTAGCACGGTGGTGCCCAACGTGGCGCTGAAGTTAGTAAACAAAGCATAGGCCGAAATCAGGGCCACAAAACGAATCAAGATATTGCTTTTGAGAGCCACTGTGGCCTTGAGGGCCGTCCAGTCCCACAGGTTCTGCAGCGCGGTTGTGAAGGCACTCCGTTTAATACTGAAGCCTGCGTAAATCAGCGCCACCAGTAAGGCTAGATATTGGCTAAGGGCGGTGGCGAGTCCGGCCCCGGTGCTGGCCCATCCCCACTGCTGAATCATCAGGTAGTCCAGCAGCACGTTGGAGCCGTTGCCAACCAAAGACAGCACCAGAACGGCACCTTTCATTTCTCGGCCTAGAAACCAGCCGATGAAAACGAAGTTAAGTAATACTGCTGGCGCACCCCAGATGCGGGCGTTGAAGTAGTTTAGCCCTGCGGCTTCAATATCAGGGGAACCGGCTAAGAACATGAAGCCAAAGTGGGCGATGGGCCACTGGAGCAAGAGAATTAGAGTTGCGATCGCAACCGCTATCACCCCACTCCTCAAACCGGCCAAAAGTACCTCGTTTTGATCACCTTGGCCTGCTGCCTGAGCCGTGATCGCATTGGTGCTGTTGCGCAGAAACTTGAGAACGCGATAGAGATAGTCAAACAGAATGCTGCCTAAAATTACGCCCGCCAGGTAGCGGATATCCTTTAAGTGCCCGAGAAAGGCCGTATCAAAAATTCCCGCCAGCGGCACCATCATATTCGACAGGGCACTCACCACCGCAAGCTGATAAAAACGAGGTAAAAAGGCTTGGTACTGAGCAGGAAGCGAAAGTGCCATGTCGTATTGCTCTCAAAGGTCTAGTGCGGCTATGCGAGGTTTTGACCATCCTCCCGCTGCACCACCACTAGGGCAGGCTTGGGCAAATCTTGCGCGGTCTTCCCCGGCCAGTTCGACCCCAGAGGAACCTGACGCTGCTGCGTAAATTCTTGACCGTCGGTGGTCCGCATGACCAGTTGGCGGGTTTCTACAGCCATATCTTGCCGCATCCCCCCCGTCTCTCCAGGATGCTGAATCGCCAAGAAGAGTGACTTCTGATCTGAGGAGAGAGATAAACCACAGAGTTCACACTCCATAGGACCGATGGCAAAGGGTACAGCTTTGCCTGAATCAGGTCCACTGAGAGGAATCACCCAGGCTGAGTTATTGCCAAACAGCCCCCGTAGATTTGATTGGCTAACCTGTTCACCGTCCTCAGTACGGCTAGGAATCTCTTGATTATGCTTGCTGGTAGACATGTCGGTAACCATCCACAGATTGCCGTTGCTATCCATCTCTAAGTTGTCAGGGTTTGAAAAACCGAGGCCGCCATCTGCTGGTTCGCCCCCAAGGGCAATCATTGCCCAGCGGAAGGTCATGGATCCTGGATCGCGTTTGTCTTCCTCTAATTTCATGATCCAGCCGTATTCGTAAGGCGTTTCACCCTCAGGTCCGGTAAAGATCTGTTTGTCGGGTCCGCCATCACCGCCGGGGGAACCGGAAGTAAAGGCGACAAATAATGCTCCCTGATCATTGACGGTGGTGTCTTCAGGGCGAGCCATGCAGGTCACTCCGGCGGCATTGGCGGCAAAGTGAGCGTCGATTAAAATTGCGCCCTGCTTTTCGATGGCGTTACCGATGTATAAATCGCCAAGGGTTTTGAACTTTTTCAGCGCGATCGCATCTGCATCCTGCGTCACCTTAACAATCCCGCCCGCTTGTCGATCGGGGTTCGGCAGCGTCACCAGCCCTTGCCCCTCGTCTTCAACTACCTGACTGGGCAAAACCGGATCCACCGCGGTGTCAGGGTTGAGGGCGATCCACTGACCGGTGCCGTCAGAGTTAAGCTTGGCACCGTAGAGCATCCCCTGCTCTAGCAAACCAGAGTTCGCTTTGTCGGCAACCTTGTATACATTGTCTTGACTGACAAACTTGTATAGATGTCCGCCTCTGCGATCGCAACCCGAGTAGACCGCTAACGGCTTCCCCTTCACAGCCCTAACCGCCACGGCTTCATGGCGATAGCGCCCCAGCCACGTATGCTTAGTGCCGTAGTCTTGAGCATTGGCGGGGTCTACCTCCACCATCCAGCCATATTTGTTGCCCGCCAAACCAAACGGATTGCCGCGTCCATCGACCTTTTTATCCGTTAATACAAAAGGCTGTTGAGAGGGATCCATCGATGACCCGTCAGCCATAACTGGCTCCGGTACCTGAGCTTGAAAATTCTCCTCCGCACTTAGGATCGTCCCCCACGGTGTTGTGCCCCCTGCACAGTTCTGAAACGTCCCAATAATGCGAACCTGGAGCTGATCGTCATAGCCCAGTTTGTCGACTTTTTCAAAGATAGCAACAGCAGCCCCCGTGGCTTGCAGATAGCGCCCATCTTCTAGGCCAGAGATACCAGTAATCCGCCGATCCTGGGCCAAAGGAGTACGTTCCCAGCTATCGTTGTTTTTGCTGACCGAAATCACGCCAATGCCTTGATCGATCAGCCCTTCCTTTGCGATCGCCTCAATCTGTTGCTTGAGCGGATTGTTTTTAGGGAGTGCAAAGGCATTGATCTCCCCTCCACGGCTTGCCAGTGCCGTTTTCACCTCAGCGAAGGGAAGAGACTGACCGATTACTTCAGGATAGGTTTGCATCCAGGTTTTGCCACTGATGTACTCAAAGTTAACGGCAAGGAAGCTCATCATCTCTGCTTCGATTAAGGCAACAAAATCATTGTTGTAGCCAAATCGGGAGTCACCGACAGAATCCCCCCAGGCCGAAATCACGCTGTAGCGATACCCCTCCGGCACCACCAGATCATCGATGACCTCATAGGTGCTGTAGACCTGCATCTGGTCACTAGCGGTATCGCCAATGTTAAGCGGCAGCGGTAGCTGGACCGGCTGAAAGGCAAGTGTCTTGGCTCGTTTGCCTACAAGTGAGCTACAGGCAACCGTTCCTGCAGCCCCTCCCATAAATACTAAAAATTGCCTACGGGTGATCGTCATAAACTTATAGCAAGCCCATCTAGCCTGGGTTTAGAACCTGACTATGACGCTACAGCGCCAAGGTTAAGAGCTTGTAATGGCTTGACTAAGAAATAGTTGAACTCTTTCTTGATCAGCATTTAAGAAAATGCCCACTCTGCTTCATGATTTTGACTAGCATTCACCAATCACGCCATTCACTGGCTGGACCTTCCCCATTTCCGTACTTCGATACTTCTAGACCTGCGGCTGTTGCAATTTTGTTGAACAACTCGCAGAGATCTTCACGTTCTCCAGTCTCGATGAAGCTACCAACTTCACTATTCAGATCATTTAGCGCCTCTACAGCAATTTGAAAGGTAGCAAGCTTTTCCGACTCTGACGCATCCTCACCCAGAGCAATCAGGGAGGATAGTTGATTTTTCAAAATTGTGAAGGCTCTAGAGCAATTCTCTTGCGTATATTGCGTTAGGTCGTCTTCTTCGAGATAGCTGCGCCATCGGTCGAATGGGAACTCAGCTTGCAGCTCCCTAATCCTCTTTTGATATGACATGTTGCCTCACGAAACACTCTTGGAACAGAGCAGAGCCAGATAAGAGACCTGTTGAATAATGATGAATTGATCTGATTCTGCGCAGCGATCTAGAGTCTGGCAAGCGTCACCACTTCATCTTGATTTTGATATTTTCCCTGCCGCGCCTGGTAGCTAACAGAGCAGCGTTCGCCTTCAAAGAACAAAAGCTGCACAATTCCTTCTCGGGCGTAAATACGGCAGTCTGCACTGGATGAATTAGAGAACTCCAGCGTCAGGTGTCCCTGCCAACCTGCTTCAGCAGGCGTTAGGTTTGCGATAATGCCACAGCGGGCATAGGTGCTTTTACCAATGCAAATCACGCTGACGTTTTCTGGGATAGCCAGTCGCTCCATCGCTACCCCCAAGCCGTAGGAGTGGGCAGGCAAAATAAAATAACTGCCCTGAGGATCGGTATGCAGCGCCACCGGCTCTAGGTTATCGGGATTAAAGTTTTTGGGATCAACAATGGTGCCAGGGATGTGGCGAAAGACCCGAAACTCGTTGGGGCTAAGCCGTAGATCGTACCCATAGGAAGACAGGCCATAGCTGATCACACGATGCAGTGGCTGGGACTCCTGAGCCTCAATTTGACGGACCAGCTCTGACTCAAAGGGGGTAATCATCCCCTGCTGAGCCATCTCTTGAATCCACACATCATTCTTGATCACGGCGCTACCTTTTCGCTTGCCCGGTCAAGCTCTCGCTCGACTGATTTTATAGACGGGGACTTCGGCGTAGTTCAGTCACCTGATCGGCCTCATTCACTATGGCGGGTGGCATGTTGGGTCCCGTGAGGATCATATCAATATGGCGGGGCCGCTGCTGGAGAAGATTGAGAACGTCGGCTTCAGGAATCAGCCCCAAATGAATGGCTAAGCTCAATTCATCCAGTACCACCAGTGAGTAGTTGCCCTCTAGCACCGCCGACTGTGTGTGATTCCAAAGGTCAGACAGAGCCTCTTGCTCTGAATCATCAAGCTGGGCATCACCGATACAGCGGGGCAAATTACACCGAAACCAATCCAGATGCTGACACAGATGAATGGGATGCTGATGCCCCATATTGATGCCACCCTTAAGGAACTGCACCACCAACACTGAGGTTCCTTGACCCGCAGCCCTGAGCGCTTGAGCCATAACGTTGGTGAAAAAGTTGCGGTGGGGAGCCGTCACGATTTGCACAAGTCCCTCGACGGCATGAAAAACGCGGCGGTCAAGATCTAGTGTTGTGGCTTCAATCTGAGCAACCATAAATGATTCCAGTAGTGCTTCGAGAAATGTTGTATTTTTGCGGTAATCTGCCTGATCAGAAACATCTACGACTCAATTAGAAGATCCTCAATAGTGAGGACACAACCCATAGTGGCAGGGTGGCTGAATTGAAGGAGGCAATGCACAGATATAGCGCTTAGCTGCAACGTTCTCACATAGTCAACACCATATGTATGTATTCGTCAATAGTTTACGTTGAATCTTTAAGTTCATAGCGTCCTGTCCCTCTAAGAGGTAGTCTTTGGGTTTGGCTTGCACTATAAGGAAACGTCATTAGACCGTTTAAGGGGTCTCACACTAGCCTTCTCAATCTCTGTCGTTCTGCAGTTTTAGTTTAGGAAATCGCATTTATGCCACAGCAGCGCCCCGATGGTCGTCAGCCTGACCAACTTCGGCCCATTCAGTTTCAGCGGAGATTCACGGGTTCTGTGCCGGGTTCTGTGCTCGCGCAGTGGGGAGAGACAAAGGTCCTGTGTACTGTTTCAGTACAGTCAGGGGTACCCAGATTTCTCGAAGGAACAGGGCAGGGATGGCTCACGGCAGAGTATCGGATGCTGCCAGGGTCGACACCTCAGCGGAAGGCTCGGGAGATCCTGAAGCTATCGGGACGCACGCAAGAAATTCAGCGATTAATTGGCCGTAGCCTACGGGCAGCACTGGACCTCCAGGCCCTCGGGGAGCGTACCTTGATTGTGGATGCAGATGTGCTGCAGGCGGATGCAGGCACCCGAACGACAGCCATTACGGGCGGTTTCGTTGCCCTTGCCGATGCGATTCAAGATTTGATTACCAAGGGAGAGTTAGAAACCTCTCCCATTCGCCACTATGTTGCGGCTGTTTCAGTCGGCTTAAAGGCTGGAGAGCCACTGCTGGATCTCAATTACAAGGAAGATGTGGCGGCAGATGTTGATCTCAATGTGGTGATGACAGAGCATCAAACACTGCTAGAGGTGCAGGGCACAGCAGAAGAGGGCGAATTTACGCGATCGCAACTCAATCACATGCTCGACTACGCTGAATCTGGGATCCAAACGCTTGTGGCAGCCCAACGACAAGCCCTCAATGGATAAGATTGATACACCAGCGGGACAGAGACCCTCCGTAGGCTTCTCAATACCAGTTTACGAGACCGGCTTTTCACTTAGAGTCGCCATATCTTCATAGGGCTGATCGAGCAGAGGCTGTCCCGGTAGAGCAACTTCAATGCCCAGCTTCTGAATACCGACGACCGCGATTTCAGCCGGTAGCTTGACGAATCTAGGGGCGTGAAAATTGGAAAAGAGATCAATTCCGATCGCCCATTTCAGTACGTAGAGAAGATACAGCGCGGCTACAGTCGTTAGAGATTTTCTGAGCAAAGACATTGCGTTAGCTCCTGAAGGAAGAAGTTCCGCCGCCAATCGCTTGATTATGAGCGGTGAGATTGACTGAAAGCGATGCTTGCGTCTGCGAACAGCATTGTGGGTCTACAGGGAAAGGCGCAGGATTAGCGAAAATGGTGACCGTGGTGGAATTACTGATGACCGAAGAATTTCTTGTGGCCGATGAACTTCTGCTTGCCATGAAACCGACCGTGCCCGTGATGAATCTTTTTGGTCTTCTTGAATTTCTTAGGGGCGTGATGATGGCCCTTCTTAAACTTCTTGAACTTGAGAGCCACTAATTCTGTCTCAGGTTGACCCACTGCTGTCTGCTCGAGCGTCTTAGCTTCAGCAGTACCAACAACAGTTGTTAACCCCAGGATTACAGCACCTAGTCCAATAAGAGTGGCGTTAATCAGATGGTTTTTGTTATTCATGATTGAGTCCTCTAACCTCTATGACTTCAATCTAGAAGGGTTGTCTGAGACCCAAATGATCTGTTTATATGCGCAAATAGCAAACTCGCTGAGAGTTTCAGTCGCATTGCCTGAGAAAACTGAGTGCCTAAATTTTGAGATGGGCTGTGCAGTGTCTCAGGCAACAGCCGTCTAATCTTTAGAAGAAGTAACAGAATGATCCGCAGTGGATTTGACGGCTACCATGAAAGTGGTACTGGTTTGGAACAGCGTTATGCAGCAGGGCACAAGACCCAATTGGCAGGTCGGGACGGTCTTTGACATCCCGCTTTTTATTGATTCATCCTGGCTCGTAATCGTGGCGCTGATCACCTTTGTCGATGGGCTAGAGTGGCAGACCGAATACCCCATGTGGGGGACAGGTCTTGCTTGGGCAGCAGGATTTGCGATGGCGCTGCTTTTGTTTGGCTCGGTGCTCTGTCATGAACTCGGCCATAGTTTAATCGCTCAGTCCCAGGGCACAAAGGTCAACTCAATCACGCTGTTTATTTTCGGTGGATTGGCGTCCATCGACGAAGAGGCAAAGACACCGGAGAAGGCCTTTCAAGTTGCGATCGCAGGTCCCCTCGTCAGCCTGCTGCTCTTTGTCTTGCTGAGCCTAACGGCGCGGCTTTTTGCAGCGGATCACCCCATTGGGGTTCTAACAGGCAGCCTTGCCCGCATCAATCTCGTGCTAGCGCTCTTTAATCTAATTCCGGGCTTACCCCTCGACGGCGGCCAGATTCTCAAGGCAGCGGTCTGGAAAGCCACGGGCAACCGCTTCAAAGGCGTGCGCTGGGCAGCTAAAGCTGGACAAACGCTAGGTTGGGTTGCAGTGACTCTGGGCCTGATCACCATCTTGTTATTTGGCAGCTTCGGCGGCATCTGGATCGCGCTACTAGGCTGGTTTGGGCTGCGGAATGCCTATTCATACAATCGCTTTGCTGACCTGCAGGAGGCGCTGCTAGAACTCAAGGCCCAAGATGCCATGACCCGGGATTTCCGCGTCGTCAAAGTCACCAAAACACTACGAGAGTTTGCCGACGACTACGTGCTATCTCTCAATCGCGCCTCTACTTACTTTGCAGCCTCAGATGGCCGCTACCGGGGGCTCATTGATGCCGATCAGCTCAATATCACCGAGCGTAGCCTCTGGGATGATCTTCAGGTGCAAGACCTCGTACAGCCCCTACAGGAGATTCCCTCGGTCAAGGAGACGACTTCTATGGTGGAGGTCATTGACCAATTAGATGCTGAAGTGCTACAGCGCGTCACGGTTCTATCTCCAGCGGGGGCGGTGGCTGGCGTCATTGACCGGGGGGACGTGGTGCGAGCACTGGCGAAGAAAATGAATCTGATGATTGCGGATGCTGATATCCAGCGCATCAAGGACGAAGGCAGCTACCCGCCCAATCTCAAGCTAGATGCGATCGCACGTAGCATTTTGTCAGACGCCACACCGCCACAGTCAACGGAGACAACCCCCTGAGGCAAGAGTATTCAACGTTCTGACAACAGCGACCGGAGAGAGCTTAGCTATGTCTTTAAACTTTCGCTTTGGTGTGATCAGCGACCTGCATATCGGTTTACCCCAAACCATTGAAGACAGTCCCCATCGCTTTCATTTAGTTGAATTGAGCGTCTCGGCCCTAGAGTCAGCACTGACGCACCTAAGTCAGCTCGATCTCGATTTTTTGCTGATTCCGGGGGATTTAACCCAAGACGGTGAGCCGGACAACCATACTTGGCTGAGTCAGCGCTTGGCTCAGCTTCCTTTCCCTAGCTACGTCATCCCGGGCAACCATGACGTGATCTCACCGATTCCCACAGATACCTGCATTGGACTGCAGGAGTTTCCGGGCTACTACCCAAAGTTTGGCTACCAAAATCCAGAGCAGCTCTACTACACCTGTGCGCTGCTGCCCGGAGTACGGCTGATTGCCCTCAACTCTAACCAGTTTGATTTAGCAGGCTATCAGCTTGGAATCTTAGATGACCAACAGCTTGCGTGGCTGCAGACGGTCTTAGAAGAGACGGTGGATGAGCTAGTTCTAGTGATGGTGCATCACAACGTTCTAGAACATTTGCCCGATCAGACCCAGAACCCAGTGGGCAAGCGCTACATGCTCGACAATGCACCCAAGCTAATAAACCTACTACAGGCGCATAATGTTCAGCTTGTGTTCACAGGGCATCTGCATGTTCAGAACATTGCCCACCAGAATGGACTCTACGACGTCACCACCGGCTCATTGGTCAGCTACCCTCATCCCTATCGGGTGATTCAGGTGCAGCAGCAAGCAGAGCAAACACAGGTTGAGATTGAGTCTCATCGGTTGCGATCGCTTCCTGACTGGCCTGACTTACAAACCACCTCGCGGCAGATGATGGGTCAACGTAGCACTCGATTTATGACGCATTTTTTAACTCAGCCACCGCTAAATCTGCCCGTAGAGAAAGCTACAACACTTGCTCCGCAGCTCAGCGATTTTTGGGCTACCGTTGCCGATGGTGATCCGGTCTTGTCTTATCCAGAGCTACCGGAACCTGTGCAGCAGTACTTTGAGGCTTTTAGTCACAGCGGTGTCGCAGACAATCAGCTCATTATTTCATTACAGACTTAATCAACCCGATTAGAACCGCCAGGTATAGCGATGCACGTATTGATTAGGACATAAAAATGGCTGAAATCTATCTGTGCCAAGGAAGGGCTGTCCCAACTCAGTCGGGTACTGCTATGACGATTGCGTGAATCTCGCTTCCCCTTAATCGCTTCATAGCCTATCAGCAGTTCTCACAATCTTAATACCGAGTGATATAGCGGCACGCGTATTGATTAAGACATTAAAGTGGTTGAGAGCTATGCCTGCTAAAGAAGGGCTGTTCTAAACTCAGCCGAGTACTGCTATACCCAAGGGAATGACAACATCGTTGAGTGAACGTGTCCCTTACAAAAATGAATACAAAAAGCGCCGGGGTTGAGTTTAACCCCGGCGCTAAATTTTTGCTTCAGGAACCGAAACTAGAACTTAAACGTTGTTCTAATGACGGGTACAAAAATGGGGTCATTAGAGTCTGTATTGTTGGCCTGGAAAATAACGATCACTCCAGGAGAGATCTTGATATTGTCATTAACCTTGAACTGATATTGAGCTTCTGCAGTGATGTTATCCTGAGCGCCATCAGTGATGCCAGTACCGTTAAGATTACCTGTATCAATGATGAACGGCTGCTGACCGACTGAAATTGAGCCGCGATTCCCTTCGGCAAAGAGGTCTGGGAAGATAAAGTTGGCAGCCCAGTTGAGGAGCGTGACCTGCGAATCCTCTAACTCTGGACTGCGAGCGAGTGTCACACCTGCCCAGCCAGAAAAATGGAGGAACTTGGCAATTTCAGCATCAACGTTGAAACCAAAGTTATCCGTAGTTGTGTCCAGACCGTCAAAGGGATCAGATGTATCTCCCCCTGGGCCTAAGCCACCACCCGTGGTAGGCGCATCGCCCGTATCATTGGTGATATCGGCACCGCCTCTGAATTCGCTGCGTGCGTACTGTGCACCAAAGCGTAGTTTCTCAGACAAGGTAACGCCAATTTGGCCAAATACACCAAACTGACCACCACCAAACAGACCACCGTTGTTATCACCATCTGCAGTGGCTAGCTCCGCATCGTCAGCCGCCGCCGCGAAAGATAGCTCGATTGCGTCATTGAGTTCGTAAACGGCACTGACAGTCGTGTCGCCAGGAGCGCGGTGAGTGACGGGGTTGAAGCGGAAGAATCGTGAAAGGGCACCACTACCGCTGCTCTTTAGGTAAGGGTTAAAGGTCTCAACGTCATCTTTGTAGTCTCCACCCTGCAGTGCAATTTTCAGGGTAAGCCCTTCTAAAGGCTTAAACCGATAGTTGAGTTCGTCAAGAATGACCAGATTACCTTCTGGATCATTCTCGTCAAAGCCGAAGCGAGCCAAGCTGGTTCCAGCAGAACCATCTTCGTCTAGCTCGGGAATATCAGCAGCCTCTAGACGAATTCGAAGACGGTCTGAACCAGAAAAGCTAGTGTCGAAATTAAGGCGAGCACGGTAGCCCAAGAAGAGTCGATCTTCACCCGTATTGCCGTCGTCTGTACCAACGCCAAGCACGCTGTCGAGGGCTTCGTCTTCATCAAATACGAAGGCAGAACCAAAGACAACTTCACCGTTGAGCTTGGTGGTCGTAGAGAATTGCTGAGCCTCAACTGTATCAACGCGAGCTTCTAGACCATCAACGCGACCACGCAGAGTGGCGAGTTCAGCAGCAAACTCATCCTGTAGGGCTTTGACGGCGTCTAGATCAGCTTTGGAAGCAAAGCGATCGCTAATTTGATCTAGGCAAGCATTGAGGGCTGCGGCCATTTCATAACGAGTCGCAGAACGATTGCCCCGGAAGGTACCGTTGGGGTAACCCGCAATACAGCCGTAGCGTTCAACGAGGGACTGCAGCGCCTGAAAAGCCCAGTCAGTGGGCTGCACGTCAGAAAGCTGTGAGACAGATGTAACCTGCCCCAGACTGTCGGCATTCGCGGAAAGTTCATCCACGCTGGTCACGTTGAGGTTGGGTTCAATCGCAACTGGCTCGGTTGCACTTGGCTCGGTGATGGATGCATCTGCCACTGTCATTGGGAACAAATTCTCAACAGACAAGTCTTGTTCAGTAAGACCAGCGGTCAGATTCTCAACGGCATCTTGATGAATAGTTTCGCTCTGGGTTGCTGCGGCAACTGCAGCCGAGGGTGACAGAATCATAAGGCCGAGAAGGGCTGGCTTCAAAAGCAGCGACTTCTTTAGAAAATTCAACATATCAAGTATTTCCTCACACACAACGATCGGGTCATTCACACCGTCAGCCAAATTTGATGAATTCTATTCGCCAACCGCCTGCTCAGGAAGTTGCGAATAATTCTCAAGGATTGACTCTGATCATTTATATATATAGCGAAGTCAAGTCTTTGACAAGTGGCTCGCACACTATAAAAGTGCAGGAGATGGACTTGCTCTAAGTGATCAGCGGATTCGTAAGCCCTAAGAGTAATACCATCTGTCAAAAGCACGATTCAACCAAGATAAGGTTAAGGCAGAGGGCTTTGTGCGCGTGGCTCACATAAGTGTGGATGAGATGTGATGGCTGATGTCGCTATTATTAAGAGGACGTTCAGCACCTTGGTTGTGCGCAGGCTTCGCTTAGATGCAGTCTGACGTCAGGTTATCTGTCTAGCTCAGGATTATGGTGAACTCTCGGCTCAGTCAAATCGCAGCTCAATTGGATAGCTCTGATACTTGCGATCGCATATTGGCTCTCGTTGCCCTACGGCAGGTTTCAGCTGTAGAGGCAGCCCCCTTAATCAAAGGAGCACTATCAGACGAAAGTCTACGGGTGAGATCGATGGCAGTGCGGGCATTGGGAAGCAAGCCCTCAGCTGACGCCGATGAAATCTTAATCCGCCTGCTGGGAGAAGACCCTGATTATGAGATTCGCGCTGACGCAGCCGCGGCTCTGGGTGATTTGAAAAATACAAAAGCCTTCCAAGCCTTAGTGAGAGCTTTCTTTGAAGATACATCCTGGGTTGTGCGCTTCAGCGCAGCTGTTGCCCTTGGTCAACTTCAAGACCCACGCGCCCACGAAGTCTTGATCCACGCCCTTCGTCGAGATGAATCTGTGATTCAACAAGCAGCCATCGCAGCTCTGGGTGAAATACAAGATCTGAGCGCTGTAGATGATCTGCTCCATTTTGTTCAAGCTGAGGACTGGCTCTCTCGCCAACGTTTAGCTGAAGCCCTTGGGAATCTACCGACCCCTAAAAGTCAGTCAGCCCTCAGCTATCTCAGTAAAGACGAACACCCCCAAGTGGCTCTGGCCGCTCAGCGATCTTTGCAGCGGCTGCAGCATGGCTAAGCGGATCGTGCTCACAGGAGTCACCAAAGGGCTAGGCCAAGCATTAACCGATGGCCTGATTGATGCCGGTCACACCCTTCTCGGCTGCGGACGATCGGCAGAAGCCATCGCTCATCTATCGCAGCAGTATCCTGCACCGCATCAGTTTACAGTGGTTGATGTCGCCCAAGCAGATCAGGTCGTCACTTGGGCAAACGAGCTACTTGGCCAGAGTGAAGCCCCTGATTTACTCCTCAATAATGCAGGTCTCGTCAATTCGCCCGCTCCCCTATGGGAAATCTCAGACTCGGAGTTCACTCAGGTAACGGACGTTAATCTGCGGGGCGTAGCCAATACCATTCGCAGTTTCGTCCCAGCCATGATTGATCGAGGGCAAGGCGTGATCGTCAACTTCAGCTCTGGCTGGGGGCGGTCCACTTCTCCTGATGTGACTCCCTACTGTGCAACAAAGTGGGCCATTGAGGGGTTAACTCAGGCGCTGGCTCAGGAACTGCCAAAAGGACTGGCTACAGTCGCGCTCAACCCTGGCATTATCAACACCGAGATGTTGCAAACCTGCTTTGGTAATCATGCGGCAGCTTACCCTACGACGGAACAATGGGGCCGTGCCGCTGTGCCCTTCATTCTGCGCCTCTCTGCTCAGCACAATGGTCAATCGCTAACCGTACCGAGCTAAGTCATGCTGACCCTATCGCTGCCAGATTCTGCTGCGACCCAGGCTCTAGGACTGAAGCTGGGACAGTCGCTACCGACGGGCAGTATTTTATTACTGGACGGAGACTTAGGCAGCGGCAAAACAAGCTTGGTTCAAAGTATCGGGCAGGGACTGGGCATTACAGATATGATTGTTAGTCCAACCTTTACCTTGATTAATGAATATCACACCGGACGGCTGCCGCTCTATCACCTCGATCTCTATCGTCTACCACCAGCAGAGGTCTCTAATCTCTATTTAGATACTTATTGGGAGGGCATTGATTTCCCGTTAGGTATTGTGGCAATCGAGTGGCCCGAACGTCTGTCTGATTGGCCTGAGAGCTACATCCACGTCAAGCTCCAGTACCAAGGCGAGGGGCGACAGGCGACTTTAACCACTCAGGGATCCGCGCAGATAGAAGAAATGTTTGTAGGCTGGACAAGTTGAATCGTCTCGCAGTATTGACCTGATGGTTCCAGTGATGCTGCCTGAGTCGTTCGGAAGTTTACCCTAGCTCCTCTTTTTCATCGGCGCTGTAGGCGATGTCGGCAGCGGGTTTTCCTGTGGCCAGAGCAGAGCGGGCTGCAGCAATCTTGCGGCTGGTGACCTGGTAGGCTGCGGCTCCTTTACGACGGCTCACTTTGACAGCGCTGGCAACCGGAATTTGAATCGATTCAGCCACCTGTTCCGCTTCAATATCGACACCAAGGAAAACAAATTTCCAGCTATAAAGCTCGCGCTGCTCTTTAATCATGGCGGCGATCTGTTGCTGGCTGTATTCTTTACTCGCGTTTTCGGCTCCGTCGGTACAGATGACAACGGTAACAAGTGCAGGTCGATCTGACTCCTGCATCTGAGCCAGCTTCAAGCCAACG
The DNA here is from genome assembly GCF_003231495.1 of Acaryochloris thomasi RCC1774. Taxonomy (NCBI): domain Bacteria; kingdom Bacillati; phylum Cyanobacteriota; class Cyanophyceae; order Acaryochloridales; family Acaryochloridaceae; genus Acaryochloris; species Acaryochloris thomasi. Next base: position 383,916 of record NZ_PQWO01000001.1, read on the forward strand.
CTAGCGATGGTCAAACCAACCGCGTCATAGAGGGCCGTCATGCCACGAGGTTCTAGCTGATATTTAGGCACATCATTGATGATGGCAAAGTCGTGAATCAAGTCATATTCGTTGTCGAACTGGGCCAGCGATAGCGTGCAGTTTCCTGGCTGGGCAGCCTGATCTTTGATAAATGTGTTGATGGCGGCTTGAGCTTCACCTTGAGAGGCAGACATCGATCCTGAGCGATCGGCAATCAGAACAATGTGGGTATAGTCTTGTTTCATGGCAGTAAGGTGTGATTTTTCTCAGTGAGTGAGCAACCCATTCCCCATGCGTTCAAGATTGAGACCATAATTTTTTCTCTGGACTTGACCGCTACGCGTTACTCAACGAAGGGACATCCAGTATAGCCATTAAATTTTGATATTCTGTTCACCGGAGTATCATAAAAGCTTGTTTAGCCTTTGCTCAGACGAAAGAGCAAGGCACCGCAATCAACCTGCTAAAGCTGAGCATATGGATCAAGCGACCCGAGGCGAGGATATCTTCATCGTCTCAAGGGCAGATAGCCTGTGCGAAATAGGGAAAATGGACAGGAGGACGAGCGGAAATCAGTGATTTCCTATGATTCTTGAACGCTGACCACTTGGCCGTAGTCTAGTTTTATGGTGCGATCGCAACTCTCAAAGTACCGATCATCATGACTCACCACTAGGACTGTCTTGCCGCGCTGTTTTAGGGCAGGCACCAACTGTGTATAAAAGACCTTCTTAAACACCGGATCTTGATCAGAAGCCCATTCATCAAAGACGTATATGGGGCGATCTTCAAGATAAGCCGTCAACAAGGCCAGACGCTTGCGCTGTCCTTGAGATAGATTGAGGGTAGATAAAGTATTGCCCTCAATAGTGACCTTGTGGTCTAGCTCTAGCTGAGTCAGATAACTCTGGGCCTGGTCCTTGAGCGCCTCTGTTTCGATACCCAGCAGGCGATCAAAAAGATAGAAATCAGCAAAGATGGCTGAAAACTGCTGTCGGTATTGCTCGCGGTTGCGATCATCAACCGGCTCTCCATCCCATTCGATGTGGCCTGCTTCTGGCTGATAAAGCCCCGTGATGAGTTTCACCAAAGTGGATTTCCCACTGCCGTTACCTCCCACAATAAACACAATTTCACCGGGGGTGAATTTTAGATTCAGAGGCCCGAGAGTGAAACGATGATCTTCACGATCGCTGGGGTAAGTATGCTCTAGATCAACGAATTTGAGAGAGGTCCAGCCTGGTTTAGGGGTTGCTTTTGTGAGTTGGTTTTCAGTGCTGGGTGTCGCTAGGGCAAGACCAAGGGAGTCCACCTTCGCTAGAGCTACATTGGCTTTGGCGATCTCAGGCAAAATATTGAGTATCGCTCGGATCGGAGAGAGCATGAACAAAATAGTCAAGGCATAGCCTGCCAGCGTCCTCTGATCAAGGGTGATCCAGTAGGGCAAAACGTACATTAAGAAACCGATGGGAATCAAAAACAGGACCAGCCCCAAGCTCCCGGTCCAGGAATAGATTGTCAGGGCTTGGATCCAGTGGTGTCCCAGTTTGCTAGCTGTGGGTTCGAGATCCGACTGGAAGAAGTCCCGGCGCCGTTGCTGATGCAGCTTGAGTTCTTTGGTCCCGGTGGTTAGAGTTTCAAAGTTTTCGAACAGATGATCTCGAACTTGGAAGGCCGATTTAAGGGATGCCTGAGCCAAGTCGAGCAGCTTTTGATAAATCGTAATGCTGACAACCATGAAAATCAAGAACATCATAAAGAGGCTCGGCGAGAGCCAGCACAGGTAGAAAAGGCTACCCAGCAGCCAAGCTAAGTTGAGGGAAAGTTGAGCGGTGAAAGCAGAAGCATTGGCGATCTGACCGATATCGTCGGTGAGGGTGGCCAGTAACTTAGGGGCACCCAGTTGTTCAAGATGCTGCAGTGGACAATCAAGAACGCTTTGGGCCAGCTCAAGGCGAAGCTGGTAAATAATATCCTGAGAGAGCTTGGCGATATAGATTTGAGAATATGCTCCGCTCACCAAGAGCATGAGACACAGCCCTAAAAACACCCAGGGCAGCCAGCCAGGAATTTGATCGAGTCTTTGTAATGTGAAGTTGATAGCCGCAACAAGTCCGGCGGTGCTTCCTCCACCAAGAATGCCGGTTAGGGTTGAGAGCGTCACTGCTCTCCATGAGTTTTTAAGCAGCAGGTGAATGAGTTTCATGATGAGTGCCCCTCATACACATTTGGGATGACTACAGTAGTTTCCGATAAACTGAGTGACGCTTGACCACCCGAAAGCCACAGTCTTCGTACAAACGATTCGCACCGCTTATATTCTCGCTGTCGACGCCTAAAACAGATTCGGTCATTCCTTGTTCCTTTTGTACCTTTAGGCTGAGAGAAATCAAAGCCCTTGCCAGACCCCGCCTGCGCCAAGGACGGCGGACACAAATAAACTCAGTGAAACCACGTTTGCAATCGTATTTTTCATTCTGAGCGTGGTTGATGAAGGTTCTGACCTGACCCGCAATTTGATCTGTTTCAACATCCCAAGCAATCTGCCAGAGGTGGGGCTGGAAAACTGTCTTATGGATCAACCACGCCTGGTACTGTTCTTCAGTGCTGGGCGTATATCCCCAATGGTCCTGAGAGGCTTCCTCGGCGGTTCCCCAGATCGCCCGGTAATGTTCGGGCAACACAGGCCGGACTTCTAATCCTGCGGGCATGGGAAAGTTTGGAATGTCATCTAGCGTCTCACGATGCATTTCATTGGAATATCGAACGGGTTTATAGCCCTCCTCTTCCAGCATTGTCTCGGTTCCTACGTGTCCGTGTGCGGTGCAGCTCTGAAGGAACTTGGAATGTTCACCAGGATGTTCTGCTGCAATCGTACGCAGGCGACTTTCTAGCCACCGCAGTAGGACTTGCCCGATGCCCTGCCGTCGCCACTCTGGCACTACAGCAACTAAAAAATCATAAAGATAAGGGCCATCATTGGCCTCTAAATACCAGAAACATCGCCCATAGCCGATGAATTCGCCATTGACCTCAGCAAAAATCACGTCTTGCTCAAGATCACAGTTAGCCAGAGAGAGACAAGCATTAGCAACATCTTCAGCGGTCGCGGAGTACTCGACGTTATCGGCATCACAGCTAACAGTCATCACCGAAACAATGTTTAGAAAATCATATTTGTTGCAGAACTGACGAAAACTGAGACCAGGGATGACAGGAGCCTCGATACTGTTAATGAGCCTATTTTTCTGCCTCTTCTAGCCGTGGCCGGGCAGACCGCATCGCTTCTGTACCCGCTAGTTTCTCCGCCAAAGGATCTGCGAACAAAGCGTCAGACCATTGTGACTCGACGGCACGAGCTGCAGCCATCAGTTTCGCAGTCGTACTAACCTTAATCTCTAAATTTTCAGACATTGAGCACTAGCTTAGGACAGTTTCATCACTCTAGATGAAAATAGAAAAGTAACTGTGAAGAGCGTTGAGCAAATGTGGCATGAGACAGTAGATCACGCTGACAAGCTCCGCCCGATTCTTGAAATGCCAATAGAAGCTCCCCTTCATCGTTAACGGAGAAACAATAATGAGTTCAGTTGGGTCGATCCAAATGTTGTTGTGCCCATAAGGCTGCCTGTGTGCGATCTCGCACCCCTAGATGATTCAGCAACTGGCTCACGTAATTTTTGATTGTCCCTTCTGTCAAATGCAGATTCTCAGAGATTTCTCGATTGCTCTTGCCCTGACCAATCAGATTTAAGATCTCCAACTCTCGATCGCTCAGCCGTTTCAGACGTTCCGGATTGTTTTTAAGAAGTGGCGGGCGCAGTTGGGCAATCACCTTTGGGGCAATAGTCGGTCCCAACTGAAAGTGCCCATTGTGTAACATCCGTACCGCTGCGGCTAACTGGCTAGCTGGTGTACTCTTTAGCAGATAGCCAAGTGCCCCAGCCTGCAAAGATTTCCAGATATATTCATCTTCATCAAAAGTGGTCAAAACTAAAATCCGAATCCAAGGGAAGCGGCGGTGAATCTCTTGGGTGGCTTCAACCCCATCACAAATAGGCATACGGATATCCATGAGAATGATGTCTGGGTGGAGTTTCGCTGTCAGTGAGATTGCCTCTCGTCCATCCTGAGCCTGACCCACGATCTCCAAGTCTTGCTCTAGATCTAGCAATGAGGCTAGGGCTTGCCGGAACTGGCCCTGATCATCAGCTAAAAGAAGTCGAATCATGCAGGCTCAGTCGGATAAGGAATGACAACTTTCAGGAACGTCCCTTCTCCGACAGTGCTCTGGACCGTAAAGTCTCCCTCCAGAAGCTGAGTCCGCTCTCGCATTCCCCTAATCCCAAAACCTTCATGAGGGGTACTAGGATTGAAGCCTTGACCGTTATCGTGCAGCACGACAGTAATACCGTTGGTATCCTGATTACCTTTAAGCGTAACAGCGGTGGCTCCTGCATGTTTCTGTATATTGGTCAGTCCTTCTTGGATAATGCAGTAGAGCTGATGACCCACTTGAGACGGTAGGGGTGGCAAGCAGAGATCTTGATGAAGGGTCAAGGATTGTTTCTCGTGTATGGAGTCTGTAAGAGCCGCAATGGCGTCATTGAGATCAAACTTTTCCGCACGCATCGTTTGGACGGAGCGGCGCACCTCGTCTAAACACTGGCTGGTCAAACGTTTCGCTTTGTTTAACGACTCTTCGGTTTTAACTGAATCTCTCTGATAGAGCTGCTGGGCAAGCTCCAGTTGCACATCCAAGGTCGTGAGGGAATGTCCTAGCGAATCATGAATGTCGCGAGCAATGCGCGTACGTTCCAGAGTTGCTGCCAGTGTTTTGACCTGCTGTGTCAAGGCTTCCGCCTCGTAACGACTTTTTTGTTCAGCAATGACAATGTGCACAAATACTAGAGTGAAGCTGCTTGCACCCATATAGAAACTTAATTGATTGAAGAAAATATAGTTTGGATCTAGCCACCGTTCAATGCCTCTCTCTGCAAGCAGTGCTAGCGCATTAGGCAAGTTCCAGCGGTAAGCAAGCAGGAAACTCGCGCCAGTGAGAACGGTTGTCATGATTGCATCTCGACGCCCCAGCGAGAAACAGCTCTTGGCGAGAAACCAGTACATCTGCAATGGAAACGATAGGCTAGCGCTCGCAGCCATTGTGAATACCAGCACGTTGAAACCTACATAAGCTAGTCTTGGCCCACGCTGGCGATTCAACGGGGTGATAAAGCTCAACAGGAAAAACACGCCATAGAAGGTCAGAAGCTGCAGCGTGATCTGTGCTGATAGTGTGTAGCGCCCCTCAAGACTCCCCAGCACTAGACTCATTACGATTAATAGCCAGTCAATATGGCGCATCGTCCGGCGGGACAGAATGGATGGTGTGGAGACTAAACTCATCGTGTCGCACGAGATAAGGTCAGCAGAGCTGTTTTCATCCTGCAATATAGTGCAGGGAATAAATGATGACTAAAGTCACTAATTATCTTGACTTTTGCAATGAGACACAGACATGCAGGCTTTGCTAGGTTGAGACATGTCAGCCTTTACGAATCAATTATAAAACACCTTACAAAAAAGCAATACCTAGTAAATCTAGGCAAACGGCTTAGTTCTACAGACCAACTCTCAACCTTTTGTTCCGATTTTCTCATTGTCTTAAAGGGTAAAACGATGATAAGTACTGCTCCAGAAATCCGCAGTAAAATGAAGCCAGACATTAGAGATACGCTCTTGACTCCTAGATTCTGGACCACTGATTTTCAGGAATTAGAATTACTAGATACCAGCGTTCAGGAGCCAGCCATCAAAGCAGTTATTCAGGAATTTATTGCAGATTATAACCGCAAGCATTTCGTCAGGGATGATCGATTTGATCATAGCTTTGAGAAGCTGAGTGAAGAAGAGAGAAAGCTTTTCCTGGCATTTCTAGAGAGATCCTGCACCTCAGAGTTTTCTGGTTTTCTACTCTATAAGGAAGCATCACTTCGTCTTCGCAAGAACAATCCTCTTCTTGCTGAAGGCTTCAAATACTTGAGCCGGGACGAGGCTCGTCATGCAGGTTTCATTAACCGAGCAATGGCAGACTCTGGCTTGTCTCTGGATCTTCCTCACCTCACGAAATTTAGAAAGTATACATTGATAAAACCAAAGTTTTTATTCTATGCGACTTACTTGTCAGAAAAAATTGGCTATTGGAAGTATATTCTTATTTTCCAGCACCTTGAAGATAGTCCTGAATTCATTATTCATCCTCTGTTTAACTATTTTGACAACTGGTGTCAGGATGAAAGTCGGCATGGAGACTTCATGGGCTTAGTTATAAAATCTCAGGCCGATTGGCTCAATGGAACGATCAGTCGCTTGCAGATTCGCCTATTCTTGCTCTTATTTGTCTTGACAACATACTTTAGCGGACAAAAGAGCAGCGACTTCTACAATATGATAGGAATGGACGTAAAGGAATTTGATCTAAGCGTTCTCAAAAAAACGAATAAAGAGGCTTCCAAAGTTTTCCCTATTTATCTTGATTTAGAGCACCCTCAGTTTGTGATGCTTTTAGATGCTTGCGTAACAAACAACAAAAAGCTAAGAAGTAAGAAAAAACTGATTGGCAAGCTGCCGTTTTATATTTTGAACTGCTTCAATATCTTGCGTATGTATTTCATTCCGATCAAGGAGTCCTTGCCGACGGGAACCGTCTGCTAGGAGAAGCCGTTTTCTCACAAGACTGACTTTTGCGGCGCTGCTCCAAGGCATCTAGGCCAAAAGTAGCGTTTCTGCGGCTGTAACATCAGCCATAATCTCGAAAGCAGTCACGACGGCAGTCGGCATGGCACGAGGTCGGCCCGTTTGAGCATCGGCAAAGACCCAATCTGTTTCTCCTGTTGCCAAAATGGCTTGGTCGGCAAGGCGAAAGAATCGATATTTCCGCTGGGCTCGGACCTTTCTTATCTCTGCACACCAAGTCAAGATCGTAAGCTGCTCACCTTCATAAGCGGGCCGCAGATATTCAATTCGATGGGATCTTGCCACCCAGGTCGCACTCACTTCAGCCGTGGCCTGGGCACAGCCATTGCACATACTCAACATTATTGAGATGACTATTCTCATCAATGGCTGAGGCCGGCACCGTAATGTCGTAACGAAAGATAGCTGACGTTCAGACTGTCCTCAAAAAGCTGATGGAGGTGATTTTACAAAACCCCGGCATCTTAACAGCTTTCTCCCTTAAAACAGATGCTATCTAGTGAGGTCATTATTAGCACGCTAGCGAAGTCTTCCCGAGCGTTACTGCAGCGCAGCAGACCCGAATGTGGCATTGAATTTTCGGCACCAGATCGTTACAGATTGATATTCTGAAGCATCGATTTCTTGAGGAACAGGGTAGCTTTGGGCACCACTAAAGGCTTCTAAATCAGCAACATATACATAGTCGCCCTCTTTGAGAGGATAGGTAGGGGGTGTGGTCTCACCGACAACATCGGCTGATTTGTGAAGAACCACCACCAAGTCTGGCCCCTGTTCAGAGGTTTTGAATTCTTCACCTAGTTCTATCGTTGTTTGGCCCTCTTGCGTCACTAGCTTGACTGTCCCTGCGGTAGGGGCTTCTGCCGACACAAACGTTCCTGTTTTTTCCTCTTCAGCGGCAGGGGCATCTGCAGCAGGCTGTTCGGTCGGGCTGGTCTCAGGAGCTGGCACGCTGGATACCTGCTCAGAAGTACAGGCCATCATCAGGAGGGAAGTTGCGATCGCAAACCCAATAAATCCTTTACGCATAAGATGTTGGGCCATTATCAATACTCCTCTGATATTTATATGCCTAAAACCGTGACTCAACCATAGTGTCATGAACCCAGCTTGCAAAACATCCGTAAAGAAATAGAAATGAATCAGGTAGTAATAGACTGCTGCAGAAACTCAATAAACACCTTTACCTTCAGCGGCACATAAGTACGAGAAGGATAGACCAGCCAAGCAGCAGTCCTAAAGTCTGTTGCAGTCACCTCATAGTCTGGAAATACATCGATCAGCGTTCCTGATCGGAAGTCTTCGTCAATAAGCCAATTTGGAAGCAGGGCAAGTCCCATCCCAGAGAGAGCACATTGCTGAAGCGCAGTCATATTGGAAATCGTGAGGGTACCATTCACTGGAATTTCGCTGAGATTACGGGCCTGATCTTTGAAAATCCATCGAGTTTGAAATCCTGCCAATGGGAACCGCAGACAGTTGTGCTCCTTTACGTCTTTGGGCAGCTTGAGAGGGGTAGACTGTCTCAAATAGTCAGGACTAGCGCAAACCCGATAGTGAGTTTGCATCAGGTGCTGGGCGATTAAAGTCGAGTCCTCCAAAATTCCCAAGCGCACTGCGAGATCTATGCGTTCAGCGATCAAATCTACAATCGCATCAGTGAGCATCAGATCGATAGTGAGATCAGGATACAGGGCGGCAAAATCAGGCAGCAGCGGCACAATACACTTGAGACCAAATGGCACTGAAGCCGTCACTCTGAGTGTGCCTCGAAGCTGGCCCGACACGTCCGTAGCAATATCTTTTGCCCGCTGGATTTCCTCAACAAGAGGCTCAATTTGTACAAAATACATTGTTCCAGCTTCGGTCGGGGAAAGCTTGCGAGTTGTCCGCTGAAACAGTCGAATGCCTAGCTCTTTTTCTAGAGTTGCGATCGCACGTGAAACCGAAGACGGGTCAATATTGCGATCACGAGCAACCGCAGCAAAACTGCCCTGTCGCATCACCTCTATAAATAGCTGCAGCACGGATAAGTCCATGGCTGAATTATAGAAGCTCTATTCGTGCAGTTAACGCATGAGTGTTGTTCATCAGAATCTATTTATTCCCTATATCGCAGCAAGTATGCTCATGTCATTGAGCGACAACTGAGTACAAGGAGATACGCACATGCAAGAACAAGAAGCCACGATTCTCAAAGCTGCGAAGCAAGCCAGCGAACAATGGAAAGGGGCATTTAATGCTGGCGATGCCGCAGGGTGTGCAGCCCAGTATGAGAATAATGCGGTGATGCAGGCGAAACCCTTCGGAACTTTTACAGGAACGGCTGAGATTCAAGCCTTTTGGCAAAAGCTAATTGATGATGGCTTTACAAATGTCGAGTACCTAAATCCTCAGATAACGGTTGTTGATCAAAGCAGCGCCATCTTGACCTCGCGTTGGCAAATGAATAAAGCCAGCGGTGTAATTCATAAAGAGCTGTGGGTTTTGAAAGCAGACGGAACAGCAAAATTACGGACGGATGAATTTGAAGCCATCAATTAGCCAAGAGTTATCCGGCACATGGCCAGAACATCGCAGACCTTGAATTTTGTAATTGGAGATCAAATATGAAAACGATTGCTGTTTTGGGGTTAGGAGCAATGGGTTCTCGCATTGCCCAAAATTTACTTAAGGCTGGACATCAGGTTGTCGTCTACAACCGCACCGCAGAGAAGGTGCAGCCCTTACTGAACCTAGGGGCCGTTTCTGCCTCAACACCTCGGGAAGCAGCGGGGCAGTCTGATGTTGTCATCAGTATGGTGAGAGATGACGAAGCATCTCGTGCTGTTTGGCTCAGTCCCGACACAGGCGCAGTAATGGGATTGAAGAAGGATGGGGTTGCGATCGCATCTAGCACCCTCACCGTTAACTGGACCAAAGAATTAGCCACAGAAGTAGCGCATCGCGGAGCCACATTCCTTGATGCACCTGTCGTTGGCTCTCGACCTCAGGCAGAAGCTGGGAAGCTCATCTCTCTAGTCGGGGGTGAGACAGCTACGCTAGCAAAGGTTCGAGATATTCTAGAATCTACCAGTAGCGCGATTCATCATGTCGGTGAGATCGGTCAGGGTATGGCGATGAAGCTGGCCGTGAATGCACTCTTCGGGATTCAAGTCGCAGCCTTCGCGGAAGTCATCGGAATACTCAGTAAGCATGGCCTGACAACGGCAAAGGCAATGGAGTGCATAGGTGAGCTACCAATTACTAGCCCAGCGGCCAGGGGAGCAGGATGCTTAATGGTTGCCAATCAACATGCACCGATGTTCCCAATTGAGCTAGTAGAGAAGGATTTTCAATATGTTCTGGAGATGGCTCAGGCTGTAGAGGGTGCCAGTCCAGTGGTGACGGCGGTGCGTGAGGTTTATGGGGATGCGATCGCAAAGGGGCACGGTGACAAAAATATTACGGGCGTTGTTCAGCTTTTCGTTTAGATATCTATGCTGATACATCCTCACCGCAGATCTTTTTCAGAGAGCCATCCTTCAAGTTAGCTTGAACTTCTTCCATCGTGTCTCCCTCCGTGATGCAGCCAGGGAGGGCAGGTACCTTTGCCCAGACACCACTTTCTTCCGCTGGATGAATAACTGCATTGATCTTTATGAAGTTCTCGAAGTGATCATTCGACCTTCATGCGAGCAACTCTAGCGAAACAGAAAAATACCGAGTTGTATTGTCCAGAAGGCTTATCAACTCGGTATTCAATTATTTCCCAAATATACAGCAGACGATCTTAGTGAGCCGCTAGCTCCGTCAAGCGCGTCAGCACCTTATTCGATCGCTCTGTAAATGACTTCATGCCCTCAGCATCAAAGCCCCGCTGAGCCATCAGCGCCAAGTCATAAACATGCTGACAAATATCATTTGCCAACTCACCCGATTGAGACTGACCATCGGCCTGAACAATGCTGCCCTGGCTGAGCGAAGCCAAATTCTGAATTAGTGGGTGGGCCGTATTCACCAACAGCGTATGCTCCGTCGGGAACTGAACATTTTGCTGCTGCATCATCGCCATCATCTCCTGCATTCGGCGAGCTGATTCAGGCAGCAGAACCATTGCAGGGGGAGCACTCTGCTGATCGGTTGACTTCAATGCCTCCGTTCGAATCGTTAGACTGGGCTTCTCTAAGCACGTCTCAAACAGCGATTTAATCGTATCTGTCCGAGTTTGATTGGTGGTCGGATCAACAATTTCAGCTTCAGTACTCTTATCGATCAGCGTTTCGTCTAGCTCAGAATCCACCCGCAGGAACTTCACATCCGTATATTCCTTTTCCAGGAATGAGGTGAAGTGAGTATCAATAAAGGCATCCAGGAACAGCACCTCTAAGCCCTGACTCTTGTGCAGTTCAACGTAAGTGGCCTGATTCGCCTCATCGTTGCAGTAATAGACTCGGTTCTCATGACGCTCTTTATTGCGCTCTAAATATTCTTTGAGCGTTGTGTAGGAAGGACCACCAGATGCCTCTTCTTTCCAGGCATCATCTTCGCCTTCACTCTCAGACGTTGCAGGGGCCGCTGGGGCTAACTCAGCCGTGGTTCGGTAGACGAGAATGTCTTCAACCTGTTGCTTAAACTTGTCGTTGTTAATCGCGCCGAACTTAACGAAGGTGCCGACATCTTGCCAACTGCTGATGTACTGCTTGCGATCGTCGCGGTAGAGTTCCTTGAGGCGATCGCCCACCTTTTTGGCAATGTAGTCCGAGATCCGACGAACGGTGCGGTCATTCTGCAAGAAGCTCCGCGACACATTCAGCGGAATATCGCTGCTGTCAATCACGCCCCGCAGCGGCATCAAAAACTGAGGAATCACCTCTTCACAGTTGTCGCTAACGAAAACCTGATTGCAGAACAGCTTGATCTGGCCCTTCGTGACATCAATGTCTGGCTTTAGCTTCGGGAAGTAGAGAATCCCGTTGACGATGAAGGGATAGTCAGTATTGAGGTGAACCCAAAGCAGCGGCTCTTCTTCAAAAGGGTAGAGGTATTTGTAGAACTCAAGGTAATCCTCTTTTGTGAGGTTGCTAGGCGACTCCTTCCAGGGAGCCTTTTGCTGATTGATTTGCTCATCACCCAGCTTAATAGGGACAGGCAAAAAGTCGCAGTAGGTCTTGATCAGTTGCTTGACCCGCGCCTCTTCGAGGTATTCAGCCTCTTCTTCCTGGAGCGTGAGTCGAATAGTGGTGCCGCGCTCTGTCTTTTCACTGCTGTCGATCTGAAACTCAGTGCTGCCGTCGCAAGACCAGTGAACAGCTTCAGCGCCTTCCTTGTAGGAAAGGGTTTCAATCTCGACCTGAGACGCCACCATAAATGAGGAGTAAAAGCCTAAGCCGAAGTGACCAATGATCGCCTGATCACCAGCGGACTTATATTTCTCGACGAACTCCTCAGCACTGGAGAAGGCCACTTGGTTGATGTACTTCTTAACTTCATCAGCGGTCATGCCGATTCCGTTATCGGTAATCGAAATTTGCTTCTTGTCTTTATCAATCGCTAAGACGATCTCAGGCTCTTCCAAATTGCCGGAAAACTCATCCGACATTGAGACCATTCTCATCTTCTGGATCGCGTCTACCCCATTAGAGATAAGCTCCCGCAGGAAGATCTCGTGATCCGAGTACAGCCACTTCTTGATAATCGGGAAGATATTCTCGGTATGGATCGAGATTTTGCCCTGTTCCAGCGTTGTCATAGCGGTAATGTTAGTTTCAAGCTCAGTTACTTAAGATCATGCGATGTTTTCGGCTATTCAGCTAGCGCCAACTGAGGTGAAATAGCCGTCACAATCCGATTCGGTTTTCCTCACTCTAGGACGAGATGAACTTTGCTGCTGCATCCTGTGGCAGTTGAGCAAGCAGTCTGTACTTGTGCCGTGCAAGTCAGATCTACTCCCTTGAAAACTCAGGACTGCGATTGACAGACATGCGTAGACTCTCACGCTGGTTTTGTCTCTATAGCCACGCTGGGTTTATTGAACGCTCAGCCTTCTATGCCTCCGTCTTGGACACACGCATAGGGGTGATTCAGCCACAATAGTCGTTCGATGGGAGAGCCGTATTTTCCAAGATTGCTTGATGAGAGGGCCGCACGAACTTCTAACACTGAGGTATGTGAAGGCTTTCAAACTTAGCCTGCGCTCCTAGAAATTTGTCCACCACTGCAGTTCTCAGCAATTGAGAAAGGAACGGTCTTGGTGAATTTACCAAGACTCCCTGGTTCTTGAACTTCGATGTGTAAATGAGGGGCTGTACTAAAGCCTGAGTTGCCGCTATAGCCGATTAGCTGGCCGGCCTTGACCCAGCTCCCCTCCCTAAGAGCAACTTTGCGGCCAAAGCCCTGCTGCAAATGGAGATAGGCAGAGCGATGACCATCTGCATGCTCAATCCAAATATAGTTAAACTTGCTGATCTTGCTTCTGCCGCCGCCGTCGTCAGGGTAGCGATCCTCTCGGGCAATCACGCGCCCCCGATTCATTGCGTAGACCGGAGAACCAATTGCGATCGCAAGATCATAGGCAAACTCAGTACGACCTCTATGAGTACCGCTGCGAATCCCTTGAGAGAGATAGCCACTCCCCTTAAGCGGATGACAAAAGCCCTGGAGAGGGGACGCCATCGTTGGCTCGAGCTGAGCAACAGGCGTCGGGCTGCGGTAATTTCTGGAAGCCTGGTGCTTTTGAGGAGGGTAAAAATCTGCAGAGCCAGTGCCCCCAAGACCTGCCTGCAAAACGCTACGCCCATCTTGGGGGAGGCAAAGGAGCGTGATGACGGACAAACCAGTCAGTAGGATTGTTGTGCATCGTTTTCGGCACAAGAAGCGCTTGGATGTAAGGTCTGAGCGAGCCTGAGTCTTGGGGAAATTCCACCAGGAGCGCTTTCTGAGAATGTGGTGCGATAAAAGAGGGTTTTTCCTGTGGCGTGACGGCTTGTTTTTCATGCAGGCGGGGGACTCGTCAAGGAATGTAAAGTTAGAATAAATACTTAAACGCTGTCTTCTCTGTATGATTTGATACAGCGTTTTTAGTCAAAGTAGCTTTATCTCTCTCAAAAAATAAATTTGATATTCCGATCACCAGATACGGCAAGGGGTCAGGCGATCAATCACTTAAGATCGTATCGCCCTGAGTTTCTTTGTAGAAATTAGTAGAACTCTTCGGTTTGGGGATCCCGACTAAGCCTGGGCGGCGGAGCGGAGCTGCAGTCCGATGACCTGCGTGTGGGTACCTCGGGCCTGGGTGACCCCGATCGTTCGATCTGCGGCTTCAATCATCGGGCGGCGCAGACTAATGACCATGAACTGTGTTTTCATTGCTTGCTGCCGAATCATTTTTGAAAGGCGTTCAACATTTGCGCCGTCAAGGTTCATGTCTACTTCATCAAAAGCGTAAAACGGTGACGGACGATAGCTCTGCAGCGAAAAGATAAAGCTGAGGGCTGTTAAAGAACGCTCTCCCCCCGACATGGAGGCGAGGCGCTGAACGGGCTTGCCCTTGGGGTGGGCGATCATGTTCAGACCGCCCTGAAACGGATCCTCGGCATTTTCGAGCTGCAGATGCCCATCCCCATCTGATAGTTCAGCAAATATTTTCTGAAAGTTGTCGTTGACGGCATTAAAGGCTTCGCTGAAGGCTTTGAGCCGCAATGTGGTGAAGTTCTCGATCCGCAGGAGCAGTTCTGTGCGCTCTTCTAGCAGCGTTTCTAGCTTTTCGGTAAGTTCTTCTAAGCGGGCCTGGGTGCGGTCGTACTCTTCAATGGCCAGCATATTGACTGGTTCCATCGCCTCTAGGCGACGCTGGAGAGATTTGAGCTGTTGCTGGAGCTGCTCTAGAGTGAGCTCCTCTGGTAGTTCTGGGAGTGGATCCGGTAGCTCTGCGGCTTGGGTGGCGAGCTGCGCTTGCACCTGCTGGAGCTGATCTTTATGCTCTTGTTCAGTCGCCTGGAGCTTTTCGAGCTGCCACAGTAGTTGTTGATGGCCTTGGTTGAGTGCTTTGAGCTGCTGCTCGACGCGGTCTCGTTCTTGTTTGCCGCTCCCGAGCTTTTTCTCTAGTTCGGCAAGGTTGGTTTTTAGAGATGCGATCGCAACCCCCATTTCTGCTTGCTTTGCTTTATTCTCTTCCTGTTGCTTCGCCTGCGTTTCCTGCTGCTGGGCATAGCTCTTAAGCTGCTGCTCTCCCTGCTGCTGTCGTTCCTGTAGTCGCTGCTGCTCAAGGTCAAATTCGCCTAGACTCTTCTGAGCCGCCTGCAAAGCCTGCTCTCGCTCCCGTAGGGCCACCTCGCTTGCTTGAATCGTTTGCTGTAGCGCCTGCCACTCACCATGCGCCTGAGATTGCTCTAGTGTCATCAGCGCCTGCCGGATCTCTTCCAGTTGCGCTTCCTGCTGAGGGAGGCCAACTTCCAGTGCCTGCAGCCGTTCCTTCGCAGTGGCGAACTCCTGGGTATAGGCTTCGCCCTGAGTCGTTAAATGCTGACGCCTCGCGTTGAGGGTTTGCACCTCCCGGCTTAGCTGCTCTGCCCGAAGCTGAGCCTCTCTGTGCGCCTGTCGTCCCTGAATTAAGTCACGAGTGGCCTGGGCTAAACCCTCCTGCGCGGATCCGAGTCGCTGAGCTAAGGGATTCAGAAGGTCTTCGATTTCCTGTAGCCTGCGCCGGAGGGTGACAATAGCCGCTGATTCTCCGGCTTCGCCCGTACCAAAGTGAAGCGTCCGCTGATTGCTGCGGCTACCGCCAGTCATCGCACCTGTGGCCTCTAGCAGCTCTCCATCTAGAGTGACCATGCGATGCCGACCGATGTGCTGCCGTGCCTCTGCTAAGGAAGGGAAAACCACCGTGCCGCCGAATACGTAGGCAAAAATGGGCTCATATTCAGGATCAAAGTCAATTAGCCGCAGCGCATAGTCAATGGCCCCCGCCTCTCTCAGGGGCGGCAGTCCTTTGGGACGGCGGATTTTGTTGAGGGGCAAAAATGTTGCGCGTCCGCCGCGCTCTTGCTTGAGAATTTCAATCCCAGCGGCGGCGACCTGATCATCTTCGACCACGAGCTGCCCCATGCGGCCACCGGCGGCGACCTCTAAAGCCACTTGGTAGCGAGCATCCACCTGACCGAGCTGAGCGACTAAACCCAGTACACCCTCTAACCTCGCTTTACGGATAATGCGGGTGGCGTGGGTGCCTTGGGCCTCTTGCTGGGCCTGCTCCTGTGCCTCTAACTTATCGAGCTGTCGCTGTTTCTCCTGCTGCTCTCGCAGCAGACGCTTTTGCGTTTCATCTTGGGTATGGATGGACTCATCAGAGTTGGCAACTGCCGAAGCCAGTTCCTGCACCTTAGTTTCCTGCTCTGATACCGTCACCTCTGCCTGCTTTAGCTGGGCCTGCACCTCAGAGATTTCTTGATCGATCTGCTGGACTGAGCGGTCCTGAAGCTGCGTTTGTCGCTCAAGCTGCTGCACTCGCTCTCGCAATTGGGCCTGCTCCGCCCGCTGTGGCTCTAGGCTCTGTAGCAATGTGTTGCGCTGTTCATTGAGCTGAGTCTGCTGCAGCATCCAAGCATCGGCAGATTGCGCGGTTTCTTGGGATTGCGATCGCACCTCTTCCAACCCTGCCTGAGCCTGATCGCGCTGCTGGGTTAAGGCCGCAATTTGTTCAGATTCTAATGCTTGACGCTTTTGCTCTAGATCCGTCAGCCCCTGCTGGTAGCTTCTGATCTGCGTTTGGGTCTGCGCGATGGCCTCAACGGTCGCATCTTGAGCGGTCACAAGCTCTTCCTGCTGGCGCTGAAGCTGCCGCAGTTCTGCCTCTTGATTGGCAATCTGGGACTGCACTGCCAGATGTTCCTCTTCCCCCAAGGCTCTCACCTGGGCATTGAGTTCTTCTAGCTTGACGGTGACGGTCTGAATTTCAGCATTAGCCGCCGTAATCTTAGCAGCAAGCTGCTCTTGAGCCTCGGTATCCGCAACGAGCTGCTTCTGTAGTTTCTCAATCTGTCTTTGCAGATCCTGCCAGATCAGAACGCCTTCCCAGGTTTTCTTGTTTTGGAGTTCAGCACGGAGGGCTTTATACTTCTGGGCCTTGATGCGATCGCGATCTAAACGGTCTCGCTGCTCAACTAGCTCTGTTTCAACAATCCGGAACCGATCTTCTTGGTCTTTAACAGCATCAAGCTTGCCCCTCGCCTGTCCGATTTTGCGATCAAAGTTGGCGACTCCGGCAAGTTCGTCAATAATCTCCCGCCGCTGCCGCGCGTTCATCGAAACAATACTGGTGACGTCTCCCTGCAAAACCACGTTGTAGCCTTCAGGATAAACGCGGCGACGATTCAGTTCTTCATGCAGCTTTGAAAGGGTACAAGGCTCATCATTAATGGCGTAGGACGATGTATATGTGCCTTGTTTCGTGACGCGCAGCTTACGGGTTACCTTCCATTCATCCGGTGCAAGCCCAGGCTCTTCTGAGTCTTCTATCTGAATAGGTGCGGCTCCATTCTTCGAAGCAGGTGTCTCTGCCTCACTGACCGCCGCTTCGTGTGCAGCCAAGGTAGATTCCTGTTCAGCGAGTTCTTCAACCTCTGCCTCATCAAGCTGAAACGTGACTGAAACCCGCGTTTCAATAATGGCGTGGCCCCGCTTTACTTGAGAGTGATTGACCAAATCGGGCAGTCGCTCAGCCCGCATCCCCTTAGAGCTAGAGAGACCCAATGCAAACAGCAGCGCATCTAACAGATTAGACTTACCGGAACCGTTAGGCCCCGAGACGACGGTAAACCCAGGCAGCATCGGGATCTTCGTCGTGCCACCAAAAGACTTGAAGTTAGAAAGTTCGAGCTGCTTTACGTACACAAATTGCCAGTTAAGTTAAGCCATCATTACACAGGTCTCTAACATTGACTATATATAGCCAAATACGCGAATTGCCAACAGGGTAGCATGTCTGTTCTACTTTGATGCCTGAACCCAGAAAATTACCGTTTTTGATACCTGTCAGCCCTTAACATTCGCTACGCTAAAAGGAACAGTCAGTACTCTTAACCAGACAGAAAATTATGGGTTTATTTGGATTCGGCAAAAAACTCACTCTTCCCACCTCTGAGGAAGCGTTAGCAGGACGGTCAGCAACGATGCCCATCCCCGCTCAGCATTACGTCAACGGCCATCCGCTCAAGCCGCCCTTCCCTGATGGTATGGAGACAGCCATCTTTGGCCTTGGGTGTTTCTGGGGAGCCGAGCGCAAGTTTTGGCAGCAGGAGGGCGTCTACAGTACGGCTGTGGGCTACGCGGCAGGACAAACCCCTAACCCCACCTACGAAGAAGTCTGTTCAGGAATGACGGGCCACAACGAAGTGGTGCTGGTTGTGTTTGACCCTAGCGTAATTTCTTACTCTGATCTCCTCAAGGTCTTTTGGGAAAGCCACAATCCCACTCAAGGAATGCAGCAGGGCAACGACACCGGCACGCAATATCGCTCCGGTATTTATGCGTTCTCTGACGAGCAGAAGCGATTAGCAGAAGCCTCTCGTGATGCCTATCAACCGGCCCTGACTAAAGCCGGTTATGGAGAGATTACCACTGAGATTCTGGATGCTCCTGCGTTTTACTATGCTGAAGATTATCATCAGCAGTATCTCGCCAAAAATCCTCGTGGATACTGTGGCCTAGGCGGAACAAATGTCTCTTGCCCAACCCCAGTTGAGGTGTAATTCCAAGAAATTAGCAGCAGAGTTGTCGATGCACACTGGACTCTGCTGCCTACGTTTTGAGACTGACTATAACGTCGTCTTTCTCAGTTTTTTGACCTCTTTTGCGGTGAAAAACAGGCTTA
Source organism: Acaryochloris thomasi RCC1774 (assembly GCF_003231495.1). Lineage (NCBI taxonomy): Bacteria > Bacillati > Cyanobacteriota > Cyanophyceae > Acaryochloridales > Acaryochloridaceae > Acaryochloris > Acaryochloris thomasi. Next base: position 402,541 of record NZ_PQWO01000001.1, read on the forward strand.
GTTAAAGTGCTAAATTATTGCGCAATAATATTTCGTTCTGTGAATCAATCGTATAGGACAGAAAATTGCAGGTCATAATGAGAAGGTATGCTGCGCTGAGAGACCAGCATCAAACTCATATTAATTGCAGGCTGAAATTGACGAGAGTGCATGACCGTTAGCCTATCAAATTTTTCGACAGCAACTGAAGCGAACTCCCCAATATTCAGCATTGTCTACCAATAGTAAAAATTCTCAGTGTGGCTGTATCTCTACAAGCTAGGAGAACAGTGATGAACACTATTCAAGAGCTACTGCACGAATACAATCAAGGCTATCGAGATTTTTCCGCGATTCGGTTCCATGGTGGCAATTTAGGCTCTTTGAGTCTCAGCGGCATTGACTTCAGCCGTGCGGATTTGAGCAGTACCAATCTGAGCGGTACTGATTTGAGTCGAGCGAATTTGAGCCAAGCAAATTTAACCGATGCCGATCTTAAAGGTGCCGATCTAAGCGGTGCCAACTTGCGTGATGTGAACTTAATTGGCGCAGACCTACGGCTGGCAAGCTTAGTCGGTGTTGATTTATCGCAGGCTGATTTACGTGGCGCGGACCTAGAGGGCGCAGACCTGAGCGGTGCCAACTTGAGTGAGGTTGAACTGAGTGGTGCGAACCTCTGTCAGGTCAATCTAGAGGGAGCCTGCATTGATAAAACAGATCTTGAAGATGCTCAACGTGAAGGCATTAACCTTGATCAGCTCGCATCCTGTACCCAAGGGGCAGACACCGGTACAAATCACCGCTGGCGATCTTGGGGACTCCATTAACTTGCAGATTCTCTGGCAGAGATCGCAATCGACTGTGTAATCCTGAAGAGGTGGTCTCTGTCAGCTTTTGCGATGCAAGTTCAGTCCCGTGATGTCTCTTGCCAAGATCGGCCCCTCTGGTCTCGGGCGATGGCTCAGCCTGCTGTTGAGTTTGGTCCGACACCGTTGCGGGTTATTGAGGGGCAGATCCCGGCGGGGCTGCGGGGGACGCTCTATCGCAATGGTCCGGGGCGGCTGCAGCGCTCGGGTCAATACGTCGATCACTGGTTTGACGGGGATGGCGCGATTCTGGCAGTGCATTTCACTGAAGCAGGGGCGATAGGTCTCTATCGCTATGTGCAAACTCAGGAGTTTCAGACCGAAGAGCAGGCCAATCAGTATCTTTATTCTGGCTATGGCCAACTAGCCCCTGGTCCGTTCTGGAAGCGCTGGGGTAGTCAGCCTAAGAATGCGGCGAATACCTCTGTCCTCGCTCTGCCAGATAAGCTGCTGGCGCTCTGGGAAGGGGGAAATCCCTATGCTTTGGATCTCGAAACTCTTGAGACTCATGGCTTAGATGATTTGGGGAGTCTGAAGGCGACTCAGACTTATTCAGCGCATCCAAAACGCGATCCGCAAACGAGCGATCTGTATAACTTTGGCATTATCTATGGGCCTCGTAGCTATATTCAGCTCTATCGCAGTGATGCTTCTGGCCAGATTCTGCAGCAAGGGAAGGTTGCGCTTGATCGGGTTTCTTTGATTCATGACTTTGTGTTATCGGGGCCGTATCTGGTCTTTCTGATGCCTCCGGTGGTGCTGAAGCTGATACCCATTGTGTTTGGTACCCAGAGCTTTAGTGATGCCCTGCAGTGGCAGCCCCAGTACGGCACACAAATTGTGGTGGTGGATCGTAAAACGCTAAAAGAAGTGACCCGCATTGAAGCCGATCCCTGGTTCCAGTGGCATATCGGCAATGGTTTTCAGGCGAATGATGGTTCGGTGGTGATTGACTATGTTCGCTACCCGAATTTCGATACGAATCAGTGGCTTAAGGAAGTGGTGAGTGGATGTCCGACGACGCCTGCGGCAGGGCATCTATGGCGGCTACGTCTTGATCCGGTGGCGGGGAAGGTGGTTGCTAATGAACAGCAGCTCGATCTTGAGTGCGAGTTTCCGATTACGCCTATGGCTGAGGTCGGACGGCAGCATCCATCGCTGTATCTCTCCTGTCAGTCTCAGCGACTGGCCAAGGTGGAAGAAAATTTTGATAGCGTTGCCCATTTCAATTTAGAGACGGGGCAATTGACGCTGGCGACGTTCGCAAGCGGTTGCTACCCGATTGAACCCATTCATGTGAGCCACCCTGATGACCCAAGCCAGAGCTGGATGCTGACGGTTGTGTTTGATGGGAATCGGGACCAAAGTACGGTGCAGATTTTCAATGCTCAGTGTCTAGATGCGGGACCGCTCTGCATTTTGGAGCTGCCCGAGGTGGTTCCCATCGGGTTTCATGGAACCTGGCGACCTCAGTGACTCCGGGAATGAATCAGGGGTGGGTTTATCACGACTGTGTGAATCGGGCGGCGAGTGGGGTGACGCTGCTCGATTATTACGCCCAGCGATATCGGCGCTTTAGCGCTCAGGACTGGCGATCGCGAATCGAAAACGGTCAGGTTTGCGTGGAGGGGAATCCAGGAACGGTGGATACGGTTGTGCAAGCAGGACAGAAACTGACCTATCACCGTCCGCCGTGGCAGGAACCAGAGGCTCCGCTGTCGTTTGAGGTTTTATACGAGGATGAAGATTTACTTGCGATCGCAAAACCCTCTGGCCTTCCCGTCCTCCCCGGCGGTGGCTTTCTCGAGCATACGCTGCTGCATTTACTGCGCAAACGCTATCCCAAAGAGACTCCTGTGCCGGTGCATCGCTTGGGTCGGGGCACGTCGGGACTGGTGTTGTTGGCTCGGTCGGCCTTAGCACGATCGGAATTGAGTCGAGAGATTCGCGATCGCAAACTCCAAAAAATCTATCGCGCTTTGATCGGCCCTTGTGACCTACCGGAGCAGCTCACCATCGAACAACCCATCGACAAAATTCCTCACCCATTTTTGGGACATATCTACAGCGCCACCCCCAGCGGTAAATACTCCCGTAGCGATGTGCAGGTGCTGCAGCGGACAGACCAATCTACACTGGTAGAGGTCTCAATCCTCACCGGACGTCCCCATCAGATTCGGATTCATTTGGCGGCTGTCGGATTCCCGCTTTTGGGCGATCCGCTCTACGGTATTGGAGGTGTGCCGTCGCTAGAGACGCAGGCAGTACCGGGAGACTGTGGCTACCATCTCCATGCTTCTCGATTGGGATTTGTACACCCAAGAACCCAAGAGTCTGTTGCAATAGAGTGCTTGCCACCTGATTTACTATGCATGGATTAGACTTTTCGCAAATCAGTGATCTTGTTCCAGGATGTTCTCCGATACTGCACCGGGCGTTACTCATCGTCTTCGAGCCAATCGTCAGCTATTGAGAGACCTTCGATAATATCTAGGTAGACTACTTGCTAATCGGCTTGGTTCAACAACACTGCTTTGGAGGGATTGAGAATCAAAGCATTGTCCAGGAAGCCTCTAGATTGGGAATACTGATTTGTGTAATACCAATGTACAGTTACAGATCTTTTGCTAATGCTGAACTCAGAAAGCTTCACTCAACGCCTCGGCGCTAGCACCGTTGTCTGCACAACTTTCCTGCTAGTGGCTATTGGAGGGTGTTCTACGGCTAAGACCCCCGAGGCTTCATCATCAGCCATTAGTAACGTAGCAATTGAAGAAACGTCACCGGTTTCTAATGGTGGAGTAACTGAAGAAACACCACCGCCCCCTGTTGAAATAGTCATCGAAAAGACACCAGCGACCCCTGGTAGCGTAGTAACTCAAGAGACAAAGCCTATTTATAAACCGGCTGACAGTACTGTAGTTGCTAAAGCAGAGTCAGTGCAGGAAATTCCTAAGCAGTTTCAAGGTGAATGGAACGCTGACTTAGCGCAGTGTGGTTCTGAAGGCAGTGATGGCAGGCTTGAGATCAAGGCCAAACAGGTTCTGTTTTATGAAAGCAGCGGGCCTATTCAAGATATTACGAGTGATGGAGATCGCAACCTAACTGGAACAGTTGAGCTATCCGGTGAAGGCGAGACTTGGCAGACTGAATTGGAGCTACAGCTCTCTGAAGATAAAAGTGCCTTAACTCAAATCATGGATGACAATTCCTTTGTTCGCTATCGGTGTTCCTGATTTCTGTTATTGATGACCGCGTATCTGGGACTGGTGACTTTCAACTGTCTACTGCACTTGAGCTATTGAGTTTCATGCTTTTTTGACGAATGGCATCAAGTGCAGCATGTAATCTTTTTTACCAATGGGTACACCCAACTTGCGAAGAATGTCGTAAGCCGTGACCATATGGAAATAGAAATTTGGAATCAGAAAGTCATCCAAATAGGCGCTACCTGATAGCTCGAAGTAAAGACTCTGACCTAAATCTATTCGTGAAACCTCATCCAGTTTTGCGTCTTCAACGTTAATTCCCTCCAACCGCTCCTTGGTGTTCGCGATATGCTCGTACGCCTGAGAGAGAGAGTTGACCTCTGGATCTAAATTATTCGCTGGTTTGTTGTCACACCACAGCGCAAAGTTGCGGGGTTGATTACACGTGAAAGCGATCTGTGTGCCGAAGGGAAGCATATCAGCCACAATGCGCTCCTGAAGAAACGACTCGCTATCAGAGAAATGAGCTTGAGCTGTCTTCAGCAGGTGCTCAAGCGTCGTTAAGCGGCTGTCGAAGCGGGTTTTGATTGAATCTATATTCTGACTTGGCATTTTATGGTTCCTCAAGACTAAATTTCATAAAGTTTGTGTGTATCAAGGATCTATGATTTATCTACAACTCGTGAAATCCTTGCTAGACAAGAATCCTCCAACGAATTCAAAGGGTTATGAAATACAGCTTCCTGCAAGTTTTCTGAAATCTATTTCACTATTCTCCCTCTAGAATTGATACCGCTGGCGAAATATATATTCAGTAACATCATCCACTTCATACTGTTCTGAGAGGAGCTGTGATGGAATGAAACTTTCTACCTCCCACAGACTCCGACGAGCTTATCTCACAAAGTCACGTGATCAAGGATTCAAATAAAGTCTTCGCCTGTACAAACATCTTTTTGCTTCGCTGAGGCCGTGTACTTCCTCTGCTTGTAATCCTTGAATTCTTGCTGCTTCGACATTTAAGCGGTTGTCATCTAAAAACAGGATCTCAGCGGGTTCAGATTCTAAAGCCTCAATAACATATCTGAATGCCTCAGGGTCAGGCTTTGCCAAACCCATTAGATGTGAGGCAAACGATTGATGAAACACGCCGTCTAAAGCCATTTCGTTCATTTTTCGTTCCCAGTGCAATTCGTTTGAGTTTGAGAATAAAGCTACTGTAAATCGTGACTTGAGTGACTTGAGAAATTCAATCGCACCAGGGTATGGGCCAATTGGCCAGTTTGTAAAATACTCTTTAAAGTCTGCTGCTGAAATGGACATTTTCAGATCAGAGATCATTCTATTTGCGAACTCGTCTGCAGAGATCTTGCCTGTTTCGAATGCTCGGGGTGCATCGGAGGTCAGCCATTTCTCCCAGCTAGCTTTAGGACTATCGTTGCTGCCAATCCAATTATTTTTGATAGGCTGGCCTTCCAATTCCACGATGACACCACCCAAATCGAATAACAAAGTCCTCACTTCACTTTCCATATTGCTATCTTCCTAAATCCATTTGTGCTAGCAGTTAGGTCGCAACGAAACCCTAATGACAATTTGGTGTAGGAGCATTTTGCCTCAACAAAGTTTTCACAGTAAAGGGTTCATCCACAATAGAGGGTTGCACCGTAATTTCGGTGGCATCAGGTGGCGATTGAAAATCTCCCCAGGCATTCAGTCGCCAGAGATTTGGAGCCATCTCACCGCCAAAGTTTTTGTCTAAGCAAAAGGGATTTGTATCCCCATGCACCAGCAGCACAGGCTTAGCAGGCTTGCCCTGTTCACGAAAGTTGGCAGCCAATCGCATTAACTGATCGCGGAAGTTAGCAAAGGCATCACAGTTCATTCGATGGAACGCGGTACAGGCACCGCTGCCATCAGGATCGGTCACGTCTGCTTGCACAATCACGACCAGAGCTTGAGCGTCTTCGGCCTCATCAAACGCAGCCTGTAGCCAAACGCGGTTGGCCTGATCGCGGGCTTCCACGAGAGAGAGTGCCAGTTCAGGATCGTCAAGTAAAATCTCTTGCCGCCCGTTATTCGTCCCCACAATGTGAAGGGTGGTAAACACAACGTCATTTTGCTGCCACCGACCATTCTCAGGGAAGTTGGGCTGTCGAGCATAGGCCCAGCTTTCGGGTAGATCCAGTGGCTCATGAAAAAATAGACGACGCATCAGATCGAGCTGGTCTAGCTCTGAGATAGGCGCTTTGAGAAAAGGGCGATCGCAATCGGTCCAGTCGTTGTCACCGGGGGTATAGAAAACGCGCCCCGGCAGCAAACCGTACATCTGATTGCGGCGAGCCGTAAACAGCGCCTCTGAGCAGGTCTCGCCGCCGCCCTTGAAATCACCATAATGTACAACGAAGGGAGCTTGGGAAGATGAGATCGCATCCTTAATCTCCCTATCCAATACTTGTTGTTCCTGAGGTGAGTAGGGCATATCGCCCACTGCAATAAACCGGAAGCTCTGAGCCTGGATGCGTGTCGGCAGCAGGACGACCCACAACAGGAGCGATAGCCCAAACCTTTGCAGCAGTGGTTTTGTCACAGTTGCCTTCATTCTTTTCCCCCTCTTGATCATCTCTACAACTTGGAGCAACCCCATAGACACGAACGGAACCACCTGATTCGCTACACTGAGGACAATTTGAACCGCTGAATGATTATGGCGCGATTTCTTCACCTTGCTGACGTTCACCTCGGCTACAGCAAATACGATAACCCCGAGCGCACTAAAGACTTCTTCTATGCCTTTCAAGATGCTCTTGACCGATATGCGATTCAAGAGCAGGTCGATTTTGTTCTGATTGCCGGTGATCTCTTCGAGCAACGCCAGATTTTACCCGCCGTCCTCAATCAGGCCCAGATTTGCCTTAATCAACTGGCCGAAGCCAATATTCCGGTGCTGGCAATTGAGGGCAATCATGACTATGAACCCTATGGCTCACGGACAAGCTGGCTGCGGTATCTCTCAAGCTGGGAAAAACTGATTCTACTCAAGCCCGACAATGAAGAAACGCTAGAGCCTTGGGATTTTGACAACAAACGCGGCAGCTACATCGATCTGGACTGCGGTGTGCGAGTGGTTGGGTCTCGCTGGTACGGGGCAACGGCTCCACTTGCGATCGCAAAGCTAGCCGCCAGCATTGAGCAGCTCCCGCCCGGACCAGATACCACCGTCATGATGTTCCATCACGGCCTAGAGAACTATGTGGCTCGCTACAAAGGCTCATTGAGATATCAAGACTTTGCTCCCCTCAAAGAAGCTGGAGTCGATTATTTAGCCCTGGGTCATATCCATCAGAATTACGCTGTGGAAGGCTGGATTTTCAATCCTGGTTCTACAGAAGCCAACAGCGTGATCGAAAATCAAGAGCAGAATCCACGCGGTGTCTATCTAGTGGAGCTGTCTGCTGACGGTATTGAGGCCGACCTGAAACGCGACTACCGCCAGCGCTCCATCGTGCGCCTGACCTGTAAGGTGAAGCCACATCAAACGCCTGAAGAGGTTGAGCAGCTTGCTATTAACGAAGTAACCCACGCCGCTAAGCAGGGGCAAACTGCAGATACCATTACCGAACTGCGGATTCAGGGCAGCATTGGTTTTAACCGCTCCGACGTAGATGTTCGAGCACTGCGGAATCAGCTCCAGGAGATCAGTGAAGCCCTCGTCTTTTTGCTCAAGTACGACGTTACGGGCCGGGAGTATCACACCTTAGCGATTGATGATCAACAGCCCCCCTCGCGCAAAGAGATTGAACGCAGCATTTTTGCCGACATGCTATCTGAAAACACTCGCTACCGAGACCAGGCCGAGGAACTCTCGGAAGGCTTGATTGACCTCAAAGATCGGGTTCTGCAGCAGCAGTCTGACGAAGACTTATATACGTTTGCCTCTCAACTGATTGAGCCAGCCGCTGCCGATCGGAACAATTGATCTAGCATACGGCGTCGGTAGTGTGGTCTAGGGTTGCTGATGGTTGAGGGGTGCCATAATTCTTAACGCCAATTTTAAAGAAATCATGGTAGCCTCGCCAGCGACTACTTCAAACCATTTGTGCCTGTTCCCTATCGCATTACCAAGAGCAATTATGAAACTGCCGATCCCCCGCCTTTTTAGTATTTTGGCTGCTGCCACAGCCTTGACCGCCGCTACTCCCCACGTACAGGCAGCAACCTTTGGTGAAATAGAAATCGATCAAAGTGAATATATTGCCGTCGCAGCGCCCTATGGTGACGGACTGCATCAGCTTTTAATCATTGGCCAAGTCACTGATGAAAAAGAATGCTGGAGTGAAAGCGGCAGCAACCCTGTGATTGTCGATCCGCTGCTGGTGAACTTTGACTTTTCAGGGATTTGCGATCGCAAAACTGACGCCAACGGCTATTCCATTCGCATTGAAGGCGAAGATCAGGCTCAAAACTACAGCCTGAGAATTCGTCAGCGTGGGGGAGACCTTGTCCTTGTCGGTTCACCACCGCCTAATAGCCAAGGGCAAGAAATCGAGCTGGGTCGCGCTAACGGGGTGACAGATGGCTTTGCTAAGATTCAGCTGGATCCAGAATGGCGATTTACCAAGCGCACGTTTGAGAAAAAGACCCTCGGCCATGTCTATCTGACGAAGGGCGTTTCCCAGATTCCGTTCCCAGACGTTGAGAACGACATTTACCTTAAAGAGATTCGAGATGCCGTTGCTCTCAAATTCGTCTCTGGCTTTGAAGAAGACAATACGTTCCGGCCCAACACGCCTTTGACCCGTGAACAGCTCGTCTCACTGGTGCTTGAATCTCTGAAGAACGTGCCCGACGTCACGCTCAATGTGCCCACGAGCACAGCTCAGGACCCCTACCCTGACGTTGTTGCCTCTCGCTGGAGCGCTGCAAAGATTGCCTTTGCTAAGGAGAACAAGATTGTTGAAGGCTACCCCAACGGCGAGTTCCGGCCTACGCGGACGGTGACCCGAGCGGAAATGATGGCGGTCCTGCGCCGCGCGGCAGAGTATGCCAAAAACCTCAAGGGGTTGCCAACTGATCTGCAGGCCAAGCAGTCGCCCTTTAATTTCACGGATGTCGCCAATCACCCTTGGGCCTCGTCGTTGATTAGCCAAATGTCTTCCTATTGTGGGGTTGCTTCTCCCGAGAATGAGCAGGGGCGAGCCTTCAACCCTGACGAAGCATCCCAGCGAAACTATGCCGCTGCCGCGACGTTGAGAACGTTGAACTGTCTCAAGAGTGAAGCCAGTGGAGCAGCCCCTGCTGCACCTGCGCCAGGAGATGGTTCAATAACCATCCCCATCCCTGGGGGAACAACGCTGACGGTTCCTGCACCTAGTGCAAGTCCAACGCCTGAGGAAACAGCTCCAGACCCTGAGCCAGAAGCGGTTCCCACACCATAGGCTTCCCTTTGCTGTAGCATCTCTATTCCCCCATCTCTTTCTCTCTGTTCAAAGCGGGTCAAAGTGATGGGGGATAATTCTGGACCTTCAGGCAATGCTCTTTGCTCGCCAGTGGTTGATTGTGAGATGCGATGTATTGGATATAGAATCACCACTAGAGATATCAATACGGGCAGACGCTGCGGTATATTGCATGGCTCAGGCCGATCGCTGTAGGATCACGCACCTTTTACCTGGCTCTGTCAGAGCTACTCTGTGGAACTCGATTCGATTGTATCGTCATGAATGCGGCTCAGCCGTTACGGCTAAAGGATATTTGCCATGCGTGTCTTAGTAACGGGTGCTGCTGGTTTCATTGGCTTCCATCTGGCCCAACGACTGCTGCTAGATGGTGTAGAGGTCGTCGGCGTTGATAATCTCAACGACTATTATGATGTCCGACTGAAGAAAGCCCGCTTAGAGCAGATTACCTCGCATCCTCAGTTTACGTTTGGATACCTTGACGTTAGCGATCGCAAGTCAACGGCCCGACTTTTTGCAGATCAAACCTTCGATGGTGTCGTCCATCTTGCGGCTCAGGCTGGGGTTCGCTATTCGATCGACAATCCTGATGCCTATGTCGATAGCAATCTGGTCGGCTTCATGAATGTGTTAGAGGGCTGCCGTCACAGTCACATCAACCATCTTGTCTTTGCCTCCTCTAGCTCGGTCTACGGCACCAACCGCAAGGTTCCATTTTCGACAGCAGACAATGTAGACCACCCCATTTCGCTCTATGCGGCCACCAAGAAAGCGAATGAGCTGATGGCCCATTCCTATAGTCATCTCTACGGCCTACCGGTGACGGGGCTGCGCTTTTTTACGGTCTATGGTCCCTGGGGCCGGCCCGATATGGCCTACTTTAAGTTTGTAGATGCGATCGCATCTAATCGCCCCATCGATGTCTACAATCACGGCCAGATGCAGCGCGACTTTACCTACATTGACGACGTGATCGAAGGAGTGGTGCGCGTTCTCAATCGTCCGCCTCAGATGGACTCCAGCCACGCCCCCTACAAAATCTATAACATCGGCAACCACAGCCCCGTCAGCCTCATGCACTTCATTGAAGTGATCGAAGCCAAGCTGGGTAAAACCGCTCAGAAAAACTGGCTCCCGATGCAGCCCGGAGACGTTCACGCCACCTTCGCTGACATTACAGAGCTGAGCCGAGACGTAGGCTTTGCGCCTCAAACCCCTCTTGAGGAAGGGATGGAACAGTTTGTGCAGTGGTATCACACCTACGCTGCAGCACAAGCAACGTCTGCAGTGCCCATCATCCCGAGATAGAGCCATGTCGGTCGGGATGTCTTTAGAGATTCACTCGACTTTTGTCTGGGCCTTAGGGGCCAACGCAGGAGCTGACTGAACCTGGAGCGTGCTGAGCTGTACTCCAGGTTGCTGAACTTGCTCAAGGGTGAACTGTTGCTCCCGAAACACATCGTGGAACGAATCGTGGGGACCAAAGACAAAGATAGAGCCTTGCTCAGGAATGCTCGGAAAATGAGATGGAACAGCCAGTTGAAATCGCACAGTATCGTTGAGACGATCGCTCATGGAGAGCAGCAATCCCAGACGATTTCCAGCTAGATCGCTCATGAGCAGTGGACGCTCTTGCTGATTAAGAAAGTTTGCAGTAGCAATCGTTTCAGGCGCGAACCACTTCGTCCACCAAGTTGGCGATTTTAGAATCAGCAGGCAAGACACCAGACCTAGGCCAAATAGGCCCATCAACAGACTTTTGCCCAGCAAGCGTTGTCGAGAGTGAGGGTGCTTAAGCCAGTGTGCAAGGCAAAATGATACGGCGATTTGCAACCCGATCAATGTTGGAACAAAATAGCGACTATTGCTGGAACGCTGTCCTCCTAGCAGCAAGTCCGGCACAATCAATGCGATCAGGGTGACCCCAATGAGCAACAGAACAAAGAGCCATGCTCGAGGTGGACTGTGGCGCACAAGGACCACTAGCGCAGTACCTAAGAACGTGAGCGCACAAGCGAGACGAATAAAGATCCGTAGGTCGGTCATGTCGAGTCCCAAATCGACGAAGGGGCTACTAATATGAAGTCCCCAGAAGATAGCGAGACTCAGTAGCGGTTCATCCACATTGAGCCAATTGGTTTGGGCATGAACAATATCAAGCTGGGTTGCAAACGTCACGATCCAGGGAATATAGGCGACTCCCGCCGTGGCCATCACCAGCAGCATCACTTTTGTCCTCCGAGTCCAACGTCCCCCTTCTCGGATCAAGACGTATAGCCCTTGGCTCAAGGTGGGCAGTACCGCAAACAAAGAGGTGTAAAGCCCCATAATAATGGTGAGTGTATAAAGTCCCCAATCTTTGGGCTGGTTCCAGCGTAAAGCCCGTAGCAAAGATGCTGAAGACATCACAACGGTAAAGGTCCAGAGGCTATATTCTCGAGCTTCTTGGGCGTAGAGCAGATGGAATGGAGAAACGGCTAGCAGCGCGATCGCAACAGTCCCAACGGTTGTGTCGCCAAACAATTCCCAACACAGCCAGTAAAGAGCTGGAAATATCAACAGGCTCAAAACTGCCGATAAACTGCGCACTGCTGCTGTAGAATCGCCAACCCACTGCATCCAGAATCGCACTAAGAAATAGTAAAGCGGGGGATGCTCTGGATGGCGCAGGAGAGCATTCGTCGCATCCTGTAAACCCTTAGTGGCGTCGAATTGTCGATACGCCATTAGCTCAGCCGGTTGCACAATTCTGCCATCAGATAGATCTGAGACAACTTCGCTGGGACTGTGCCCCGTCGCTCGGATAGAAGTAAACACTTCATCGTGCCAGTAGACCTTATGGCCCAGGGCACTGAAGCGAAGGCAGACTCCCAGCAGCAATGCGATAATCAGCCACCGCACCCGGTCGATTCTCTTCAGAAGCACCTCCTACTGACTCATGCTTGAGGTAATCATAATCCGAATGCTGACTTTGGTTGCCAGATGCCTTAGTCGAACGAGTACAGAGCAACTTGAGCCTCTAGAAACATCTTTTTAGTAAGCTAAAGCCTTACCGGCAGGGCGACGATGGTCATGGATTCCCTGCAAACCTGATGCTTTATTCCCCGCTGTCTCAGCAGCTCCCCAAGGTGGAAAGGGCACAACACGATACCCCATTTCCCAAAGGTCTTGAATCGTGCGGGACTCAAGGGCGTAAGGCTCAGCAAACACAAAGTTAGGTCGCCCTTGATAGTGCACCTTGGGCGCATTGACGGCATCGGCCAAGTCCATCTTGAAATCAATATAGTTTGTGATCGTTTGCAGCACTGTCGTCGGGATTGTCGAGCCGCCCGGACTACCGGTGACGAATTTGAGCTGATTGTTCTTTAGAACCATCGTGGGAGACATCGAGCTTAGCGGCTGTTTACCCGGCTGAATCTGATTGGGCAGACCCTGCACGAGACCAAAGCTATTGGGGGTACCGGGCTTAAGTGTGAAGTCATCCATCTCATTGTTGAGAAAGAAACCTGTCCCATTGGGGATAACGCCAGCCCCAAAGTAAGAGTTAATCGTGTAAGTCACAGCCACAGCATTGCCCCAAGAGTCAATGACAGAGTAGTGGGTTGTATGGGTCCCTTCCGTTGCCGCAGTGATACCTTCATAGAGAGAAGCCGGAGGGACGGCACGCTGCTCAGGGATTTTCGCTCTCAAAGCTGCAGCATAGTCTTTGCTAAGCAGGCGCTCGACGGGACTGTTATGGAATCTAGGATCGCCGAGGTGGGTGTTGCGGTCGGCAAAGGCAAACAGCATTGCAGAAAGCATTGGATGAAGAGTCTGACTTGTCTTGGGGCCAGATGTATCGAATTCATAGCCCTCCACAATATTCAGCATCTGACAAAGGGTGATGCCTCCACCCGGCAGCGGTGCTGTCACGATGTCATAGGAGCGATACCGACACTGCAGGGGCGGGTTCTCCGTCACTTCGTATTCCTGCAAATCTTTGAGCGTCAACAGTCCCCCCTGTTGTTGGCTGGCGTTAACGAGCTGTTGCGCAATGGGGCCGCGATAGAATGCGGCTTCGCCCTCGGTTGAGATTTTCTGCAGGGTTTGACTCAGATCTTTTTGAACCAGGCGATTGCCCATTCGATACCTTCGACCCTTAACATCCATAAAAATGTCAGCAGCCTGATGATCTCGCTTGATTTTTGGAATCCCCTTATTCAAGATGTCGACATCACCCTGTGAGAGAACAAACCCCTGTTTAGCTAACGAAATAGCGGGGGCCAAGATCCTTTGACGCGGCCAGGTTCCATATCTCTCTCGGGCCGCTTCTAGGCCCTTTACTGTTCCCGGAACGCCAACTGCCAAGTAGCCCTTTGTGCTCAGACCGTCACGGACTTTGCCCTTAGGGTCAAGATACATATCGGGGGTCGCGGCTAGCGGTGCCCGCTCTCTAAAGTTGATGAAGGTCTGCCGCCCATCGGCAAGGCGAATGAGCATAAACCCGCCGCCCCCCAAATTGCCGCAGCAGGGATGGGTGACCGCCAGAGCATAGCCTACGGCAACTGCTGCATCTATAGCATTCCCGCCCTGCTGCAGGACCTGCAGCCCGACTTCTGATGCCTCTGCTTGGGCTGTCACAACGACGCCTTTTTGCCCTGTTACTGTCTCCTTTTGGATCTTCTGGCTTTGGCAAGCATTGAAGAAATGCTGGCGACAGTTCCACTGATCGGTCAGTTGATGAAGGTAGGTCAGCGGATGATATAGGCTGCCGGAGAGCAGAATGTCAGCTCCGATGATCATGAGGACGAGTGTGGGCGTTGCGATCGCAACCCTCAATAGTATGTTTCGTTTCAGAGCCTCTCTCCTCTCAGGTCGGTGCAGTATTAACCTCTGCAAGCTCTCTGCAGATTTAAGCCTACTAAAAGTAGATATTTGTGAAGATCGACCACCGGTTTACAACTAGAGCAAGATGCATTTTACGCTTTAATTTGTCATACAGCATAGCCGTTCAGAGTTTGATCTACAGACCTTTTCGGCAATGCTATAACAAGCGATCAGAGATATGAATACAGAGGATTTTGGCTGAGAAGTTAACCGTTCTCTCACGGTTGGCAGCAGCTCCCTGACTGTATTGATGCTTTAATAGCACATCTGATGAACTCAAGTCTTCAGAATAAGGGAATACTGTCTTAGGCGTCTCATTCCAGGATAATCACCATTATGATTGACCCTGATTACCCACACATTGTTCTTGCTTTTGATCACAAAGGCTGGAGAGTTGAAGTTGAGCAAAGCGAACTAAAGGGCTGTACGACGTATTCCGTTTGGGTGAACTACGACCTAGGATGTGCAGTAGCCGTGCCCTACGCATCATCTCGGCAAGAGGCGATTAGACTGGCTAAACGATGGATTGATGACCGGCAAGCACAAAATAAGTCATGAGACTTAACGCTTGTTCTTGTTGATATTTCTAAAGAAAAAGAGACTTAAGCGCTGCGGCTTATCGCTTCTTTCTGAGTCTAGAGAACACATTAATTGCAATGATGATTATAACCATCATCAAAAGACTGAGTCTTAAATTATCTTGATTAGAACGCTGCCATTCATTGCCCATAAAAGCATACTGCAGCGCTACTGGAGGCAGAATGAAGCCGATACTGGCCAGCAAAAACGTCTGAATATTTTTTTTGCAAAGAACGGTAAAAACCCCCAAGATTGCAGCGAGTGGCGCGAAAAATGTAAAGTAATATAGATATCTATAGAGCCTAATATTTGAAGAGTCAATATCAGAAAACCATAGGTTTTGGAGCTTGGACATCACAAAGATAGGCGTCAGTTCAAATGATCGCCGTCTTCTAGCGCTATCAACATAAATCTGAATCAGTTCACCTGTATAGGTAATCACAACCTGATGGGGCAGAGTATCAACAAAAACTCTCGGAAATCTGACCTGAGGGTCAACATAGTTACCATTCTCAGTAAACAGCATGTGCAGGCGAAAGACTAAGCTCTTGTTCTCTTGCCCGAGCATAAAGTTCCAGTCTGAAGTGTCCTTTGCCAGTGAGACTAAACGAGCGGGGCCATCTTGCTCTAAGCTACGGGCCTGAAACTTTACCCCGAAAGAAAACTGGTTCTCTTGCTTTAGTTTTTTAATCAGACGCGTGGCGGGTTGAGCTGTCTGCAGCCACGAATCCGAGCGAGAGAATGAGCCCAGCGCCGTTTGATCACCTGATGTGGGTCCTTGCCAAATCAGATCGGACAGATTTCCTGACTGATCTTTGCCACTTCCTTGATCCCCCAACTGATAAAACGCAACAAGATGATCTTGCTGCAGAAGATTGGGGGACTGTCCATCAAGGATAGCTTTGGTTTCCTTGAACTTGAGTGCATAATCTGTAACCCAAAGTTCTGCGATCGATCCTAGCCAGGGCCGCTCTCCTGTCTGTTCGTTTCCTAACGTGATCGGGAATTTCTGCTTCCAGTTTGTAATCGACATTTTCTTCAAGCCATAGGCTGAAAATGATAGGGCCAACAGCGTATAAATAATAAATGCGATCGCAAGGCTTTTAACTGAAAGATTTCTTTTAAATAAAACGATAATTTTATCTATAAATCGGGTGCCCACTTTTTGAAAGCAGAGTACTCCTAACAGACCTCCCAACGTATTGATGAAGATATCAGTAAAGGAAGATGTTCTCTCTGGAAGAAATAGTTGCAAACATTCAACAGATGTAGACAGGCCACCACATAGAAATAGTGAAGAGAGCAGAGACCTATATTTTTTGTGACCTGCATTGATAATGCCTGCCCAGCCAAATCCCAGAGGTAAGAATAGAAGGAGATTGCCCGCTATATCTTTGAGGCCAATCTCATAGCTAAAATTTTTAAATATTTCTGTGGCTGTTTGAGAATCAGAAAAAGAGAATGAGAAAGGGAATAAAGTGCAGACTGCAATGACGAAAATGCTAATAACAACCAGCCCTTGAGGCCAGCTATTTGTGTTCTTTACTGTTCCCATACTGTTCTGATTTAGAACGATTGCCGAAGCCTACATTATAGTCACTCATTCTGAGTAGCCAGCATCAGGGTATTGAACGCTCAGTGGGTTAGAATCTCGTTTTTCGGCTGCATTGTAGAGGAGATAGATTGATATCTCTGCTTATCGAGCATTCTAATGTTGATCGCTCTAAAGCGTTTTTGCCTCGATCTCGCCCTCTGCTTGGTGAACAAGCGATCGCAACCTCTCCACCATCGTTTCGTCAGCATCCCAAAGCCCGCGCTGGTGGGCCTCTAGCAGTCGCTCCGACATATCCCGCAGTGACCAGGGATTCTTTCGTTGTATAAAATCTTGGACTTCAGGATCGAGTAAATAGGCTTCCGCAACGCCTCGATACATATGATCAGCGACGCAGTGGGTGGTGGCGTCATAGGCAAATAGATAGTCTACAGTTGCCGCCATTTCAAAAGCGCCTTTATAGCCGTGGCGCATCGCACCTTTAATCCATTTAGGATTGATCACGCGGGAGCGATAAACGCGAGCAAGTTCTTCTTCTAGCTTCCGCACTTTGGGGTTCGCAGGAATGGCGTTGTCACCGAAGTACACCTCAGGGTTTTGTCCCTGGATAGATCGCACTGCGGCGGTGAGTCCTCCCTGAAACTGGTAGTAATCATCGGAGTCGAGCAGATCGTGTTCACGGTTATCTTGGTTATGCAACACAATCTGGAGCTGCCCTAAGCGCTGGCGAAAAGCTTCTGGGGCTGAGTGTTCGGCGGCGATATCGGTTGATGGGTTGGGTTGCGTCAGATCTTCGTTGGGTTGGGCGGTGTAGGCGTAGCTGCTCCAGTTGATGTAGGCACGGGCAAGATCTTCGTCGTCCTGCCAGTTTTGAGATTCGATCAGTCCCTGCAGGCCCGCGCCGTAGGCTCCGGGTTTAGAGCCAAAGATTCTGAAACGCGATCGCAACTCCGCCTCTTCCTCTGAGAGTCCCTGTTCTCGCCAGTCTGATGCTTCTTTGTGAGCCTGTGCCGCTAACGGATTTTGATCGGCAGGCTCCTGTAGATTCGCTACCGCATTCACGGCCCGATCGAAGAGATCAATCAAGTTAGGAAAAGCATCTCGAAAGAACCCCGAAATCCTGAGCGTCACATCTATGCGGGGACGCCCCAAAATTGTCAGCGGAATGATCTCAAAATCAATCACCCGTCGCGAGGCCCCTTCCCACATTGGCTGAACGCCCAGTAAAGCAAGGGCTTCGGCCATGTCATCTCCGCCGGTTCGCATGGTAGCAGTGCCCCACATTGATAGGCCCAAGGTGCGGGGATAGTCGCCCTGTTCTTGGCAGTAGCGTTCGATTAGCGTCTCAGCCGCTTTGCGGCCAACATCCCAGGCGCTTTCGGTGGGAAGGGACCGAATATCAACGGAGTAGAAGTTTCGGCCTGTGGGCAGGACATCGGGTCGGCCTCGGGTGGGTGCGCCGGAGGCACCGCTGGGGACGTACTGGCCGTCTAAGCCGCGCAGGAGGTTGGTTATTTCTTGGGGCGTTTTTTGTAGGTTGGGAAGGAGAGTGTTCTGAATCCAGATGAGTTCGGATTGGGTGATGGATGATGGGGGATGGGGAAGGGGCAATGGAGGTTTGTCTTGTCTATGCCTTGCCTGAGTAGTTTCGTTGGGTGCTGCGTTGCCCCCCCGGCCCCCCAATTCTGGGGGGAGAGTCTCGATGGCTGTATTGCTTTCCTTTAGGGGGTTAGGGCTGATAGATTCTTTAGATGTTTTTAAGACTTGTGTGTCTACCGTTATGTGTGTGGTCGCGCCGAGCAGCTTCTCAACGAGGGTCGTTGCCTCTTGTTCTAGAATTGTGATCGCATCTCCAACAATGAGCGAAATTTTAGCAACGCCTTGCACTACGTCTCTGTCCTCTCGCGTCTCAAGTTCCCCAGATTGAGAAGGGAACACCCCTATCTCTCGCTGCTCTCCCCCCAGAATTGGGGGGCCGGGGGGGCCAGCGCAAAACGCAATGCTCTGATCAACACCATCTTGCAAACAGGCTCGCTGCTGATCCGTTAGTCGTTCAGCAGGATCAGCCGTCAGTGGGTCTAAATCTAGATTCCAGTCTTGAGCAATAGCTCGTGTAATCCCCACATGGCCAGGGCTAGGATGGCGGGCCAAGGCAACAATCAGATCCCGAAGCTGTTCACCTTCAGGACATTGACCAAATATGTGGAGGCCGTCTCTGATCTGCGCTTCTTTGAGTTCACACAGGTAGCCATCAGCAGTACTCAAAAAGTTATCGAGAATCTGATCAGCTTTATCTTTAGGATTCGGGGCATCAATACCGAGATCTTGATGGAGGTTTTCCTGCTTGATGAGGGTGACGATGCGATCGCAAATCACGCCCACCCGCGAAGGATCCAAACTCTGTGCCTCGTAATACTCATCAATCAGCGCCTCAAGCTGCAGCAGTGGACCGTACAGCTCGGCCCGAGTCAGCGGCGGCGTCAAATGATCAAGAATCACCGCCTGGGCACGACGCTTGGCCTGAGAGCCTTCCCCCGGATCGTTAACGATAAACGGATACAGATGGGGCATGGGACCGAGGGCAACCTCGGGGTAGCAGGACTCGGATAGAGCCACGCTTTTACCCGGCAGCCATTCGAGATTGCCGTGCTTGCCAACGTGAATGATGGCGTGGGCGTTGAAGTGATGCCGTAGCCAAAAGTAAAAAGCGAGATAGGCGTGGGTGGGTTCTAGGTCGGGGGCGTGGTAGTTGAGGCTGGGGTCTAAATCGTAACCACGAGACGGCTGGATGCCGATAAAGGTTTGACCAAGTTGAAGACCTGCGATCGCAAATCCATCCACTTCTATATATTGATCTGGACTGCCCCAGCGGTCGTGTATTTGCTGCTGCACTATTTCCGGCAGTTCAGCAAAATATTGCCGGTAGTCGGCCAGGGAAAGATATTGATAGCGAACGCGCAGATCTTGAGCTTCTGGGTCATTGGTGATGCCCGTTGTCAGCCGCTCAATGAGCTGATCGCCATCAGTCGGGATATCCTTTAGGTCATAACCCTCTGCGGCCATCGCCTTAAGAATCTCAATGCAGCTTGCAGGGGTGTCAAGACCCACACCATTGGCGAGCCTGCCGTCTCGGTTGGGGTAGTTGGCAAGGATGAGCGCAATCTTGCGCTCTGCGGCTGGCGTGCGCCGGAGTTTGATCCAATTGGCTGCCAGTTGGGTGACGAAGTGGATGCGATCGCAAACCGGTCGATAGCTAATCACATCGGTTTCTAAAGCTGCGTGTCGAGCCTGCACCGCCTTGAACGAAATCGTGCGGCTGATAATGCGCCCATCCACCTCAGGGAGCGCCACATTCATCGCCATATCACGGGGTGAGAGACCTCTAAGCTGCGCCCGCCAGTTTTCTTCAGTGCCGCCACTACAGATGGCCTGCAGCACTGGCACATTGAGCTGCTCCCAAAGCTGTAGATTCAGCGTCTCTGCCGATAGCTTAGCCAGTGAGAAGCTAGTGGTATTGATCAGTAAATCAATGCCGTCCGCCTGCAGAATGTCTAATAGCTCCGCTTGGTTCTCTGCTGCCTGTAAGGACTGTACAAACACCGGCACGGAGTCTAGCCCCTGCTCACTCAGGGCACTGCAAAGCGCGTCAATCACATCGGTGTTGCCCGCCAGATAATGAGCGCGATAAAACAGAATGCCGACTTTGGCGTTGCGAACGGGTTTGGGAGCCGTTTCAGCAAGGCGTTTGTGTTGTGCCTCAAAGGTCTCATCAAACCGCAGGGAACGCTGAGCCTCAGCAGAGGAGCTTGAAGGTACGGACAGGTCGTCCACCGGATTGAACTGAACCTTCGGCTCTCTCCCCCCAGAATTGGGGGGCCGGGGGGGCGAATGCAGCGCTACCGCATCTTTCTCAGATATTTCCCCAGATAACTCATGGTCTACAGCCTGCCAAGGGTAGCGCGCAACCCGAGCAATCGATTGAGGCAGTGGCGGTTCAACCTCGCACTCTAAATAGGAATGCGATAAAAACTGAAGGGCCGCAATGCTGTTCTTGATCCCACCTTCGGTGAAATACCGCCAGAGCTGATTCACCTGTGCCAGCGGAACGGTAGACTGGCTCATCAAATCAGGATCAGGGCGATCATCTCCTGGCAAGACGAGCAGAGCAGCCTCGGTTTTAGCCACCGTTTCTTGAACCACCTCCAAGCCATAGGACCAGTAGGAGCGTCCCCCCAGCAGCCGCAGCACAATCACCTGTGCCTTGCTCAAGACATCTTCCGCGTAGGTGTCAATGGTGAGCTGTTGCTGAAGCTGTAAGAGGTTAGCAACCCGCAGCTCAGGAGCATCATCGGGGAGCTGCGTAATCGCTTTTGCCAAAACTTGAATATCGGTATCGGCGGCGGTGAGAATGACCACAGGAGCAGGAGTTTGCTCAATAAAGATCACTCCTTCAGCCCCTGCTTCCCAACCGCCGGGCATAGCCGCCAGACGATGCATGGTATTTTCCTGATTGATTTTGGATCTGAGTTGCTGCCGTATCTTAATTCGTTCTTGTCCACTCATGCACGAATCCCAGAGCGCACTTTGTTAAGTGATTCGCACAAGCTTTAAAGAATCTAGAAGTGCGGTCATTCTGTTCATCTGTAGGGTAGAACAGATCTACATGCCTCACTAAAGCGACCTAATGTTTGATCAACAACTGTCGTGCGTGACCTTCGAGCGCATTCAAGCAGTATTGGCAGAGATGACCACGTCTCTGCTTGATCCCTATGCCTTGGTGACGGATGCTGATGTGATCACGCCAGGGACTGCTCGCTTCTCGGTCCTGGTCTCTTTAGGCTTCAGTGCGCTGCTCAAGGGCACTGCTGTTGCGGACGGCTATCAGACGCAATTGATTGTAAAACCGGTTGCGATCGCAACCTTTCTCAAAACCCTTCCCCCTCAGCCCAACGTCGAACGACTATTGACGCTGCAGAACCGTCGCGCCAACCGGGCCAAGCTTCAAAGTCAGTTCTCGACCCGCGTTCTGCAGACCCTAGTGACAGACTTAAATCCCTCTCCAGGCACAGCCACCTGTCAACCGATGGTAGACGCCGCACTCCATCAGCAGTTGGCCCAAGAACGTCTATTACGTCAAGTAACGAGTCAGATTCGGCAGGGTTTAGAGCTATCGATCATCCTTCAAACTGCAGTGGAACAGGTGCGCACCTTTCTGCAAGCCGATCGGCTGACGATTTATCAATTCGTAGATATTGATCCGGCTGTTGCAGGGATCGGCGGCATTGAGAGTACTCCTACCGTCACCTATGAAGCCTTAGCCACTGAGCAAATTTCCTCTGTTCTGAGTACCAATGACGAATATTGCTGGGATAACGCCAGCACCTGCCGCACGAAGTATTGTCAGGGACAAACTATCGCCATTGAAGACGTCGAAACCCACTACACGGATAACTGTTTGCTGGAGTATCTCCGAGATCTTGAGATCCGAGCGAAATTGATTACTCCCATTGTTGTGAAGTCTCAGGTCTGGGGGCTACTCATTGCCCATCAATGCTCTGGGCCGCGCCACTGGCAAGACCATGAAAAGGTTTTACTGAGACGGATCAGCGACAATCTCGAAATTGCCATCTACCAAGCCCGGCTCTATCGGCAGCTCCAGCAGCAAAAGCACACCCTCGAAGAGCAGGTCACCCAGCGCACACAAGAGCTCCAGCGAGCCTTCGTTGAGCTACAGGCCGCTAACCAAGCCAAAGGCGAATTCGTGGCCACCATGAGCCACGAACTCCGAACCCCTCTGACCTGCGTCATTGGCATGTCTGCGACTTTGCTTCGCTGGTCCTTAGGTCCATTATCAGACAAGCAAAAAAGCTACATTCAGCGCATTCATGACAGCGGCGAACAGCTCCTAGAACTCATCAACGACATCCTCGACTTCTCCCATGCTGAATCCGGGAAAGCGACCCTCGAACTCAGCGAGTTCTCGCTGGCCTCACTCACGCAGCAAAGTCTGCATATGGTGCGAGCAGAGGCCCAAACCCATGAAGTCCATCTCAGTGTAGAGGTAGAGGTCGCACCAGAACTTGATCGGTTCACGGCAGACTCTCGCCGTATCAAGCAGGTTCTATTTGTGCTGCTCGACAACGCCATCAAATTTACGCCTTCTGGTGGAGAGGTCAGCCTCAGAGTTTGGGTTGAATCTCAAACCGCCGTTTTTCAGGTCGAAGATACGGGCACCGGCATCCCCATCGATCAGCAGTCCCAGCTGTTTCAGACCTTTCATCAGCTTGATCCGGCCTACAATCGCACCCATGAAGGAGCAGGCCTAGGCCTAGCAATGGCAAAGAAGTTTATCGACCTCCATCGCGGCTGGATTGAAGTGAGTTCTGTCGAAGGTAAAGGCTCGGTTTTTACCGTTGAGCTACCTAACCAAAAGCTACAGCCGCCCCCAGAAGCAGAAGCAGTCGTGAACTCCATTGCCTCCAGTGGCCGCATTATCTTGGTTGAAGACGACGAAGATACTGCAAACCTGATGTGCGATATGCTGACCGCTGCAGGCTATCAGGTGATCTGGACCGTAGAAGTCTCAACTGCAATCGAGCAGGCTCGCCTTCTGCAGCCCGAAGTTGTCATTATTGATATCGACCAGCCCGTTCAGAATCGTCTGGAGATGATTCGTCAATTGCGGAAACGTTTGAACACAGACCAGCCTATTAAAATTCTCGTCATGGTCGCTGCGGAGCATGATGCATTGGGGACTGCCGCCGCTCACGTAGACGCCTATCTCAGTAAGCCTGTTGATCCACAGTACTTAGTGCATCGTATTGATCGGTTGCTGCAGCCTACCAATGCCCTTGTTTAAGGTGTCTTCTGCGGCGGATCGGCGGCTTCTAAATACTTGAGAAACGCCTGCAGCCGCATTCTCGGAATGTAGGGCCAGCCACCTTCGGACTCCATCTCGCGCAGCAGCCGATGCAGCGCCTGCCGGTTGCCGGGGAGTGATTCTTGAAATAAGCCATCGCGAATCTCTCGATGCAGTAGCTCTAGAGACCGGAGTAGGGCTAAAAGCTCTTCCATATTGCCGCTGGCTTTCTGGGCCTGGGCGTTGACGAGGTCAGCAATGTGCTGTATTTCTGGCGTTTCGTTAGGGGACAAGGCAGAAGAGCTGAAGTCACGACTAGTCATGGGTAATGCATAGCACGGATACGGGCTTTATGATCAGATTTTAGTTAACTGTGGGGTGTCTTGGCCCTGAGCTTTGGCATCTTAACGTATCTCTATCATGAGAGTTAAATAGCTATAAAAAAGCTTAAGGTGCCCAAGATTCTGGCAAATGTAATCAATTATGGGGCTACCGACCGCTCAATACGATCTGGCATAGCCAGCTTTAAAAGAGATGACCTTAATATTTTTGCCAGTAATGGAGAGTAATCATGGATATTAATCTTCTGTTGACGAATGCCAGCTCCATTGTCGTTGCTGTGGGTCTGCAGCTCGTTGGAGCAATTCTGCTCTGGATTGTGGGCCGATGGCTGATTAAATTTGGCATGAGCCTGCTGACCCGCGCCTTTAAAAGAAGCAATATTGACGCCACGCTCTTGGTTTATATCAAGTCAACCTTGGGTGTGCTGCTCAATATTGTCTTAATCGTTGCCATCCTCGGATTTTTAGGGATTGAGACTTCTTCCTTTGCAGCGCTACTGGCGGCGGCAGGCATCGCGATTGGTGCTGCCTGGAGTGGTTTGCTCGCTCACTTCGCGGCTGGCGCATTTCTAATTATCTTTCGCCCTTTCCAGGTGGGTGACTTTATCACTGCTGCAGGTGTCACAGGTACGGTGGACGAGATCGGTCTATTTGTGACCAGCATCAACACAATGGATAATGTGAAGACGATTATCGGCAATAATGCCATTTTCGCCGACACGATTCAGAACTTCACCGCCAACCCCCATCGCCGGGTAGAGCTAGTTGCCCAGCTGGATAACACCGTTGATCCGAAGGTTGCGATTGCTGCCCTGCAGCAGCGCCTCAGCCAGATTCCTAACGTGTTGACGGAGCCTGTGCCAGAGGTGGATATTCTAGAATTCACGCTGGCGGGTCCAGTTTTATCGGTGCGCCCGTACTGCCATAACGATCACTATTGGCAGGTGTACTTCGATACGAACAAGGTCATTAGTGAAGCCGGAAGTGCTGCGGGTTTCCCTGCGCCGACGCAGCACTATGCCATTCACACTCAGGCCGCTTAGTGCCCTGGCAGGTTGACTGCTACCGGCGTCCGCTTCAAGATGATGCGGGTCAGCCGCTCTGGGAGCTGGTCATCTGCGATCCGCAGGACGCCAGCTGTCAGGTTTCTGTTTTCTGTCCCCAGGCAGAGGTGACGGCGGACTGGCTGCAGCGCCAGTTAGAAAGAGTGATCAGTGAAACGGGTGGAAAGCCGGAGCGGCTGCAGGTCTTTCGGCCTGCGTCCCTCAATCTGGTGGAGGCTGCGGGGCAAGCGCTGGCGGTACCTGTGGAGGCCACGCGACGGACCTTGGCTCTTAAGTCAGAATTACAGGTTCGAGCACGTCAATATAGCCAGATGCCGGGTTATACGGGCGAATCCTATGATCCGCTGTTGATTGAACGACCGCCGCCTCAGCCGCTCCCAGAGGATCTATTGGGAGAGCAGTGGCGGTTTGTGGCGCTGTCAGCTTCTGATCTCGAAGAGGTGCTGGTGCAGCGCCCTATGCCCATTCAAGAGATATCGCAGGAGCTGTTGCCTAGCCAGCAGGGACTGGCAGAGTCAGCTCTCATTCCAGGACTCGTGATTGATAGCGGACGGAGATCGATGCAGCTAGCGCGATGGCTGCGGGAGCAGCAGCCCGTGTTCTTGCAGGCTCAGGCTACGGGTGTGGTGCTGGAAGTGGGGATTTGCGATCGCAAAGTCCTCTTCACCTACGATGATCCAGGCATGGCGGCTGCGGCCCAGCTCTTTACCCAACGTCAGCAAGAGAGCCAAGGCATCCATTTTTTACTCGTGCAGCCAGATAACTCCGGTGTCACCTACACGGGCCTGTGGCTGCTGCTGTAGCCTCAGGGAAAATTCACAGGCCTGCCCCTGGCTCATACCGTTTAAATCCTGGTTTTCGCCCTTCATACGCTGAGAAATTACCAAAATGTTGAATTTTGAGCTGTGAGTGCCCACCCTAAGTCAGGGGGAGCAGCGAAGAACAGGTCCCGGTTGGGACATCTTTTGCTGGGGGGATTTACAACTCATGACAACTCAACAGAGATCATCGCGGCAAGCGGTGGTCACAAATCAAGCTGCAGACAAACAGCGATCCAATTTTTTTACACATGCTCTGCTGATTCTCAGTAGCCTACTAGTGAGCTGCGTTGGCATTGCGGCAGAGGCGCAGGCCTTACCCGTGCGACAGGCTTATCAACAATCCCAGACGCCGAATCTATCACCGCAATCAGTAGAGATGCTGCAGGTTGAAGCCGAAATTTGGCATCGAATTAATCAGCACCGCCAGCGCCACGGTCTCTCACCGCTGCGGGTCAACGAGCAACTCACCCAAGCGGCGCGCGCCTACAGCAAGCAAATGGCTGACTATAACTTCTACAGTCACACAGGTGTACGTGGCGACACACCCCGACAGCGGGTTGAAGCACAGGGCGTCAGTGCACAGCTTGTGGGAGAAAATCTTTTCCAGTTCCCTCAACGGGGTAATCCGGTAACGGTGGCCGTGCAGGGCTGGATGGGGAGTGCGGGACATCGCCGCAATATCCTAATGTCGCAAATGGCTGAAACAGGGATTGGCATTTGGAAGCAAAATGGAACCTACTACGTGACCCAGCTTTTAGTTCAGCCTAGGGCAACGACTGTGACTACACCGGATCGTCCTTTAAACTAATACGCCAGAATCCTTCTAGGGGCCTGGGACGCGGGGGCTGTAGATTGTTGTCATTATTGTCGGTTACCCCGATGCTGAATAGCCCCCCAATGGTCAAGAAGCCCCGGTGCCAGCCGTCAATATGATCGGGGTTGGTAATGACAGGCTGATTGAGGCGAATCGTTTGTCGCCCGCCGTTGACAAAATACATCGTCGCCCGCCGCTTCTTAAACCGAACTTGAATATCAAACAGCCCGCCTGTTTCGTAGGAATAAGCCGTGGCCTCGAAGGTCTCACCGTCTATATTTTGGCCCTGATATTCGGCGGCCAGCACAGGCGACGGGCTAGCAATCAGTGCTGCTGATATCCATGCGGCTGTCCACTTTCCTTTCATCTGACGGCTCCTTTTACCCCTAGAGTCTTGTTATCTATCCTAGCGAGAATTAGTCAGAGTGGCGGAAGTGCTGAGAGGGTATGGGCGATAACGGGTGATCAAGCTCGAGACCTGTATTGACTTGCAAGCCACAGGTTTACCCCTTGGTTACGGTTTGAATATTGGAGCAGCAGTTTAAAGGATTTTGAGATGATGAGCTAATGCAAGCCATTAATGATAAGCACTAATACCAAACGGCAGTCATTCTGAATATCGTTAGACTAGAGACGCTATCTTCTAGTTTATTTCTGGTGATTGCCTTTATGTCGTGGCTCCCAGCTCATCTAACCACCTGATTCATTCAAGCGTTATGGAAAGTACGAAAACAAGGCCCGGTGCAAAGGTGCCCTATTGCGGAGACCGACCTATCGTATTCTTCGATGGGGAATGCATGATGTGCAATGCCTTTGTGAATCAACTGCTCCAAATTGATACCACAGGTAAGGTGTTGATTGCGGCGCTCCAGGGTGAGACGGCTCAGCGCTATCTGCCACCATTACCCGAAAATCGGGAAGAATGGTCCTTCTTCTACTTGGACCAAGCGGGGTTTTCTGATCAGTCAGATGCCTTTGTGCGGCTTTGCGATCGCATCGGCGGCGTCTGGGCTATTCTGAGCGCAATTCGGATTATCCCAGCTCCGATTCGGAATACAGTCTATCGATTCATTGCCCGCAATCGGTATCGATGGTTTGGTCAGCGCTCTACCTGTCGCATCCCTACTCAGGAAGAGCAACAGCGTTTTTTACCCTGAAATTTCTACCCTCCTCACTTGGAGTTATAGCCATTGAACCTGACTTAATCCGTTTCCCTTCCCTTGATCCTGAGATTTTAGGGAATAAGGTCTATAACTTCATTGAACGATGCGAAGCGCAATCATGAACCTTGATGAACTGCCAGGGTCGGAATTGATATTGCCTGGACTGGAAGATCTTCATAATGGCAATTCCAATACGATGGGGGCATTGTTGGTTGCGATCGCATCCACCCGCCTAACCAACACAGGGTTAAACTTTCCCAAAGCCCATCTAATGCCAGAACCTGAACTCACCTTGTACAACCATCTCCAGCGCGAACGGGAAGATGCCTCTCCCCATTACAATGCTTTGCTCGATAGCCTTAACAACTTTTGTAATGCCCTGGAACTGAGTCGCACGCGCAGTTAGCTTAGGTAAGAGCCCAATTCAAGACCATCGGTCAAGTCGGTGTATTTGAGCTGCGCTAGGTTCAAGTCAGTCTCGCTAAACTGGGCTTGGGAGAGATGCGATCGCAAACAGTTCACCCCCCGCAGACTCGCCCTCTGTAGCTGCGTATTCTGCAAGATCGCTTTACTCAAAATGGCCCAGGAGAAATCAGCTTCTGTACAGTCTGCATCTGTCAAATTGGCTTCTAACAGATTCGCTTGGCAGAGCCTAGCGCCCTTTAGATTGGCCTGCTGCAGGTTGGCCCCGATCATGCTGGCTCCGTTAAGGATCGCCTGGGCGAGATTGATGCGATCGCAACTTGCCCCATTCAACTGGGCTTCGGTTAGTATTGCCCTCTCTAGATCTGCCTGCCGTAGCTGTGTTCGACACAGCAGCGCCGAGCGCAGGTCTGCATCTTGGAGTTGCGATCTCGTCAAATTAGCATCACTGAGATCCGCCTCCCGGAACAAACTGATGGTTGCTTCTACCTCTGTCAGATCCGCCTGCCTGAGATCAGCACCACATAGGTTCGCATCCTGGAGCTGAGCCGCCATTAACGAAGCCTTATATAATCGAGCCTCAATCAAATCGGCTGACAAAAGATTGGCCTCCCGAAGGTTGGCCTCTTCAAAATTGACGCCCTGGAGATAAGTCTCCTGTAAATCTGCGCTGCTGAGATTGGCATATCTCAAGTCAGCCCCAATGAGATGAATCCCTTTCAAATTGGCATAGGCAAGATCGGGTTTCAGGCCAGGGTGCTCTGAGCGCCAGCGGTTCCAAGCTGCAGCACCCTGCTTCAGAATGTCAATATGTTCAGGATTCGCCATGCTCCCCTATTCTTTTCCCCGACTATTCGGATACTCTCGACCCGTGATGCTTTCCATCGCCGCCAGAACCCCCTGTGCAGCCGCCTTAATATCGCGTTCCGCGCCGCCAAGATAGAGACGTCCGAAGCTGCCCACCGCATTCACCTGCAAAATATTGATCAGCGCCGACTTCTCAGCTTCATTCGCAGCCAAAGCGGCATAGGCAGCGGGCTGCACCTCCATCACATAAAGCGTTTGACCGGCCATAATCATTTGGCCGCGACGGGTTCGGTTGATGAGTTGACACTGGTGAGCATCAATATTGCGGATGATCTGACTAGAGACAACCTGGGGTTTGAGACGGTCCTCTCGGCGTGCCCCCAGCATATCTAGCATGGCGCGTCCAGCCGCGTTCACCTCGGCTTGCTGGCTAGCATGAACTTCAAGCAGCCCATACAGGCGCTCAACCATTTGGATGCCGGGTCGCACCACCGCCGCTTTGAGAGCGACATCCATCAGCCGATTGATTTCTACACCGGGCGAAATCTCGATCCAAAGAGAAGTGTCACCGGGTATGGGTAGAAAACCTAGCGAGACTGTTCCCATGTAGGCGGCATGTTGAGACTGGAGACTGTCGAGATAAACATAGCTACGTAGTTCAACACCCAAGGGTTTGCGCTCCTATGATCGATGAGAAGGAGGCGAGGCTATGCCTAAACTCCAAGTGTGGCAGATCCAGCTTACTGCCACTCATGCACCAAATCATAGAAATAGGCTTGATTCTAAGTCACCGTATATGGAGAGGCTATAGCTGTTCCGGTTCCACCCAGAAGATTTTGCCGAACCCACCAATGTAGCGAATCCGAACCGGCTCAATCTCATAGAGCTGAAATCCGTGGGTGTTCTGATAGCCCTCCGATTCAGGAAAGTCCTGGAAGTACTTTTGATATTTAGCTTCATCTCTAGCAAAGTCCAAAGGCACTGCTCGCCCGAGAATACTGGCTCGCCCATGCTTTTGAGGATCTTGGGTTCCACCCTGCACATTTTCTAAGATCGTGATCGAAACTCGACTGTCGTTGGCTATATTCTTTGTGTGTTGAGCTAAATTGCTAATAAAAATGAGTGGGTGATATCTGTCTGTCAGGCTGTAGGGGGTGACTGAGCCGAAAGGGAATCCTTCCACTGCGACCGAGTATGTGGAAAGAACGCCAAAGTTTTGCTGCTCAATCAGCTTCTTGACTGCGTTGGCTTCTGAGGACATAGGATCAATTACTTGCTACTGTCGTTGTCCACCATATGATGGCTTGTTTCAAGGCTCTATGCCGTCTAATCGATAAAGCTACACCGCATTTGCCGATGTCATGGATCTTCAAAAGGTACAGGGGCTTCTCTGAACTTACACGCCCCAAGTCGGATCTGGACACCGCATGCCTTCTGGCTGAATGGCTTCTAGATTCTTGGTTTTACGATTAGCTCTCCAGGCATGACTAAACTGAGTAATCCACTGAGACGACGGTTGCTCACTAGAACTGTCAATCAATGCAAAGAGTTCTAAATCCTGTCTACTGTTGAGTTCACAACCTACTAACAGAGAAACATCACTGGCCGTTTCAACCGCGTCAAATACTTGTCTAGTTTGCTGACTATTGTTGCGAGAAAGTATCTGTTCAAATAGCCAAATTTTTCGATTACCCTGCTTGAAAATTGAGACTGAATAGGGTTGTTCGGCTAGAGCATCGCCGACCAAGAATCCACCTTCGTTCGTGAGGCCCTCTGGTAGGCCAATGAAAACGGCAGTGCGAATGTCTTGTCCTACTTCATGGATTTGTTTGTACTGAATACCTACAAGAGAGGCTACGGGCTGAGCGAGACCTGGCGAGGCTGAAGTGAGAAGTAGCGTTATCCAGCAAGCTGTGTTCAAGGTTCGCATAGCTCAAGACTTGAAAGACTAACCTCACTCTAGATCATCATTTGTGGCTTGAGACTTCAGGATTACAGCTATAGCCAAGAGTTTTGAGGTATTCATCAATCGGAAGCTGCTAAGTAGAGTACATGAAACATCAAGCCTGCTGCCGTTTTTAATCCCCTTTGGTATTGCTCAAGACAAGCCGCTCAATTAGCTAAATTTTGGATTCGACCAATTATGTAAATTGCAGGCCAGACTGAGAGTGGAGTGCTAGTCAAAGCCGAAATCCAGATGGATGATAATTGTATCTGTCTACCGACGTCACTGTAGGATGTAACCGTCGAGGCTCAAGACCATCACCCCAATAGTGCCTTCATCTTCATGAGCTACTACATTTCTCCACGTTTTCTCGACAAACTGGCGGTCCACATCACCAAAAATTTCATGAATCTGCCAGGGGTGAAGGTTCCGCTCATTCTTGGGGTTCATGGTCGTAAAGGAGAAGGAAAATCTTTTCAATGCGAGCTAGTTTTTGAAAAGATGGGGATTATTCCCGTTCGCATGTCTGCTGGAGAGTTAGAAAGCCCTGATGCAGGTGATCCGGTGCGCTTGATTCGGATGCGCTATCGAGAGGCGGCAGAGCTAATTCGGGTGCGGGGCAAGATGTGTGTCCTGCTCATCAATGATTTAGATGCTGGGGCAGGCCGCGTGGACCGGATGACGCAGTACACGGTCAATACGCAGTTGGTGAACGGTACGCTAATGAATATTGCCGATAATCCAACAGATGTGCAGCTTCCGGGTAGCTATGAGACGGAGCCAATCCATCGAGTACCGATTATTGCGACAGGTAATGATTTCTCAACGTTGTATGCGCCGTTAGTCCGCGATGGCCGGATGGAGAAGTTTTACTGGCAGCCTAGCCATGAAGATCGCATTGGCGTGGTGGCGGGTATTTTTGCCCCTGATCGGCTCTCGGCGACTGATGTTGAGCGATTAGTAGAAACTTTCCCGAGGCAGTCCTTGGATTTTTTTGGGGCGTTGCGATCGCAACTCTATAACAACCAAGTCCGCGAGTTCATCAACAAAGTTGGCCTAGGCCAAGTCTCAACCCATCTCGTCAACAACCCGGGTCAGCGACTCCAGTTCGATCAAACCAAAGTGGGCTTGACTCACCTGATCGAAATTGGGCAACATCTACAACAAGAACAAACCCAGCTTCAAGAAACCCGCCTTGCCGGAGAATATTTTGCCGGGGCCAAATCCTCTAAATCGGGGCGTTCTAGAAATCTACAGCCCAAGCCCAAGCCATCCGTACCGCTAACTCAAGCTCCAGAGCCAGTACGCACTGAATCCAGCTATGTCAGCGACAGCAACGGTACTTTCCCACAAGACGACTGGCCGGAGAAAGTCGCTGTCGCCAAAATTGAGCAGCTCCTGCAGCGAGCGATTCTGCAAGGCGGACGGCTAACGTTAGAGGTCGCTCGTCCCCGCGAAAAATCTAACAACGTCTGGCGCACCTGGCCGTGGCCCCAGCCGCCTAAAAATGCCACCCATGCCTTAGCAGGGATTAAAACCTGCTTGCAAGAGCATCCCAACAGCTTTATTCGACTGATCGGCTACAACCCTCAAACACAAACTCGGCTACTCGAAGAGTTAATCGTGCGGCCTTAGAAATCCCTTAATGTTTGACAAAACTGAGCCAACCAAATAACTCACCTATTGTTAGCGGCCAGTCACCCAAGCGTGAGAGTACTGGCAAAATATCAGACTGATCTTCTAGGGCAATGGGTTGTTGATTGGGTTGGAAGATAATCACTGTTTTTTCTGCAGGATCAATCAGCCACCCTAGCTGAGTACCGTTGTTGAGGCAAAACAGAATATTATTAATCACTCGTGTAGGACGCTGATCTGGTGACAGAATTCCAATGGTCCAGTCAGGATAAATCGGAAACACATTCTCGACTTCTCCAGCTGCGCCTACTGGAATCCTGCTCCATTCAAAGACTGTAATATCTGGAACAATAGAGCGTCCATCGAAGGTACAGCGTAATTCTGTAAAGGCATGAGCAATGCGTTTCGGAACAGCCACCTGATTAATGGCAGAGGTGAAGACGGTTTGAATCAGACTATGTTTTCCCTGAGGCATAGTTTTTTGATAAATTCGACCGTCAAAAAACTCGCTAGCAGGTTTAGTCTCTGGCAACTTCAAGAACTCTTCCAGCGATAAGGTTGATGATGCCGGGGGTGATATCGTCATGCAGCGTTCCTCCTCAAACCATCCTAACGGACCCAGGATTTATAGTTTTCGCTGCTGCTCGTCCGTATGTATTGGGCAATCGCTAACGTAGAGCGCTATCTCAGCGATAGTCTCAAGGAATCGATAGAGTTGATTGCGAAATACAAAGAGGATGTTGACGACACACAACTACTCGTCAATTTGCCATAGCTCTTTCGTATAGCCTTCATCCAAGATTTTCTTCGGCCTAACCACCAAAATTACGCGGCCCAGTAGCGTTTGCTCGGGTGCTTCTGCAAACCATTGGGTTATAACCTGTCCGTCCTGTTCCACTAGGAAATGGCTATTCGCATCCCACTGCTGCTGATCGCGATCCACGACCACAATCACCTCTTCTACCGTTTTGTTCGGCAGTGGCGCTGACAGGGCATCGCTCTGGCATCTCAAAGCAATCGGCTGCGTTGCTTTCAATAGCACCTGCCATCCAGGGAGCGCTAGCCAAGTGCGATCGCCCTTCGATTCCAGGATACCAAACGCGCCCATAGCCTCTACTGATGAATCGGCTTCTAGCTCGGTTGCAGGTAAAGGGAGCTGGCCTAGCAAAGGCAAAATGCGCGGCATTTCGGTCTCTGACTCTAGCCGATAGACCGGCAACGGTGCAGCCTGCAACTCTTGTGTCACAGTAAAGTCCGTTAAGAGCTGCTCAATCGCCTTACGTGCAGTGTCGCTGTGGGCAAACTTTAAGCCTTTGGCAATTAGACGCGATCGCACCTGTAGATCGCTCTCCAGGCGTGCCACCCGCCAACACTGGTAAGCCACCGCATCACCTGGATTCTTTGTGAAAGCCTCAGGTGGCTGACGCACCAGCGCAAAGTCCTTGACCGCCTTCGCTGCAGCCTTTGCATCATCTGCATCCAGTTTCTTCTCTAGCGTCAGCGTTGCTGCCTCTACCCGAGCTGCAGGACTCAGAATCCGAAACTCATAAAGGCAATCACTGCCTCGCTGCTCGAAATAGCTGATCACTGGATCAGAGGCTGGAATATCTAGCAGCGTTTGATAGACCTGGGCACCGACAATAATCTGATTTTGATGAATGGGTTCAAATCCAGTCGCCTCAAAGATGGCCTGAGGCTTGTATCCTCCCTTTTGTAAGCGTTGGCAAGCCTGCCCCCACTCAACCCACGTTCCTTGTTTGCGACGCAGAGAAAGCAGCAGTGCTTCAAATTCAGAATTTTGCTCAGCAGACTCTGGAGAGTAATCCGGCATAGAGACAGCTCCCTAAGCTCTACGGCTAGGCGGTAGAGCACCATATCCATTGACGGCCTGCCGAAAGTCTTCGACCTCTTCGGTGTAGTGAATATCCATCACAGCTTCAACATTCTCGTGGGGACGTGGAATCACAACCCAGGTTTCTAAGACACCACCGGGCGTTTTCTTTGCCGCTTCAACCCCAGCTTCCATAGCCATTTTGACTTCTTGGACATCGCCGCGGATGTTAATCGTAAATCGGGCACTTCCGGCTCGCACATAGCTGACCAGCGTCACTCGCCCAGCCTTAACCATGGCATCGGCAGCAGCCAACACTGGGGGAAATCCTTTCGTCTCGAGTGAACCAACGGCCTGCGGCATTCCTGAACTCCTAAAATTAATCCTGAAAACAATTGTCTGATATCAGCCCCTCGACCATTCTACGCGGCTAGAGCCTCAAAAAAACACTGTTCCAATTGCGACCAGACGGGCCAGTTCATTAAAGCACCCGATAGGGTTCTGCCTCTTCGGTATAGTTGATTGGCAAAACCGCTTCAATATTTTCAGTTGGGTTAGGAATAATTGTGTAGGATTCCACCTTGGCTGACAGCGGTAGCTTTTCCACTGCCTCAATCCCCGCAGCCATCGCCTGCTTCACTTCAGAGACCGGCCCGCGAATCGAAATCAGATAGCGACCACTGGCGCAGCTTTCATATTTAGCCAGCGTGACTCGTCCAGCCTTAACCATGGCATCGGCCGCCACTAAAACAGCAGGGTAACCATAGGTCTCAATCATTCCAACAGCGGCTGGCATTCTTGTTCTCCGGTATTAAGTCCGCAGTACAGACTATACCCTGATTGCGCTGCAGTTCGATGCGGGCAGCGCCGAGTTGTAGAGGTGAAGACTAATCCATATACCCCACAAAATCCTCAAAGTCCTCGTCACGATTCGAGGCAATGGGACGGTTGTTCGGCAGTGGTGTACGAACCGCTAGATCCAGCGGATTTTCTGATGCGTTTGATTGCGCTTCGGATAACTGACCTTGCTCTTCAGACACCGAGGATTCTCCATGATCGATACATTTGTCTTGAATCATGGCACGGTTTGCTGTTTCTCAATGGGTACTTGATGTCAGACTCAACCACTTTCACTGCTGTGGTTACCCCTCTTACTCTGACAGCTCTAGCTCGTTAGAGAACTCATCATCGTAGTCATCGTCGCCATAATCGATGACGGGATCAATGAGTACGGCCTGTTGTGCCTCGTAGAGCGATAGCCACTTTCCAGGCTCTCGTACTCTAACCGGTGGCTCTTCATACCGTGCAAAAAACCACGGTGGAGAGGTTGGCTGGGTGAGGACTGCTTTGACTCGATAGGGATCAAGATCGGGATAGTCAGTATCTCGCTCAACCGTGAGCCAAACTTTTTGTCCAATTAATTCATCTGGAGAGAGCATCGTTGCACCTCACTTACTCGCGCTTCCAATGTCAGAGTTCCTCCTTACTTAGAGGTAAGTATAGCCTTTTGTGAGCGGGTCTAGCAGCTATAGAAGGAGAGTCTGTATCTTTTATAGCATTCTCAAGCTCTGAGATAACGGTGTGATCCCCGATTGTAAAATACGGTATTTACGGTTCACAAGACTGCTTCTTAAATCCAGATTTACGGGTAACGGCCTCGTCTTTAAGACACAGTAAGATGCTTGGCCGGTCGTTGATCTCAGCTTCTGAATAGGTTGTGTCGTCTATTTAATTCACCTATGTTCTCTGAAAAGTGAGCTCAGATGTTGTATCCATAAAAGAAGAAAACCTTGCGTAAGGAACGCGCTGTGACTGCTACTTTTACCCCTTCTCCATCCTCAAAACAGACCTACTGGACTTGGCGAGATTGGCGCATCCATTATGTGCAAAAAGGACAAAAGGGACCTTGCTTATTGTTAGTTCATGGCTTTGGTGCTTCTACCGATCACTGGCGCAAAAATATTGAGATTCTATCGCAAAGTTATCGAGTATGGGCCATTGATTTGTTGGGGTTTGGACGATCGCAAAAACCCAACACAATTTACACGGGTGAACTATGGCGTGACCAGTTCAAGGCTTTTTGTGAAGAGGTGATTCAAGAGCCAGTTTTTATTGCTGGCAATTCACTGGGTGGCTATGCTTCGCTTTGCTTTGCGGTGGACTGTCCTGAATGGGTGCGGGGCGTAATTTTGCTCAACTGTGCCGGTCGATTTACCGCTCCTGAACGACCACAGCCTGTTTGGAAGCAGCGGATGGGAAATGCTCGGCAGCGAGTTCTGCGCTCGGGGCTTGTGATTGATACGATGAGCTTGTTTCTGTTTTTTAATGCCAGACGGCGATCTCAAATCCGTAAAGTCCTGCAGCAGGTTTATAAGGATAAAGCCGCTATCACAGATCAGCTTGTTGAAGATATTCGCAGACCGTCTTTAGATAAGGGAGCGCTGCAGGTTTTCTCCGCTGTTTTTAAATCGCCTCCGGGTCGCACGCTTGATATCTTGCTTCAAGACTTAGAGCGTCCTCTCTTTTTACTGTGGGGTGCTGCTGATCCTTGGATGACGTCTGCGAAGACAGACACTTTTCGGGAGTTTTACCCAGCCGCAGCGTTAGAGCTACTGGATGCTGGCCACTGTCCCCATGACGAACGGCCAGAACTGGTCAATGCGGCCATTGACCAATGGATCACTCAGCAGTGCTAAGGGTCTTAATCAGATCGCTGTAGGCTTGAAAAAACTGATATTCAGCCAGGGGCTGATCGTCATTCCAGGTGGCGGAAACACAGTACTGGTGGCCGCTATCTGAGGTCAATGCCGCAGTTAGGTTGAGAACACCCGGTTCCGAGCCGCCTTTGAAGGCGACCTGCTGCCAGGAGGCCGAGTCGATGATACCTGTGTTGATCTGCATGAGCGGAAGATCAGCGACCTGCTCCATATATCCACATAGCTCCCGCGTACTGAAAAACCATTCGATGTCCTTTGCAAGGGGCACTGTATCCACTAGCTCAACCCCAGGGAGCGGAGCTTGATCGATCTCAGGCAGCAGGTCCATATGATCCTCCGACTGGCGATAGGTTGCCAGCAAAGCCTGATTGTCAGGGTTTTTAAGCGTGAAGGCTTGGCGAGTAGTCAGCAGTGGCTCATGCTCGCGCTGCAGCGTAGCCGGTCCTAGAAGCTGTATTAGGGCATCGGCGGCGGTGTTGTCACTGATTGAAATCATTAGCGTTGCAAGTGTCTGTAACGTCATGGGCGTCTGATCGGGCCACGCCTGCAGAATACCGCTGGGTAAGCTTTTAGCTTGGGGTGAGAGGTAAAGTACTTCATCCCAGTTGTGAGTGCCTGCATTTATTTGCGCTTGCAAGGCGGCTAATACTGAGAGCTTAAAGGTCGAGGCAACGGCGAGTGAAGAGTCTGCATTGAGCTGTGCAATTGTCTCCGGTTCGTCTGTCTCTGAAGCGGCTGCATCTTGTGGATGACCTGAAGGTCGGTTATCGGAGAGCACAATTTCCTTTCTCAAAACCAGAATGCTGACCTGACCTTCCAGACGGGTAAAGGGCTGCAGCAAATGGTCGGACCTATCTTGGGCAGAGGCCGGAGCCATCATCAACCCCACAAGCAGTACAGAGAGAATCAGCAGTCTAACCATGTTTGCGCGATACTTGCTACGGAGACTCTCATGATATTACGGGCAATTTCCAAGCGAGTAACCCTCAATGACCCAGCAAACGCCGATTATTGTTGCCGAAGATATTCACAAGTGGTACGGCAAGTTCCACGCTTTGCGGGGGGTGAGCTTGGCGGTGGAACGTCAAGAGGTGGTGGTGCTGATGGGGCCGTCTGGCTCGGGGAAGTCCACTTTTATTCGGACTCTCAATGCTTTGGAGGACTATCAGCAAGGGCGCATTGAGGTTGATGGCATTGAACTGTCGGCTGACTTACGCAATGTAGACGCGATTCGTCGTGAAGTGGGGATGGTATTCCAGCAGTTTAATTTGTTTCCTCATTTGACGGTGCTGCAGAATATTACGCTGGCTCCGATTTGGGTCCGCAAGTTTCCTCGCGCTCAGGCTGAAGAGATGGCCATGCAGCTTTTAGAGCGGGTGGGGATTCTAGAGCAGGCGAAAAAATTCCCCGGACAGCTTTCGGGGGGGCAGCAGCAGAGAGTTGCGATCGCACGTGCCTTAGCCATGCAGCCCAAAATCATGCTTTTTGACGAACCGACCTCTGCTCTGGACCCCGAAATGATCAAAGAAGTCTTAGACGTGATGCGTTCTCTCGCTGAATCAGGCATGACTATGGTGGTCGTCACTCACGAAGTTGGCTTTGCCCGCGAGGTGGCAAATCGCATCATTTTGATGGACCAGGGTGAAATTGTGGAAATTGCCGAACCTCAGACCTTTTTCAATCACCCACAGGCCGAGCGTAGCCAGCAATTTCTCTCCCAGATTCTGTAGCTAACGAGTGCTGACCGGCAAACCAGACGGCTGGGTCAAGTAATTAACCAAATGAATGAATGCTTTGGACTGAAACGACTGTTCCAGGCAATCCGTAGCGCCGGAGAGGCGGGCCAGGGATCGATCTAGACTGTGGGACGGATTTGAAAAAATGACAATGGGCGTTTCTTTGAGACTGGGCATCTGGCGAAGCGCCCGGCAGAATTCATACCCATCTATCTGGGGCAAATTGACGTTAACCAAAATCAAATCTGCTGGGTGATCAGCTAACCACTCTAAAGCCTGTTTGGGTTCTGAGATGCCCAAAACATCATGATTGAGAACTCTCAAAGCCTCTTGAACCTGCGCCTGTGCAGTTTTATCGGCATCAATACAAACTACTGTCGGGGCTGCAGTAGCCTGTGGCTGATGTTGATAAGGATTGAGGCCCAAAAGGCCCTTCTGCACGAAAGGACTCAACAACTTGGCCGCATCCGTCAGGCTCATATCCAGGTGAGGAGCAATTTGGTAGAGGCAGAGGTTTTGACTTAGCGTATGTTTGAGACGATGAAATACCTCTAAGGAGTGAGTCTCAGCCACCGCCATCGCTAAGTGGTGCGAGTCATGGATGTAAGGCCGCTGAAACGGCGTGCCCAGATGTGTCCACAGGTCTTTCCATTGCGTCATCAGCGTGCGAATGGGCAGGATTGCTCGCTCAAACGGCATTGAGATCAACAGGGGATCGAGCTTGACTAAGTTCTCAAACTTAACTTGGGTGATCGGCAAAGCCAGTACCTGAACCAAAGCTTCTTGGGTCAAATAGAGCAGCAACTGCCGTAGCTGGGTCACTGAGATCTGTCCTGACTGCCAGCAATAGCACAGAAATTCATAATCGGAAGGAAAGCGCGTCAAATCCGCTAGGTTCAAGCCCAGACGCGATCGATTCAGGGCATAGCTGAGGCGTTCGCGATGGCCGACTGTACTATGGGCAAAGTGAACATCCCCGCGACTGAGATAAACGCGCCAGAAAATCGCTGGGTTATTAGGATCCTGAGCGATTAATCGCCCCGAAATATTGAGGGGGAGAACCCGTCGCAGTGCTCCGGCTGGAGCAGTCTCAACATTTGTTCCTAGAGTCTGATGGGTTGGGTTAGGCAACATTAGTGGGATCGTAACCTGGCCGTTGAGGATTTCAGAAGCGTGACAAACCTAAGTAAAGGATTGTCTGAACCGATACAGCTTATTCAGAAGGCTCATTGTAAGGTTGCCCCTCAGTGCAGGCGTTTTCATCATCGCTCGCAAAACAAGTCAAAACTTTACGACCTATGCCGTCGGAATATTGCTGACCGAGAAGGTCAATTATCTGAGCTAGGCGTACAATAGGCTGGAAGTTTCCAGGCTGAGTACGGTGGCAAACGTTGTCTTAGAGGATATTTACAAAAGTTTTCCAGCTCGGAACAGGAAGCAGAAAACAGCAGAGCCATCAGCGACCGTTGAGAATACGCCTCAAGGTGATGATGCTCAGGCCACCAACGTTCTGCGTCGTATCAACCTGACTGTGGCCGACAGCGAATTCATGGTGCTGGTGGGTCCGTCAGGCTGTGGCAAGAGTACTTTGTTGCGCCTGATTGCGGGGCTAGAGGACGTGACTGCAGGGAATATCTGGGTAGGAGATCGCAAGATCAATGCGCTTCCGCCCAAGGACCGCGACATTGCAATGGTGTTTCAAAGCTATGCCCTTTATCCACATATGTCAGTCTATAAAAACCTTGCCTTTGGGCTGCGCCGGACTCGCTTTAAACGCACCAAAAACGTAGACCGTAAAGTGAGAGAAGTTGCCGAAAGCCTCCAGATCGAAGCACTCCTCGATCGCAAGCCCAAGCAGCTTTCGGGCGGACAAAAGCAGCGCGTGGCCCTGGGACGGGCGATGGCTCGGGATCCGCAGGTTTTCCTGATGGACGAACCGCTCTCCAACTTGGACGCCAAGCTGCGGGCCCAAACCCGCGCCCAGATCGTGAAGCTGCAGCGCCAGCTACAGACCACCACTATTTATGTGACCCACGACCAAACAGAAGCAATGACGATGGGAGACCGCATCGCCGTGATGGACGGTGGTGTTATTCAGCAGATTGCGCCACCCCTAGAGCTATATCGCTCACCTGCCAATCGGTTTGTTGCTGGGTTTATTGGCTCACCCCCCATGAACTTTCTGCCTGTTCAGGTGAGTGGCCCGCTCTTGCTGCAGCACCCTCTGTTTCAGCTCACGCTACCAGAAGTTTGGGGTAAAGTGCTGCAGCCCTATCAGAATCAGTCGTTAACGTTGGGCATTCGCCCCGAACACTTGAATATAGTCCCCAACGCGGGAGGAATTCCTTTACAGGTGGAACTGGTCGAAGCGCTGGGCGCTGAGACTTACCTGTCCTGTGTTTTAGAAGGTGATGTTCAGAAAAATGAGGCACTGTTTCAGG
The DNA here is from genome assembly GCF_003231495.1 of Acaryochloris thomasi RCC1774. Taxonomy (NCBI): domain Bacteria; kingdom Bacillati; phylum Cyanobacteriota; class Cyanophyceae; order Acaryochloridales; family Acaryochloridaceae; genus Acaryochloris; species Acaryochloris thomasi. The sequence goes on from NZ_PQWO01000001.1 coordinate 443,648, forward strand.
CCCGAATTGCACCCGATCAGCAGGTGCAGGCAGGGGATACTCTATTTCTTGCCCCCCAGCTTGATAACATTCACCTGTTTGATTCCGATTCTGGAGTAGCTCTGGCCCTGCAGTAGTCTCTAGCGACCGGCACCGACGGGCTGACCATTCACTGAGGCTTCTTCCGCTTCATCAACAAGGCCGAAAACCTGATTGAAGACCTTTGAGACTTTGTAGCCAGAATCAATCGACTCCAACGGATCCTTGCGGAGTCGGTGGCGCAGACATAACGTAATCACGCGCTTGATGTCATCTACGGTGACTTCGGTGCGTCCTTCGAGAGCTGCAATTGCTTTCGCTGCCCGATTCGTGACAATATCGCCCCGCAGGCCGTCTACGTCTAGCTCAGAGCAAACCTGAGAAATCTGTACCCGCAAATCGTGATCAATTTTGACTTGGGGCAAAAGATTCTGGGCTTTGATCAGTTCCTGCTGCTGGGCTGCCTGATCGGATTGGTGACCGTCGAGGAAGCCGTGGGGATCTTGATCGAATTGCGAGCGCTGTTCCACAATTTCTACGCGCAGGGCCGGTTCCTTCACGGTACGGATTTCGGCATGCATCCCAAAGCGGTCTAAAAGCTGGGGTCGGAGTTCTCCCTCTTCAGGGTTGCCTGAACCAACCAGTACAAAACGTGCCGGGTGACGAATGGAAATTCCTTCCCGTTCTACAGTGTTCCAGCCAGAAGCCGCAGAGTCTAAAAGAACATCCACAAGGTGATCGTCGAGCAGGTTGACTTCATCGACGTATAAGATGCCGCGATTAGCTTTGGCCAACAGCCCCGGTTCGAAGGCTTTAACACCTTCTGAAAGCGCCTTCTCAATATCAATGGTGCCGCAAACCCGATCTTCCGTCGCTCCTAGGGGCAGGTCCACCATCGGTACCTGCATGGTCGACATTTCAATAGACTCGCCAGCCGCAACGGCGGTCTTAACTTCATCGCTCATCAACTCTGGATCGCTGGGGTCGCTGTTGAAGGGGTCGCCTGCGACGACGCTCACTTCAGGCAGCAGATCGGCAAGGGCACGAATGGTTGTTGATTTCCCGGTGCCGCGATCGCCCATAATCATGACGCCCCCAATTCTGGGGTCGATGACGTTTAAAAGAAGGGCCAACTTCATTTCGTCTTGGCCTACAATTGCCGTGAAGGGATAGACCGCGCGAGCGGTGGTTGCAATAGAGCTCACAAAATTACCTGACAGGTCGAATTACCGAGTGATTTCCATTGTGCCATATGAGCGGTTCCCCACAGAGATCCGCTTTTAAGCGTCAGTGTTTAATGAGGCAAACGGATTGCGAAAGAGTTGAATTTGCCGTGGCGGCCAAAAGCGAAAATTTGCCCGTCCAATGAGGTTCTCTTGCGGCACAAATCCCCAAATGTGTGAGTCATTGCTGTTGTTGCGGTTATCTCCCATAACAAACAGCCTGTCCTCAGGCACTGTGACTGGGGGCATCTCATAGGCTGGGGGTTCGGCAATATAGGTTTCAGAGATGGGGCGCTGATCAACGTAGACTTGGCCGTCATGGACCGCGACCACTTGCCCTGCCGTGGCGACAACGCGCTTGATGAAGGCTTGCGCGGGGTCATACCCAATGGCCTGCAGCGCCAGGGGAGGGTGAAAAACGACGATGTCTCCATCCACGGGTGGGTGGAGTCGGTAGGATACTTTCTCGATGACGAGCCGGTCCCCTGGCACAAGTGTTGGCACCATTGACTCTGAGGGGATATAGCGAGATTCGGCGATAAAGAGACGCACAAATAGCGCTAGGAACAAGGCGAAGGTGACGGTGAGTAAGTTGCCTTTTTGCGAAGGCCAAAGGCCGGTTTTCAACCAACGCAACATCCGTCGCCAGCGCGGCACGGTATCTGAATCAGGAGTGGGCACAGGCTCTGGGGTCATACTGGATCGAAGAAACGCTAAACCACAGAATACCGTGTCACCTCCCCCGCTAGTGCAGACGCTTCAGTGTATAGTCCGTCACTTCTACTAGAGCTTGGCGCGACTCTGAAGCAGGCACCTCAGTCAAATGCTCTCGTGCTTGCTGAGCATACTGCTCAGCAAGCTGCCGAGATCGCTCTATACCTTTGCTGTTGTGGATGAGCATCAATGCCTCTTCCAGATCACCGGACTCTTGGAGCTGACGCTCAATCAGCACCTTCAGATAGGGCGTCTCTTCCATTGCGAACAGGACCGGAGCCGTCAGATTGCCGCTCTTTAAGTCCGAACCCGCAGGTTTGCCTAAATCATCAGTAGACCCCGTGAAATCTAAAATGTCGTCTACAATCTGAAACGCGAGCCCCACACAGCGACCGTAGCAATAAAGCTCTTGATTAAGCTGTGGCGAGGCACCGCTCAACACTCCTGTTGCTTTGGCGCTATTTGCCATCAGTGAAGCCGTCTTATAGTAAGACTTCTCCAAATAGGTCTCTAGAGATTGATGGGTATCGAAGCAGTTGAGCCCCTGCTGAATTTCGCCCTCTGCAAAATCTTTGATGACTTCAGAAAGCAGCTTGACAACTTCTAGATTGTCGAGGTTTGCTAGGTACCAAGAAGCCTGAGCAAACAAAAAATCGCCCGCCTGAATAGCGATGCGATTGCCGAACAGACTATGGACCGTTGGCACCCCACGCCGGACATCAGAAGAATCAACGACATCGTCGTGCAAGAGGCTGGCCGTATGAATCATCTCTGTAATTTCTGCTAGCCGTCGGTGGCGCGCTGTTGGCTCTTGCTGTTCCAACGCCCGAGACAAGAGCAGAACAATTGCTGGGCGGACCCGCTTTCCCCCAGCTTGAAACAGGTGTTCTGCAGCCGCATAGAGAACGGGATGACGGGCACTAACAAGATTTTTGAGATTCTCAACTAGCACCACCAGATCCGCGTCAACTGGGGCAAAAAGGGATGTTACTGAGGTCATGATTTATCTATCTCTGCCAACATGGAGACGATGATTACAAAATTTTACATATCGTTCTCATATTGTAACCTTCTTCGCTAACTAGGGTTTCATGGGCTGCGCGTCTCAACCTTTTTCGCTGTGCTGGCAACCCAGAATTAACCAAGAGAATAGGGAGCGGGTTCACAAGAGGGGCAACTTTCCGGACTGAGATCTGATATCGGCTGAATTCGGCAGATTCTAGTCACTATCGGGGCATCTTGAGTCAAGGTGTCGGTACGAGTTACCATGAGCCATTTGTTCTCCAAGGTCCGATCTATGCCTCACTCTGCCATTATCTGCGTTGATGATGAGCCTATTGTGCTCAGAAGCTTACGCGATCAAATTAGCAAGAATTTTGGCGATCGCCACCAGTGTGAAATTGCTGAGAGCGTTGACGAAGCCTGGGAAGTCATCGACGAGCTTAACGAAGACAAAATCACGATTTTGGTGATTATCTCTGACTGGTTAATGCCCGGTGTGAAAGGGGATGAGTTTCTCGTTGAGCTGCATCAGAAATTCCCCTGTATTGTAACCATGATGCTGACGGGGCAAGCGGATGAATCGGCAATAGAGCGCGTTCGCCAACACGCAAACCTTCATGCCTATATTACGAAACCCTGGGCCGAAGAGATATTAATGGGCGAGATTCAATCGGGCCTCCAGAAATTCGATGGCGTGGAGCATCTGTAATGCCGCTCAACGGCAAGTTGTCAGGCTGGATAGGTCGCCACAAACTCCGGACTGTTCTGGTGGTGCCTTTTGTCCTGCAGGTCTTTGGTGCCGTGGGCCTTGTGGGGTACTTCTCATTTAGGAATGGGCAGCTTGCGGTTCAAGAACTGGCGAACAAGCGTATGCAGGAGGTCGAAGGCCGTATCTCGCAGCGTCTTGAGACTTATTTTGAGGCACCGCATCAGATCAATCAGATCAATCAGGCCGCCCTTGATTTAGGGCAGCTCGATGCCAACAATCTCCAGAGCATGGAGCGCCATTTTTGGCGACAGAGTCAAGTCTTTGACCTCGTCAGCTATATCCAGTTTGGCGGTCGTAACGGTGAATTTATTGGGCTTGCCATCAATGATGACGGTAGCTTTACCTATCAGGTCACGGAGGGGACGGGAGCGCTGCAGACCTACGGCATTAATGACCAAGGGAACCGAAAGTCACTTCTAGAGACGTCCCCTGACTTTGACCCTCGAAATCGTCCTTGGTACGTTACACCTGCAAAAGCGAGGAAACCTGCCTGGACTGAAATTTATGCTTGGGTCAATCCCCCCACGCTTGCTATCACGCTAGGTCAGCCCTTCTATGACTCAGTTGACCAGTTTCAAGGCATTCTCGCCACAGATTTGACCATTGCCCAGATCAGTGAGTTTTTACGCACCCTCAAGCTGGGAGAATCAAGTCGGCTGCTGATTGTAGAGCGCTCAGGTGAACTGGTGGCGACCTCTGCTGACGAAAAACCCTTCTTGCTTCAGAGCGGGAAACCCAAACGTCTAGCGGCCCTCGACAGTCAAGATGCTCTGACTCAGAAGACAATGCAGCATTTGCTTGAGCATTTTGGTCGTCTTAATACGATTAAAGAAACCCAGCAGTTGATGTTCAAAGTTTCTGGGGAGAAGTTTTTTCTTCATGTAGATCCTCTACAGGATGAGCATGGACTAGATTGGCTCAGCGTTGTTGTTGTGCCGGAATCTAATTTCATGGCTCAAACGCATGCCAATACACGAACAACGCTTGTACTGACTTTTGTAGTGGTTGCGATCGCAATTCTAGTCGGTACCCTTAGAGCGCGATGGGTCGTCAGTCCCATTCTGCGGTTAAACACGGCTGCTCAAAAGCTAGCTGCTGGGGACTTTGAGCAGCAGGTAGACCTGAAAAGATCAGACGAACTGGGAGAGCTAGCCCGCTCCTTCAACTCTATGGCGATGGAGCTGCAGACTGCCTTTGAAGAGCAGCACGTGATGCTTACCTCTTTAGCTAAAAATGAGCAGGAGCTGGCTGAGTACAATCGAACCCTAGAGCAACAGGTTCAGCAGCGCACACAAGAACTGGTGCAGGCAGAAAAAATGGCCGCTCTCGGTCAGCTCACGGCTGGCGTTGCCCATGAAATTAATACCCCACTCGGAGCGATTCGAGCCGCCGAGACAAATATTACGGCGGCTCTAGAACAAACGCTGCTTCTCTTACCCACGCTCCTGCAGACGCTATCCGAACCGCAACTGACCGCATTTCTCAAGCTGCTAGAAGACGCCCACCATCAGCGGGCAATTCTGTCCTCTCGAGAAGAGCGCCAGCTCAAGCGTCAGCTCAAAAACGATCTCGAAGCGCTGGGCATTGAATCCCCCACACCTATTGCCAGCACCCTGAGCAAGATGGGGATTAAGGCTGATTTAGAAACCTTCCGCGAAATCTTTGCTGCCCCGAATTGCGATCGCATCTTAGAGGTTGCCTATGATCTATCCGTAATTAGAAACAATGCTAGCAATATCAATCTAGCTGTTGAACGCGCCGCAAAAATTGTTTTTGCCCTCAAAAGCTACGTGCGTCAAGACGTAGCAATTCAAAAGGTTAAAGCCTCCATTCCAGACACAATAGAAACAGTGCTCACGCTCTATCACAATCAGATTAAACAAGGCACTGAAATCAGCAAAAACTATCAGCCAGTCCCTGATATTTACTGTTATCCAGAAGAACTCGCGCAGGTCTGGACAAATCTTATTCATAATGGTCTACAGGCCATGGACTACAAAGGCAGTCTAGGAATCGAGATCTTTGAAGACAATCAACAGATCGTCATTGGCATTACTGATTCTGGCAGCGGTATTCCGCCTGAGATTCAAGAGCAGATCTTTAAACCATTTTTTACGACCAAGCCCATGGGAGAAGGGAGTGGTCTTGGTTTAGACATTGTCCGTAAAATCCTTGATAAGCATGAGGGGCGAGTCGATGTTGAAAGCCAGCCAGGGCATACTAAATTCAGTATCTACTTGCCGATTGTACTAGATGCTTAGATATCGCCATTATCCCTTCGGTTAATCTACTATTCTAAATTCTTATCCCGTCGCTTTAGCTTCATGAATACTGGCACCATTATTTGCGTTGATGATGATCCACTAATTCTGAATAGTCTGCGAGATCAGCTCAGCCGAATTATGGACAAAGGCTATGACATTGAGCTAGCAGAAAGTGGCGAAGAAGTTCTCGAACTTTTTTCAGAACTAGACCAGGAACAGATCTCAGTCCCCCTGATTATCTGCGATCAAAACCTGCCAGATATTTACGGCGATCAGCTCCTCGGCCGTTTGCAAATCAGCCACCCAGCAACGCGTAAAATCCTCTTGACCGGGGAGGCAAATCTAGATGCCATTGTCAGAGCCATTAACTCAGCCAGTCTCTATCGATACATTGCTAAACCCTGGGATGAGACAGATTTAGGGCTGACCGTCAAAGGCGCACTCCAGAGCTTTCAGCAAGACCAGCAGCTCCTCGATCAAAACAAGGCTCTTCGTCAGGTTAATCAACGGCTTCAGCAAGAAATAAATGAACGACAGCAGATGCAGCAGCAACTGCTCAAAAGTGAGCAGCGCCTAGAAAGCATCCTTGGTTCGCTCGAAGACATTGTTTGGTCAGTGTCTGTGGAAACCCGCGAGCTAGAGTACCTCAATCCCGCCGTTGAGAAGGTGTATGGTCGCACCGCTGCTGAATTCTTTCAAAACCCTACTCTCTGGCTAGAAGTGGTCCACCCTGACGATCAGCTTCGCGTTCAGCATACGCGCCAGTCTTGGTTTGAGGTAGGTAGCCTAAACTTAGAGTACCGAATTATTCGGCCCAACGGTGACATCCGCTGGCTCAGAGATCGCGGTCGCGTCATTGTCGACAACAGCGGAATTCCGCTGCGGCTCGATGGCATTACCTATGACATCACAGAGCAAAAGCTAGCCCAGTCTCAGATCCAGTACGATGCACTGCATGATGGATTGACGGGGCTTCCGAATCGCACCCTACTGCTAGACCGCATTGATCAAGCTTTCAAGCGCCACCAGCGAGAACCCAACTACAAATTTTCGCTCTTATTTATTGACTTAGATCGCTTTAAGGTTGTCAACGATAGTCTGGGACATGCTCTGGGCGATCAGCTGCTGATTTTTATCTCACAGCTGCTACAAAATTGTGTGCGGCGCACGGATACAGTCGCGCGTCTCGGGGGAGATGAGTTCACTATTTTGCTGGATGGCTTAGTCGATCCAACTGATTCGACGGATGCGGCGGGGCGCATTCTGTTAGAACTCACAGCTCCCATTCAGCTAGAGGGGCATACGGTGTTCACGGGGGCCAGTATTGGCATTGTACTGTCGTCTATCGATTATCGAGATAGTGCTGCGTTGCTGCGTGATGCTGATATTGCCATGTATCGTGCCAAAGCTTTGGGGAAGGCGCGTTATGTGGTCTTCAATTCACAAATGTATGATCAAACCCGTGAGCTGCAGCAGCTTGAGCGTGATTTGCGGTTAGCCTGTGATGGTCTCCGCGTGGCCGACTCCCAGGGGCAGAGTACTGTCAGCAGCGAGTTTAGGCTACAGTATCAGCCGATTGTTTCGCTTACGACCGATCAGCCCACGAGCTTTGAAGCCTTAGTCCGATGGCAGCATCCTCAGCGAGGTTTGGTGTCCCCGGCGGATTTTATACCGCTGGCAGAAGATACAGGACTCATTGTCCCACTCGGACATTGGGTTTTACTGACGGCCTGTCGGCAGATTCGATGTCTTTTAGATCAATATCCAGAGCTGCCGCCCTTCAGCGTTAGCGTCAATCTTGCCAGTCAGCAACTCCAGGATCCCCGGTTCCTTGAAGACCTCGATCACATTTTGACCCTCACTCAGATCGAAGGCCGCTATCTAAAGCTAGAGCTGACGGAAAGCATGTTGATGGATCATGCCGATGCCACTATTGATATGCTAAAGCAGATTCGCGATCGCAACATTCAGCTGAGCCTCGACGATTTTGGCACCGGGTACTCCTCTCTTAGCTATCTACACCGCTTTCCCCTCGATACCCTGAAAATTGACCGCTCCTTTGTCAGTCGGATGCAGACCAGTCCTGAAGATTTTGAGATCATTCGCACCATCATCACCTTGGCCCACACCCTCGGCATGAACGTTGTTGCCGAAGGCATTGAGTCCATCGAACAAAAAAATCAGCTTGCTGCCCTGAGCTGTGACCAAGGCCAAGGGTACTTGTTTTCTAAACCGCTCACTGCAGATGCAATGGCGTTGCAATTTGCTGCCCCTGCTTAAAGGTTCCAACCTGCATCATGCGTTATCGCATCCCTCACAAATCCAGTACAGTAGAGGAGCAATGAGTTGCGGCTCGTTAGCTGCCGTGAGAGCCAGAACTATGTCTGAGAGTGATGTACCCAAGCCGACCAATGGACAGTCCGCGACTGTCCATCCGCTTCAATGCCTGACTGGAGCCATGGTCGCTAGTATTTTTGCCCTGCTTCTCTACCGGTTAACCCGCAACATTGCAACGTCCTTCGCGGCTCACCCTCTGAGCGTTAACAATCAAACAGCTGCAAGCCTCTCTGTGGCGGTACGGACCTTGGTCGTTGGCATGAGCACCTTAGCAACTTCTATTTTTGCCCTAGCGGCTCTAGGGCTCCTGGGTTTGGGTCTTCAGCTCATTTGGCAGCGTATCCTTGCCCCAAAATCTTCGGTTTAAGTTGGAACGCAATCCCTGAACCTCGCGGCAGGAAGCGGGCCGAGAAGCCATAGTTCGGAGCTCGCCTGCCCTCTATCTATTGCATACTTTCACTGGGTGCTGCAGAGGCCCGTGGATTACCGCAATCAAGACTGTTTTATAAAAAGGATTGCAGCGGACCCTATCCAGAGGGGGCAATCCCCTAGTAATATCATTAAGGGGCAGGTCGTTTGAGATTGCAGACGATTAGGGTTTATGCCTAGAGCCACTTGTAGCGACATTGAAGCAGAAGGAAGTCATCGATATGATCAGCAAGCCAGAACGTGTGGTTCTCATCGGCGTTGCCGGAGATTCGGGATGTGGTAAATCTACCTTTCTGCAACGGCTTGAAGATCTCTTCGGTGCAGAATTCATGACCGTGATTTGCCTAGACGATTACCATAGCCTCGATCGTAAACAGCGCAAAGAGACCGGTATTACCGCCCTCGATCCTCGGGCCAATAACTTTGATCTCATGTATGAGCAGATCAAGGCGCTGAAAAATAATCAAGCCATCGATAAGCCGATTTATAACCACGAAACAGGCGAGCTTGATCCTCCTGAACGGATTGACCCAAATCATATTGTGGTGATTGAGGGGCTGCATCCACTCCACGATGAACGCGTACGCGGCCTCATCGACTTCAGCGTCTACCTCGACATCAGTGACGAAGTCAAAATTTCATGGAAGATTCAGCGGGATATGGCTGAGCGAGGCCATACCTATGACGACATTTTGGCCTCCATCAACGCCCGTCGTCCTGACTTTGACGCTTATATTGACCCTCAGAAGCAACATGCTGACGTTGTGATTCAGATTTTGCCCACTCAGCTCCTAGAAGAAGAAAAGCCCGGAGAAATCCTGCGAGTGCGGCTCATTCAGAAGGAAGATGTCAAAGACTTTGACCCCGTCTACCTATTTGATGAAGGCTCTACGATTAATTGGGTGCCCTGCGGCCGGAAGCTCACCTGCTCCTATCCCGGTATCCGCATGTTCTACGGTCCCGATGACTACTATGGCAACAGCGTCTCGGTCCTAGAGGTGGATGGCCAATTTGAGAAGCTGGATGAGGTCATTTATATTGAGAGCCATTTGAGTAATACTTCTGCTAAGCACTATGGCGAGATGACTGAGCTACTGCTCAAGCATCGTGACTATCCAGGATCAAACAACGGTTCAGGTCTGTTCCAGGTGCTAACGGGTCTGAAGATGCGGTCAACTTACGAGCGTTTGATCTCAGATAAGTCTCAGGAGAAAGCGGCGGTCTAAGCAAAAGAGCATCCTGCTCCATCGCTGTCTTTGCCTCATCGTCTCTGCAGTTTTTGCATCGTCATAACCGATTCATCAAGGGTCCGAATGCGGGTCTCTTGGCTAAAGACGTTGACCTGAAAGACGTACTGCTGATCAAAGTCAAGGGCCGTCAGCCAGCCACTGTTAGGGTGGTAGGCACCTGTCTCAATGTTGAGCCAACCAGGGCCTTGGGCAATCTGGCCTGGATCGATGCCTGGCAAGGTAAAGGTAATGGTATGCCCGGTGATGATCAGCTTGTCAGGGAAATAGCGTTTTTTGGCACTGTGGAAGTCTGAACGAATCCAGCAAAACTCTTGCTCAGTTTGCGATTTGAGGGGTAAGCGGGGATTGACGCCCGCATGCACCAGCCACAGGTCGCCGAGGTCGAGATGCGTGGGCAGTGTTCTCATCCACTCAGCGTCGGTTTTCAGGTCGTCGATGCTGGTGTAGCTATCGAGGGTTGGCTGTCCTCCACAGTGGATCCAGGACTGCAGGGCCATGAAGTCTGGCTCTTCGCCGGGGAAGGCCATCACCATCAGGTGTTCATGGTTGCCCAGCAAACAGGTATGACCGCTATTTTTAACGAAGTCAACAATCTGAGCGCTATCGGGGCCTCGATCAATGAGATCGCCGAGGAAATAAACTTGGTCAGTTTCCTGCAGAGTGAGCAGGTCTAACAACTCCATCAGGCCGCGATAATGGCCGTGGACATCGCCAATCATAATTCTGCGTTGCGACTCCGCCATATTTTGCCTTCGCTCCGGTTTGCTGTATTGCACAATACAGGGTGTTTCCAGTATGCCCGATCCCTTGAGGTGTCACCAGTCTGATCGGTTGTGTCGTGCTCCAAGATCGCGCATGATAGATGCTCTGCCTAATTGGCATTTGTCTCATGTTGTTTATGTTGTATGGATTGCTTGCACCTTGGCGGCCTGCGCTGCTATGGCTACACTGGCGCTTTGCCAGAGGAACAGGTTCTGGGTCAGTGGTTCGAGGTTGACCTAAAGCTGTGGCTAGATCTCGCTCTGGCAGGCGCTAGTGACAGCTTGGCCGATACGCTGGATTACCGTGAGGTGATTAATGAGGTCCAGATCCTCATCCAAACGGAGAAATTTAATTTAATTGAGCGTTTGGCAGATGCGATCGCAACTCAAACCCTCACCCACAAAAAAATTCAGCAGGTCCAGGTTAGACTCACGAAAGTAACCCCACCGATCCCAAACTATACGGGCAACATTACGGTGGAGCTGATGAGATCGCAACCGGATGCTCTCTAGTCCGTGGCTTTGACTGACCCCCAACCTTTTTCTAACAGCCGTGGCCCCTTCGTAGAGGTACTGGTGGACTGTCCTGGTGCTGAGAAGCTGTTCACCTATCGGCTGCCGCCGGGCCTAACGATCCAGACCGGCGATATTCTCAGTGTTCCCTTCGGACCGCAAACAGTTGGCGGCATTGCCATTCGCTGCTTTGCTGATCTGCCAGAGGCGCTTGCCACGGCCCAGATTCGAGAGGTCGTCGATCTCGTCAGTCCCAGTCTTTTCCCAGACAATTACTGGTCGCTCTTAGAGCGGGTGGCACAGTACTATCATGCGCCGCTGATGGCAGTGATTCGCGTAGCGCTGCCGCCGGGATTGCTGATGCGATCGCAACGTCGAATCCGTTTAAGCCAACGCTCCATAGAGACTCAGACCCTAACGCCCACCGCTCAAAAGCTGATCGAAGTTCTACAGAACAGTCCCAACCAAGACTACACCTGGACCTATCTACAGCGTCAGGTTAAAGGTGCCAACCAAGGTCTACGCGAACTGCGTCAGCGGGGCTATGTCGAAAGCTATGTGCAACCCCAGTCCCATGCCCAACCCAAGCGTCAACAGGTTGTCACCTTATTGAGCAGCGCCGCACCTGATCTGACCTCAAGGCAACAAGAAGTCCTAGTCGTTTTGCAACAGCAGGGCGGAGAAATGTGGCTGCAGCCCTTTACCGAGCTGTGCCATACAACCCCGAAAACGCTGAAGACCCTTGAAGAAAAGGGCTGCGTTGCCATCACCCTCCAAGAGCGCTTACGCCTGGAGCAGAGTCCCTTTGAGTCTGACCAAGCTCAGACCTTAACCCCTGATCAAGAGCAGGCATTGGCCGTCATCCAGGACTTGCAGGGCTATCATCAAGTCCTGCTGCACGGTGTCACTGGCTCAGGAAAAACAGAAGTCTATCTACAGGCCATTGCCCCTACCTTAAAGCGGGGACAATCCGTGCTGGTGCTAGTGCCTGAGATAGGATTGACGCCCCAGTTAACCGATCGCTTTCGGGCTAGGTTTGGCGATCGTGTCTGTGTCTACCACAGCGCCCTCTCTGATGGCGAACGCTATGACACTTGGCGACAGATGCTAACCGAGACCGCTCAAGTTGTCATTGGTACCCGCTCCGCAATCTTTTCACCCTTGCCTAATTTGGGCATGGTGATCCTTGATGAAGAACATGATACTGGCTACAAGCAAGATCGCCCTGCTCCCTGCTACCACGCCCGAACCGTTGCCCGCTGGCGAGCAGAAGCCGAAGACTGCCCGCTCATTCTTGGTTCTGCGACCCCCTCCCTCGAAAGCTGGGCCACATCACAACATCTCTTGCCCCACACAAAATCTGAGCCATCCAATCATCACTATCTGTCGCTGCCCCAGCGCGTCCACGCTCGTCCCATGCCACCCATCTCCATTGTGGATATGCGGCAGGAACTAGAGCAGGGCAATCGTTCCCTGTTCAGCCGTAAGCTCCAGGCCGGTTTACAACAGCTCCACAGTGGGCAGCAGGGGCTCCTGTTTATTCATCGGCGGGGGCACAGTACCTTTGTCTCCTGTCGGAGCTGTGGCTACGTGGTTGAGTGTCCGCACTGCAGCGTATCGCTGACCTACCACCATAATGCTGACATCAAGCAGCCCCTGCTGCGCTGTCACTACTGCAACTTTACCCAGACTCAGCCTGCCCAATGTCCTGACTGCAGCTCTCCCTACTTCCGCTTTTTCGGTAGTGGAACGCAGCGGGTCATTGAAGATCTCAATCGCCAGTTCCCGGACCTACGGGTTTTACGATTTGATAGCGATACCACTCGCCGCAAAGGTGCCCACCGTCAGTTATTAGATCGATTTGCTGCCGGAGAAGCCGATCTGATGGTCGGAACTCAAATGCTCACGAAGGGCATTGATTTACCCCAAGTTCGGTTTGTCGGCGTTTTAGCCGCAGATAGTCTCCTAAATCTGCCCGACTTCCGGGCCAGCGAGCGCACCTTCCAAACGCTGCTGCAGGTAGCAGGGCGAGCCGGACGCGGTGAGCATCCGGGACAGGTGATCATGCAAACCTACAATCCTGACCATCCTGTTATTCAGGCCGTGCAGCGCTATGCCTATGAAACCACCGTAGACTCAGAACTTCAGCAGCGCGCAGCCTTACAGTACCCTCCCTACGGACAGCTCATTGTGCTGCGCCTCAGCAGCCCTAGTGAAGAACGCGTTGAACAAACAGCACAGGCCATCGCCACCTATCTGGTCAAACAAATCGAAGCGCTTGGCCTAGAAGCCGCCGTTTTAGGGCCTGCACCTGCCAATATTCTGCGTGTCGCGCGTCGATATCGCTGGCAAGTCTTGCTGAAGCTGCCAGCCATCGTTGACGGCATGCCTGCCTGGACCTTGCCTACCTCAGAACTACAGGCCCGTTGCCCCAAGGATGTCAGACTAGCCATAGATGTAGATCCCCTGACCCTACTGTGATTGATGAGGACATCGTGATGCAAACCCAGACGGCACAGGCATTTAGTCAAGCAATTGCTGACTCTGCTGAGCTTCAGGCCAGAATTCGATCAATGACCTCTGTGGGTGAATTGATGGCTTTAACTCGTGAACTGGGCTTTCAGTTTACCGGTGATGACCTGAAAAGCTTGGCCCAGCAGGCCTATCAACAGTGGCTGAGTGATCTTCAACCCCGGAGTCGTCCATTTTTCGAACGCCTTCATGCTGATGAGCCATTAACGAAGCGACATCAAGACTGCCATTCACCAGATGATGTGATTGCCCTGGCAGCAGAATATGACTTTGACCTCACAGAGGCGGACCTGCAACAAGCAGCTCAAGCGGCAGCATCTCAAGATGGCTTTAGCTTTGAAAAACTCTGGTTCAAAAACCTTGGAATGATTTAGCAGATCCTTGAACTCTCTTGATCGTGAGCAGAGCTAGGTTCACAAGGCTACTGCAGTCGGTCAATGGTTCGGTACTGAATGGCCTCGGCCACATGAGCCGTTTGCACGTCAGTAGATTCTGCGAGGTCAGCAATGGTGCGAGCAACTTTGAGGATTCTGTCAGTGGCCCGTGCCGATAGTCCCAGGCGTCCAATGGCTGCTTCTAGTAGTTGGCGGGTTGCGTCGTCTAGGACGCACCACTTCCGTAAATGAGTGCTTTGCATTTGGGCATTGCAGTGTAGAGTCGGCTCGTCTTGGAATCGGGCTTGGGCGAGATCGCAGGCTTTCTGTACTCTCATCCGCACGGGTTCAGTGGCTTCCCCCATCGCCTGCTGTGTAATTTCAGTTGGTTTCAATCGACTGACCGCAACTTGCAGATCGATCCGGTCCATCAGCGGGCCTGATAGCTTAGCCCAGTAGTTCTCGCGCTGTCGTGGCGTACAGGTACAGGTCTGAATTGGATCGGCATAGTAGCCACAGGGGCATGGATTGGTGCTGGCCACCAGTGTAAACTCAGCCGGGAAGGTGACCGACTGTCTGGCCCTAGAAATACTGACAAACCCATCTTCTAGTGGCTGCCGTAGGAACTCTAAAACATCTCGTTTAAATTCCGTTAGCTCATCCAAAAAAAGGATACCTCGGTGCGCCAAGGAGATTTCTCCGGGCCGTGGATAGCTGCCACCCCCTACCAATGCGGGGCCTGATGCGGAGTGGTGGGGGCTACGAAAAGGACGGTCTCGTACTAAGGTTCCGCGATCTCTAAGCAGACCAGCAACAGAGTGGACTTTAGAGACTTCTAAAGCTTCATCGAAGGCAAGCGGAGGCAAAATGCCAGGTAGCCGTCGAGCCAGCATTGTCTTACCGCTGCCGGGGGGGCCAACGAAGACAAGATTATGACCTCCTGCTGCGGCAATTTCTAAAGCTCGGCGGGCATGGGCTTGGCCTTTAACATCTTTAAGGTCGAGCTGAGGTCTATGAAAGTATTGTGCATCGTTGCTTTGAACTTGTGCGGGCGTAGAGGCATCGGGTTGATTCAAAAAAGCACTGACTTCGGCCAGGGTCTCAAAGCCATAAACGTCTAAACCCTCGACAACGGCAGCTTCATTAGCATTTGCCAAGGGCACCACTAGACCGGCGTAGCCCATCCGTTTTGCTGCCGCTGCAATGGGCAAGACGCCCGTGACTGGCCGCAGTGCGCCATCTAACGAGACTTCACCTAAAAACAGCACATCCCCCAAAAGCTGTGGGTCAATCTGATCAGAAGCGGCTAGAATGCCGATGCTAATGGGCAGGTCAAAGCTGGGGCCTTCTTTTCGCAGATCGGCAGGGGTTAGGTTGATCACGATTCGCCGCATGGGGAAGACAAATTCAGAGTTGCGGAGTGCAGCTCTGACTCGTTCCCGAGATTCCTGGACGGCGGCATCGGGCAGACCGACAATGACGGTACCCGGTAGTCCACCGGCGACATCAACTTCGACGCCAACTGCGATCGCATCTATTCCAATTAGAGCTGCACTCCACACCCGAGCTAGCATTGAGCGGCATTCTCACAACGACAGCCCAATCATACCCTTCTGTCTCCTGCGTCACCGATCAGACTGGCTTGAGAGATACTGTAAAATCAACGTCGGCATCTCCTCTCCTCGATTCACTTGAACGTTAGCAAGAGGCAATGACTTTTCAGTGAAGATTAGAAAGACGGCTCTACCGGGCGTACTCGTGATTGAACCCCAGATCTACAAAGATTCGCGAGGTTTATTTTTCGAGTCTTATCACCAGGAGCGGTACCGTGAGGCGGGCTTGCGTGCATCTTTTGTACAGGACAATGTTTCTCATTCTGACAAAGGTGTGCTGCGAGGCCTGCATTATCAGCTTTTGCATCCTCAAGGCAAGCTGGTGAGCGTTGCTGCTGGCGAAGTGTTTGATGTCTGCGTTGATATTCGCCAGGGATCGCCCACCTTCGGTCGATGGTTCAGCCAAATCTTATCGGCTCAAAACCATTGGCAAATGTTTGTTCCCGCCGGCTTTGCCCACGGATTTTGCGTCACCAGCGAGACAGCGATGTTCACCTATAAGTGTACGAACTTCTATGCGCCCGGCGACGAGTACAGCATTCGCTGGGATGACCCAACCATTGGCATTGATTGGCCTCTTGATGTCCCCCTGCTGTCTGGCAAGGATGCCGAAGCTCCCTTGCTCCATGAAGCTAAGGCGCAGTTACCAAGCTGGAGGTCCAATGACACTTGAATTAGACCTGCAGCAAGAGGTACGGGTCTCTGGGGTTAACCAGTTGTCGATGCTACAGCATATAGTTCAGCTTGATATCGATATTTTGCCCTGGGCCGGCGACAAACACGGCTGAGTCAGAGAAGGCGGGAGGGCCTGTCAAAATACGAGGATTGCGAGAAAAGCCAAACCCTTCGGTGGGAATACCAATGGGGTTCCGGTTGAGGGTGCCGTCGCCATTGGCATCATGGAACACCGCCACAGCGTAGCTGCCTGAGCTGAGGTTCTGAAAAGTGATTGTCGGTGTCTCTGCGTTGAGACATTGTGCTTGCATCGCCCCCGAGGTACTACTCGGAAAGTCCTTGGCTTTGGAATAAAGACTTAAGCAAAGCTGACCGCTCTGGCTGCGAAAGCCATTGACTCGAACCGTTAAGCTTGTACTAGATGCCGACGCTATCGGTAGCGATCCTGAGATGCAAAGAGCGCTGGTCAATAGGCAAGCACGAACGACATGCCCAAACGGGTGGCACGATTGGCCCCACATAAACAACCTCATACTTTGAAAAAACAACGACGAAGTGAAACATCCAAAGGCCACAACATTAGACCCTTGGTATCGCTACCAATGATGCCCACATTAATCTAGAGCAATCTATTTATAAGATCAATGAATAACAAGACATGGCTTCGGTGCATAAGTTCCCTACTGGCAAGCCTTTTGCTTTTTTCCGTGGGGATTCATGCGCCTGCTGCATCAGCGCAGTCCATGCTCTCTTCACAGCCTGTGACATCACAGATCTCAAAACCTCAGTTGTTCTGGGCTGTTCCCGCGTTCAGTCTGCAAGATCAAGATCAGCACACTCTGCGACAAAAAGATCTGTTGGGGCAGGTGTGGGTGGCTAGCTTCATCTACACGAGTTGTCCTGATGTCTGTCCTCTGATTACTCGGCAAATGGCGGCGCTGAGAGACGCGCTGGCGACCTCTAATTTGCTCGGAGATTCTGTGCGCTTGGTTTCTTTCTCGGTCGATCCTAGGCGAGACACCCCATCAGTGCTGCGCCGTTATGCTCAAGATTTTGATGCGGAGAACGTGCAGGAGTGGTCGTTCGTAACTGGGAAACCCGCTCAAATGCTCCAACTCTTAACAGAGGGGTTCCACCTAATTGTGGAGCCGAACGTCCAGGCTGTGTCAGGTGAGCAATCCCAAACTCATAGTGCCGCAACGGACGAAATTGCCCACTCTAACCGGGCAATGGTAATTGACCGCTGCGGACAGGTGAGGGCGATTCATCCGGTATTGGATCCCGAGCGCTTTCGCCAACTGGTGACGGATCTCAATTCTGTGGTGCAAGAAGCCAGCGATTGCGCGGCGACCGTTGGCTAAGGGGGGGCCAATTCCCAGTAAGATAAGGGCGAGTTATCTAGAGTGGCTATGACCCAACAGTACCGAATTACACTGCTTCCTGGCGATGGCATTGGACCTGAAATAATTGCGATCGCAACCCAGTCCCTTAAGACAGTGGGTGCTCAACTCGATCTCACCTTTGAGTTCCAAGAAGCCCTGATTGGCGGAGCCGCCATTGAGGCCACAGGCAACCCACTCCCCGAAGAAACGCTACAAACCTGCCGAGATAGCGACGCAGTTCTCCTTGCGGCCATCGGTGGCTACAAGTGGGATTCACTACCGCGCAACCTCCGCCCTGAAACGGGCCTGCTGGGTCTGAGAGCGGGGCTAGAGCTGTTTGCTAACCTGCGACCCGCCCAGATACTGCCGCAGCTCATTGACGCCTCCAGTCTCAAGCGAGAACTAGTAGAAGGCGTCGATATCATGGTGGTGCGGGAGCTGACGGGTGGAGCCTACTTCGGTCAGCCCAAGGGTATATTCGAAACGGAAACCGGCGTCAAGCGGGGCGTCAACACGATTGCTTACACCGAACCCGAAATTGATCGCATTGGTCGAGTCGCCTTCGAAACTGCGCAAAAACGCGGTGGCAGACTCTGTTCAGTGGATAAGGCAAACGTACTAGAAGTGTCGCAGCTGTGGCGAGATCGCATCTCCGCCCTCGCCGAAGACTATCCCGACGTAGAGCTGTCTCACCTATACGTCGATAACGCCGCAATGCAGCTTGTGCGCGCCCCCAAACAGTTCGACACCATCGTCACTAGCAACCTATTTGGTGACATCCTCTCAGACATTGCCGCCATGCTCACCGGCAGCATTGGCATGTTGCCTTCTGCCAGCCTCGGAGCCTCCGGTCCCGGTGTCTTTGAACCTGTTCATGGTTCTGCCCCAGACATTGCTGGTCAAGACTTAGCAAATCCCCTAGCTCAAGTCCTGAGCGCCGCGATGATGCTTCGATACGGCCTCAATCAGCCCACCGCTGCCGATCGGCTTGAGCAGGCCGTGCTAGGAGTTCTAGAGCAGGGCTATCGCACAGGCGACATTCAGTCCCCCGGTACAACTTTGGTGGGATGCAAGGAAATGGGAGATGCACTCATGCAGCAACTCGATTCAATCGCTTGACCGACAGAATCAATCCTGTTCAGATCTTGCCGGCCCTACGGAAATCGCAAAAACATGGCGCTCGAAAATTTATGGAACAATGTGCTATCTCCCCCAGAATTGGGGGCCGGGGGAGCCAATGCAGAGCGTGGATGCTTTATTTATGCAAACCCACTTTAGAAACCCCATCCATCAAGAAAAGTTCGCCAGCAAAGACAAAGACCCCAAAATAGAGTGACTAATCATCACGCCGTAGATATTCCGATCCTTCTCGTAAGCCCACCCCCAGAACAGGCCAATCAGAAAGGTGAAAAACACTGCTGGAATATCAAAGATAATATGCATAAATCCATACAGAGCCGAGGAAACCACGATCGTCCAAACTTTGCTAACGTGGGCTTTCTTCAGCAGATGAAATAAAAATCCTCTGTAGACAAACTCCTGAAGCGACGCCGAGACAAAGATATAAAAAATATAGAACGACCAGTGAGCCGATGGGCTATCCGATCTAAACAGCCTCAGAAAATAAAGAGCTAAGATAACAACCGCCACCAGAACGCTGACAGGTACAACCCTAGTGAGGGCAGGCTTTAAATTCCTGCGGGTAAAGCCGAAGCTGCTGAGAGAAGCGCCATTAACCATGCCATAGAGCAACAGTAAGGCACTCATCCCAATGAGAACGTGGTACTTGAACTCAGAGGGAATGATATCCACCAGCATCAGTACAATTGGTGCGATATATACGACCAGGACAACTGCAACGAGCTGGAGGAACGACTTCGATTGATAGTTTGGCGTCATGAGAGATTTTTGAGCCAGCGCGACCAGGCCAATCAACGCTAGCTCTTGTCTTCTACGAAACCGGAGGGACTGGTATCGCTGCCGGTGGAGGCGGAATTGTGACATCTACCGACGTCACCGGCCCCAGCTCTTCGAGTGCAGGCTGCACTGCTTTGGCATTGCCCACCACAATTGTGACGAGCTGATCGGGCTGTAGATGCCTTTGCGCCGCCGCCTGGACCTTCTCGGCTGTCATCTCTTTCACAGCGTTTTGATATCGAAAAATATAGTCTTCCGGGTAGCCATAGTACTCATATCGCATTAGGCGAGTGAGTGTATCAGAAGGGTCATCAAAATTGAAGACAAAGGAGTTGAGAATGGCATCCTTCGCCCGCTGAATTTCTGTCTCCGTGAGGGGTGCTTGGCGCACCTTATTCAGTTCCGCTTTGACTGCTTTAATAAAAGCTGCCGTCGTCTCAGAGCGTGTTTGCCCTCCTGAGACAAACAAGCCTGGATAGTCGTACCTAGCGCTCCAAACCGCGAAGACCGAATAAGCTAAACCTTGACGCGATCTCACCTCATTAAATAACCTTCCGCCGAAGCTATTGAGCGCTTCATTCATCACGAACAGCGCAAAAATATCAGGGTCATCCAACTGCCCGCCGACATGACCAATCTGCACCGTGCTTTGCGTGAGCTGTGGCTGATCCACCAAAAAAATTCCAGAGGCTTTTGCCTGAGATGCTCCTGGCGCTTCAGGCACAACGGCACCCGGCTTCATTGGCCAGTCTCCGAACTTAGCCTTGATCAGCTCCAGCATTGCAGCCGAATCAAAGTCACCTACCACCCCTAAAATCATGCAGTTGGGATGAAAGTATTGCTTATAGAAATCCAGCACATCATCACGTTCAATGTTCGCAAGCGTGCTGTACTCCTGAATCCGAGCATAGGGACTCTCATCGCCGTACATCAGTTTGCGAAACTCTCGTCCCCCAATCGAGTCAGGAGAATCATTGCGGCGGGCAATGCCACCGGCTCGTTGTTTTTTCGCAAAGTCAACTTTTTCTTGGGCAAAGGCTGGCTCTCGCAAAACCTCAGCGAATAAACCAAATACGTCTGTTAGATCTTCGCTCAAGGTTGAAAAACTAGCGTTGCTAAAGGCCTTGTCAATACTGACTTCCACCGATGCTGCCCGCTGCTCTAGCATCTGATTGAGCGTGTCAGAGTCATGGGTTTGCGTTCCCCCTGTCCGCATGACTTCGCCCACGATGCTGGCAAGACCGGTTTGTTCGCTTGGTTCTAAGCGTTCGCCAGTACGAGTCATCAATCGACCACTGACGAGGGGAAGTTCGTGATCTTCCATGAGATAAACAATCATGCCATTGTCTAGCTCGACCCGCTGATAATCTGGGAGTTGAATCTCAGGTAACTCAGAAAAAGTGAGGTCGGTATAGTGCTTTGGCGTCACTTTTGCTGCTGCCGGACTGGTGAAAAAGGACAGGCCCAGTAACAATAACGGGATCGTCAGAAAAGCTAGGACTCTCTTCAGCAATTTGGGCCTCAATGGCTTACGGTAGTTCATCAATAATCTATCGCATCGAAGTTACTTAGTCGGTTGATTCGGGCTTGGAATCTCGCCTTGAACGGTCTCGCCTTTATCGCCTTCTTTCTGCGTCTCATCACTTTTTGCTTGAGGCTTCTGGGCAGTAGAAAGCAAGCGGCCTACAGTACGATTCTCGGGCGTAAAGGTTGCCTGGGCCACGCGTTGAACATCTTCGGTTGTGACAGCGGCAATCTTATCTAGCTCTGCAAACAGGTTCTGCCAGCTACCCGTCTTCACTTCGTAAGAGGTTAAAAGACTTGCCATGCCGCCATTTGACCGTAGCGATCGCAACAGGCCAGCTCTCGCTTGCGTTTTCACCCGCTCTAGTTCTGCTGCTGTCACCTGCTCTGTCTTCAATCGATTGATTTCTTGCTCTAGAGCTGTGCCGACGTCATCCACTGTATGTCCAGGGGCCGTCAGAGCATAAAACAACATTAGGTTTGGATACTTATCATTAGGGAAACTACCGCCACCCTGGGCACTCAGGGCCACCTGCTGGGTCTCAACCAAAGACTTGTAGAGACGAGAGGTTCGGCCACGACTGAGCAGGCTGCCGATCATGTCGTAGACCGCATTGTCAGGGTCCGTAATGTCAGGGCGATGAAAGCCTTCTAGGTACCAAGGCTGAGTATCTAAGTATCGAGTGACGGAGCGAGGTTCCGTTTGTTTTGGCTCTACTGTGGTTACCCTCGGTGGCTTAGCTTTGGCCGTATATTGACCAAAATAAGCTTTTGCCAAACGCTTCACCTGCTTAGGCTTTACGTCACCGACAATGGCAATGGTCAAGTTGCTAGGACCGTAGTGGGTGTCGTAGAAGTCCTGGACGTTTTGCCGTGTGAGAGTGCGCAGATCCTTCGCGTAGCCAATGACGGGGCGACGATAGGGATGAGTGGTAAATGCCGTATCTAGAAATGCCTCGATCATTTGACCGATGGGTGAGTTGTCCGTTCGCAACCGCCGCTCTTCGAGAATCACTTCTTTCTCTTTATAAAACTCTCGAAACACCGGCTGCAAAAAACGCTCAGACTCCATCGACATCCATAGCTCTAGCTTGTTCGAAGGCAGGCTATAGAAGTAGCGGGTCGCGTCTGAAGAGGTGGTGGCATTTAGGCCAACGCCGCCAAATTGATTGACCAACTGACCCATCTCATTCTGCTTAACATAGCCAGCAGCCTGTTCAGAAACCTGATTAAATTCAGCTTGTAACTGTGCTGCGGTTTCAGTCTCGCCCTTTGCTTTAGCAACCTGAATTTGATCAAAGAGCTGATCGAGTTTCTCAAGGAGAGGCTTCTCTGCAGTATAGTCAGTTGTCCCAATCCGTTCGGTGCCTTTAAATGCTAGGTGCTCAAGGTAATGAGCGACTCCTGTTTGGCCATCGGGTTCGTCGACCCCACCGACATCGGCATAGGTATGAAACGCAATAGTCGGAGACTGGTGGCGTTCTAGAACGATAAACTTCAAGCCGTTTTCCAGAGTGAATTCAGTGATGCCCTTAGAAAAACGTTCAAGGTAAGGCTGAATCGACTGTTCTGGCTGTTGGGCGCTAGGCAATGTCTCTCTGGCCCAGACGGGTTGTGCAAGCGACGTAATACCGATGAGCACGAGTGCCAATGTGGTTGCGATGGCTGAAAACCGGCTGGAGACCATCGCGTTCTGTTCTCGCACCCTTTACCTCCTTAATCACTTTGTTGATATTGAAGATCCTACTGTGTTTTCTCTAGAATCGGGTCAAAGCCCTTGCGTTCCAGGAGTTGAATCCGATCATCCGCTTCTCCTTGGGTTTTAAACGATCCCACCTGCAGCACTGATTGTCCTCGATAGGATGACCGAAACGCATCAGGGACAAGCTTGAGGATTTTGCGGCGGTCCTTATCGCGACGGGGGGTAACCACAACTCGATAGCGCGGTCCCCATAGAATTGAAGAAGCTGGCGGCGGCGGTGGAAGGACTGTTGCGACGCGTCGATTGCCGCTGGCATTACCCAACGGTGCGCTGCTGCCGGGAACCGGCAAAAGCCCTGCACTACTCACCGCCGTCTGAGGAATCGTGCGGGCGATCGGTGCTTGACGTCTCTCCTCTTTCACGTAAAACACATCGAGATCGCGATCTTCTAGCCTTCGCTTGAGTCGGACTGCTGTTTTCTTCTCATCCAGTAGACCCACCTGCATAACAGAGCGGCCCTCATAGGATGAGCGAAAGGCATCCGGGACTAAGCGTCGCACCAGAGCCTGCTCTTGGGAATCGCGGGTTTTTACCATGATCCGATAGACCGAGTCTGACCGGCTCGGTCCTATAGAGAGAGGGCGCGATCTGGAAGATGACGCTTGAATCAAACGCCCAGAGCCGCTTGGGCGAGGAAGACGGCTTGAACGCTTGGATGAAGAAGATCTGGCCTTGGCAACGTTGGCAACAGGTGCAGAATCAAAGGGCTGGTCCGTT
This sequence comes from Acaryochloris thomasi RCC1774, assembly GCF_003231495.1. NCBI lineage: Bacteria > Bacillati > Cyanobacteriota > Cyanophyceae > Acaryochloridales > Acaryochloridaceae > Acaryochloris > Acaryochloris thomasi. The sequence continues at coordinate 467,424 of NZ_PQWO01000001.1, forward strand.
GTGAGATAGATATGCCCCAACATCTTTCCGTCGTAGGTTCGCTTCGTCAATCGCCACCCTGAATGGAGATGGATCTTGAGAAAGCCTGGCTCCACTCCACGGGTTCGACCCATTTCTACTGTCTCTCCCGGCTGACCCACACTAGGAATCCCCAGCAGAACCACGTCATCTTGTTGCTTTTGAACGCTGAGCCGATACTTAAGACCTAAATCTTGACCAGACTGACGCATGGAATACCCGTTGCTATCAGTACTCCGTCCGCAAATACCAGAGAAGTCAAAATTCAACAGTAAAGGTTCAATTTGGGTAGGGGATGAACCACTTTCTTGCCAGCAGTCTTTGCTGCTAGACAACTGCTCGATTAATAGCAAGCTGTAGTAGTCATCCTGGCGAGGAACGGCAACAACCACAAACTCGCCTTGGCTGACTTCTTGCTGCCCAAATGTTGCCGCTAAGGCGGTAGGGGCGATCATCCAAGATGTGGCTGTCAGCGTCAACAGCCATCCAACAGACTTCAAGTCATTCATGAACCCTTCCTGTGTGCCCCCTTGTTCAATGGATTTAATGGTACTAGCGAAGCCTTACCACTTTAAATATCTTGCAAATTAGCAATAACCTATCTCATAACAACAGATATCCAAAGAACATGATGCACCTGTGGAGTCTCTGCACAATCTTGGCCTTATCCGGTGTTATGGCAGTACATATATTGATTAGGACATAACAATGGCTGAGACCCATCTGTACTAAGGAAGGGCTGTCCTCACTCAGCCGGGTAATGCTATAACTGTCAACTTAGATCAGCGATGATCTGTCTACCCCAAATTGTTGGTTCTTTAATGTTGTCGCTGGTTTGCCCAAATAGGTTCCTCGTTGAACGTCTTCCAAGGACTCATCCATACTGGTAAAGATATCCCTTAACCCAAGACAACCAAGTTTTTCTTGGAGAACCACTTCAGCCGAAGACTGGATCTAAATTTGTGAGAATATCCTTACCCCTATAAAGAGAGGCTCTAGCACTGACTTTACGCATCAACACTAGAGCCATAGACGCAGTTAGGAGGTATCTTGCCCCTACCGTAGCGATACTTCGACAGACTCGGCTGTCTCTTAACGAAGTCTTTAGCGTTGTCCAATAAGCGCCAGCAGCATCAATCACCGCTTTTCGATAGGGCTGTTTGTTAACTTGCTAGAATCTGATGCAGGAACTGCATTTTATAGAATGGAGCATGGCGTGGAGCTTGTGATTTTCATCGCTGCAGGGGTGGTGTCGTGGTTAGTCTTTACTTGGCTGCTTCGAGTTGTTAAGACCACTCTCAAAACTGCATTTTTAGTTGCGGCCATTGTGATGATTTTGCAGATTACCATTGGCGTTGGCCCCGATCAACTTTGGCAGGCCATCGCAGAGCTGCCCCAACAATTAGGACAGCTCTTCAACGATCAGTCTTGAGTCGTCTTGAGTTGGGGCTGCCTAGGCTAGACCCAGGCTCATTGTTCCTGCATATTGGGCTAAGTTGCCCAGCTCGTCCTCAATACGTAGCAAGCGATTGTACTTGGCTACGCGCTCACTCCGACAGAGCGAACCTGTTTTAATCTGACCTGCGCGAGTCGCTACGGCGAGATCTGCAATCGTGGTGTCTTCCGTTTCTCCTGATCGATGGCTGATCACTGACCGGAATGCATTGCGAGTCGCTAGATCTATTGTTTCTAATGTTTCTGTAAGAGAGCCAATCTGGTTGAGCTTAATCAAAATGGCGTTGGCGGCCTGCTCATCAATGCCCTGCTGCAAACGGGTTGGATTGGTAACGAATAGATCGTCTCCCACTAGCTGTACGCGATCACCTAATGTCGTGGTCAGCTGTTTCCACGAAGCCCAGTCATCTTCGTGGAGGGCATCTTCGATGGAGACAATTGGATACGCTGAAGCCAGCCCTGCTAGATAATCAATTAGTTCTGCAGGGGTGTGGGTTGCCCCGTCATAGGTGTACTGGCCGTCTTTGTAGAATTCACTGGCTGCGACGTCAAGAGCTAGAGAAATCTGCTTCCCGGGTTGATAGCCTGCTTTTTCGATGGCGCTCATGAGCAGGTCTAGAGCGGCTTGGTTTGAACTGAGATTGGGTGCATATCCACCCTCATCCCCGACGCCTGTGAGCAGATCTTGGCTGGCTAAAACCTGACTGAGGGTGGCAAAAACTTCAGCGCCCCAGCGCAATGCTTCCTTAAAGGTCGGGGCACCGTGGGGAACAATCATGAATTCCTGAATGTCCACGTTGTTGTTGGCGTGGGCCCCCCCATTAATCACGTTCATCAATGGAATGGGCAGGACGTGAGCCAAAGGACCACCTAGATAGCGATAGAGCGGTAGATCCATGACGTCTGCTGCAGCTTTGGCTGTCGCTAAAGACACCGCCAAAATTGCATTGGCACCCAAACTGGACTTATTGGCTGAGGCATCTAGGGCGATCATGGTTTGATCAATTTCTGCCTGATTGAGGGCATCTAATCCCAAGAGTTCGGGCTCGATAGTGTCCCGAATATTTTCAACAGCCTGCAGTACACCTTTGCCACCGTAGCGACTGGCATCACCATCGCGCAGCTCGTGCGCTTCGAAACTGCCGGTGGAGGCACCGCTGGGAACCTGGGCGAGACCATAGGCTCCGCAGCTCAGGACAACCTCTGCTTCTACAGTTGGACGGCCCCGCGAGTCTAGAATTTCGCGGGCATCAATGGCGGCGATGTCTGTTTCTTGCATAAATTTATTGTTTATCCGATCACGGGCGGCACACTCTAACTCGCTGATTTTGGCGAGACCAACAGATCACCAGCAAAATCAAGAAGAGATACCTTAAAACATGGTAGGGGCATTACGCCAGAATGTAACTGCCTGAAAACGCAATTAACAAATAAAAAAACTGAGGGTTTTATGAGAATCTTACACACAATGCTGAGAGTCAGCGATCTAGACAAGTCTCTCGCTTTCTACTGCGATGTTTTGGGCATGGATCTGCTGCGCCGCAAGGATTACCCCGGCGGTGAATTTACCTTGGCTTTTGTCGGTTATGGCAAGGAATCAGAGGAAGCTGTCTTGGAGCTAACCTACAACTGGGGGGTCGATAGTTATAATCTCGGGGATGCTTACGGCCATGTCGCGTTAGGAGTTGATGATATTTACACGACCTGTGACGCTATTAAGGGTCTAGGGGGTAAGGTTGCTCGCGAGCCGGGGCCGATGAAACATGGTTCAACCGTCATTGCCTTTGTTGAGGATCCAGACGGCTATAAAGTAGAGCTGATCCAAACGAAGTCAAAGGTAGAAGAACCAACAATGGCCGCTGCTCGTACTTAAAGGTTCACTGCTCTACTGAGGGGGGAACGTCAAGCCAAAAAATAAATTGTCATATACGCTCTTGGCTTCGCTATCAAAATCGTTTAACTTACCTTATGTAAGGAGAAAAGCTTTGTATCGAAGGATTCATTATTTCCTTCCATCGCAAAATAGTGTGTTTGCGATCGCAACGTAAGCTTTTCTTGGTGCAGTTTCTTTCAGCTCAATACCGTTCTGGTCCGCGTTGAAAGTATCTAGTAGCCAAATCAGGGGAACTAGTAAGCCTCTGACTAAATAGATGAGTGAGGAGTAAATTTCATGAAAAAGACATATCTAATTGCAGGAAGTCTCAGCTTATTAGGGTTCGCAGCGCAAGCTGTCCCTGCTAATGCTGCCGACACTTCCGTTAACGAAGCATCCACGAACGAAGTATCTGCCATTGCTGAAGGCGCTGTTGATCAGCCTCTTCTGCTCGCTGACCAGTCTGCAACAACTTCCGTCTCTGATTTGATGGAAGACAGTGGTTCTGACTCTGTTGGCCAGGTAACTTCTGTATCCCAGCTATCCGATGTGCAGCCTACAGACTGGGCCTTCCAGGCACTTCAGTCTTTGGTTGAGCGCTACGGCTGTATCGCGGGTTACCCCAACGGAACATTCCGCGGCAACCGCTCTGCCACTCGTTACGAAATGGCTGCAGCTCTAAATGCTTGCCTAGACCAAATTAGCGATCGCTTTGCTTCCAAAGCTGATCTCGATGCCGTTAAAGCGCTACAGGATGAGTTTGCTGCTGAACTAGCTACTCTCCGAGGCCGCGTTGATGGTCTTGAGGCCCGCGTCGATACTGTTGAAGCACAGCAATTTTCAACCACTACCAAACTTCAGGGTGAAGCCGTCTTGGCTGCTCAGTTTGGCGATGTCATCGACGGTGTTGACCCCTTCAACAACTCACGAGCTTCTGCCCTGTCACGAGTTCGTCTCAACTTCAACACTAGTTTTTCTGGTGATGACCTCTTACAAACACAGTTAGAAGTCGGTAACGGCGGTCAAGACTTCTTCACCGCCGCTGGTCTGAATGGTAACCCTGCATTGCCCGCCAACGGTCTAGGTGGACAAATCGACCTAGGTGCCGCTGACTTTGCTGGCATTGGCACTAACGTCACTTTGCGGCGCTTGGCTTACTCCTTTAAGCCGATTGGAGACGACCTCACTGTGACAGTGGGTACCAACATCTTCCCCAGTGACTTCATCGACTTCAACAGCTACGCCAACAACTCAGCTCAAGATTTCGCCTCTGGCTTCTTCATTAACAACCCGTTGATTATCAACGACGGCGTTGATTTGAATGGTGGTGCGGGTGCAGCCTTTGACTACAACTTCAACGGCGGACCTCTGAGCGTTCGTGGTGTGTATGTTGCCGCTGATGGCGACCAGGCAACCGGTGTCGGTGGCGGCGGATTAGGCTTCGGCGATCACCAAGCCTCTGCTGAAGTTGAGTTCGCGAATGCCTTTGGCGCTGATGGTGCCAACAGCTATGCAATTCGTCTACAGGGTACTTTCTCTGAAGTCAACAGCATTCAGCAGCAGGTCGCTGGTGTGAACGCTGAAGTGAGCTTTGGCCGCATCGGCCTCTTTGGCCGCTACGGTATCTCCATCGATCCTCAGAATGAGGCCGTTGCTGTTAACCAAGATCTGTTCGGTGGCGACAACCTCGTTCAGTCTTATCAGGTTGGTGCGGGTGTCAAAGATTTACTCATCCCTGGTTCCTTGCTAGCTGCCGCCTTCGGTCAGCCTTTCCTTGACCCTAGTGTTGCAAACGGTGGCTCACCATTCACTCAATTCAACGTTGAGAGCTTCTACCGCGTGCCTGTTAACGATAATATTTCTATCACTCCTTCAGTGCAGTACATCGGCAACCCCGGTGGCGTCACTGGTGCGGATATCATTCAGGGCTTAGTTCGAGCTACCTTCTCTTTCTAAAACCTCAATGTGATCTTCAGTTGATGTTCAACTGACGTTCAATAGAAAAAGCGCTTCCACTCCGTTGGAAGCGCTTTTTCTATAGGTTAGTGGCTGGATGACGATTGTTACACAGCGATGAGCTAGATCCCCCCCAGCCCCCCTTGAAAAAGGGGGAGAATATAAGCCAGATAGTAGATTTCAAGCCTTGTGGGTAAGGGATAGCCTTATCGATAGACTGGGCTGGGGCAAATGAATTCTTTTTGACAACAGCAGCAGGTTAAACTGTCCAGGCAGATGAGGAGAGAAGGATGACCTCAGCAGAATCGGAAAGGCGATCCAGTACGCTAGTGCCAGGAAGACTTTGGAATCAGATTGTTTATCGAACTCAGCAGGCGATAACCTGTGGGGCACTGCAGTCTATTTCCACCACTACTGAAAGAATTGAGCAGCAGGGTCTAAATTTTATTGTTCGGGTGTCCGATAACATTGCTCGTAAAGTGTCGGTCGCCAAAAAGTCGAAGAACAAGCGTAATCCTTTTTTGCCCTACGAAGAAGAATTATTTGTTGCGGATGTGTCCTCTACGCATGTGGCACTCTTGAATAAATTCAATGTTGTTGACCATCATCTGCTAATTATTACCCGTCACTTTGAGCCACAAGAGAGCTGGTTAACGCTGCCAGACTTTAAGGCACTGGCGAGCTGTCTCGCCGAAGTGGATGGTCTTGCGTTCTACAACGGAGGTCGGACTGCTGGAGCCAGTCAAGGCCATAAACATCTTCAGATTGTGCCGCTGCCCCTCATCGAGAACGACATCTTCGCGACGCCGCTTGAGGCGCTGACAATGACTCCTTCTATCACTCAAGGGATGCTAGAGTTGCCGTTCTTGCACGGTATTGCGCCCCTGTCTGTGGACTGGACGGCATCATCTCAGGCCGTCGCAACGGAGCTGATACAAAGCTATCGCAGCCTATACGAAGCCGCCGAGTTGTCCGCAGAAGATCATCCCCAGCCCTACAGTCTTCTGGTGACTCGTCGTTGGATGTTGCTGGTTCCCCGATCGCAAGAATCTCACGCTCACATTTCTGTCAATGCTTTGGGGTTTGCCGGTTCGCTGTTTGTTCGAGATTATGACCAGCTTGAGCGGCTTAAGCAGATAGGCCCGATGTCCCTGCTCCAGAAGGTTACATACCCCAGGTAGGTTTTCCCCACTATGAGGGCTGAGTTGAAAACGATATTATAAGGCTGTCGTTGCCGATGCTTTATCCAAAGTCGTCTAGACCTTTATAAAGGATCAGCTACCTTACGGAGATCGCGTTGATGGTCCTTAACACCTACGATTCAGATAAGCGCAGGCTCTTGTCTTCTCTTTGCCACGGGGCTATTTTTTTCAGCCCTCTTGTCCTGTCGGCGGGGATTCCCTTTGCCATTTTGACGGTTTCTGATGACCCGGTCGTCAAAGAAAGCGCTAAGGAATCTCTGAATTATCACTTCAATATCTGGTTCTACGGTCTGATTGCAGGAATTATTAGTTTTTTCTGGTGGACCATTATTTTGCTTCCCCTGATTTGGCTAGTGGCTGCATTCTTGCTGTTTATGACCTGGATTGTGCCGATTGTTGCGATCGCAAGCTGCTGGAGTAATCCTGACGAGAGCTACCGATATCCTTTTATTTTCCGGCTTCTATAAAGAGAGGGCTGTGTTGTTAGCTCTCAGCTTCATCAGTCCAGCCACAGCTTGAGCAGTGGCTCTGGCCGATGACTCGGTCCACAAGCTGCAGTTTCTGCTCGCACTCAGGACATTGCCCCGTGAAAAAAGGGTGGGTCATGACTTGACGAATTTGCTTGAGATATTGATTTTGTTGAGATGACACATACATGGAAGTGCAGGGATCAGAGTAGTTTGTAATCGACAAAATAACAAGTTGGGCAGCCTAACCTTTGCTGATGAGTGAAACTGGGTGAAGGTAAGAGATCCAGTACTGTTTTCCGGTTCACTTCAGCGCTCTTTCTCTAATGTGGCAGATCTATTTTGCCTTTAACCTCTGGGAAACTACGGAACTGAAACAGCTCTTTCTGTGGTAATGGCGATGTCTGTAGCCGCTGTTGTCCTCAGTTGTGACGGGTAAACCGATAAGCTGAAGCTGGGTATGTGAGAGAGGAGTGGAATGCAGGATCGATCTGAGCAGTTCAAGCAACTGCAGGCCCAACTGGCCGAACGCTGGCAGTCGATTGAGGAACTAGAGCAGGAAGATGCCGATATTTTGGTGATTCCTTCTTTTAGTTTGGATCAGCAGGAGCTACAAAAAATTGATGGTTTTTTGCATTATGAAGAGCGACTGCTGTTTTCGCTCATTCGCCTGCGTCATCCACAGACGCGGCTAATTTATGTCACGTCTCAGCCACTGCCGCCGATCGTAATTGATTATTATCTGCAGCTTTTACCCGGCATTCCGTTTTCCCATGCGCGTGATCGCCTGTTACTATTGCCGATTTATGATCAGTCGGCTAAGTCTTTGAGCCAGAAGCTGTTAGATCGGCCGCGTCTACTAGATCGCATTCGTCAGTCTCTTCGGCCTCATCGCTCCTACATGGTTTGCTTCAACTCGACAGAGCTGGAGCGGGAATTATCGCTTCAGCTTGATATTCCACTCCTCGCAGCGAATCCTGATTTGCTGCACTGGGGAACCAAGAGCGGCAGCCGGGAAGCTTTTGCAGACTGCATGGTGCCCCACCCGGATGGCAGTTTGTTGATGCAAACGCCGGAGGATTTGGTGAAGGCGGCAGCGGAATTATGGTCGCGTCAGCCGCACCTGAAACGGATGGTGGTGAAGCTCAATCAGGGATTCTCGGGCGAGGGGAATGCGTTGCTTAACCTCCAGGATGTGCCGCAGTCTGATCTAACGTTTGCCGATCGGCTAGCTATTATTGGCGATCGCATGCCTCAGCTTGCCTTTGAAGCAGAGGGCGAAACTTGGCCCCATTTTTGCGATCGCATCCTGAAGCTCGGCGCAATTGTCGAAGCATTTGTCGAAGGTGAAAATAAACGTTCACCTAGCGTTCAGGGTCGTGTAACCCCTGCTGGCAGCGTCGAGATCTTGTCTACCCACGATCAAATCCTTGGCGGACCCAGTGGACAAATATACCTTGGCTGTCGTTTTCCTGCCGATGCAGCCTATCGCCTCCAGCTTCAAGATCTAGGCCTAAAGATAGGACAGTACCTCGCCCAAAAAGGGGTTTTGGAGCGCTATAGCGTTGATTTCGTTGCAGTGCCCCATCAATCTGACACAGGTGAAACCTGTTGGGATCTGCATGCCATTGAGATCAATCTACGCAAGGGGGGGACCACCCACCCCTTTATGACCCTGAAATTGCTTACCAACGGGACCTATGATCATCAAACGGGTGAATTTTTTGGTCAACAGGGTTTACCAAAATGCTACGTCGCCACCGATAATCTCTGCAAAGATCTCTATCAAGGCTTATTGCCCAACGACCTGATGGATATTATTGCTGACCATCACTTGCATTTTGAAACCGGTAGCGAAACGGGGACCGTCTTTCATCTTATGGGCTGCTTATCCGAGTTTGGCAAGCTAGGTTTAACCAGCATTGGGAATACTCCAGAGCAAGCTGATGCTATATATCGTCAGGTTATTGACGTTTTAGATCTTGAGACCGCCACTCCAGCATTGAATAGTGCGAGGCGATCGCCCACTTTGCCAATTGGCTGGAGCCATTGAACAAAATGCTTCGGAAGCTCGAACACTCTTGATGCTTGACTAAAAATATATAGTGCCATACAGATTGATCAGAACACTGTGATGCCTGAAACCGAGACACGATGTAGCAGAGCTGTCCTAACTCAGCTGAATACTGCCATAGCTCCATTTTGGGGCATATGCCTGGAAAAACAGCAAAATTAGTTCTCCTATGTAAATATACGGGCCAGAGAGAGACTAGATTTCTGGCTCAAAAAAATTTGAATAGAAAACTCAGTAGAACCACTGATAGTTCATCGGTTCTTTTGGTCCATTCTAAATATGGAAAGATTCGTTAATTCAGCCTTTTTACGCTCAATATCTCTTCTCACTAGATTCCCATCTTTAGCTGAGTGAGGTTCACGTAAAAGACGGTAGTTCTAATTGCTGTGCAAGACTCCTTCTACAAGATGAGCTTGCGTCGCAACGGATATTTACTCTCTGAGTCTGAACCTGATCTAACTCCTACCTAAACCGAGGCTAGCGGCTATGTCTTTTTATCAAGCACAAATCTACAAGAATGTAATGGAAGCGCTAGTCGCGGAAGAAATCAAGAGCCAGCTTAATCAAAATCCGGCCTATCGATCTCAGAAAATCAACATCACTGAGGTTGCAACCTACGCTCTTAATCGAGTGCCCCCCCTCTACGCTTCGAGTCAAGAAGGTCTTTATCGCCAGAAACAACGGGCACAGAAAGAATTTGGTCAGCACTTAAAAGCTGCAGTCCACAAAGGCTTAGAAATTGTGACGAGCAAGCCCCTGAGACTCACAACGCCCTTGTTGCCCGAAGAAGATCTAGAGGCCGAAGCACAATTGGCGCGCATGGCTTTAGAAAGACTACCAATGGAAGGTGAACTCTTCTAAGTCTTTCTTGCAACGTGTCTTAACTGCATCTATCGCAATGCAGTCGCTGCTAGCCTCAGCCCTGAAACTGCAGTTTATAGGCTAGTTTGTGATCATGGCCTGCTCGATTCAGCAGCGTCAGCAGATTAGCGTTTAGATGTAGACGAATGATTGAACCCATCAGCCCCTTTGCCCAGATTAAGCAAAAAGCCGCTTCACTATTGCTCTATCAGGCCATTTTACAGACGGGGCCAGGGTTAGCCTTTATCGAATTACTTTCAGCCTTAGAGCAGCAAGAAGTGGGAGGAATCTCCACACAGGAAATCTGTCTGCGTGCCTACTGTGACTGGTACTATGCCGTCGTCAAAGACTATCCTGGATGGCTGAACTACGGTCTTCAACAGATTCTCTGGGCCGAAAATCCCCTAACGCTGCAGATGCAGGCTGCCGATTTGACCCAGCTTCCTTCGGCTTTAATCACCGCAGCTCAGCATGATTTGCGTCTGCTGCAGCAGTTATTTGCAGATCCAGAACAGCAACTTCAGCAAGCACTCGAAAAACAATTGGGGAATCTGGTGCCAATGGTGCCTTGGGGCAATCTTGGCGCTGAAACACCCTTTGAGACGGTGACAGATTGGGCAGAGGCACTGCCCACGCTCGCACAGCACTACCGACGGTACGGTACAGGACTGTTTGCCCAGTATCGAGCTTTTCAGTGGCGAGGGCAGCAGTTAGTGGGGCTAACGGAGCCTGATGCAGTGTCTATGACGCAGTTGGTGGGTTATGAAACCCAGCGCGATCGGCTAGTGCAGAATACAGAGGCGCTACTGGCGGGCAAACCCGCTCTCAATGTTTTGCTTTACGGTAGTCGAGGCTCGGGTAAGTCGGCCCTAATCAAGTCTCTGTTAACGGAGTATGGAGACCGCAATCTGCGACTCATCGAGCTAGGAAAGTCTGATCTGCCATCTTTGCCCCAGATTCTGCACCAGATTCGGTCACGGCCCCAGAAGTTCATTATTTTTGTTGATGATCTGTCCTTTGAGGCCGATGAAAGAATCTACAAAGCCCTCAAGGTTGTCTTAGAAGGGAACCTGACGGCTCGGCCCACCAATGTTGTGGTTTATGCCACCTCAAATCGTCGCCACCTGATTCGGGAATTCTTTGGCGATCGCCCTCGTCCCAGTGATGCTGATGAAATTCATAACTGGGATACGGTGCAGGAAAAACTGTCGCTTTGCGATCGCTTTGGCTTGACCCTCACTTTTGAACCTGCAGACCAAGAGACCTATCTTCAAATTGTCCATCACTTAGCTCAGCAGGCAGACTTGAACTTAGCAAGCGATGATTTAGACTTCCGGGCACTGCAGTGGGCCACCCGCCAAAATGGGCGATCAGGTAGAACCGCCCGCCAATTTGTCGATTTTCTCCAGACGATTGATTTATCATGAAGACCCCTTAGCAACTCGATTGTTCATGCCAAGCTTAGAAGCGTATCCCGGCAAGCCGCGCCCCCTGTGGAAAGTTATCCTTTTTTCGATCACCACTGGCCTTGCCTACTACGGATACTACAAGTGGACTATTCAAGAAGAGCTGCGACAGTATCAGGGAGAAGGCTGGTCTGGGGCGCGGTGTCTCGCCCCCTTTGGCATTGGTGTACTGCTGCCCCAAGCTCTGCGGCTCTGGGATCCAGACGTGCCGGGGTGGTTTGGATGGTTCTCACTTCTGGGAGTTGTGTGGATCTATATTGTGCAGTTTCGGCTTTATCGCACCATCAATAAGCTTTATGCACAGGCTGAGCTACAGCCGCCGTTGCGGATATGGTGGCTGTTCGTTCCGGGCCTAAATTTACTGGTGGGCCTGAGACAAATCCATTTTCTCAGTGAGTACTGGGCCTATGTTGCAAAGGAAGATGTGACCGATCCGATTGCAACTCGTCTCCCATTCTTCTTTGGTCACCCCTGACGGTAGAAACGCTTGGGTGTCCATCCAGCGGAAGATTAGGCATAGAGAACAGATGTCGAAAGAGTGCTGGATTTCTGCTGTTCTTGAGACTGGGTGCTTGCCATTTTCCCGGCCAGACCTAATGCCGTTGTAATGAGAACCGATACGAGCAAAATCTTAAGCCGGTGGTGAGCAATGAAGTCTTGAAGGTTGCCTTTCTTCGGCTCGATAGGATTCAAGTCAGGCTCTTCTTCGATCATCGTACTCTTAAAGTCTGGTTCAGGGGATGATGAGTTGTGTGGCGCATCAGATAAGCCTGTGGAGTCAGCATCTATATCGGCAACCAGTGTCGCGCGACTGTCGACTAAGTTCGACTTTTTGAGGCTGTGAAATTCGATCGATTCTAAGTACTGCGCAAATTCCGCTTCTTCCATGGTCACTGTTAAGTAAGATGCCTGGATTTTGCGGCCTAGGCCGATGATGTCTCCGTTGACAAGCTCGTGCGAATTACAGCGCTGTTGATTAACAAACACGCCGTTGGCACTTGGCTGTCCGTTAGAGTCGCCATCAATGAGGCGATAGCGATAGCGATTCTCTCCGGGAATCGGTAAGCGAAGGAGAATCGCGTGCTTACGAGAGACGGTGACGGTGTCCAGTACGATGGCGTTAGAGGGATCTCGACCAATGGAATAGGCAGCTGCATCTAGTGAAATGGCGCGTCGGTTACCGTTATCGATCACCAGAACATGCCGTTCAGGCGCAATTTTTTTGCTTTTTTTTGCAGTAGAAGACGGAGATACAGTCACGGGATATATACCAAGGGTTCTCTTCTATTGAGGCATTAAAAATTAGGCGTGAGCGTGATGTCGATCACAAGTCACAAGACTCAGCTTTGCTGCAGCCGGATAGGGTTGAGCTAAGAGATATTTCCCAAGGCAGGCATGGATCTTAGCCGTTTTACGATTTTGACTCAATACGGATACTGCGATACCCCGAAGAGATTGGCAAAGATGAGTCTGCCGAGAATGTGAAATAATATATCCGAACTTCTTTTGCCCTGCTTCTACGCTATGCCCAATACGTACACGGTAGAACTTCATCATGACGGTGAGGTGCATACGCTAGCTGTCCCAGAGGACCAAACGATTTTGAGAGCGGCCTATGCTGCAGATGTTGACCTGCCTAGCTCTTGCTGCGCGGGGGTTTGTACAACCTGTGCGGCTTTGATCCTGGGCGATGGCAAGGTTGCCCAAGATGATGCCATGGGTTTGGGACCCGAATTACTGGAAGATGGATATGCGCTGCTCTGTGTGGCGTATCCTCGGTCTGACCTAAAAGTTGAGACAGGTAAGGAAGCTGAGGTTTACGAGCGCCAGTTCGGGCAAACGCAATCTTAGCAATCTGTATCGGGTTCGCAGTAAAAGAATACTTATTGAGTTTGGAGGTCCAATGACCACGCATTTTATTACGGCTGAAGTTGATCTGCAGGCCACTCAAGCGCTACCAGAAGCGATTGAAGCCCAACTCAAGGAGCAGGGAGAGCCTCTCCGATGGGCGGTCACGGCGGTCAAGGACGAGAAGGCCCAAGTTGAAGCGGTTGTTTTAGCTGATTGATTAGCCGACGGACTGAGCAACCGTTCACTGTTGCCCTAGTCGTCCCAACGGGGATTGGGGCTGAGATTGGGGGCTATGCTGGGGATGCCCTACCGGTGGCGCGTGGGATTGCTTCGGTTTGCGATCGCATCATCACCCATCCCAATGTCATGAACGGGGCGCAGCTTTATTGGCCCATCGAAAACGCACTTTACGTCGAAGGCTATGGCCTCGATCAATATGCTGCGGGCAACTGGGGATTGAGACCTGTACGCAGCAACCGCGTGGGCCTAGTACTCGACCAAGGCATTGAACCTGACTTGCGTTTACGCCATCTTCAGGTTGCCGACGCCGCCCGCGCTACTCTAGGGCTACAGTTGACCGATGCAATTCTCACCGATGCGCCCCTCAACGTGACCCTGAAGACAGCGGCTTCGGGAGCAACCTGGGGAACCATTGAAAATCCGGATAGCCTACTGCGGGCGGTGGAGCGATCGATTAATGAACTGGGGGCAGATGCGATCGCCGTGGTCGCTCGCTTCCCCGACGACATTGAAGCCGAAGCACTCCAGAGCTATCGTCAGGGTCAAGGGGTTGACCCTCTTGCGGGTGCAGAAGCCGTCATTAGTCATTTAGTTGTGCGAACCTTTCAAATTCCCTGTGCCCATGCTCCAGCACTAGAGCCATTGCCTGTGGATCCACAGGTGAGTCCGCGTTCAGCAGCGGAGGAACTAGGCTATACGTTTCTGTCATCGGTTCTGGTGGGCCTGAGCCGTGCACCGCAGTTTGTTCAGCAGCGAGGAGCAGCGGACCTGTGGGCGGAAGGATTGGATGCGATCGTGGTACCTGAGACTGCTTGCGGAGGGAGTGCCATACTCAGCCTTAGTCAGAAACCGACTCGCATCATTGCCGTGAACAACCCGACTGCGTTGCAGGTCACGCCAGATGAATTGGGAATTGAAGTGACCAAGGTGCGTTCATATTTAGAAGCGATGGGCGTTTTAGCTGCCCAGCGAGCAGGGCTAGATATCTCAGCCTTGACGCCTGCATTGGGTAAAGTTGCGTGCCTTACCTCGAATAATTAGGTACATAGCGGTATCTTGGCTATCTCCTCCTTTTGAGCTGTAAAACAACGAAATAGACAGCTCTGACGAGATAAAATCCCCATTAAAAGGCATAGGCGGCAATTTCCTGATATTTCCCAATTTTGATAATGTGTTGCTGTCGGCCTCAACGGATGACGAACTCGAGTTCGTATGAGTGCTTAATGCAAGGTGATTTCAGCTCAGAGTCACTTGTCCCAAGGAGACTGCCGCATATATGCAACATTCATACTGAACGCTGTCTTGAAGCATCTTTAAACTGCTTTAGAAACCAGTGATGAATCTCTTCGATTCTGACAACTAGTGGATTCCAGAATTCAATCTATAGACTTTTTGGTAAGTTCTAATTGGCTAGTCACAAAAGTCAAGATCTGCTGACACTAATCGAGGTCTATTAGTATAAATAAACACTTATTCCTCTATGTCCCACTGATATAAAGTGCAAAGGACTTAAGAAAGAAATGGTGATTCTCTGTTTGTTTTGCAGAGCTTTTAATCATTGAACTTGAGCAAAATAAAAATAGAATTTTGTGTCTAGGGTTCCAGCTTAATCTGTGGATTGAGTGTTTGGTCCAAGAGATACAGCCAGCAGGGCCTATATATTGCCTAGTCTGGTTCACGGAGGGATAAAAGCCCGGGAGAAGCCTGTTGACCTTTCATTGAGGTCGCCGGTTTTTTCCGGGCTTTGTTGTAGCTATCAGTATGAATTTTCAATATTTGGAGACAAGTAAATGGAACATACAGTTTTTTCCTGGGGAATTGTTACTTTTCTTTTGGGAACATTAGGCATCGGAGTTTGGGCTTCTAAGCAAATTAAAGGCGATAGCGTCAATTTTTTAGTGGCTGGCCGAGGACTAGCTTTGCCATTGGCTGCTGCTACGCTAATGGCCCAGTCGATTGACTCCAACGCTACCTTGGGGAATACAGACTTATCTGCAGAATTTGGTTTTTGGGCGGGAGCTGCATTACCGATTGGATTATCTTTGTGCTTATTTTTAACGGCAACTTTTTTAGCTAAGCCCATGAATCGCATGGGGCTAATTACTATCCCCGATTTTTATCGGGTTAAGTACGGTCGTACCGTCGAGCTGATCGCGGCCTGCATTATGTCGGTCAGCTTTTCGTTCCTGCTGGCGGGGAACCTCGTTGCGGGGGGCTTTATGTTCCAGACGTTTTTAGGGATGAGCTACGTCGGTGGCATTACGTTGCTGGCGACCCTGGTGTTTGCTTACACTGTGTCGGGTGGTCTCTTTGCAGTGGCTTATACCGATGCGATCCAAATTTTGATTGCTCTAGTCGGTACCTTGGGTTTGCTCGTTTACGTACTGGTTAATTTTGGCCTAGACATTGCGCCTGGCACTGGTCCTCTAGCTTTCGAGCAGTTGACGCTAGTCAGTTCAGGCGCTGCGGTTAATTGGGCCAGCCTGCTGGCATTGGGATTTGGCAATATGGTCGCGATTGACTTCATGGCTCGAATTTTTGCAGCAGAAAGCCCAGAAACTGCACAAAAAGCCTGTTATGTAGCCTCTGCTGGCACCTTAATTGTGGGGATTCCCTTTTCGATCATTGCTCTGTCTGCAAACAGCATCCTCGAACAGGCCGGTGTAGTCGCCGAGGGGCCAGTCCTGTTTGCCCTACTGCAAAACGTTGTGCCGCCTGTACTGGGCCTATTAGTATTGGCAGCTATTTTGTCGGCCTCTCTCTCCACAGCCGATGGAGCTATTTTAGGGACTTCTTCGGTATTGGCTCATAATGTCTTCGGTATTCGTCATGGAGCGACTCACGGAGGAGGGGGGGATCGGTTGCTCATTGTGACTCGCTTGGTAGCTATCGTGATCACCTTGCTGGGAGTATTTTTAGGTCTGCGGGTCCCTCAGACGGGCGTACTGCTGCTGCTGGGGTTTGACCTAGGCTTTGCGGGGCTGGTCGTCCCACTTCTGGGTGGGCTGTTCTGGGAGCGATCTACCCGCCAAGGAGCGTTGGCCTGCATCATTGCTGGGTCAATTACCCGGCTGACTCTGTTTGCGCTAGTGCCGACTATGTTTGGGATTGATAATACGCTATTTCATATCCCCAATGCTCTCTTTACTACTGATTTCGACGGTTTTCCCACCCTAATCAGCCCAATTGTGGGTTTAGTTGCTTTTGTTGTCGTATCTAGACAAACCTACAAGCCACTGACAGTTGAACAGCCGCAGGCAAAACTCCGAGAGAAAGCACGTGCTCTGTAGATCAGGTTGTTAAGACGAGCCATCTGAAAGGAAAATACTTCAAGACGAAACGATGACTGATAACCCTTCTTGAGGGGTTATCAGTCATGACACAACATATCTGAAAGCTTTGGACTGGCCTCAACTTCTTGTGTGATCACAACATTCCCCCCTGCTCCCCAAAGCAAGTTTTTCTCTGCCGTACTGCTTGGATACCACATGTTTAGATTTGAGACACCGAAGCAATCGAGCTGCTGAGGGGAAGGGAGATAGGCGGGACGATTGAAAGCCACGGTAATCGTAGAGGAACGCTGCACAAGCTCAATATCAACGCCGAGGTTTTTGAAGAAAATGCTTTCTTGCTGGGCAAATGCAGCTAAGGAGTCGAGAAAGGCTTGATCAAACTGGCGGCGGTCATAGTAAAGCAGTGATGAGGACGGATTGCCATGAAAACCGACCCAAGAGCCTTTAGTAACGGTTTTATGAGCTGCTGCTACAAACCAATAGTTTGCGCACGATGAGCCACATCTGCCATCGACAATAATATTGAGCCGGCGTCTGTGAATCTCTTGACCGACCTGGAGAGCCGTGTCAGTGTCTCCCCCCCCCGACTGGACAACAACCGTTGTGATCTCAGGGGTGACGATTTGCTTGAAGCTGGCTGCTGTTCGCTTATCTATTTGGCCGACAAACCGGAGGGTCTGCTCATTTACTTTCGTCCATCGACCGGGTGGCTCATTGCTCGCTGCTGGGCGGTGTGCATTTAAGGCACTGATCAACGTCAAAGATAGGATGACCTTTAGCTTGAACATTCTCATAGGGGCTGGAGAGATATAACCGGTTGGAGCTGACAACTCTTCAATCTTATGGGCATTGAGACAAAAGTTCTGATATCTAATACCAAATATGTATGACCTACATTGGAAGGGTCTCTATTGAGAGAGTATTGTTCTGATGGCCGGCGTATTGAAAATTGAGATTACCGAAAGCGAAGACACCCTCAAGTCGCTTCTTCATCAACAAGCATCAGCCCGTCACCAAGAACAGACTCATGCACTCTACTGGCTCAAAAGTGGTCAAGTCACAACACGCTATCAATAGACTCTCCAGGGAGACTATTACCTCGCTGGCGGGATATTCCTACATCTTGGATGCCTTAGCCATGCGGGTCATCTGATAGGGAAATTGGTATCACAGATCCCTGAAACGAATTTATATTCAGCAGAAGTAGAACCCAAGATGAATGCAAAGCCTGTGTAGCTCTTCAACACAGATCGTACGGGAGTTGCTGTTGCGATCGCACTTTTTGAATTTGTTTGAGGGACAACTTGATGAGTAAAGTATTGACCACTGGGCCGAGCATCCAGGGTCTCGAGTTCTTGAGCAAAAATACTGTTTTCTAAGTGAAAGGCTTGCTGTGCCCGATTCAAGGTGCCCAAATTTGATTTAGCTTCAGATTCTTTTTCTGTATTGACTTCATTTCTAGCAGCATCAGCTTCATCCCTAGCAATATCAATCTGATTGAGGGAAAAAGGAAGTGCGATCGCAAGTAAAATCATCGCAAAGGAACCACCCAAAGTGAGACAAACACACCCGCCTAAAATCCAGACAAGGACTGGAAAATTACCTTTCTTTTGTGGCGTTGGGGCATTGAGTCCGGCATTTGAGTCATCACACATTCTCGATTTAGACGGGCATAAACATTCCTCAATCTGCATCGAATAATGCACCAGACTTCGATTCTAATTTAAAGCGTAAAGGTAAAATCTTGTACCAGCATTCCAGGCACTTTTGCACCACCTAACGATCGCGCCTCATAGGTATCCACCTCAGGAACTAGCTCTTGAAAGTCGGTAATCGCCTCTAGATTTTCGCCCCAAAAAGAATAGAGACTCTCATCAAATCGCAAGTCTTTAATCGGCTGCTTAATTTCGCCTTTTTCTACCCAGAAGCAGGCAAAGCGGGTCATGCCTGTGATGCGACCACCGTTGCGATCGCTCCAGTTCAGATAATGTAAATTCGACAGATACAGCCCCGTATCTAACTGCGTCACAATATCTTCCGAAGCCAGCTTCCCTGGCAGCATCTCTGCCGATCTCATTCCCTCGGAACCCGCAGCCGCATTACTTGATACCCCATATTCCTTCGCCGTCCGGGAACTCACTAGCGTATTTGTAAGCTGGCCTGCCGTCACAATCGGTACATCCTCCGGTGCAACTTCTCCCAGATCATTGAAGCGAGGCACCGTACCCAAATGGAAGTTCTCTCTCAAAGATAGTTTTGATGAGAGTGACTTTCCTTCTCGCAGCTTCGCTAGAGCACTCCCGCCTTGGCGCATGGAAGCCTCACTGACAGCCCCCCAAGACAGCATTGAAATCATCTCTGCCACAGCCTCAGGTGCAAAGTAAGTCCGATATTTACCCGGCGGCACCGTTTTGACTGGCCGTTCCATAACGACGAGCTGCTTTTTCGATTGGGCAATGTGTTCTTTGTACTGCTTTTGCTGCCAGTTCGCACCTGCATAGATAGATTTCACCGCTTTCTCAGTCGGTGTAATCATCGAGTAGTCCAGCACAAAGGTTTCTGTCGCAAACCAATGCTTTTGTCCCGCAGAATTGCGGTTTGCTCGCACCACCGGTCCCGATGTATATAGCCCCGTAAAATCAACATTCCCCATATTCTCTAGAATGGCAGTGGCCGCTTGCTCAGGCGGTAAAAGCTGCCCTGCATACACCTCATGACTAGAGCCTTGATTCTGAGGCAAAATCACATAGGGATCTTCGGGCAACTGAGGAATAATCTCACGCAGATAGCTCAGATTGTCTAGACCGGCAGCACTATCAATTGCCAAATCGCCTGTAAACGGGAATGAGGCATAGGCCGTCCGCTGTTCAGTAATCAACCGCAGTTTTACGGTAGCGTCAGTAACAATACCTGACTGGCGCACCTGAGCCTTGTTGAAGCGCATGAAGTGACTCTGCTCGCCACCCATTTCAATCACGAGCTGCTCATCGCTTATGAGATTCTCAAGCAAAATATCGCCCAGTTGATTAAAGGTCGATTCCCACGTTTCTAGCAAATTCACGCCACACCTCCAAATACCTCAATCTCTTTGAAGGCACAGACCGGCGAGGCATGCCCCACTCGGATCACCTGATTCGGTTCGCCTTTCCCACAGGCTGGCGTGCCGTAGATCTGCAGGGTGCTGCGATCTCCCACCTGATCCAGATTGCCCCAAAAATCATTGGTAATCCCGCGATAGTTCGGGTTCCGCAGCGTTTTCGTAAACTTGCCATTTTCAATTAGGCGACCGTACTCACAGCCAAACTGAAACTTATTGCGATAGTCATCAATCGACCAAGACCGATTGGACTCCATATACACGCCGTGTTCGATAGACTCGATCATCTCATCAAAGGTGCTGTGCCCCGGCTCCAAATTAAGGTTCGCCATTCGATCAATAGGGGCACGGTTCCAGGAAGAAGCCCTGGAGTTAGCAACCCCCGGCGTATTGGTGCGGACCTGACTTTCTAAGCTCCCCAACCCACGAATCAGTTTGCCGTTGCGGATCAGATACTCCCGCTTGGCTTCAAGGCCGCTATCGTCAAAAGCATAGCTACCCAATTCTTCTGAAACTGTGGGGTCAAAGGTAATATTCATCAGCGGAGAGCCATAGACCAAATCGCCAAAGTCCGCCAAGTTTACAAAACTCGACCCTGCGTAGTTGCGCTCATCTCCTAGAATCCGGTCTAGCTCTAATGGGTGACCGACGCTCTCATGAATCTGCAGCATCATTTGGTCGGGTGCCAGCACCAGCGTCGTTGTGGTCGTAGGGCATTCCTCCGCCGTCAGGAGTTCGACGGCTTGCTCACCGATGTTTTGACAGCGACTCAAAATCGCTTGAGAGTCCATCACCTCAACCCCGCCTTGATAGCAGCGGGCAAACCAGCCGTTATCTGTCCGCTTCTGGGTGATGCCGCCATCCTGGGCCGTAACGCCGTAATCAGTAATCACGATCCAAAGGGTTTGCTCAATATCAGCCCCGTTGCTGCTGACGAATTTTTGCTCGGTTTCTAAAACTTGAGCAAAAGCGCTGGTGCGGACAATCTTGTCAGAAACCTTTAGCGTTTGGCAGACCTGAGTTAGCAAATCCGTGAGGTCTGCAACCTTCAAATGATCATAGGGCTTTTGCACAGGCGATTGATACGTCCCTGTAGTGGCGGGTCGTACGTCTGCAGTAAATTCATGCACTCCCCACTGGGCGGTGGCAGTGGCCTGCTGAAGCGCTCGGTCTGCAGCCGCCTGAATGCTAGCCGAATCGAGATGGTTCGTAGCAGCGTAGCCAAATTGCCCCTGGGCCAACACTTCAACCATCAAACCTTTTGTCTGGCTACGCCCATTTGCCTGAGGTTTTGCATCACGGACGAAATGAGTATGGGTCGTTTCTGAAACCTGACGAAGCCCTACCCAATCAGCATCAAGATCGAGCGCGTTGAGGGCTGTGTGTAAATCAAACTCCATAGCTGCAGCCTTGAGACAGAACGTTCGGCTAGTTTAACGTGTCTCAAGGCTGTAATGCGTTGCTGATGGCTACGGCTCAAGGAAGTTTGAGAAGAGTTGAGCCTCTACGGAATAAAGACTCAACTCAAAAGCCATACTTTGTCTTGCCTTCTAATCAAGGTCAAGGACGCCCTTTGTTCTTTCCCGACGGCCTCTATCTTTTGCCCGGTAGTCGCTTTCACAACCATTTTTTTCATACATGACACAAGAAAGATAGTCGGTTGATTCAATTAATGCAGCGCGCAGCGCCTTACCGACAGGAGCCCGACTCTCTTCAGAGTCATCACCACCAACGTTGACGCCGAGCAGACTGACGCCACCGCTAACGCCCTTAGATTTTGAGGTTGCCCGTCCCTCAACGGTCCGTGAGTGAGTCACTTCACCCGTTGTCGTATCAACAACTCTCAAATCAATTGCAACATACGCCTGCTGCTTTTTCTTGCGTCCACCACCGCCTAGGCGAATCCCGCCCAGATTAATACCGCCGACGTTGGCACCCTGCGACTTTTTGTTGACCCCTTCTTCGTAAGAAGTTACTTTGCCAAGCACAACATACTGTGCGCCTGTCAGTTGTCCCGTCTTAGCTCTGGTCCCTTGACGCACAAGACCTAATTCAGCCAGCTCCTGTTCATCAAGGACTGCATCCAGCTTTTGACGCTCAACAACTTTGAAGCTGCCTGTTGCAGATAGTTCGTTACTCAATGCATCTGCAAGTTCCCTTGAGGTGCCCCCTCTCCACCACCACCAAGTAGTCTCATTCTTAAATTCTGGCACTGAGATAGTGGGTTTAGTCTGGGCGATAGCTGCTGTCCCAGTGAACCCAGCGCCTATAACAACAAGCGCAACAGCCCCCTGTACGGCGGCAGATTTGAATGTAGAAAATAGTTGCATAGTGATTCTGCTAATAATAAAGACTGGAGAGCGAGAGTATTGCAACGCCGGGATCTATTTCTAATCTCTCTTTCAAGCAATCCATTAGAGTGAATCTGCTTATAGAACCCCTTAAGCAAGCGACTAGTTTAAGAGCACCAGAAATTGAGCCATTTTTCAGATAGCTCAGAATCGCTCTACATTAAGCCGTTAGCTTTGAAATAAATGAAAAAAAGACCCCAATAACCCCAAAATCCTAGATTTAGGACACAAGCCTAGCATATAAAATTATTGATGTGAGAAATGTGAAGCGTTTTCTACAAGACAAGATTGAACGGCCAGAAGTAAGTCATCAGGGGTGTCAATGATCATATCCGGCTGTTGCTGTTCTAAAACAACTCGGCTATTGAAGCCCCAGCTAACTGCAATTGAGGGAATCTGGACCTGCTGTGCAGCTTCTATATCTCGTGTCTCATCTCCGATATAGATGACTTGAGATGGCTGGAGACGATATCGTTTGACCAGACGCCGCAGAGTGCCTGCTTTACCCAGAAGGCCACGTCCTGCGTGAAC
The DNA here is from genome assembly GCF_003231495.1 of Acaryochloris thomasi RCC1774. Lineage (NCBI taxonomy): Bacteria > Bacillati > Cyanobacteriota > Cyanophyceae > Acaryochloridales > Acaryochloridaceae > Acaryochloris > Acaryochloris thomasi. The sequence continues at coordinate 490,159 of NZ_PQWO01000001.1, forward strand.
AAAGTCAAATAGAGTATTGAGATCTTGGGTTACCAAGAAGTTTTCCACGGTTGATTGAGCGTTAGACGTCACAATTCCGAGGCAGTAGCCTTCGTTTTTAAGGTCAGTGAGTGCTTCTTTCGCGCCGTCAAATAACTGAATCTGAGTCGCTAGCTTACTGACTTCTTGGCGCAGACCTTGCAGAAAAAAGGGTAGTCGCCAGCGGGCCACCGGTATTTGTTGAATGAGCGCTCGCGAACTGAGCGCACGAATCTGAGGAATCTGGCTGGTCTCAATGGGAGAATACCCATACTTTTTGGCAAGACAATTAGTGGCTTCAATAAAAATTTCAAGGGAATCGACGAGGGTGCCGTCGAAGTCGAAAATAAGGAGTTTCATGTCTCTTTTGCTTTGACGGCAGGCCACCGCCATTCAATGAGTTTGACAATGGCATACATGAACAAACAGCCGATGCCGTTGGCAATCATATCTTCGCCAGAGAAATGCCGACCGGGCACCCAATGTTGCCCAATCTCTAAGATGACAGAATATCCAAATAAAGCCATGAGTAGAGTTCTGTAGCGACCCGCTTGATGAAATGCCAAATATAGCGCCGCAGATAAGACAGCCCAGCACAGGAAATGCACCAGCTTATCTGGAGGGGAATCGAATGCGTCAATCGCTTTGGGCGTTAGAGTTTGGTGAGTTGCGACTGCTAACAGCAGCCCAAAAATAAATTTCAACAGCGTTGACACTGGGCCTGAATTCCTCTTTGAAGCTTGCGATCGCAAATACCATCCATTGAGACCCCTCTTCCTCTACTTTTGTGCCCTTACCGAGATGCGACAAAAGTTAGCCTGAGATGGAATACCGCAGAAAAAGCCACTCTGCTACTGATATGGCATGTTCTTCGCGGGAAAGGCTTGATAACATTGGCTTTGTGCTTAACTATCCAGTAAGGCTCCTTCATTATCTGTAAAAAGGGAAATTCACTAGTGCTCAGGAATCTCAGCATTCAGTCCAAGACGACTCTTATGTTGTTGGCCGTGAGCATCAGCTCGATTTTGGTGATTGCCCTCATCGGTTATGAGAGCGGCAAAACAGCGCTCAGGCGCAGCATCTTTAATCAGCTCACTAGCCTACGAGAAGCTAAAATCCAGGAACTGCAAGATCTCAGTCAACGGACGGATCGGCAGATTCACGTTCTGAGCATAAACCCTACACTGATTCAGGCTGCCCAGGCCTTTAAAGGCAGCTATAACGAGCTGACGAAGGCATCCATCCCGCCTCAGTGGAATATAGCCATTAGCCAGTACTACGAAAAAGAGTTCATCCCCAAGCTCGCAGAAAATTCTCAGGGCGAACCCAACGCTGCAACCTATCAACCCTCTACCCCACAGGATCGATATCTGCAGTACCAGTACACGATTAAGTCCTCTGACTTTGAGGAAAAGGTATTAATTGATAATCCCCAAGACGGCAGCACCTTTAGCAAGGTACATCAGCAATTCCATCCTTTTTTACGGGAATATGTTGAAACCTATGAGCTAGAAGACTTATTTATTATCGATCCAGAGACAGGCAATGTGGTCTACACCACCTATAAGGGAACTGATTTTGCGACCAATCTGAAGACCGGCCCATTCTCCGAGAGCGTACTTGCAAAGGCCTTTCGTAAGGTGGTCGAAGAAGGTGAAGATCAGTTCGTTGCGTTTGTCGATTTTGAACCCTATCGCCCCTCTCATAATGATCCAGCCGCGATTCAGGCGACGCCGGTTTTTAAGGACGGTAAAATGATTGCAGTGCTTGCTCTTCAGGCGTCTTCTGTGGAGTTGAATAACATTATGACCAGTCGCGCCCGCTGGAAGGAGGTAGGATTGGGCGATTCAGGTGAGACCTATGTTGTCGGGCCTGATTATTTTATGCGTTCTGACTCGCGCTTTTTGACAGAGGAGCCTGAAAAATATTTCGCAGCTTTGGAAACACAGGGAGTACCTAAGTCTGAAATTGAGCGTATTCGAGAGCTGGAATCAACGATCTTAAATCAGGAAGTTAAGACCGAAGCTGTAGAGGCGGCCCTGCAGGGTCAGCGAGGCACTCGCATCGTTGATGATTATCGCGGCATTCCGGTCCTTAGTGCCTATGGGCCACTTGAGGGGGATCATAACTGGGTCTTGCTGGCTGAAATTGACGAATCAGAAGCATTTGCCCCGATCCAAGCCTTCCAAAGGCGGGTCTTAATTACGACCGTTCTGATTGTTCTGGTCGTGACGCTAGCGGCTTTGCTGCTTTCTCATCTGTTCGTGCGGCCCATCCGCCTCTTAAACCAGGGCTTTGATCGGTTCAGCAAGGGCAACACTGACGTCAAGGTCGAAATTGACTCTAAGGATGAGTTCCACGAGCTGGCGCAGTCTTTCAATCAAATGGTGCAGGTTCTGCAGAAAAAAACGCAGCAACTGCAGGAAACCAGTCAAGAAAACGAGGAATTATTGCTTAGCATCCTGCCGGGGCCGGTGGCTCAACGCATTAAGAAGGGAGAAGATAAGATTGCCGATAGCTTCCCCAACGTGACGGTTCTGTTTGCTGACCTCCTCGGCTTCTCTGACTTCGCAGAAACCGTCTCTGCGGATGAGACGGTGGCTTTGCTCAATGAATTGGTGAGTGCCTTTGATGAGGCGGCTGACCGGCACGGTGTTGAGAAAGTGAAGACCATTGGCAGTGGCTATATGGCCGTGAGCGGCCTCTCTGTCCCGAGGCTTGATCACACCAAGCGCGTTGTCGATTTTGCCACGGAAATGGTGCAGATCGTCCAGCGATTTAATCAAACCCGTCAAACTCAGTTGCAGGCCCGGATTGGCGTTAATTCTGGCCCCGTGGTCGCTGGAATCGTGGGACGCAGCAAGTTTATCTATGATTTATGGGGCGATACAGTCAACATCGCCCATCATATGCAGACGGAGGGCCAGGGCGACTCGATTCAGGTCACGGCCAGCATTCATGATCAGCTCAAAGATTTTTATGAGTTCCGTCATGTCAACGAGACTTCTCTGGGCAAGAAAGAGGGATTAGAGACTTGGCTAATCAAGGTATAACAAGCTAAATCGTCCATCTGCAATGCATTCGGAAGAATACTCTAAACCGATTCAAAACAAGAACAATGATTGAAGCAATTCTTCAGCAACCCTGGCTTCTGTGGAGCATTGGGTTGATGGTGGGTTTCCCGCTAGCGATGGTGGGTCTCAACGAGGGGATTTTAAAGCTGCAGCGGCAGCGCAAAGCGCTCGCTAATACGCTCAAGATTATCCGTAACTGGGTGATGCCGACCCTCGTCCTGTTCTTATTCGTCACTCAGGTGATGGGATTAGATCCCGATTTAACCCCCATTCGCCTGGTGCAGACGCTGCTGCTGTTAGCCACCATGAATATGGGCCTATCGTTCGTCAACATCATGCTGTTTGTGGAGGCGGGGTCCAACACATGGCAGGCTCAGGTGCCCAAGCTGCTGCGGGATCTGGTGCGCTTTTTCCTGATTTTGATGGGGACAGCCCTGGTCCTTTCTCTTGTCTGGAAGACCGATCTAGGGGGCTTGATCACGGCTTTAGGCGTCAGCTCGATCGTTATCGGTCTGGCCCTTCAGGACACGCTGGGCAACTTATTTTCTGGGATTGCGCTGCTGTTTGGTCGTCCCTTTAAGGTGGGGGACTGGCTGCAGCTTGGCGAGACGGTGGGTAAGGTCAATGAGGTGAACTGGCGAGCGGTGCATCTGATGACGCGCGAACAGGAGATGCTGATTATTCCAAACTCTGTACTGGCGAAGGAAATCTTTAAAAACTACAATCAACCGATCAAAATGCATGTGGAACCCGTAGATGTCGGTTTTTCATACAACGATCCGCCCAATAAGGTTAAGCGGGTGATGTTGGAGGTGGCACTGGCGACGAAGGGCGTGCTAGAGAAGCCTCCCCCTGTGATTCAGACGATTAACTATAACGATTCTTCGATCGATTATCGGGTGCGATTATTCTTGGCTGACTATTCAAAAGTGCCGCAGATTCGCGATGAATTTATGACAAGGGTTTGGTATGCCGCCAACCGCTATGGCTTGAATATTCCGTTCCCGATTCGGACTGTGTTTCATCAGCAAATGGAGCCTGCAAATCTCGAAACGGAACGCACAAGGATGCTGGAGGAGTTGCGATCGCTTCCTTCCTTTGCCATAGTCGAGTCAGATACCTTGACTGATTTGCTGCCCGATCTGGAAGTCAAAAGCTTTGGTCAAGGAGAAACAATCATCCGCCAAGGCGATACTGGCGTTAAACTTCACCTCATTCTCAAAGGTCAAGTTAAGGTTAGCGTCAACAATCGGGGCCTTGAAACGGAAATCGATCGCTTTGCGCGGGGCGAATTTTTTGGCACCCTCACGCTCCTGAGCAACGAACCCACGCCTAACACTGTCATTGCCTTAGATGATCTGGAAGTTGTGGTGTTCGAAACCGAGGCACTTCATATTATGTTGGCTCGTACGCCCCGCCTCGCCCAAGAAATGGGAGCTGTCATTGAAGCTCGTCGTAGCGCCATTGAGTTAGTCCGGCAGCCCTCATCCCGAGTGGGTTAACGAGCGTGATTTGACACATTACTCAACGACAACTCCATCCCTCTTGCTAAGAGCGTTCTAACAGATTGAATCGTCTCATTTGCGCGTCATCAACCTCACTCTATCTCGCAAACAAGAGGAGAAAAAGCTTGCCCGCGAGCCACCATGCCAGCAATGTTGCCGTTGGGGAAGAGGGGAGTTATATTGGGGCAGGGTAGAAAAATAAATACCTTAATATATTTGACTCTAACCACTAAGGTATGAATCAATTGTTGACGCTCGGGATGATATTAATCCGTTGAATGTCAGCTTTTTAGGGGGGAATGAGTTCTTTTTACATCAGGAAGCATCATTAGTGGTGTTGACTAACGTGTAAATGAACACAGTTGCGATTCGGTATTGGCAGCAATATATTGCTGTAGGGGGAAAACAGTAGATCAATTTAGTTCTACTGGGTTTATTAATATCGCGGATCAAAACTCTTGTTTTGTTGTTGGATCTTCAAGGTCGGAAGCAGCACTGTAGAAAGCAAAAGCTTTGATGCTGTTTACGCGTGCTACGAAGCGTCATAAATATCTAAATTTTAGAGTGCGGTCTTTCTGACAAGACTGCAAGAGATTATTCTGAGTATTTCCAGTTTTATAGTGATTTAAATCATCGATGGTCGCAGACTCTAAGACTATGCTTGAGTCTAACGCTGCAACATTTGAGCTAAGCCGTTATTTTAATAGTCCGATGCTTCATCAACTAAAACATCAAGCTTTAGGAACAAAGGCAGGCACTTTGCCAAAGATCAACGTCATTGGTTCGCCCGTCACAGCTTTGCCCTTTGACGACCAGATGAAAGTGATTCTGCATTGGGCAAAGTCTCGCTTGAGTAAGACGGTCTGCGTTGCCAACACTCATATGCTGGTTGAAGCTTACCGACGCCCTAAATTTCGGGCAGTTTTAAGAAGATCTGATTTGGTCACACCGGATGGTATGCCTCTGGTCTGGATGATGAAGGTGATGGGGGCGCTCAGGCAAAACCGGGTGGCGGGGATGGATATTTTCTTGTCTCTTTGTGAGGCAGCACCACGTCAAGAGACCAGTATCTTTTTGTTAGGTTCTCAGTCCGCTGTACTTCGGCAGATGCAGATCAAGCTAGAGGATGAGTTCCCTGATTTGCAGATTGCGGGCATGGAACCTCTACCGTTTCGACCACTCACGACTCTAGAGGATGATGAGCTGATTCAACGCATCAATGCTAGTGGAGCAGGTCTCGTATTTTTGGCGCTCGGCTGTCCCAAACAAGAGGCGTGGATTGCTCAACATAAGGGCCGTATTCGGGCCGTCATGCTGGGCGTCGGCGGCGTATTTCCGGTCTATGCTGGCATCCAAAAAAGAGCGCCCCGCTGGATTCGTGAGTCTGGCTTAGAGTGGCTATATCGCTTAGTGCAGGAGCCAACGCGCCTATGGAAGCGCTATGGAACAACGATTCCTTTGTTTGTATACCTAGCACTGAAGCAGGCACTGCAGCATAAGGTTGCCAATGGATATCTAAAGCGATCGCAAGTCTAAGTAACTCCGCAACTGCAATGCATCATTAACGGCACGGACCTAGGCTCAATTATTCCTAATTTAAATCTAAAATCTGGTCGATTTCAGCTCATATTCCGTAAATTCACTCTGAATGAACGAGAAAGGTAGCGGTTAGGCTAACAAGGAATCATTTGGGTATTCATCCCCTCATCAAGATTTTGATGAGGGGGTTTTCTTGTATAGAGCCATCAGACAATTTAAAACGCAGAATAGGTTGCGATCGCATCTCCCAATTTCTCCAGCACTTCAGCAATGGGCGTCGCTCCCAGCTCGCCTGACACACGGGTCCGAATATTAAGGCTTTCGGCTTCAACTTCCTTATCACCAATCACCGACATCACCGGTATTTTCGCCTTCTCCGCATTGCGAATCTTTTTACCCAAGCGCTCACCGGAGGTATTCACCTGTGGTGTGTTTTGGTTGTTGCACACAACTTGGAAGGTTGTTTTAAAAGCCTTGCCAAATATAGGCTTCAGAGTACAGACATTTTCATAGTTTCAACGAGAATGCTGGATTTCAGCCTTATGATTGAACGCTAACCTTCCAAGTCGTGTGTTGCAGTCTGCTCTCGTAGGAAGATTGTCAGTATGAGCCTGGTATTTCTTTCCCCTCAAGCTTGCAGTGCAGAACGATCAAGCTCACGTTGGTGCTGTGATGCCTGCTCAGGAGTTGCAAGAAAAAGCTTTTGGGATAGGCAAAAGCGATAACGGCTCATGGATGGCTTATTTGAGCAGGTGGTGGAAGCAGATTTCCAAGATCTGAAAGAATAACCGAAGCAGACAAGGAAGAAGCGCATTGTCTGGGCTGAGTAAGGTTGCTAGAGTCAGCAGTATAAATTCGAGTAGTCCAAGAATAATGTCGAGCAGTAGGTAGAGCATGAGTCATCAGGATTCAAAACGACCCTTTGAGAATCGCTGATATGACGTAAACCCAGGGCTTCTGCACTGTACAACTTGTGTAAACGTACCGTAATAGTTTTGTACGAGATTAAGATATCTGGCTTTGAGAACGTTAAATTAAGTCTATTGGTGCTGATTGAAACAAAATCATGAACGATCTCAACCTTATCGCTACGCCTGAAGGAATTCGGCGGGCTGAGATTGCCCTGATAGAGATGCAGTTAACTAAGACCAAGTTGGCAGAGCGACTGGGATTAACTCGTCCACCAATAAGCAAGTTTTTCAATGGCAAGACGATTAGAAATGAGAACTTTGTGACGATTTGCAAGACATTAGGGCTTGACTGGCGGATCGTGTGCGGTCTGCAACAGATTGAGACAGTTACTGATCAAGCAGCTCAAGCTCCTAAAGATGAAGATTCACTTGAGAAGATTATTCAGAATATTCGAGATGATATTCGGCCAAGAATCACAAGAAATCACGGGAAAATAAAAGTTTTAAATCTTGAAAAGCCTATTGACTTAGATGATATCTATATCAGCATTAATATCCTGGAAAAGGTAACTAGACGTAAACAACTAGAATTCATCGAAATAATGAGGAGAAAGCCATACGACGAAGTCAATCTAACATACGAAAACGTCGAAGTTATGATTCGACAGCCAATATATCCTGATGATGTCGATCGTTTCAGTCGTGGCCCAATTAAGGAGAAACACGTACCAATTTTAGATGCAGTTAGAGATTACAAGAATCTATTAGTTCTGGGAAAGCCTGGATCTGGAAAAACAACTTTACTGAAGTATCTTGCAGTTCAGTGTATTAGAGCAGGAATTAAATCTCAATGCATTCCCATACTCATAACTTTAAAAGAATTTTCTGAAGCCAAGGGTCAGCCTAGCTTATTAGAATATATACGCCAAGATTTTCTAGATAAAGAGAGAAAATATCTCGAAAAGCTTCTAATCAACGGGAATATATTGATTCTATTAGATGGATTAGATGAGGTTTATGTTTCTGATATATCTAGAGTGACGACAGAGATAAAGAAATTCTCAGAAAAATACATCGAGAATAGTTGCATAGTTACCTGCCGTATTGCAGCAGAAGAACACAACCTAAACTTTATAGATATAGAAATTGATGATTTGGAAGATCCAGAGATTAAAGCTTTTGCCACGAAGTGGTTTTGCAGGAATAAGAGCAAAATCAATGCAGACGATTTTCTGAAGCAATTAAAGAGTAACTCGCAAATTCTAGAGCTTGCGAAAACTCCCAAACTATTAGCATTGCTATGCTTGATTTTTGAAGATCTAGGCAAATTCCCACATGATCGCTCAAGACTATACCGTGATGCTGTCAAAACCCTAGTTAAGCAAGAGAAAAGGGAAAAAAATGGCAGCACACTTTATACAGAGCTTTCAATAGGACAGAAAGAAAAATTATTTAGCTATATTGCCTACGTATCATTCGTGGAAGAAAAATATTTTTTTGACGTTGACTATGCAAAAAAAATAATTAAAAAATTCCTCATAGAATCATCTGTGCCAAATTTAGACAGACTAGATATCGATAGGTTTATGAATTATATCCAAGCTCAGAATGGGTTAATTGTAGAACGCGCACATGAAGTATATTCATTTTCCCATCTGACTTTTCATGAGTATTTTGTCTCAAGAGAAATCGTCGAAAGCACTCACAGAGAATTATTATTACTTAATCTATCTCGAAAAATCTTAGAGAGTCGTTGGAAAGAAGTTATTTTGCTCGTTTCTGAAATGATCCCAGAGATAGACACTTTTTTACTGAATATTAAGCATGTAATTGATAACTCAATATCAGAGGATCAGGATATACAGAAGTTTGTTAAATGGATATATAAAAGAGCAAGTCATGAAAGTGATTTATATAAGAAAGCAGCGATCCGGGCTTTCTACTGGGGAACGGTAGGTTATGGTTGCTGTTACGCAGAAGAAATAGCTCATGCTTTTGAACTAAATTATTCTAGTTTTTCTAATTTAGACAGCATACTGATCTTCTTACTGCTTCGTTCAAAAAGTTTAGATACTCAGGGCTTGTGGGATCTTTGGGCTGAAACTAACCTTTTCGATTATAACCGTGCTGCTTGGTCCAGGGAGTTAATTCAAGCTATTGATGTAGCCCTTTCACTTTTGTATGACCTTGATTATTCTGTATGGAGTGCTTTGCAAAAACTTAGAGAAAATCTAACTGAATTTGAATCGTCAGATAGCGATACAGTATGGGATGAGTGGTGGCAAAGCAATGGTTCGAGTTGGGTATCTAAATTGAATGTAGCTCTGACTTCATATCTTGAAGCTGATATCTATGGAATTCATAGTGGTTTTAATAATGCCCAAACAAATTCCATAATTAAATACTTGGAGGCTAATGCGATCCTTGTTGCTTGTTTAAAAAAATCGTCCGATACTAATTCTACAGTTCGAGAAGAAATTGAAAATACACTGCTGCTACCTATTATCGAGATTAAAAGCTATAAATCATTCAAGAAGAAAGATATAAAACAGTAAGCTCATTAAAATCTATAAAATCATGAGAAGAGAACAAGTCATTAACATCCTGAAGCAATATGAACAGAATATCAAGGACTTCGGCATTAGATCTGTTTCTGTTTTCGGTTCGGTAGCCCGCGATGAAGCTCATCTAGATAGTGATATTGATATCCTTGTTGACTTTTTAGAAGCACCTACCTTTGATCGCTATATGGATCTTAAGTTTTACCTCGAAGACTGCTTTGGACAAAGTGTTGACTTAGTGAGCTACAAAATGCTGAAGCCTCAAATTCGGCAAGCTGTCGAGAAGGAAGCCATTCGTGTCGCGTAGTGTTCAGCTTTACCTTGAAGATATTTGCGCAAGTTGCACTAAAGTACAGCGCTACACTCTAAATATGACTTTTGAAGGCTTTATAGAAGACGAACGGACTTATGATGCAGTTGTTCGCAACTTACAAATTATCGGCGAAGCCGTCAAGAAAATTCCTCCTGATATTCGCGAACAGTATCCAACCGTGGAGTGGAGGAAGATTGCTGGTCTTCGCGATATTTTAGCCCATGCCTACTTTAGTCTTGAAGACGAGACACTTTGGGATGTTGTGCTGAATAAAGTACCAGAACTATTCGAGCAAATTCAGCTCGTTATCCAAGAAAATTAAACAACAGATAATCTTGAGGTGATCTAAAACGCCGAATAGGTTGAGATCGCATCCCCCAGTTTCTCCAGCACTTCAGCCATCGGCATCGCCCCTAACTCACCCGACACTCGAGTCCGAATATTAAGGCTGTCGGCTTCCACCTCCTTGTCGCCAATCACCGACATCACCGGAATCTTCGCTTTCTCCGCATTACGGATCTTCTTGCCCAAGCGTTCGCCGGACGTATCCACCTGCGCTCGAATCCCCTGCGCCTGCATTTGCTCCACAGCTTTCTGAGCAAAGGGCAAGTGAACCTCACTCACCGTTAGCAAACGTACCTGCTCAGGCGCTAGCCACAGCGGAAAGTCCCCAGCATACTCTTCAATCAGAATGCCGATTAAACGCTCTAAAGAACCGAAAGGCGCACGATGAATCATGATCGGACGGCTGCGATCGCCCTCTGCATTCACGTACTCCAGCTCAAACCGCTCCGGTAGGTTATAGTCCACCTGCACGGTACCGAGCTGCCACTCGCGATCCAAAACATCCTGGAAGATAAAGTCCAGCTTGGGGCCGTAGAAAGCGGCTTCACCAATGCCCTCAAAGTAATCCATCCCCAGCGTTTCTACTGCGCGGCGGATCGCATTTTGAGACTTCTCCCAGGCTTCATCGGAGCCAATATATTTGTCTGACTCTGGATCTCGAAAGCTCAGTCGGGCCTTAAAGTTCTTAAGCTGCAGCTTATCGAACACCGACAGAATTAGATCAACGACTTTGAGAAATTCATCATCCAGCTGATCGGGCGTGACAAAGAGGTGCGAGTCATCAACGGTGAAGCCGCGCACTCTCGTGAGGCCGCCCAGCTCACCGGACTGCTCATAGCGATAGACCGTGCCGAATTCTGCCAGCCGAATCGGCAGATCTCGATAGGAACGCAGTTCATTTTTATAGATTTGAATGTGGAATGGGCAGTTCATGGGCTTCATGACAAAGCCATGTTCTGAGGCGCGATCCTCGTCGTTCTCGCTCATGAGCGGGAACATATCTTCTTGATAGTTTTGCCAGTGACCCGAGATTTTGAACAGGTCCACGCGGGCAATATGGGGCGTCACCACCGGGAGGTAGCCGCGTTTTGTTTGTTCGCCCTTGAGAAAGTCTTCGAGTTGCGATCGCAACACAGTCCCCTTCGGAGTCCACAGCGGTAGTCCTGCCCCCACTAAATCAGAAAAGATAAACAGCCCTAGCTCTTTACCCACCTTGCGGTGATCGCGGCGGGCTGCTTCTTCTTTACGCCGCTTGTGCTCGGTTAACTGCTCAGGTGTTTCCCAAGCTGTGCCATAGATGCGCTGCAGTTGAGCCTTGGTTTCATCACCTCTCCAGTAGGCTCCCGCTACACTTTCGAGAGCGATCGCCCTTGGGTTGAGATCGCCTGTACTTTCCACATGGGGACCGGCACACAAATCCCACCACTGATCGCCCAGATGATAGAGCGTGATCGGTTCCTGTAAATCAGCGAGGATTTCTAGTTTGTAAGGTTCCTCTAGAGCCTTGATGCGGGTCTCAGCTTCTTCGCGGCTCACCTCTTCTCGAATCACCGGCAGCTTCTTCTTGATGATCTTCACCATCTCTTTCTTGATCGCCTTGAGATCTTTTTCGGTAAAGGCTGCAGAGGTATCGAAGTCGTAGTAAAAACCATTCTCGATCCAGGGGCCAATCGTCACCTGCGTCCCGGGGAACAGCTTTTGCACCGCCATCGCCATCACGTGCGAGGTCGTATGGCGGATCTTTTTGAGATCGTCTGACTCACTGGTGCGAGGCAGATGGATTTTTTCAGGCTGTTGCTCGGTTTGCTCTGCAGCGGACATGGGCGGCGTCACTTAGACCTATCTCAGGGAACCGTTCTATCTTATCGAACCTGCTGAGCTTTATACCTACGAACATTTATCAGTACCTCCACCTGGGTGGAACAACTTAGAAAATTGTTTCAAGGCTGACGGGTCTCGCAGAGAATCATTGGCGTGTGTACAACTCAGCTCAACACCTTTCCCTTACTAATCCTGTCTCGATAAAGCCGGTATTGGATAAGCAATGTCCACAGCACAAAATCTTAGCCATGCGTTGCATATCTTCTGAACAACCAGAGCAATGTGTACTCGTACGTGATCGTCAATGGGAGTTTCATATGCTTATTTCCACATTTGAACTACTGCTCAAATCTCAATTACCTGAACCTCCTAAGGGTGTTCCAATCGATCCAAAACTAGAAAAGCTAGGAAGAAAGATAATCCAGGGTTATTTTCTCACATTAGCAAATACGAATAGTTTCAAGATCGAGCTAGAAGTCATCTTTACTCTTAAACTGCCAAAAGGATTAGGAATCGAAAAATTTATCACCTTTGTCGATCCTGTTGGAAACAGCAAAGATATGGCAGGAAGGATAGCTCCTATACAGAACGAAAAAGATCGCTATAAAACTGATAAGTTATCCCTAGCCTCGGGAGACACTATTCTTCTTATCTTGCAGCCTGATTTTATCAAGGATATGGATCTTCTTACTAAAGCTAACTTCGAGGCAAGAGGCTACGCAGAGCTGCGTCTTGCATCTGATAATACTCCTACAGGGAGGGCTGATGTTTTGGTCTCTGCCGAGCATCGAGGAACATTTTTCAGAAGTCTAGAAGACGGGAAAGATCTTGATATTGGTCAACTTTCCTACGGTTTAGCCGTGCAGAATAGTGGCCTTTTAACTCTCAAGACTCAGTAAAAACAAGCTCAGGGGAACTCTCATGCCTAACTTTCGCCCAATTTCTAATAGCTGGGTTGCACGACACCCCAGCCCTAAAGGGGTCATTCAATTTATTGGAGGAACACTGGTTGGGAGTTACCCTACTTGGTTCTATAAGAGCTTACTGCAGGATTTATTTGACCAGGAATATACAATCGTTGCCCTACCATTTCGCTTTACCTTTCGACACTGGTCGGTTGCCTTAAGCTTACTCAAAGAGCAGCAAGCAATACGTCAAGAACTCTGCAAAATCAGTCAATCTGCTGGAGTCTCTGATCAGACAATCGAGCTATATCAAGACCGGACCCAATATAGTTGGGTCGGCCACAGCTTAGGATGCAAGTATATTGCACTACTAGAATTGCTCATTGAGTGGCAACGCGATCCCCAACATCTCCAAAAATGCATCAATAAACTCACAGCAAATCCGGGTTCTCAGATCGCACAAATTAAGACAGGCTACCGCTCTTTGATTGAATCAGCGGCTCAAGCCGATGATCAACCTGTAGAGACAATTATCGATCAAGTTTCTATACTGCTGGCTCCAGTCATCAGTGACACGAAAGATGCGATTCCGCTTCCCTTTCTACCTCAACTTATTGATGGGCTTGGATTGGGGGCTACACCCACTCAAGAAGAGACCCTAAAACTGATTGGCGACAACAGCTTATTCAACCTCACTGGATTGATTGATTTTCAGGCCGATACTTGTGCAGGCAATCGTAACAGCAAAGACAAGAATCCAAAAACGGTACCTGCTCTACTTTCGATTCTGCAAGATAACAAACCGTTAACATCAAAAAACGTTCTTGCAGGAGGGCACGGTCGGCCTTGGTCGCCTAAAACAAAGGAGATTGCTGAAATTGTTGTCGCTCAAATTCAAACACTCCGTGCCAAAGCTGAAGCTAAAGAGGTACTCACTTCCTCGGCACCTTAGACTCACCCCCTTGTATTCCGTTACAATCGCCCAGGAATTCTCTAATAGTGAATAACTGTGCTCTCATCTCCCAGCTCAATGCCTCACACCATTTTTCTTGATGCCGTTGGTACGCTATTTGGCATCCGAGGGACCGTTGGTGAAATCTATGGTCGATTTGCTGCTGAGGCCGGAGTGCAGGTCAATGCACAACAACTCAATCAGGCTTTTATCGAGAGCTTCTTAGCCGCACCGCGAGCCGCATTCCCTGGAGTAAAGCCAGCAGAGATTCCGGCTCGTGAGTTTGCTTGGTGGCAGGCAGTCGCAGATCAAAGCTTTACGAAGGTGGGTGTCATTGATCAGTTTGCTAACTTTGATGATTTCTTCAAAGTTCTATTTGATCACTTTGCTAAGCCCGATCCCTGGATTGTTTATCCCGAAGTTCTGCAAACGCTGCAGCAGTGGAAGCGGCAGGGGATTGAGCTGGGCGTCATTTCTAATTTCGATACTCGGCTGCATTCCGTTCTAGACGTCCTAGGCTTGGCTCAGTTCTTCACGTCTGTGACGATCTCTACGGCGGTGGGAGCAGCAAAACCTCAGGCGGATATTTTTGAAGTTGCGATCGCAAAACACAAATGCAGCCCTGAACAAGCCATCCACATTGGCGATAGTTGGTCAGAAGACTATCAAGGGGCCAAAGCTGCGGGTCTGCAGGCCGTTTGGCTCTACCGTAAAGAAGACTCCATTGAGCCTGAGCGGTCATCGGCAGACAGCATCAAAAGTCTAGCGGAACTGCAGTTTAGCTCTGATTAGCCCGCCAAGCTAAAGCCACAGACATAATCACGGTAGGACTCAGCACAAGCGCCAAAGCCACGCTACTGGTTGCCGGAAGAGGCAGCAGCGGTCCCAGATACCTAATCGCCACTGAAATTACGGCTGACAGAACCAAAATCTTGACCAGAAAAATCCAAAGATTAGCGGTGGCGTTAGTCGTCATAATTTACGTTCTTGACTGAATCCCCCACAGGGGATCGGGACCGGGGCAGAAAACCCTAAAATCATTGTAGTCGCCTGGGCCGATCCGCAAACTATGCACATTCTGCTTGTCGATGATGAAGTAGAGCTGACGAAACCCCTCAGCCGCCTCCTGAAGCGGGAGGGCTATAGCGTTGAGATTGCCGATAATGGTGAGACGGCCCTAAAGCTGATCCAAGACCATGAACAGCAGGGCAGCCCTTACCAGCTACTCATTCTCGACTGGATGCTACCTCACCAGAGTGGTTTAGAGATTTGCCAGCAGTTGCGATCGCAAGCCATTACAACCCCAGTCCTGTTCTTGACTGCAAAAGATACCCTAGACGATCGCGTCCAGGGTCTTGATGCGGGGGCTGATGACTATCTCGTCAAACCCTTTGAGCTACGGGAACTCCTCGCTAGAGTGAGGGCACTGATCCGGCGCACCGAACAGCTAGCAAAATCCATTGAGGAAGACTCAACAACTCAGCGGATTGAGAGCGAAGGCTTAGAGCTAGATTTAGAGAGTCAGGTTGCCTATCGAGGGGGACTTGCGATCGCACTTTCAGATAAAGAAAGCCGGTTGCTGGCCTATCTAATGGAGCATCCCCAGCAGCTTTTGACCCATGAAGAGATCTACCAACAGCTCTGGCCTGCAGGAGAGACCCCCAACAGCAACGTCTTAGCCGCGCAAATCAGATTGCTGCGTCGCAAACTTGGAAGCCCTAAAGCCTCAGCCCTGATCCACACCATCTATGGCAAAGGATATTGGTTTAGCGCCGCAGCCCCCTAACGGATTAATAGCAACGATCATCGGCGAAAGCAAAAGCGGCAACAGAACCGAGTGCTGTTTATACTGAGCATCTCGTGCAGTGCTGGAGTCGTTAATATCTTAGTGATACAGCCTTATGAAGAGATAGACCGCCTCTTTCGGGGAGTATTTTTCTCTGCACCATTAAACCCTGCCGCTCCTTTACCCCGTGAAGGATACTTTCCTGTAACCGCCAAATAGCCAGAGGGCAGCCCCCAGACTAAAAAGCCCATCACTGCTCGAGTAAAATTTTGAGTTTGAAAACTATCAAACACATAAATAACGTAGGCGCTCAAAATCAATCCGCCAATAAGACGCAGAGTAACAGGATGACTTTTTGGGAAAAGACAAGCAACGGTGATAATCACATAAACCGCGGCCATTCCATAAAAAACCAAGGCTCCTGACGGTAAGCCACTGGGGTCAAGGGCTGTCAGAAAAAACATCAAGGCACAAACTAAGGATACGGCTGCGATTACAATGCGTGACCCGAGACTCATTACTCCCACTCCACCAATGATGAACCTTCTAGTGCTGCTCTGAAGCCTTCTAAACAAGTGTGCCCATCAATATGGACAAAAGCTCAGAGTCCTAATGGAGCTCCCAACCCTAACTCATTTTTTCTTTTAGTAAATAAAATCTGAATATTCTGCGTAAAAGCTAGAGTCTCTAGCGATAATTAGGTCAGGGGTACACTGCGACAGATGGATCTGCTGTGTCATCGGCAGATCCAGACATTTTGGAGAATGAACAATGTGGGAATCTTTTGTGACTCAGTTGTTCAGCTTTTGGGTTATTTGCTGCGCCTTTGGCTGCTATTTTTCCTTAGAAGTGCAGCAGGGCGATCGCTAAATCTTTCGACAAGCGATCAGCTTTCCCGAGATGCAGAACAGCTAAATTAAGACGATTATAGGTTCGTGGATATATCCAGTTCTCGAAAACCGGTGTCTGGATCGACTTGTCGCCGGAATCTGACTTCGGGCATCAAGGCAATCACTAACTCTAACGTTGTATAAACAAGACAGCCTTCAACAAGATGACCGCCTTTGCACTCGCCCTGTTGATTGGCAACCATCATATGTAAATGTACGCCGTCTACTCCTATCGTTCCTGATAGAGTCAAGACTTCGTGCTTACCGGGCAATTTTGTAGGCGTCTTGGCGTCAGCAAAACGCAAGTAGACGTGGGATAAACTGCCAACGGCACTCAATACGGTACCGGCACTGATTTTTTCTTGCTTTGCGATTTCAAGCAGCTCACGGCGAACATCTGCCCCAGGAGCAAGCCGCAACGCAACAGTTTCCAGAGAGGCTTGATTTCTTGCAAGGCAACTCACTCTCGGCGAATGTATCATTCTCTGCCTCATCAATAGGGCTTATCTGTGTGCAAGCATTTACGGCCTAAGGGTTGGTGACTACGAACAGAGCCGTTCAACAATCATTCTAGTCCTCTTGATCCTTGACAGAAAGAAAGGCCGCTTCCTCGGTCAGTCGTCGTACTACTATCTACTCTTTTTTTGAAATTTAGGCAGAGTTTCTCGCGTCACTCAGTTGCCAAAAACCTACTTTACAGATTTAATATTCTACGACAAGTCGTCGAACACTAAATACTTCATGATTCTCTTATGGAGAGGGGCTTATAGCCAGACAGAATTTCATTTTCTAGTCGCTTTCTTGATCTAAGTATTTAAGATTTAAGATTGTTTTTCGTTTGACGGTCAGTCATACAAAGCCGAGGAGAGAAGTCTTTCACTTATCATGACTTCATCGGTTTAGTGGTTCATTCTTTGAGACAAAATAACATTCGACTCAGCAGGTTCTTTCTAACATTAGTGAGTGGTGGTTTAATTACCCTAGTGTTTCCCAAATTGAGTTGGGCTGAAACACCGTCCTTTCCTCAGCCTCGCTCAACTTCACCAGAGCCGACGCTAACTTCTACAGCTGAGACGGTTACCTCAACAAGTCCTAACTCAGCCTCGCAGAATGTGCAGGATTTACAGCCAGCCAATCTAGAAGTGCGTTCGGTGGAGAATATCGCCGATGCTGCTCACCTCTTCGGCTCTGCTCCTCAAGCAATCAATCCTCAGATTCATGCTGAAGAAATCAATGCGATAGAGACTCCGGCAATATCTCCAGAGGTTAGCTTCTCGCCCCTAACAATGTCAGGGACGGAGCATCCCTTCAGTGACGCTTCATCAGAACGCCGACTTTCTGAAGTGTTGGCCGCAGGGTTCCAAAACGCAACCCTGCTAGCGGATGCCCCTAACGATCCGGAAGGAGACGAAGCCGGAACTCGCAGCAACAAATGGGATCCAGGCCGTCCTGACAGTCACGCTCCTATCGGGGTGATGGGCGACCATACCCACAGCAAAAGCGAAGTTATGCTGTCCTATCGCTATATGCGGATGGGGATGAGCGGGAATCTAGACGGCAGGAATAATCTCACTCCCGAGGAAGTTTTGGCCGACTTTCAGATCACTCCGCTCCGGATGACCACTGAGATGCATATGTTCGGGGCCATGTATGCGCCAACGGATGAGCTGACGCTGATGGTGATGGCTCCCTACGTGATCAAAAGCATGGATCACCTCACGCGGATGGGCACGAACTTTACTACTAACTCTGAAGGGTTTGGTGATATTCGTTTGTCGGGGCTATACAAAGTCTTTGATCGCAGTAATCAACGAATACATTTCAACGCTGGCATTAGCTTCCCGACTGGCTCCATTAGTGAGAAAGATGCAACGCCTGCTGGCCCAAATCAGGTCTTGCCCTACCCGATGCAGACCGGGTCTGGCACGTTTAATTTGATGCCTGGTATCACTTATCTCGGTCAAGCTGGCAGTTGGTCTTGGGGTGGTCAGGGAATGGGCACGATTCGTCTGGGCCGCAATGTCCAAGAGTACCGACTCGGGAACCAGCTTAGCTTGACCGCTTGGGGTGCCCGCAAATGGTCAAAGTCTATCAGTACATCATTACGGCTGAAGGGACGAATCTTAGGCAATAACGTCGGCGAAGATCCCCGTTTAGCGCCGGGGAACCTATTAGAGCCACCGCTGATTCCTACTATTGATCCAGAGTTGCGGGGTGGTTCTCGGGTTGATCTGAGTGTGGGACTCAATTTTCTTGCTCAAAAGGGATTTCTCAAGGGGCATCGCTTTGCTCTGGAAGCAGGACTGCCTATCTTCCAGTCTCTCTCTGGGCCTCAGCTTGAGAATGATTTTACGATTACGGTGGGCTGGCAAAAGGCTTTTAAGCCCTAGACATGGGAAGCCTTTGTCTAGCCGTTGCCCGACAGGTGGTTGTCATCCTTGATCAGGGGCTTCATCTCAGTCCAGATCTGTTCGAGGGCATCGGTCATGGCGTGGTCAGTTTCAAGGGGGATGAGTCTGGTTCCAGATCGCTGAACGGCATATTTCTCACTTGCGGTGATTGGAATCGTGGTGTCTTGGGTTCCATGCAGAATCAGGGTGGGGACAGGGCGCTGTAGCTCGTCATCTCGATAGGTTGAGAGGTCTTCAAAAAATCGGTAGCTCAGCGGCAAGGCTTGCTGAGCGCTGTGATGATAGACCGCTAAGGTTCCCTGCTCCTGCCACTGCTGCCGCTGAGCTTCGCCCAGAATCGGGAGCCAGTGATTGAGAAAGCCGAAGGCGGGAGCCAATAGAATAAGCTGCTGCACAGCAGGCTGTCGCTGAGCCACCCATGCTGCCGTTAGTCCGCCAAAGCTAGAGCCGATGATTGTCCAGGGGGTTGCTGTATCCAAAATCTGATGAACTTGCTGGATCTGGCGGGAAAGGGTCAGGTGTAAAAAATCATCCTGATTTAGGTCAGGGATCTGAAGGCTGAAGCCGAGGGATTGGATGCGATCACAAAGATATTGCGCTTTCTGAGACTGCGGCCCCGAAGCAAAGCCGTGCAAGTACAGATAATTCATGGGAACAGCCCAGAAAGGGTCAGTAAAGTCATATTGGCCTTTGAGATTGCTATCTTTAAGAAGCAAATGTGTTGGTGTTGCAATGGAGTGGACTGATCTAAAGCAACTTGATAACCTTATTTTGGGAACCAAAGCTCTAGGCACACAGATCGAAGAAATTGGTGTTTCAGGTGAGGGAAGATCACTCTATGGAGTGACAGTAGGCGATAAACCTGCTACCCGTACAATCGTTATCATTGCAGGCTGTCATGCTGATGAGATTATTGGCCCACTTGCTGCTGTATCTATGATTCAAGACCTGGTACGACAGCCTCTTCTAGGTGTGAAATTTAAGATCGTACCAGTTGTTGATCCAGATTTTCTACATCGAAACGCAGAAGCATTACCAGTAACCCCTACTTTGCACGATTTGCTCAGCGTGAATCAAAACCGTGATCTAGAAGGGCACTTTACTGACAAAACTTACCCTGAATGCGTCGCTATTCGTCAGTGGATTCAACGATCTGCTCAGATTGACGCTTACTTTTCCTTGCACTCAGCAGGTTTAATTTCGCCAGGACTGTTTTTCTACGTGGGCAGTGGTACTGAGACGCGCTGTGTTGGTCATGTAGCAGATTGCGTTGCTGCTGCGACGCCCGACTACATTCCACTCTTGACTCATGATCCGACCGGAGAAACTCAAACAGTTTTGTCTCCAGGATTTCTAGAAGTGGCTATTCCTAATGTCGAAGAGCTAGATCCAGAAAAGCCTAGCAATTCTCTTGCCTTCATCGCGCATCACTTTCAGCCTCAGTTCATTGGAGTCTCGGAGATACCCTTGGCCGTCTGTCCTGCGCTAAGTAACGTTTCACTATCTGAAATTGATCAATGCAATCGTCGATTCAGTCGGACAGGCCATATCGACCATGCATTTCAAGAAATTAGCTTGGATACCCAATTGTTCATCATAAAAACTTTTATTGAATCTGTTGCTCAGTATATCGTTACCGCATAAGCTCACGAATGGTCAGTCAATGTCATCTCTCTTGCTCGGGCGGAGGGCAGGGCTAGATCAGCTTCGGTCAATAGAAGCGTGTATAGAGTAGCTATTGCCCATGTCCCACGCCCCATTCTCTCCCTGTATGAAAATTGGCATTGTTGGTTTAGGTCTCATCGGTGGTTCCCTCGGACTTGATTTCCGTGCTCTAGGCCACCAGGTTTTAGGCGTCAGCCGGAAGCCTCAGACCTGTGAGCTGGCGCTGCAGCGGGGAGCGGTCGATCAAGCTAGCGACGATCTGTCGCTGTTGTCAACAGCAGACGTTGTTTTTATTTGTACACCGTTGGGATCGATGCGAAACGTTGTTGAGCGGCTTATTCCCTATTTATACACCGATGCTATTGTTACCGATGTTGGGTCGGTGAAAGCCTCTGTCGTCGATGCTCTTCATCCCCTATGGCCTCGTTTTTTAGGAGGCCATCCCATGTCTGGGACTGAGGCGGCAGGCATTGAAGCCGCGCAGTCAAACTTATTTCAGGGTAATTCCTATGTGCTGACACCCGTTGATGAAACACCAGCAGAGATTATCCCCATTGTTGAACCCCTTGTCCAAAGCCTCGGGGGAACGGTGTATAAATGTGCCCCCGCAGAACATGATCGCGCGGTGGCCTGGATTTCTCATTTACCTGCGATCGCAAGCACAACCCTGATCGCAGCCTGCCTCCAAGAGACTGACTCAGACGTGTTCAAACTCGCTCAAGATCTCGCCAGCTCGGGCTTCCGCGACACCAGCCGAGTCGGAGGCGGCAACCCCGAACTCACCCGCATGATGGCCGAACACAACCCGGATGCACTGCTGCAATCCTTAAGAGCCTATCGCCAGACCCTAGACCAGTTGACCCAGCTCATTGAGCAAGGCGACTGGGACACGCTAGAAGCCCAGTGCATCCAAACACAAAAGATTCGCCCTCAATTCATGTAGCCGTCGCGGTTAGAGCATCATGCTGACATCCCAAGGAGCCGAAGCGCTCCCAGCTAAAGGATTCCAGCAAAGGATCTGTCGTTTGCGTTAGAACCAATTCAGCAATCAGCGCAGCAGTAATTGGAGTGAGTAAAATGCCGTTGCGATAATGTCCGGTTGCAAGCACTAAATTCTCATAGGGACTCGCCCCTAGAATCGGCAGCTCATCCGGTGTCGTGGGTCGGAAGCCCCACCAAAATTCTTCCATCACGTAGTCGGCAAAACCCGGGAATAGACGAGTCGCCGCCGTCAAAAGCTGCTGAATACCCGCAGGGGTATTGTGGGGCGCGAAACCCACATCTTCACTCGTGGCCCCCACCACAATCTGGCCCCCCTGGCGCGGCACCAGGTAGATTTCGGAACCGAACAAGACCTGATTGAGCCGAACGGCATGGGGTTGTGCCTTGACAGAGAGCAACTGCCCCTTACGCGGAAAAACCGGTACCGGCAGCAGATCTGCAGACCAAGCCCCGGTAGTCAGCACATAGGTCTGGGCCTGCCAATCGCCAGCCGTTGTCTCAACCTGCGTAATCCGGTGGGCATCATGCTGAATCTTTTTCACCGTTATGCCATCAAAAAGCTGAACTCCAAGCTGCTGAGCTGCAGCATAGAGCACCTGCGCCAGCGCTCTGTTGTTCACCTGAGCATCATCTGGGAACCACCAGCCCCCTTTAACTTCAGCGCTTAACCCCGGCTGCCGCTGATTGAGGGTCTCGGGCTGCAGCCAGTCTGATGCATGGAGCGAGTGACCCGGCGGCGGCTCATACAAGGGAGATAAAATACCACAGGGCCAGTACCCGGCGTCTAAGCCAGTGAGTTCTTCTAACCCTTGAATCCAGTCGGGGTACATCGACCGGCTTTGCAAGCAAAGGTCTAGCATAGAGCTAGCAGCTAACCCCTCTGCTTGGGGGGCCAGCATCCCGGCGGCGGCATGAACGGCTGCTTCTTCAAAACTACGGCTAAGGACAGTCACCTGTCGGTCTTGACGGGCCAGCTCAATGGCTGTCGCTAACCCCATTGCACCGCCACCGATGATTAGAATATCTGCACTGGAGTTCATTCAGGCTGTGACGTATCTATCAAAATAAGGCATCACTTAATTCTATAGTGAATCTCCTGTCTCTCGTTGCTCTCCGATAAGGCTATCAACATGACTCAAGTATCCATCGCAGCGCTCGTTGCGGCCGCTCGCTCTGGTCGGTTGGTGAGTTTTCCCACCGATACGGTCCCGGCGTTGGCAGCCTGTCCCACCGCGACACACGCTATTTATGCTGCAAAACATCGTCCGGCGGATAAACCTCTAATTTTGATGGCTGCAACACCGGGCGAACTCTGGCCGTTTGTCCAAGGCAGTACAGAAGAACAACGGTGCTGGCAGCAGATGGCGGCTCGCTCTTGGCCAGGGGCCGTAACGCTGGTTCTACCCGCCAGCGATCGCATCCCGCCAGGACTTGGCTCTCAGGCTAGAACGATTGGTTTGAGAGTCCCCCAGTGGACCCTGACCCAAATTATTCTGCAGCAAACGGGCCCACTCGCCACCACCAGCGTCAATGAATCTAATCACCCTCCCCTGCTATCAGTGGCAGAAATACAAGACCAGTTTCCAGATGTGCTGCTGTCCCAGGACTGGCCGCTTCCGACAGTTCCTGAAGGGCAGCCCCCCATTCCCTCAACGGTCATGCAGTGGACGGGCGGTTCTGAGTGGAGCGTTCTCCGGCAGGGGGCGGCCAGAGTTGAGATTTTGTGATCCGGTAAAGGAGAGCACCACAAACTGATTGGCAATGCCCAAGACCTTCAAGGAATGTAGGGGCAGCTCCGTTGTATATAAGCTAAACAGCCAGAGATTCTGGCGCTGGGTGTTGTAAGTCACAAACTGCTGAATATCAGCAGCGCTGTCCACGGATAAGGTTTTGCAACTATTTCCCCACAGCTTTTCGAGTACATCAGATTGCTGCTGGTTGGCCTGACAAATATCACGCAGCAGCAAGTCCACTGTTTGCTGCGTTGCAAATTCGCTGTAGGCCGACTCACCAGGATTGGAAAGCACTAACAGCGCACTCATGCCCGTTACAACAACTGCACTGAGGTACTGAATGCTTTTAGTGGCTATGGCCGCCATAGAATCTGTCGCCATTTCACAGATGATATTTCATTAAGGCTGGAAATAAAGCTACACACCTTTACCCCATTTTAACGGTCACTCATGACTCTGAGTATCGGACTCTAGGTTGTTTTAAGCAGTTGTTCCATGACTGCAGGATTGAGGGGTAAATCTAGCACTTGACCGTCCAGTACAAAAAATGGGGTGCGGTCAATGCCGATCTGTTCTCCGAGTGTGACATCTGCTTGGATGGCGGCTGCGGCTGCAGGACTGTTGCGATCGCGATTAAATTGCTCCATTTTCAGCTCAAGCCGTTGGGCAATCTCGATATACAACGTTTCCCCAAGTTCTTCTTGCTGAGCGAACAGTGCATCATGGTACTCCCAGAATTTATTCTGCTGTTGGGCCGCCCACGAGGCTTGAGCTGCAGCTTGGGCTTGGTCATGAATCGTTGTGAGCGGGAAGTGCTTATAGACCAGGGTCACCTGCTCGGAATGCTCCTCGACAAACTGGCGGACTGCTGGAGCCGACATCGCGCAAAAGGGACATTCAAAGTCTGAGAACTCTAGCAGTAGCGCTTGATCTTGTGCGCCTTTAGTGGGGGATGCACCCGTCAGAACTTGAGGCTGGTTCGCCAGCTCTTTTAGAACCCCCTGCTGCTGTTGTCGCTGCGCCTGCCGTTTTTGCGCCTCATAGTTTTGAACTGATTCCAAGATCACTTCCGGGTGATCGCGGATAATTTGGAGAACCTGCTCTTCTAAAGAGGCCGCTGCCACCCCCAACGGATGAAAGGCAAACAGAAACAGCAAAGTAAGAATGATAGCGATTGTACGCAAGGGATTATTCTCCAAAACAGGATCAGGATAGATCAAACGCAAGCCGATCTGCAGGGGCAATCGATGCAGATTCTTCTGATCAATGATGCAGATATCCGTGCAAATTCAGTCTAAATCAATATTGATCAGGCATAATGACCCCAACTATCCAACAGATTGGAGAACATATCATGGACCGTCGAACGTTTATGTCTTGGGTTGGGTTAGGGTTCGTCGCCACGAGCTTGCCCGTTGCGATCGCAGCTTGCTCTTCTGACACAGCTGAATCCCCGACTGCGGATGCACCCGCCGATGCCCCACCACCGCCACCACCAGGAGCGCCCGCCCGGGAAGATGGTTTTGTTGAGGTCGGTACCGTTGCTGATCTAGACGCCAATGGTGCGATTGCAGATAAAGACTTTAGCGCCGGTCCTTTGTCTGTTTTTCGTGACCCTGCCAACAGTGAAGCGCTGATTGCGGTGAATGCCACCTGTGCCCACCAGGGCTGTGTCGCAGACTGGAGCAAAGATGCCAGTCTGCTCATCTGTCCCTGTCACGGTTCTAAATTCAATCCCGACGGCAGCATTGACACCGGCCCTGTCGAAAAGCCCCTTGATGTCTTTGAAGCCAAAATTGATGGAGAGGCTGTGTTAGTCAAGGCTTAACTTTAGATGAGGGGCGATTAGTATCGCCCCCAATCGATTCATCTGGAGGTGGATGTAGTCCAGCTTGAATCCAAAAGCGTCTTGCACTCTGAATAGAGTCATTCTCTGGATAGCGAGTATCGTTAAGATCAAGGCGGTTACAAGTCGCTCGCCCTATAGGAGAAAGCCCCTCAATCAAGATCCCGGCTGCCTCCCATAGCAGTATTCACATAGGTAGTTGGCTCTTTCTCGCACAAACTGCCAATCTATTTCATTAATCGGCATTCTGGGCCGCAGTCATCGCGTTAATGTGCGTAAAAATTCGGTCTAGTTCACCAATGGACTGGAGTTCTGTCTCTTCTTCCAAAGTCAATAGATCCGCCTTCCGTTTTTCTAAAAGCTTCTCCATCCGATCTTGCAAAGATTCGCTGAACTTGAACAGGTTCAAGTGCCCCACTTGTTCCATACGGATTTCATGGATAAGAGAAGACGGTTGAGTTAATACAGTAACCACATTGCCTCCTTGCTCCCGCAAATTATAACAATTGCCCTATTGCCTCCCCCGTCTGTGCTTAGAAGCAAACAGGATCGGGGGAAGGACAACATGAGCAAGAACAAATGGCTGATCAAGCCAGTGAAGCTTTAGATCTAGCCCCTGGGCGCTTCAGTAATGGTGGTCCATTCTGTGTGGAAGCTACCGTCTTTATCGACGCGCTCGTAGGTGTGGGCACCAAAGAAGTCGCGCTGAGCCTGCGTCAGGTTCTGAGGCAAATGCTCACGCCGATAGGAATCAAAGTAATCAAGGGAGGCGCTAAAGGCAGGCACCGGCACCCCGATCTTGGCAGCGGTTGCCATCACTTCTCGCCACGCTTCTTGGCGATCTAAAATCGTCTGCTTAAACTCAGGTGCAAGCAGCAGATTGGAGAGGTTCGGATCATCAGAGAACGCTTTCTTGATCTTGTCTAGAAAGCCCGCTCGAATAATGCAGCCGCCTTTCCAAATGCGGGAAATCTCGCCCAGATCGAGATTAAAGCCAAACTCCTTAGAAGCCGCGCCCATCAGCGCCATGCCCTGAGCGTAGGAGCAAATCTTAGAGCAGTACAGCGCATCCCGAACCTGATTGACAAAGGTCTGCTGATCGCCGTCATATTTCGCTGTGGGGCCTGACAGAATCTTCGAGGCTGCAATGCGCTCATCTTTGTAAGACGAAGCAATGCGCGCATTCACCGCTGCCGTAATGGTGGGAATGGGCACGCCCAGCTCTAGGGCGCTCATCACGGTCCAGCGGCCTGTGCCCTTTTGACCGGCTTTATCCATAATCACGTCCACCAATGGCTTTTTGGTGTCAGGATCAATGTAGGTGAAGATCTCGGTTGTGATTTCAATCAAGAATGAATTTAGCTCATCCGTCTTGTTCCAGTCGGCAAAGACATCGTGCAGCTGAGCCGCCGTCAGCCCCACAGATCGGAGTAAATCGTAGGCTTCAGCAATGAGCTGCATGTCGCCATATTCAATGCCGTTGTGAACCATCTTGACGTAGTGACCTGCGCCCCCTGGACCGATATAGGTCACACAGGGACCGTCATCAACTTGAGCAGCAATCTTGGTCAGAATCGGCTCAAGATCGGTATAGGCTTCTTGAGTACCACCCGGCATTAGACTGGGGCCATTAAGTGCTCCTTCTTCGCCACCGCTGACGCCCATGCCAATAAACCGTAGGCCGTCTGCCTCTAACTCTTTGGTGCGACGAACCGTATCTTCGTAGAGAGAGTTACCGCCGTCAATGAGGGCATCGCCAGGCGAAAGCAGGGGCTTGAGCTGTTGAATAACGGCATCAACCGGGCCACCGGCTTTGACCATGATTACAATTCGGCGAGGCTGCGCGAGGGATTCCACCAATTCTTCTGGGGAATAGGTGGGCTTGATATTTCGACCCGCAGCGCGCTCTTTCATAAACTCGTCGGTCCGAGAGGCGGTGCGGTTGTACACGGCGACGGGGAAGCCATTGCGTTCCACGTTGAGAGCGAGATTTTCACCCATCACGGCAAGGCCGATCAGACCAAATTGTTGCTGAGACATCGGTGGACTTCCTTCGGAACACGTTCGCCTTCAGCCTAGCTTGATCCCCTTGGTGGCTGATGGGTGTGAGATTAAAACACTCTTGAGATTTCCTGAAATATTGCGGCTAAGGCTCTTTAAGTGCCTGCTTAAGCTGCGGTAGAGTTCTGTCGTATTTTTGTAATCTTGCTCGATCCTGAACCGTGGGTGCTGCAATGCGGCTGAGATCCATGTTGTCTGTCATATCGACAATTTTGACGCGTAGCGCCATCTGATTGGCAATCACGCGCTGTAAGTAGTCGTCCCTGAAAAACCTCATTAGCCCATATATCACCAGCCTTTCAGGCACTAAAATGTGGATCTAAATTGCAAGTAAATTCGCTGCCCCTTGCAAAAACTGGTGAAATGGCGCTTTTCTTAATTGCTTGAAGCCCCCAATCCATGTGTTTGCACAAATCTATGTGCTCCAAATCGGGTCTCCAGAAGCTCTGATATACAGGGGCCGCAGCAAAATACCTTCAAAATGCAAGGGGTTTTTCAGGGACGACTAAGTAGGTTTCGTAGGCTTCAGCTTCTCGTTTCGTGATCGCATCAATGGCCGCAACGATGCGATCAGGGAAGCCGGCCCGTCGTAGCTCAGTCAACGTTAATTCAGAGTCTTCTACAGCATCGTGGAGAACGCCCACAATTTTGTCAGGGGTTGTGGACAATTGCTGCATGACTCTTAAGGGATGGCTGATATAAGGCTGTCCGGCTTTATCAACTTGACCTGCGTGGGCTTGGTGGGCGAGGTTAATAGCCGTCTGCAACAGATCAACCATGATCGAAGGACTGCATCAGCTCAGGCGTGAGGTCTTGAACGTTATTGAGAGTTGCGATCGCACCCACTTCCTTCAACTTCTGCGCATACTCTGGCGAATCTTGAGCATGGGGCGGCAGCACACCTACACCGATCCAGTTGATGTTGGGATATTGCGATCGCGCATTAATCACCGTTTGAATATCTGCCACCGTGTCGCCCACATAAAAAACAGTCAGTGACAGATTAGAATCCTGCCCCTCTCGCAGAGTCTCGACAGTCGCCATCAGCCCTGTAGGATCGGGTTTGCCGGGAGCATCCTCCATTGCCACCAGTACCGGAGACTCTAGCTCTAGCCGATGCTCTAAAACATAGGAAGCAGAACCACGCGTCGCTCCACTAAAAAAACCCCAGGCAATATTCGCTTGCGTGAGCTGTTCTAAATAGGCACGGGTCATGAGCAGCGGTTCATTTTGGATGTAGCCGGAGAAATCCTGCCCCCGATAGCGGCTTTGAAAAAAATCAACCAGGGCAGAGTAGTCAATCGTGGGTCGCTCTAAATTTTGGGCTTTGCAAAAACGATAAACTAGCTCTTCAGAAGCCTTCCAGTCATTGTTCCAGCAGCCTTCTGCCTTGAGTGCATCAATCTCTGCCATCGTGGGCCGGTACTGACCTTGGGTAAATTGTTCGACGGTGTCAGCCAATGCTCGCCGATAGGAGCCTGCAACATCGCGCACAACACCATCAATATCAAAAACGACCATTAGTGCCCGAGATTGAGAATCCTGCATGTTAATGATTAAGAACAGATCGCCATCATGCTACATCACTGACGTTTTCTCGTAGTCGAGACACCCTGAATGCGTTAAAATTGATGTCGTTCAATACGCAGTTTTAAGTTCTGGAGGTTTGATTGGCCAAGTTTATTTTAAAGGCACTGTGGCTCGACGATAACGTTGCCCTCGCCGTGGATCAAGTTGTAGGCAACGGCAGCAGCCCCTTGACCTCTTATTTTTTCTGGCCTCGTGCTGATGCTTGGGAAGAGCTGAAGACAGAAATGGAAAAAAAGAGCTGGATCAACGAAGTCGATAGAGTCGAACTGTTGAACCAAGCGACAGAAGTGATTAACTACTGGCAAGAAGAAGGCCGCCGCCGTCCGCTGGAAGAAGCTCAGGGTAGGTTCCCTGACGTTATGTTCACCGGTACAACCTAAGGGTTGAGAGTCTTAACCTAGGTCACTAGATAAAGTAGAAGACTTGACGTCGGTTTGTGAGACAGGGTTCTGAGAACAAATGGGACCGTTAACAGCGCAAAATGGGGAGCACAGCCTTGTACTCCCCATTTTGATGAATTCGAGCGTGAGACGCTAATTTACTTTTCGTCGTCTTCGTCTTCCTTAACAGGGTAGTAGAACCCTTTCGCACGTCCGCTTAGGATCGATTTCCCGGTGGACATGGCTCGCTGAGCGGCAAGATTAGCCTTACGATTCCAGTGAGCTCTGCGGGAGTTGCGCTTGGAGTTAGAAGTCTTCTTCTTGGGGACGGCCATGAATCTATACGTACATTGATTAATAAGTTCACTATTGTAGCATTGCTGAAGAGTGCTGCTTGAAGCATTTGATGTGCAAGTGTTCTTTATCCCTGAGCCTTTAAGATTGCCAGATCTTGTTTAAGGCGCTCAATACCAGCCTGAGTTTTGTGCTGTTCGTATGCATCACTGGCTTTTAATAAGCTGCGGACGGCTTTGTCGTTGTCCCCAACGTTTGCGTATGCTAGGCCGATATTGTGCCAAGCTTCAGCACAGCTTGGTTCTTGCTCTACCACTGGCATCATTTGCGAGATCGCGTCTTGGTAGTTACCCGTTTTGTATGTAGCCACCGAACTTACGAAGTCTGCCATCACGGCGTCTGATATGGAGATAGCAGGCAAATCGATGACGGTATCAGGAAAAGGTAGTACCGCAATCGGTGTGCGAAAGGCTCTTACCATGGAGACAATGGCGAACCCCGCGATGCCGAACACGACGACAGCCCAGATTAAAAAATTAGGAGTTTCCATATTTGTAGATAGCCGTAAGTAATAGAAGAGACGTGGAGATGACAGGAAAAGCATTAAACGGCTCAGTGTAGCCTATCAGTCGTTAGATGGGGCTAGGGGGGGGCTTGAGTGCTAAGCAAGATTATCGATCGTTTCTCACGTCACTACAGCCCCACAATGGATCGAAATATTGCAATATGCCCGGAATTAAATGAGTCCTCTTAAAGTTGTCGATATCATCTGCAAACACTTCGCATGTTTAAGTCGTTTTATATCAAGCCTCATGAACGGGGAATGCTCTTTTATCGCAGCAACTTTCAGCAAGTGCTGCAGCCTGGAATCCACCGCCGCATAGGGTGGCATTGGAATGTGAGAACGTTTGACCTCAACCAGCCAGAGGCTCAGCTTGAAAATCTTGAGCTGCTGCTGCAGTCTCACGCCGATCAGCTCAATGAGCATTTCACGGTGGTTCGTACGACCTTTAGCAGCGCGGCGCTAGTGCGTCTGGGACAGCGATGGTGTACGGTGGGGCCGGATCAGTTGCGGGTGTTTTGGCGCGGTTTTATTGAGGTTGAGGTCCACTTTTTCAATTTGGATGAGGATTTCGAGCTACCAACGGCTTTTGTGCAGCAGCTACGGGAGCAAGTGCTGCCGGGGCTGACGCTTGTTCAGATCTCTGAATCACAGGTGGGAATGCTCTATGAGCGGGATAACTTTGTGCGCCCGCTGGAGTCGGGGGAGTATGGGTTTTGGACATTCAATCGTAAGGTTCAGATTCCTGTTTTTGACTGCACACACCCTGCCCCCAGTTTCCCCAATGAAGAGGTGCTCTTTGAGCAGCATCCCGAATTTGTGGCGACCTACTGTGAGGCGGTGCAGTTAGGGGGACAAGAGGTTGCGATCGCACGTCACAAGAACAAGGTCATCGCCGTCCTGCCACCCTGCAGCCGCAAGCTGTTCTGGAAAGGGGTCACGGTCGAGGTGATCGATATTAGTTCTAACGCCAAGCTCCCGGCAGCACTGGTGGCTGAGTTGATTTCGGGTCTACCTGAGGTCTTAGATCTCGCTTACGGATCGCTGCATGTCTTGGAGGTGCCGTCCCAGCATTTAGGTCTGCTCTACAACGAAGGTGCTTTTCAAGAACCCCTGGCACCGGGCTATCACGGCTGGTGGATCTATGGGCGATCGCTGACCACTGAAGTCATTGATTTGCGGCTACAGACTCTGGAGGTCTCCGGCCAGGAAATTCTCTCGAAAGATAAGGTACCGCTGCGCCTAAACTTAACGGCGGGCTATCGGATCGAAGATCCGGTGAAGGCGAAAACGGGGCTGGCGGATATTGAAGGGTTTGTCTATAAGGAACTCCAGTTTGCGCTGCGGGGAGCGGTGGGCACGAAAACGCTGGATGCCCTATTAGAAGATAAGGGGGCTATCGATAATTCAGTGGCCGAACACATGCTGCCCAAGGTGGAAGAGTATGGCATTAATCTAGAGTCGGTGGGCGTCAAGGATATTATCTTGCCGGGTGAGATCAAGGCGATTTTGTGTCAGGTGGTGGAAGCGGAGAAATCAGCGCAGGCCAATGTGATTCGACGGCGGGAAGAAACGGCGGCGACCCGCAGCATGCTGAATACGGCGAAGGTGATGGAGAACAATCCGGTGGCTTTGCGGTTAAAGGAGCTGGAGTTGCTGGAGCGGATCGCGGACAAGATCGAGAAGATTAACGTTAACGGCAGTTTGGACAGTATTCTCACAGATATTATCCAAATTGAGCGTCAGTAGTGTTTAGCGATTCGTTCCGTCCGAAGGTTTCTTGGAAATTATGATAGCTCTGCATTGGCCCCCCCGGCCCCCAAATTCTGGGGGGAGAGATATACCTGTGACGTTCAAACCGGTAAGTTCTGCATTGTTGAGGTCTTGCCGATGTTCATGGAACTCCTTTAGAGTTCTGTCGTTGCAGCCTTCAGGTGTTGGGGGATGAGTCAGAGTGCAAACATCTCGCCTATTCATCTTTGGTGTTTGCACGGTAATTTACAGCAGCCTAGCGTTTGGGAAACGGCTCTGAGAGATCTTTGGCGAGACCCAGCGATCAGGGTTATTCCGGTGGATTTGTGGTCAACGACGGCTCAGGATTTTTGGGGTTGGGCAGAGCAGTTCTGTGAACGGGTGGTGGCTGAGGGAGCCAGTCGCAATGTAGTGTTGGGCTACTCTTTGGGTGGACGGTTGGCCCTCCATGCAGTGCTGCAAAATCCGGGGTTGTGGAAGGGTGCGATCGCAACCAGCACATCCCCTGGTCTCTCTAGTTTTAAGGACCGTCAGGCCTGTCTTCAGCGCGATCGAATCTGGGGCCAACGCTTTAGAACAGAACCGTGGCAAGCGCTCCTAAATGAGTGGGATAACCTACCCGTTTTTAATGGCATTCCCTGCAACATTGAGCGAAAGGAAAGTCAGTTTTCTCGACAGCGGATTGCGCGACTGTTCGATATTTTTTCCCAGGGCCGTCAAGAGGATTTGCTACTTCGATTAAAAGCGCTGGAGAACCCGCCAATCTTGTATATTTCTGGGGAGCTTGATCGAAAATACTGCGCGATGGGTCGTCGTTTGGCTGAGGCGTGTCGTGGGGTGGAGTGGGTTGCGATCGCAAATGCAGGCCATCGAGTCCCGTGGGAGAACACGCCTGTATTTACGCAGGTGGTTGAACAGTGGTTGCGTCAGCTCCCAGATCAAACAAATTGAGTTGTTTAGAGCGAACCTGGGTCAACACCCAGCTTTCGCAAATGCTCCGCTAATTGTTCTGCCCTTTCGTGTTCTTGGTCTGCTCGTTGATGCTCTTGGTCTAGCTGTTGGGTTAACTCAACTGGTATCGTAGGGGGAGTGGGTTGCGATCGCACAGAGAAGATGAGCCTGCTTTTGTTTAGGTGGTCAGCCGTTTGTTTGGTCAGTTTTGAATGCTTATTAATGGAGCACTGTAAATAGACAAGTCTTGTTGGCAAACGCACACTTGCTCGTATCGTGAGATTTAGCAACACGACTGCATTCGCCCCCCGGCCCCCCAATTCTGGGGGGAGAACAGCTTTATCTTGTTATCTCTTTGCGTTCAATTGTGGCTGTGAATCAGCTTATTGTTAACCCATTTGATTTCAATAGTTGTCTACTCAAGTGGTGGTGAGAGCAACTCTCTAAATATTGGTACCACAATGAAAACTCTCAAAACTCTCCCCCCAGAATTGGGGGACTGGGGGGCAGTGCAAGACGCTAATTGAAAGAAGGCAGCTTGAAATCATAGCGGTATACGCAAAAAGTCTTGTGTATACGTTTGCCATGCAGGCATTGCAGGGCTAATGATGATTTTCTAGCAACCCAACAGCTTATTTGGGGTGTGTATAGTCACCTGCGACAAAATGAGTACGGTGAAAACACGTATAAATTAGTGTTTGTTTTATTTTGAAAATGGTTGATTTCCCTGATAGCTAACGATTTTGGCTGGGCATACTTGGATACAGAGAGCCAATCATCTGCAGTATTTAAGGGGTTCAAAAAAGATAGAGCGTTCACAACAAAGGCTTTTATCTCTGGGCTGAAAAATAATTTTATTTTTCTGTCACCCAGTCAACACTCAATCTGTCTTTCTTGCCACTTGTATTGATGAAGTGACTGTTTTACAGCGGAGCTTGTTTCTAGGCCGCTGCGGTTTACTGCTGCTCTAACTTCAGTTGTGGTTCTTTCTACAAGGAGAAGCACTCTGACATTTGTGGGATCTGTCTCAAGCGGGGGAGTCCCAGTAGTTTTACCTTGACCTCAGCGCGGGTGAAGGAATCCAATCTGTCTGTTGTTATTTAATTTAGTTGAGACGATTTATGCCCTCTTTTAACGAGCAAACTGGCACCAATAATCCCTTTGACGGCATTGATGCGGGGATTGAGGGTGATCCTACTTTGGTAGACGTAGATGGCGACGGCGACTTTGATCTGGTAGCGGGGGATAGCGACGGTGCGCTCAGATACTTTGAAAATACAGGCGGTGCCACCACCCCTAGCTATAGCGAACAAACCGGCACCAACAATCCTTTTAACGGGATTGATGTGGGAGACGATAGCTCTCCTGCTTTTGCTGATATTGATGGCGACAGCGACCTTGATCTACTAGTTGGAGGAAATAATGGTGGCGTTCAACTAGAGTATTTTGAGAATATAGGTAGTGCCACTAACCCTAGCTTCAGCGCACAGACCGGCACCAATAACCCCTTGGGCAGGCTTTCTGTGGGATATGACAACTCACCTACCTTTGCTGATATCGATGGCGATGGCGACTTTGATCTAGTGGTGGGAGATGATACCAATCAGCTCAGTTACTTTGAGAATACAGGTAGTGCCACCAGCCCAAGTTTCAGCCAGATCACCGGTACTAATAACCCATTTGAAGGTATTGGCCAGGGAATTAACAGCTCCCCCACATTGGTCGATGTGGATGGAGATGGCGACCTTGACCTAGTGGTGGGCAATGGTAACTATACACTCAGTTACTTTGAGAATATAGGTAGTGCCACTAACCCTAGCTTCAGCGCACAGACCGGCACCAATAACCCCTTTGACGGGCTTAACTTCGGAAGTGCTTTTGGCTCCGTTACACCTACTTTTGCCGATGTCGATGGTGATGGCAACCTCGATCTAGTCTCTGGCACAGGGCAATTAAGCTTCTTCGTCAGCAATGAACCAGCGATCATTACTGGCGATATTTCAGGTGCAGTTACTGAAGACACTACCACTACAACTGCCACTGGCACACTAAACGCAACCGATGTTGACTCCAGCGCTGACTTCACTGTGCAAACTGATACTGCTGGTACATACGGCACCTTCTCTATCGATGCAGCTGGAGTCTGGACTTACACGCTCGACAACGCTGATGCTGATACCGATGCTCTAGAAGCAGATGAAATGATCACGGATGTCTTCACTGTCGCCACAGCTGATGGCACAACTCAAGAGGTCACCGTCACTGTCACAGGTGCTAATGATGCAGCTATCATCGCCGGCACAACAACAGGTGCAGTCACTGAAGATGACGCTATTACGACTGCGATGGGTAGCCTAATGGCCACCGATGTCGATTCCAGCACTGACTTCGCAGTGCAAACCGATGCAGCGGGCACCTACGGCACATTCTCCATTGACGCATCCGGCAACTGGACCTACACCCTCGATAACAGTGATGCTGATACAGAAGCTTTGGGTTCTAGTGACACTGTTACAGATGTGATCACCGTTGCTACTGCCGATGGCACGACTCAAGATATCACCATCACCATCGATGGCAATAGTGATACCGTTCAAATCGGTACTCCTGGCCCCGATCTAATTGTGGGAACCCCCCTCGACGATACTCTAGAAGGCTTAGATGGCAACGATCGCATCCGTGGCCTTAACGGCAACGACCTCATCTTGGGCGGCAACCACAGTGACACCCTCTTTGGCGACGGCGGCAACGATTCCCTCTTCGGCGGCAACGGCATCGACCGACTGTTTGGCGGCAACGGCAACGATTCCCTCAACGGTGGCAACAACAACGACACCCTCTCAGGCCAAGGTGGCGACGATACGCTCTTGGGCGGCAGCGGCAACGATATTCTCATCGGTGCTGCAGGCAATGACCTCCTGCAAGGCGGACTCGATAACGATCGCCTCGTCGGTGGCAGCAATGACGACAGGCTGTTTGGCCAAGCAGGTAACGATACTCTGATCGGAGCTAGCGGCCTCGATTCTCTGGTCGGCTCCGCAGGCAATGACCTTCTACAAGGGGGCACTGGCAATGATTCCCTCAACGGCGGCAACGACAACGATGTGCTCGAAGGTCAAGGTGGCTTCGATATCTTAATCGGTGCCAGCGGCGACGACCTGCTCGTAGGTGGTTCTAACGATGACACA
The DNA here is from genome assembly GCF_003231495.1 of Acaryochloris thomasi RCC1774. Lineage (NCBI taxonomy): Bacteria > Bacillati > Cyanobacteriota > Cyanophyceae > Acaryochloridales > Acaryochloridaceae > Acaryochloris > Acaryochloris thomasi. The sequence continues at coordinate 526,214 of NZ_PQWO01000001.1, forward strand.
CTCACAGGCGGCACTGGGTCTGATACATTCCGATTTGACGTTGGCTTCAACAGCCTCGGCCTTGATACGATTACAGACTTCGCTAGCAATGATGTACTGGAGTTAAGCCAGTCTGTCTTTGGGCTGATGGGTGCCATCGGTGGCGTCATCGATGTGAGTGACTTTGCAAGCGTTAGCTCTTTTGCTGAGGCCGAAAGCAGTGGCGCAGCGATTGCTTACAACAGTAATGACGGTAGCCTCTATTTCGATGCCAACGGCGCTGCAGCCGGATTTGGCAACGGCGGCGGTCAGTTCGCTCAGCTAGAGAACGCCTTCGACCTCCAAGCCAACCAGATTGAATTGATTGCCTAAACTACTGGTAACAAGTCAACTGAATAGATAAGCAAAAGCCAGCCGATCATGATCGGCTGGCTTTTTTGCCTGACAAGTATCGGCTCATCTGATCCGGTAAAACCAACCGCACGATTGCGATATGGCGTAGATTTATATTTTGACTGGGCACACTGAAAGCAAAAGAGTGAGCGCATTTTATAGAAAAGTTTGAGGCTAGCGTTCCCCTCTCATGATCAGGACATGGCTGCTTTCTATAACCTTTGACCCGCAATGACTTTATTGTTACCCCAGATTGATACATGACCGCTTCTTTGAATGAGCCACGTTTATCGAGTACTCCTGGCGGTGACGCAGGTGTCGCCGCGCCAACGTTAGAGGCTACCCATTCTGAAGGGTTCGGCCATTGGCTGCAGCAACAGCAGCTCAGTCTAGCCTTTACGACCTACCAAACGAATCGCTTATTTTGTCTGGGCACGACACAGGCAGGGAAAATGGCGCTACATGAACGCTTGTTTGATAAGCCAATGGGCCTGTTCGCCCAGGACAATCGCCTCTACATGAGTACCCGCTATCAAATATGGCAGCTCGATAATCTGCTAAGACCCGGAGAACTGCGTCAGGGTTGCGATCTCATCTACACCCCAAAACTAGCGCACACAACCGGCGACCTCAACGTTCACGACGTGGTTATCGACGCATCCGGCGAACTTCTGTTTGTGAATACCGACTTCAACTGTTTAGCCCGTCTCAGCCCTGACTATAGCTTTGTACCGCAATGGCGACCGCCCTTTATCTCGAAATGGGTCGCCGAAGATCGCTGTCACCTCAACGGCCTCGCCCTGCGAGAGGGCAAACCGGCCTACATGACCGCCTGTAGCAGCACCAATACAGCCGCCAGTTGGCGTCACCACCGGGTTGACGGCGGCGTCGTGATGGATATCCAAGCCAACGAAGTGATCGCCACGGGCCTCTCAATGCCCCACTCGCCACGCTGGTATCGCGGCAAGCTCTGGTTGCTCAATTCAGGGACCGGTGAACTCGGTCACATCGACTTCGACAGCGGTGCCTTTGTCCCGCTCACCTTCTGCCCCGGCTTCGTGCGGGGAATGACCTTTTGCGGCAACGTCGCCGTGATCGGTCTATCAAAATTGAGGTCAAAATCTTTCACCGGTCTAGCGCTGGAAAAACGACTAACGGCAGCGGGAGATCGCCCCCACTGTGGCTTGATGGTTGTTGACCTAGAGACCGGCAACGTTTTGCATTGGCTGCGTTTAGAGGGAGTCGTTGAAGAGCTTTTTGATGTGGTGGTGCTACCCAACGTCCGCCAGCCGCAATCTCTAGGGTTCCAGTCTGATGAAATTGAGCGGCTAGTCACCTTCCCAGAGGCTGAAGGGATTGTGGTCACAAAACCCACGGTCAAGCGCCCGAGTTTGGCAGGCAAAGCCCCCGTTGCTGGCGTACCCCGCACCGTCTGGGATGGGCAGTCAAGCTCCTCAACGGCTTCAGTCCCGTCGATCGCTGCCGCTTTAGACTCCCTTAAGTTTCAGCACGTTTACCATCTGACACCAGAAAATCTGGCAGACTACGACGATTTCACGTTTCCGCGTCTACGGCAGCGCTGGTCACAGCAGCCTCAGCGCGGCGAGATGCTCGGCGTATCAGCGTCGGTAGAGGGCGACATGGTGGCCTTCGGTGTGGCTGAGCTGCTGCCCGATCAGTCGGCTGAGGTGATCTCGCTTTGGGTGACCCCAGAGTACCGGCAACAAAGGATCGGACAGCGGTTGATGGCAATTCTGGAGCAGAAAGTCTGCCAAGAGGGCTGCACTAAACTGTTAATCGCCTACGAGGCCACTGCCCTTACCCAGATAGAGCCTTTATTGAAAAACTTGGGCTGGCAAGCCCTCTCTCAGAACCACACCCAGCATAGATGGCACAAAAATTTCGCACCGCAGCTTGAGAAAGAGGCACCACACCCCTTTGAGCAGGGCAAAGCCTTTGCTAAGCAAGGAGATCTAGACGCAGCCATCGCTTGCTTTACTGAGGCCCTTCGCCAACGCCCCGACCACCTCGCCGCCTATAACCAACTGGGCAATGCCTATCAGCAGTTGGGGCAAACAGAAGATGCGATCGCAACCTATCAAGCCCTCTTAGAACGCAATCCCAACGTCGCGCAGGCCCACGCCAACCTAGGGGCGATCTGGCAGATTCAGGGGAAAACGGGAGATGCGATCGCATCCTATCAAACCGCCATTGCCCTCAAGCCCGACTTAACCGTAGCCCATCTCAATCTAGCCAAGCTGCACGCAACAGCAGGCCAGCAAAAAAACGCTGCAGTGCATTATCAAGCGGCCCTTGCAGCCGATCCCCAACAAGTAGAAGCCCACTACGGCCTTGCCAAGGTATCGCTGACTCAGGACCATTTAGAGCAGGCAAACGCCTGTTTTCGGCAGGTTTTAAAGCTCCAGCCGGAACACTCAGCCGCTCTATTAGAGCTAGGCTTTTTGTCTGAGGCCCAAGGGCAACTAGCGGTTGCTCGTGCCTGCTACCAGAAGCTATTTAATACCTGCCTAGAGTGGCAGCATTTAGCCGCTTACCAGCTTAGCTATGTGCGGCGGCAGCTTTGCAACTGGCAGCACGACGATGCGCGTATGACAGAGCTACTGCAGCGCCTTGAGACGCACATTGCTCAGACCGACAGTCCTGCCCTCGCCCCCTTGAGCCTGAGCGTTTTCCCCGCATCGCCAGCATTGCATCGGGCCGTGAACGAACACCACGCAGCGCAGATTCAGCGACGCATGGCCGAGACTAAAGAACGATGTCATTTCCAGCATCCTCAGGGGCCTGTCGATAAACTGCGGATTGGCTACGTCTCGCCTGATTTCCGCAATCATCCGGTGGGCTGGCTGATGCAAGATTTGTTTCAGTACCACGACCGCGATCGCTTTGAAATCTTTGCCTATAGCCTCCGCCATGCCGAAGATTCAGTGCAGGCCAACATTGAGGCCGGGTGCGATCATTTTATCGACTGCTCCCAGCTATTGCCGGAAGAGAGTGCTCACCGCATTCATGCTGATGGCATTCATATTTTGATTGATCTAGCGGGTTACACCACCTATTCTCGACCTGAGATTTTTGCGCTGCGTCCCGCACCAATTCAGTGCAGCTATTTAGGCTATCCCGATACCACCGGTTCAGAGAGTATCGATTATCTGATCACCGATGAGTGGGTCGTGCCGCCTGCATTGGCAGCTCACTGTACTGAGCAGGTGGTCTACCTACCGCATCAGTTTGTGGTATCGCCAACATTCGCAGAGTCTTGTTTGCCAAAGGCCGAGATAGATCAAGAGGTACTAAAACAAGGGAATTTAAAGCAGACCCGCCAGGACTATGGTTTACCTGCAAAGGGGTTTGTGTTCTGTTGTTTTAATCTCCATCGCAAGATCGAACCGACGGTGTTTTCGGTGTGGATGAAGATTTTGCAGCAGGTACCAAACTCAGTGCTTTGGCTCTCAGATGGGCCAGACCCGGTCAAGGTGAATCTGCGTCAGGCCGCCCAGGCTCATGGGGTTGCGGCAGAGCGATTGATTTTTGCCCCTCGGCTCCCCTTTGACGAATACTTAGCCCGCTATCAATTTGCTGATTTGTTTCTGGATACCTTCTCCTATGGAGCGGGTTCGACCGCAATCTGCGCGCTCTCTGCAGGAGTACCTTTGTTGACCCATCCAGGCGAGACCAATGCCTCACGGATGGGGGCCAGCATTTGCGCGGCAGCGGGCTTAGAAGACTTGCTGATTTGCGACAGCATATTGACCTACGAACAAAGGGCTGTGCATCTTGCAACTCACGCAGAAGAGATGGCGACCCTACGGCAGAAGTTACGCGGCAATCGCAGCAATTTACCGCTGTTTCAACCCCAGCAATGGATCTCTCACTGGGAAGAAACGCTAGAGAAACTCTGAGATCTGTTCTAAGACAGGAAAGTCCCCATCGTGCTGCCTTCATCTTTTTGGGCCGCTTCACGGAGAATGCGGCCCATCTTAATTGAGGGGAATTGAAGAATGGAGACGGTTGCGATCGCATCGATCAACCGCTGTCTCTCTCATCAAGAACAGGCCTACTCTCACATAGATTATCCCGCAATGTCTTCATTTGCTTAGACCGCACAGCTCCAGATCAGTAAGCTATCAAGCCTGCGATATGACATCAAAAGAAATCAGCCGTCCGTCAGACACGATCAGGCGACAAGAAACTTAAAACGATAGCCATTGCGTTTTTGAAGATTGCACCACGAGGCTGAAACGCTTACCCCAAGCCACAAAAAGCAAAACAGAAGCTGTACCAGCAGAAAACAGCTTGGAGAAATCCTGTATGTTTTTAAGTCTTATTTTATTGAGCTATAAACACTCAGTTATTATCATCCTAAATACTAGGTATAACGCTGTAACCCTTGCTCTACAAAAGTGATAGTTAACGCTCGAATATTTCTGCTCCAGAAATTCAGGTTTTTTTGTATGCTTTGATGTTCTACTTTGTTGGTTTCAAAAACAACTTTCGCATGATGTTGGCATACCTCAGAATCACATCTAGGCAATAAAAACGTGTCTAAAAACAATAGAAGCATGATGAGATGGAGTTCTACAAAAAATATTTCCAGAGAAATTTTGTATATTTTCGCGTTTGTTTTTGCTTACCGCTACGTGTTGAATTCCATTGTTATACAAAGTTTTTAGCTGGGTACACTCAATTTCAGACAGCTTAATAATTTAAATTTCAAAATTCTATATAGACTTCTTCTTCTGCCAGTTGCTCGGATTTATTTATGATTGCGTCTTTGAACCCGCAACGTTTACTGAACGTTGTGAAATTCTCCGCTGACGATAAAAATTTCGAACCCCCAGCTATAGCCTCCCAGCTAAAAGTGACTCATTCTGAAGGGTTACCCAATGGGTTACAGCATCAAGACCTGAATGTAGCTTTTACCACTCATCAAACCAACCGTCTTTTCTGCGTGAGTCTCGTCCAGAAGGACGTATAAACAATGCGTGAACGCTTGGTTGACAAGCCGATGGGTCAATTTGCCCAGAATAATTGCCTCTGCATGAGTACTCGCCATCAGAAGTGGCAGCTCGATCATTTGCTAAGGGCACGAGGGTTGCGTCAGAGTTGCGATCGCATCTATATCCCTGAACTGGCTTACACGACCGATAACCTCAAAATCCGTGAAGTGGTTCCATCTGAGTCTGTCGAACAACAGATGTTGCGGCAGGTTCCGGGAGCAGCGCTATTGCTCTTTGATAGGACAAACTCAGTCAAGGTCAACGTGCGCCAAGCCGCACGCGCCCAGGAGCTTGATCCTGACCAACTGATCTTTGCTCCTCAGCTACCCTTTAACGAATATTTAACCCGCTATCGCTGTTCGGATCTGCTCCTAGACGCCTGCACCTACAGGGTCGGTTCGACGGCGATTGCACTCTCAGCCTGGTTGCCGTTGCTCACCCATCCTGATGCATCACAAACGGAAGCCAGTATCTGCGCAGCGGCGGGTTTCAAAGATTTGCTCATTTGTGACAGTGCTGTTGCTTATGAGCAAAAGACAGTCCATCCTGCCACTCATGCAGGTGGGATGGCTGCCATATAGCGGAGATTATGCGAAAACTGCAGCAGGTTTACCGCTATTCCAACCCCAGTCGTGGATTTTCTACTTGGAAGAGTCTCCTGGGAAGCTCTGGGATCTGTCTTAGGACGGGGGAGTCCCATCGCTTTTCCTTCACCTCAACATAGGTGAAGGAATTCAATCTGTTCTTCATTAAATTATTAGTTGAGACGATTAATGCCCACCTTTAACGAACAAACCGGCACCAATAACCCCTTTGATGGGATTAATGTTGGAAGTGACAGCCACCCTACCTTTGCCGATATTGATGACGATGGGGATCTTGATCTACTGATCGGGGACTTTTCCGATGGCATTCTAAACTTCTTTGAGAATACGGGTAGTGCCTCTAGCCCCAGCTATGTTGAACAAACCGGCACCAATAACCCTTTCGACGGTATTTCTAGAAGTGAAAGCACCCCCACCTTTGCCGACATTGATGGCGATGATGATCTTGATCTGGTTATTGGACAATCCTTCGGTGGCCTGAGTTTCTTTGAAAATACAGGCAGTGCCACTAGCCCTAGCTACATCGAACAAACTGGCACTGATAATCCTTTCCCTAGCGTTGGTTCAAACGATAGCAACTCTCCCTTCTTTGCCGATCTTGATGGCGACGGTGATCTCGATCTAGTCACGGGAGATGGCAATGGCACGATAAACTACGTTGAGAACACGGGCAGTGCCACTAGCCCCAGCTACATCGAGCAAACCGGCACTAACAATCCCTTCGATGGGTTTAATGTAGGCTTTGAAAGCCAACCGGTCTTGGCTGATGTTGATGGTGATGGCGACCTTGATCTAGTTGTTGGGGCTGGCAGTGGCACAATCAATTTCTTTGAGAACACAGGCAGTACAACCAGTCCCAACTACATCGAGCAAACCGGCACTAGCAATCCCTTCGATGGGTTTAATGTGGGGGGTGAAAGCCAACCTGTCTTGGCTGATGTTGATGGTGATGGCGACCTCGATCTAGTTGTTGGAAATGGCCCTGGCACAATCAATTTCTTTGAGAATGCCGGGAGTCCCAATGGCGCGACCCCTGGTCCAGATCGCCTTTCAGGAACCCCTGATGACGACACTTTAGAAGGCTTAGATGGTCGAGATCGTCTCAATGGCCGAAATGGCAATGATCGCATCGTAGGCGGCAATGGTAGTGACACCCTCCTGGGTGAAGGTGGTAACGATACCCTCTTCGGCGGCAGCGGTATCGACCTCCTCTTTGGCGGTAACGGCAATGACTTTCTTAATGGGGGCAACAATAACGACACGCTGCAGGGCCAAGCGGGAGACGATACTCTTCAAGGCGGCAGCGGCAACGATATATTGATTGGCTCAACAGGAAGCGACCTGCTTCAAGGGGGACTCGACAACGACTTCCTGAGTGGGGGGAGCGACAACGACACGCTGGTCGGCCAAGCCGGAGATGATACTCTCCTAGGCGGAAACGGACTCGATCGTCTGATCGGCACTGCAGGTGATGACCAACTAAGGGGTGGCTTCGGCAACGATACACTTAACGGCGGCAACGACAACGATGTGCTCGAAGGTCAAGCTGGTTCTGATCGCTTGATTGGCGGCGGCGGTGACGACATTCTCGTCGGTGGCTCCAGCGATGACACACTTGTAGGTGGAGTCGGGTCTGATACGTTCCGATTTGGCGGTGGCTTCAACAGCCTCGGCACCGATACGATCATAGACCTTACCAGCGATGATGTAATGGAGTTGAGTCTGTCTGTCTTTGGTCTGACAGGTGCCATCGGTGACATCATCGATATGAGCGAGTTCGCCAGCGTCAGCTCTCTGGCTGACGCCGAAAGCAGTGGTGCATCCATCGCTTACAACAGCAATGATGGTAGCCTCTACTTCAATGCCAATGGCGCTGCAGCAGGCTTCGGTACTGGCGGTCAGTTCGCTCAGCTCAACAATACCTTTGACCTCCAAGCCAGTCAGATTGAGTTGATTGCCTAAACCATTTGCAATTGAGTCAATTGAATAAATAAAACTAGGCCAACAGATTAACGATGAATCTGTTGGCCTTTTTGTACTACATCGAGAGCCGCTCTTTTGCCTAGATTCAACCAGTAGAAGGGAGTCACTTGCAATGAGCAATTTTTAGAGCAGCGGAAAACGAAAGGCAAGAATCAAATTATAAAAGCGTTCTGAAGCTGGATTCAGGAGCTGACTTAAGATGGCTCGCGCGCCCACACAGCTAAGCCACCCCCTCGCCCCCGAGCGGCCAGCACCGTATCGCAGATCAAGAAATAGGCAAAGAACGCCTGTTGCCCCACCTTCCGCTGATAGAACTTCGCTTCACTGGCTTCACCCTTGCGGATAAAACTGTCGAACAGCTTCACGCCATAAACCCTGACCGCCATGCGCGTAAAATCAAAGGCCATAATGTTCTGAGGTGACAAAAACTTCGCGGGGCCTGAAACGGATAGGTGAATGCCCAGAAACTTGATGTCGTTGGCGATTGTACCCGCCGTAAATTTTTCTCCTGAGTTCTCCGCTGGCTGTTCTCTGGGCGTGTAGGACAGAGAAATAGAGGCCAGCTTCGGTAAATATCGACCGGCCCCCATCACTGGCCCTGCTTTCTTCTGCGTTTTTTTCGTGCCGGTGATAAAGCAAAGTCGCCAGTCCCCGACTAGTTGATCAAAGCCATGACTCTCCCTGGAATGTCTGCTTATGTTCTCGGCCTCAAGACAAGCTTCTCGTACAGCGTCAGGGGCAGGTCGCTCCGCAGCATTGAATGCCTTTTGAGCGGCCTGTTCTAGAATCTCAACCGGTGACATGATTCACTCCTTCTGCTGCTTTTACCCTCAACCCCAGTGTCAGGCTTAAGGGGCATCTTCCGCTAGTGCTAAAGGCTTGTGTGTGGGACTCTTCGTGCTGTAATTGTGAAGCAGCGACAATTCCGCTGTCTTGCAGTCCTTCGCTTAGAGCCGTTATGAAGCATCGTCCGTTTTTCCGTCGAGCCGTGGTGACCGGTCTTTTCTGTCTCAGCACGCTAACCGGCTGTCTTCCTAGCCTGGACTCTTCCGGTTCATCCTCTTCTGGGAGGCTGCAGGCCATTTTAGAGCGAGGGCAGCTCAACTGCGGTATCAGCGGCGAGCTGCCGGGATTTAGCTTTGTCAATCCTGAGGGCGAGTATTCGGGACTGGATGTTGATTTTTGTCGTGCGATCGCATCTGCTCTTTTCGACGATCCCAACGCCGTCAACTACCGCCGCCTCAACGCCAAAGAACGGTTCACCGCTGTACAAACCGGCGAGATCGACGTCCTCAGCCGCAACACCACCTGGACCCTCAGCCGTGACGGATCGAACCGGATGGCCTTTGCCCCCGTGGTTTTCTATGACGGCCAGGGCATGATGGTGCGCAAAAGCAGCGGTATCAAAACCCTCAAAGACTTTGCCGGGAAATCAGTCTGCACCCAGACCGGCACCACCAATGAACAAAACCTCTCAGATCAGATGCGGAAGCTGGGGGTTGACTACACTCCTGTTGTCTACGAAGACATCAACGCCGCCTACAAAGCCTATGCCGAAGATCGGTGCCAGGGCGTCACTTCAGATCGGTCTCAGCTCCTCTCGCGCCGCAGTGCCTTCCCGCAACAGGACGATCACGTCATTCTTGAAGAGGTTATGTCCAAAGAGCCCCTTGCGCCAGCCGTCGCTGATGGTGATTCTCAATGGTTAGATGTAGTCACATGGGTCATTTACAGCACCATAGAAGCCGAAGATCTAGACATTCGCTCCGATAATCTCGATCAGTTTGCTGATAGCGACGATCCTGTTATTCAGAGATTTCTCGGCAAAGAAGATAACCTGGGGACCGGTATCGGTCTCCCTGATGACTTCGCCGTCCGCGTGATCAAAAACGTTGGTAATTACGCTGAAATTTACGATCGCAACCTCGGCCCCAACACAAAGCTCAACCTACCCCGAGGCCAAAATAAGCTAGCGCAGGATGGTGGATTACTGTACGCCCCTCCATTCCGCTAATGTTGTTGCCAAGACAGATGATGGATGCCGTGAGCGGCTTCATGAGTAGAGCCTTTAAGACCTTGATGACTGCTAGCATAGAAGCAAAATTGCTAGGTTAGCTGTATGTCAGTTGCGATTACAGAAGCCATCACCACACTCGCAGAGGCAGAGCAGCGATTTCAATTGACTCGTACAGAGGATGAAGCGTTCTTCTGTGAATGGTCTCAGAGCCTACCTAGCCTGACAGAAAAAGAGAAGACAGACTTAACGGCCATGCGTCGTCGGTATCTCTACCAGCGATCTGAAGGACACTTGCTCGAAGGAACAATCACGCTCCTGTTTGCTTCTCCTTTGCTGACAATCGCGGGATTTTACGATCCGCCCTTCAGGGTTCGTGCAGAAAAAGCAGTACAGCTCAACCTCGAAGACAGTGAAGAGGTCTTGCAGGGCCGTTTAGACGTGTTGGTCCTTAAGAACCAACTTTGGGTGGTCATTTTAGAGTCAAAAAAAACAGCGCTTTCTATCTGGTCAGCCTTACCTCAAACACTTGCCGACCTAATGACAAATCCCCACCCCAAACTGCCAAGATTTGGCATGATGACCAATGGCGACGATTCAGTCTTTGTAAAGCTTGCTCCCTCTGACACGCAAAGGCAGTACAATTTTTCACGCGTCTTCGCAGCATTAACCTCTGACCAAGAAACCTACCGAATCTTGCAAATTTTGCAGCACATTGCTCGAATTACAGGAAAAGCAGAGCAGAAACAACCCGCATTGCCTGATGGATACTGTCCGCTCAGAAAGGGGAAATAAAGGTATTTGTAATCTTCGATACAAGGTAGAACCCCTCATACCTCCCATAGTGGTTCGCAAAAGTGAATTGTTGTCTTGCAATCTTTGAGATCTCGCAATTACAGCAGTCGCAGGAGTGAATTCATGAGTTTTGTCTGTCGCAGCGTTCCTTCACGAACGTCATCCCGCTTGGGAATATCCCTAAAATTAGGGCTAATGGCCTGTTCATTAGCCTACGGATGTTTGCAGCCCGCCCTCCCTAGTGCGGCTTCAACAACTTCTTACCGGATAGCTAAGCAAACGTCTCAGTCACCCAACATTGCCACAATGGAGCAACAGCTTCTGCGGCAGGTGAATCATCAACGGCAGCGATATGGACTGCCCGCCCTCAGGCGAAACCCCAGACTCAGCCAGGTTGCGCGCACCTACAGTCAACAAATGGCTGCCTACAATATCTACGGACACATCGGCCCCTCAGGAGAGACCCATCGACAACGCGTTGAAGCCGCCGGTCTGCGCGCAGCTTTAATTGGTGAAAACTTGATGAAGGTTGGTTACAACAGACATCCTGTCGCTTTGTCAGTCAACGGCTGGATGAACAGTGCAGGACATCGTAAAAATATTTTGCTTCCCCAAATGACTGAAACGGGCGTGGGTATTTGGCAGCGCGGTTCAACCTATTATGTGACCCAGCTCTATATTGAACCCAAGCGTTAATCGCGACGGAGCTGATTATCTGAAAAGATTAGGATGCAGTGGGCACAACCGTTTCAGACTGAGACTCCATAGATAAGAACTCTAGTGGACGGCTCATGTTGGCAGCGAAGCCGAGAATGTTGCGATCGCAAAACTCATACACCAGCTCTCCATTCTCAAACAAAAACGTCCCGCCTCGCTGCGTAATGTGAGCTGCATCAGGAACGTAGGTGCCCCAGTTGCCCAACACCTCCGCCATATTCCGCAGCCTCAGCGTCGCTAGCTCAAAGGGCCGCTGAAAACCTTTGCCCCCTACATTCTTGAACAGTTCACCTTTTACGGGTGGCAGTGGTGTCGCCTTGACCACTTCATCATCAGCAATCAACTGAGGCGCGTTGCGATCGCCCTTGTATCCGCGAAAAACCTCCGTTAACGTTCCCGGACTGCCAATCCCTGCACACATGAGCAGCAAACTGAAATAGGCATTTTGAGCGACTGAGCAGCCCGGAACCTTAAGCCTTAGGCCAGGGTAGAGATCGAGCTGTTGATGGAGTTCTGCTTTGGGATCGACGTATAAACAGTCTGCGGGGAACCCTGTATATTCGCAAAACTTTTTGCCGGAGTTGCGATCGCCAATCCCCACCGCCCGGAAGACAATACCTTGCTCTTGAAGTAACTCAGCCTCTCGCCGCAGCCACCAGGCATATTCAAGACTATCAAAGTCACCTAACTGGGGCCACACCATCACTAGCAAGCGACGAGCTGACTCGCAGCCGCTGAGGATTGGCGCTATTTCACCATCATTCACGCGCTGAAATTGAGATTGCTTAAAAGTATTGAAGGTATTCATGTACTAATTGTATTGATATTGCTCAGCTTTGCAGCCAAAATTCATTACCTAGTATTCACTTCGATTCATAGGACGCTCCGTTATGGCTTACACCGTACAACCGTGAACTGAATTGAAGACTAAAATTATGAATGAGAAAAGCGTCATAATTAGCAACAATCTCTCAGATCTATACCATTCGGGCCGCACAGGCTGATACAATACTTAACTTAAGCAGTTGGAGTCTTCGAATGAAAATAGGTCAGAAAGTCCGCGTTGCTCGCATCCTCGATCGCCTCTCGGGTGATGCTAGCGATAAAGTGGGTCAAATGGGGGTTGTAAAAGACTACAAAATGACGGACGGTAGCGGCGTGGGCGTTGTAGTAGCCTTCAACGATAACAGCAGCAGTTGGTTTTTTGAAGATGAACTCGAAGGTCGTCGATAAATCATGAGCTTTATTCTCACGTTTTTGGGCAAGGGGGGGACAGGACGCACGACGGTTGCGATCGCAGCCGCCAAGCAATATGCCAGCCAAGGTAAGCGCGTCCTGCTGACCACTCAAGATCCAGGCCCAGTCTTTGAAATGCTGCTGGGCAAACCAGTCGGCGCTGAGCCTCAAACAGTAGAGCCAAACTTAAACGCTGTGCAATTTCAAACAGCCGCTCTTCTCGAAAAAAGTTGGGAACAGGTCAAACAGCTTGAAGCTGAGTATGTGCGTACCCCCTTCTTCAAAAACGTGTACGGCCAAGAACTAGGGGTGCTCCCTGGCCTAGAAAGTGCACTCTCCCTCAACGCCATTCGTGAATATGACGCCAGTGGAGACTACGACGTCATTATTGTTGACGGTCCTGGCGACCAAACCACACTGCGAATGCTGGGCATGCCAGAAGTCTTAAGCTGGTACATTCGCCGCTTTCGGCAGGTCTTTGCAGACTCTGATCTTGGCCGCACGCTATCTCCCTTTATCCAGCCCATTTCCAGTGCCGTACTGACGGTCAATTGGTCGGGTGATAACTTTGCCGAGCCGACCCAGCAGGTCAACAACCAACTTGATGAAGGCAAAAATGCTGTAGCCGATCCTCGTAGAGTCGCCGCTTATTTAGTGACCACAAGTGATGAAACGGCCATCGCAACAGCCCGCTATCTGTGGGGCAGCGCCCAACAAGTGGGCTTAACCGTTGGTGGCGTTCTTTTAAATCAGCCCAGCTTGAGCATGAAGACCGCCACCATTGAAGAGCAGTTTGCTCCCCTGCCCATTCAATCGATTCCATTTCGCAGCGGTGAACATTGGCAGCCCCTCATGTCAGCCCTGCCCAGCTTCACGGAAGCCGAACAGGCCCCCCAGCCCATTACAATCGACCTCGCGCAGCAGCAGGTCAAGCTGTTTTTACCTGGCTTTGATAAAAAACAGGTTAAGTTGACACAATATGGCCCCGAAGTCACCATCGAAGCTGGAGACCAACGGCGTAACATTTTTCTACCCTCAGAGTTGCGTGGGAAACCTGTTAAAGGCGCTAAGTTTCAAGGTAGCTCACTCATTATTTCCTTTTAACCCAACAAAATCGCTCAAGACTTGAACCATTGAGTCTATAAATAAAATCTAAATATACTTGCCGTTCCAGGACTAATAGCGATACTGTATCCTTAGCTATCTGTTCGATAGACGTATAAGGTGCTGGAACATGCTTTCAGTCCTGAATGTCATTGAGCAATAGGATTACCTTAAAGAAATTAAGCTTTAAGGGTTGAGGGTGTTATCTGAGACATTATCAGCATCAATGACTGGCATACAGTTGGGGGTATGGCAATTAGTCATTGTCTTCAAATAGGGGTGTTACCAAGTTATTTAAGCTAATCCAACGTCCAAGTGGATAAGGCAGTTGAGCAGTCTCTCAATCTGCTTTTTACACAGATGGTTCAAGTTTTATAAGCATAGCTACACAGCAGGCAGTCTTATTCCTGCTGTCTTGACCAGGAGAACTTATTGCTGTTCTCCTCGGTTCCTTTATTCTTGTGCACTGACTTAAGGTTGATGCGCGTAGGCTCTGCTGTCCACAGGCTGAAAAGTATGGGGGTGAAGAGCCTACGCGGCAGAATTTCATGCTGTGAGTTTTTTCTATCGAGGTCTAAGTTAATGACTGACATATTCAGTTCTGATTTATTTGACTCTGCTCCCAAGAGCATCATGGGGCAGAGCAACTTAAGCGCAGAAACAGTTGAGGTAGAAGAAGCCTCTTCAGGTCTAGAGTTTCGCTCCATCAACGGTTCTGACAATAATGATACAAATACAGGCGTCACCGGCGAGCAACTTTTGCGCCTCTTCACGAATGCTTTTGAAGACGGTATCAGTACACCACGTGGGGGAGACTTTCCCAATCCCTTCGATCCCTCAAGTCCGCCTTCATCCCTTCCCAATCCTCGTACTATCAGTAATACAATCGCTGCTCAATCAGAGTCAGTCTCTAATTTTCTGAATGCCAGTGATTGGATATGGCAGTGGGCACAATTCATCGATCATGACCTCGATTTAAACGAGTCAACCGCAGACAACCCTGGTGAATTCACACCCATTGTGGTTCCAAATGGCGATCCCACATTCTCTGATGGAACATTTCTGCCCTTTTTGAGAGTAGGGGCTTCAGAAGGAACCGGCATCAATAATCCCCGCCAGGCCGACAATCTAATTACCAGCTTTATTGATGCTTCCAGTGTGTATGGCTCTGATGAAGAGCGGGGCGACTTTTTACGTTCCTTTGCAAATGGGCAGCTCAAATTCTCAGAAACCAACAATGGCGAAGTCCTCTTGCCAGAGAATCCTGATGAAGGAACGGGAGAAAGGCAAGAAAATGCCACAGGTGGAACCCTCGGTGACTTCCAGTATGTTGCCGGAGATATTCGAGCGAATGAGCAAATTGGCTTAACAGCAGTTCACACCTTGTTCGTGCGTGAACATAATCGTCTTGCGGCAGATCTTCTTGACCGCCTAGAAGCAGGTGAAGCAGCATTAGTCGAAAAGTTTGAGCAGTTCACAGAGACCAGCGACGAAACAGATAGCGATGCTCTGCAGGATGAGTTTATTTACCAAGCAGCCCGCAAGGTTGTAGGGGCCAAGATCCAGCAAATTACCTATGATGAATTCCTACCTCTGTTGATTGGTGAAGGAACAACAGCAGAGTACGACGGCTATAAATCTGATGTGCTGGCATCCATCAGTACAGAGTTTGCTAATGCAGCCTACCGTGTGGGTCACACCTTACTATCGGATCAAATACAGCGCCTGAGTACAAATGGCCTCAGCGAGATTGCGTTAGGCGATGCTTTCTTTATCCCCGAACAAATCAAAGACGAGGGCGTTGATTCAACCCTACGCGGTTTAATCCTCCAAGCTTCACAAGAGGCAGATAATCTTGTCATTGATGGGGTGCGGAACTTCCTATTCGAGGCAGGGACCGGAGGGCTTGATCTAGCCTCTGTAAATATTGCAAGAGGGCGTGATACCGGCTTACCTGGCTATGTTGAAGTCTATGAAGCCCTTTTCGGCACCAGCATCGATAGCTTTGATGATCTCGGATCTTCGGGCCTAGGGCTCATAGCAGATGATGTCGTTGCTCTCTTTGAAGAAGCTTATGAAACAGTCGACCAAATTGACCTCTGGATTGCAGGCATCTCTGAGCAGGCGGATGATCATGGTGGTCTTCTTGGCCCAACCTTTAGCGCTATCATTGCTGAGCAGTTTGCTCGAACGCGTGATAGCGATCGATTCTTCTATCTCAATGAGCTAGAAGACATCCAGTTATTAGATCCTGATTTCGCCAATACCAGTCTTTCTGAGGTACTGCGTGGCAACACTGAAGAGGGCTATCTCATTCAAGACAATGCCTTTGACGTTCCCTATGAAAATTCAGTCGTCGGGAATGAATCGAATAATATTTTGTTAGGAACTAACGTTGCTGATTTAATCGATGGCAAAGAGGGACGCGATTTTATCATTGGTCGTCGGGGTGACGACATTCTCTTAGGCGATGCCGGTAATGACGTGCTCATGGGCGGTCAAGGAAATGACACCGTTCTAGGCGGACTTGGACAAGATCGTATCCTCGGTAGCCTCGGTAACGATGTGCTTCTGGGGGGGGATGATAAGGACATCATCAGTGGTGGCTCCGGGAACGACACTGTTTCAGGAGGTAACGGTAATGATCGGCTATTGGGCATTCGAGGGAATGACTTGATTCTAGGTAATGCTGGCAACGACTTACTTGCAGGTGGCGGGGGGGCTGATTCCCTGGAAGGTGGAGTTGGTAGCGACACTCTTCGGGGTGGAGCAGCATCCGACACCTTCATATTCAGTGATGATATCCTCAATGATGGCGTATCTGATACAGACACAATCTGGGGTTTCCAGCGCTTTGATAGCTTTGATTTTACCGAGTATAGTGGCTCCATTGACTTTAATCGAGTAAGCAGACGACTGCTAGAGATTGAACTCAATGGTGGTGAAGATACCATCAATATATTTGGCAGTCGCGCTGGATTGAATGCAGCACAGACGCAACTTTCAGAGCGAGCCTAGACTAAAGAGCTTCAGCAAGCCCTTTAATCTATCTGAAGCTCGTCTTTTAAGACTACTCTTTTTAAGAAGCCTCAAAGCCTATCTCTTTGAGGCTTCTCGCATATGTCAATCATGCAAAACCAATTCTATACATCACAGAAACAGAGAGTTGAAGCGCAGAATAGATTAAACAAGTGCCTAATCGCTAGTTTTGAAGTTCATGTTTACTCAATTTTGCCTTTAATTATTGATAGAGATTAACCTCAGCTTGACTTGAGCTGTTTGAAGTTCCATTTACACTAAACTCTGGGACTATCTACAGAAGGTATTCAGACGCTGGGATTTCACCAAGACTGACAATATAGGATTGCCTAAGTAAGGCTCCCTCCTTGCTCTCTCAGTAAAGTTCAGGATGAAGCCAAGCCTGAACAAGCAGTCAGTCACAACAAAATCTAAATTTACTTGCCGTTCCAGGGTTGATGAGGTTAAGCTAATTTTAGATTCAAGCTAAAGTACAAAACAGTATTGGAACTCTTTTCCATTTTTTGCAGTCTTTAGGACTACTGCTGCTTTGAATTCTAAGGGTGTTATCTGACAGACCATTCATATCCATGGTGGTTTATCAATTGGGGATATGGCTACTAGCCATTTGTTTTTCCAGTGTTATTTCAAAGCTGTTGAAGCTAGCCTTCAGGCACAGCATCTGAGATTTACGGGGGTTATCTCAGCTTGCTTCTGAAAGCAAAGTTTAAATTTTTACAAACGTAACTTAAGCAGAATACTAACTTTTGGTTAGTGATTTGCTGATGCGGGAAGAACCTATCGGTGTTCTTTTCATGTCTTTACTTTTGCGAGTTGATGCCAAGTAAGTGCATCTAAATCTTGCTGTCTGAGTTTTGAAAACTCTGGACGGAGAGTTTGACTCGTTTATTCCGTGTTGTGAGTTCTTTATCTTTTGAGGTTTAAATTAATGAGTGATCAGCTAGGTTCTAATTTACTAGATTCTGCTCCTGGGAGTATCATGGGTCAGCAGAATTTGACTGTAGAAACAGTTGAGGTAGAAGAAGCAACTGCTGGGCTAGAGGGACTAGAATTCCGCTCCATTGACGGTTCCGGCAACAATATTGACGACTCCGAATTGGGTACCCCCCATACCCAGCTTCGACGTTTAAGCGATGCAGACTATGACGACGGGATTTCGACTCCTCGTAGTATTGCTTCTGATAACAGTACTGAGTTGCCAAGTGCTCGCGCTATTAGCAACAGCGTCGCTTCTCAATCCGGCTCAGTGTTGAACTCTCTGGGTCTCAGCGATTGGTTTTGGCAATGGGGGCAATTCCTCGATCACGATATTGACCTAACAGAAGGTGGGGAGGTTGCAGAACCCTTCAATATTAGTGTGCCCATGGGTGACCAACACTTCGACCCATTCAATACCGGAACAGCACAAATTGAGCTTAACCGGTCTGTCTTCGACGAGCATACGGGTACAGAAAATCCACGCCAACAGATCAACGAGATCACAACCTATATCGATGGTTCGATGGTCTATGGTTCAGATCAAGAACGTGCCGATGCACTACGTTCTAACGACGGCACCGGACGTCTTAAGACATCTGAAGGCGATTTACTGCCGTTTAACGAAGGTGGCTTTGGCAATGCAGGTGGCGATAGCGCTGACCTATTTTTAGCCGGTGATATCCGCGCCAATGAACAAATTGGCCTGACATCAGTACACACGTTGTTCGTACGTGAGCACAATCGCATTGCAGATAGTCTTCTAGAAAGAATCGAAAGTGGTGACAGCACCGTTGTACAAAAGCTAAATGCTTTCTTATCTGAGAATGCAGAGGCAACTGAAGGTGACTTTGTCTACGAATCTGCCCGCAAGCTCATTGGCGCTAAGATTCAGATGATTACCTATAACGAGTTTCTACCCCTCATGCTGGGTGGACCACTCGCTGCCTATGGCGGCTATGACTCCAGCGTAGATCCCAGCATTGCCAATGAGTTCTCAACGGCAGCATTCCGCTTCGGCCACACGATGCTGTCCCCTCAACTGCAGCAGTACGATGCCAATGGTAGCCTGGGCAGTACCGCACTACAGGATGCTTTCTTTCGACCCACTCTGGCTCAAGATGGCGGTGTAGAATCCTTCCTCTTAGGACTGGGTCTGCAGCAGGCTCAAGAAGTCGATACGCTAGTAATTGACGATGTCCGTAACTTCCTGTTTGGGCCTCCTGGAGCCGGTGGCTTTGATCTTGTTTCTCTCAACATTCAGCGAGGACGGGATCACGGTTTACCTGCCCTTAATGATGTTCGCGACAGCTTGGGTCTCTCTACGTACGATAGCTTCCTTGATTTGGCCGGTGGCGATGCAGACCTTGCCGCTAAATTCGAAAGTGTTTACGCCTCGGTCGATGACGTTGATCTATGGATCGGTGGACTAGGTGAACAGCACGTCAATGGCGGTGTATTGGGCGAGACCTTCAACACTATCGTGGCGGATCAGTTTACGCGGCTACGAGATGGCGATCGCTTTTTCTACGCCAACGATTTAGAAAGTCTCGAGTGGCTAGATGCCGACATCGCTGACACGACCTTTGCTGACATCATCCGGGACAACACCGAGAGTTCCCTTCTCGTTCAAGATAATCCCTTTCAAGTTCCTTACAAAAACACAATTTCCGGCGATGAGTCACGCAATGCCTTAGTCGGCACTAATCAGCATGATCTCGTTGATGGTGAAGCTGGAAGTGACAATATCAATGGCTTTTGGGGGAATGATATTGTCCTGGGTGGTAACGGAGCTGATGTGCTCTTTGGTAGTTACGGCAACGACACCCTCGTCGGTGGTTTAGGTGCTGATACAATCTCTGGCAGCTGGGGTTCTGATGCCCTTATGGGAGGCGATGCCAATGATCTCCTCCGCGGTGGCGCTGGATATGACACCCTCGTCGGCGGGATCGGTAAAGACATTCTCTCAGGCGGCAATGGTGTAGATCACCTTGAAGGTGAGGCCGGTAGCGACACCCTATATGGCGGTCGTGGTGCAGATCTGTTCATCTTCAGTGATGCTCTCCTTGAAGATGGCTTTTCAGATACTGATGTCATTATTGGCTTCCAGAAAATTGATACTTTTGATTTCAGTGACTACAGTGGCTCAATTGATGTCAATCGAGTCAGCCACGGTTTACTTGAAATTGAACTCAACGGTGGCGAAGATACGATTAACGTTTTCGGAAATCGTGCTGCTATCAACGTGGCTCAGGCGCAGCTTTCAGATCTATTAGCCTAGAAGGCTCTGCTTCAAGGTGTTTCAAATCTATCTTGAAGTTGCTTTCTACGCTGTGACTTGAGATTCAAGATTATTCAAAGACGACTCAGGGGGCATCCCTCTGAGTCGTCTTTATTGTGAACGTGGCACCAATCTCACGCTAATATGGCGTTTATAGAGGCATGGGGCTGTGGCTCAGATGGATAGAGCAAGCGCCTCCTAAGCGCTAGGTCGGCGGTTCGAATCCGCCCAGTCCCGTTTTTAGGCTTGATGTAATGCTGGTCCTCCATTTGCGAGCGGCTCTCTTCGACGAATGGAGTCAGTCGCCGTATTGCAAAGCAGCGATTCAGAAAACTAAAACCAACCTTTGCAGGAGAATCGGTTGTTCAGTATCGTTTGCTGACTTTGAGCGTCTAGGAATAGGCTCACGTTTCCCGACTTTAAGAAAAAATTCGATATTTATATCCCATTTTTGAGTAGAATCGGCTACACTTGCCAACGAACTGAGTCCGCTTGACAAGAAATCTGAAGTGTGAGGGATCGGGGTTAAAACAGCATGATGGATCTAACGTTTTTAATACAGAAGGCGGGCGACCGAGAATGGTTGCCTTTAGAATCTCCTACCGTTGAAGTGTTGGAGGGAAGATATCATTTAATAGCCCATGCGACTCAACTTGATCAGCCCCTAGATATTCAGATTCGCCATCGTTATGAAAACAACGGTGTTCTCCAGGAAGAGCGTCAACAGCATCGGCAGAAACCCGACGTCCATGGCAATCTGAGCCTTTTACCAGATGCTTACTTGGGACATGGTCTTTGGACTTTAACCTGTACCTTTTTGGCGGACCAGACTAACGAGTACAGTCAGTCTATTAATCTTCAAGTGCTGGCAGAGGACTGTGATGCGATATCTGATTGGGAGTTTGTGGAAGCCACTCAAAATAGCTGGCCGCAGGTGCAAGAGATAGACGCTACTGTCATGAGTGAGATTGCCAACCAGATTAATGCAGAAAAGAATTTCGTGGCTACCGGTGCAACAAAAAACGTTGGGTCACAAGCTGCTGACTGTGATCTGATAGATGTAGCGGACATTGTGCAAAGTGATATGGAGGAGAAGAGTAATGTTTCTTTCTCTATAGATTATTGCGAGGCAAGCCTCGTCGATACCCATCATTTCCCTGCGATGGAGATAGACGAGGTCTCTGAACACCAGGACTTAGACGCTGTGAGTTTACCTGTTCTACCTCGGCAAAAACAGACTATTCAGTGTCAGCCGTCTCAAGGGACAACATTGCCGCCTCAGCTTTCTGCACATCAGATTACAGAACAGGACAAACGACCTTTAGACCTACCGGCATTCCCACGCGATGTTCATTGGCGCTATATTCCCCTCAATAAGCTATCGGTGGGTATGCATCACAGGCAATTGATTCATCAAGCTCACTGCAACGACATTGAGCAAGCGTTTACAGCCCTAGAGCTTCAGCAACGTTTCTGGCGGACAATGCATCAATTGATTGATCCTAGGGCTGCTCAAACTAACTCTGAGCCTGTATCTGTGTTCACGCGCACGGCTGACTAAATTGACATGAAGGTATGGCTCACTAGTTTTATTGTGCTGTTGGCTTTGGTTGAAAGCAGTAAGTGGCTTCAGCAGATTGCACTGCCTTGGCCAGCCCTACTAATAGGAGGAGCGGCGTTAGCCGTAATCTCTAACGGGTCTGTTTTATTCACTCAGTCTGATCTCATGCTGCGGTCGATGCCTGAAAAGATGATTGAGAAGAAACGCTCTGCATCGGAGTAAGAAGATCTGTGAACAGCAGGGCAGATAGCAAGCTTGTGCTTGCTTTCCAGTCTTCTAAAATTGGCAAACTGTGAAGACTGCGAAGTTTTTGATAAGAACAAAGCGAAGAAGAACTAGATAGAGCTAGGCCTGTCTTCTTTGTTAGCGTCCCATTTTCCGTTTTAATTGATCGAGTTCATCATCCATTTCCCAGCGCTGGAACTGCTCTTCTAGAGGGTCGGAGGCTCCTCCGGAGGACGTTTTCTGATACCAGCCGGTCGTCTGGGCGGTGCGGGCGGTTTGCTGTTTAGGTGCCTGACGAATCTTCGCCTGAACTTCTTGCCGGCGGACCTGAATTTTTTGATGAAGCTCTTTGGTTTGAGCAACGCGCTCTTTGATAATTTCAAGCTGCCCCCACTGCTGGTTGCCCTGGCGCAGGAGTGCAGCTTCTCGCTGCTCCGCTGCCGTTGCTAAATCTTTGCGACCAGCCTGCTGTGCTTTTTTGATACGCTGATGCCAGCGCTGAATTTCATTGGCCGTCTCTAGAATGGCTTTTTGCTGCTGTTGTTCTTCGGCCTGAAGTTGGGCCAGTAGTTTTGCGGTATCTGCGGCTTGATCACGAAGCTTATCATCAAGAACCTGTAGCTCTAAATGAGGATGGGCACGTAGATATTCCTCAAGGCGCTCTTCTAGGAAGCGGCTAACATCGTCGAATACACTCATCGGGCAATTTCCATCAAGATTGATTGGTCCCACTTATTAAAGTGTGTCATATTTCTTTATTCCGACTTCAATCTTTGACCGATTCATGCAAAAAAGCCGTTTTGTATCCGTCAATCGTTCATCTATCCGCTCAATAGCGTTGAGGTTTAAAGCCAGACCAATGATGAATATCTTCTCATACAGGATGAGAGGTTTCTTACTGCGGCACCACTTCTGTTTCAAGCTGGCTATCTACGGTTAAGGTGTGGAAATCAAAAGGAGATAGCGTATAGGCGGCCTTGAGTCGATGTTTAATTTATACATCGATGTATAAATAGGCTGCTCATAGGAACTAGCCATTAGGGGAATACGCTCACGAGTTGCTCACATCTGTCATAACTAGAGAGGCGCTAACGAACAGTAAGCAAGACTCTACAAAAGATGGTGATTTCAAAAATAAGGCAGCTCATACTGTTGCTTTTCGCGGGTCTTTTCATCGTCCTGTCTTGGTGGGGCATCTATTCAGCACAGATAGGAGTGACGAGTCGTTCCCTAACGGTTGAGGACATTCCGATGCAGTTGATGACTCCGCAGACAGCAGGGCAGCATCCTGGTGTCTTAATTGCCCACGGTTTCTCTGGCTCCAAACAGCTGATGCTTGGGTATGCCTATGTGCTGGTTCACAACGGCTACGGTGTGCTGCTCTGGGATTTGCCAGGGCACGGGGCCAACACACAGCCCTTTGTCTATGAGTCTCTACAGCATAGTTTTGACGTATCGCTCTCGACCTTGGAACAACAGCCAGAGATTGATCCTCAGAGACTCGCTGCGTTAGGGCATTCAATGGGTGGGGGGGTTGCCCTAAGGGGCGGCATTGAGCATGGTGATCAGCTTGATGCGGTGGTGGCGATTTCATCTACTGATGCCCCGGTCACGCCGGAGCTACCTAAAAATTTGAATCTCCAGATTGGTCAGTGGGAATCTTATCTTGCTCCCTATGCAGAGCGATTGTTGGACCAAGCGGGGGGTGCCAGTCTAGATGTGTCGCAGGGGCGAGGGCGGTCCTTCAAAATTATTCCTGCCGTGGAGCATGCCACGATTTTGTTTAGCGATGTCAGCCATCAAGAGTCGCTTAACTGGCTCAACCAAACCTTTGGCTTGACCTCTATGAGTACCTATAAAGATCGACGAATGGCTTGGTATGGTTTGCACCTGCTAGGGTGGGTGGTTGCGATCGCATCTGCTCTACCGACAGTCATCAAACCACCTTCCCCTCCCTCAAAATCCTGGGATTCCATGCCTTCCCCCGCGTCTCCTGTCCCGGGACCATCACAACCACTCCAGAGAAAAGCGACTGCGGCCCGATGGAGCTGGGGCGGCCTTTTGTTCGCTCCGGTCATCCCCATCGCATTCCTTAAGCTGCTTAACCGACAAACCCCCATCGATAATTTAGGTGGCTTGCTGATTGGGGGTGCCCTTGGCGTTTGGATGCTGCTCGCCGGGTTAGTGTGGTTGGGCACGGTCACTGCTGGGGGCCGAGCTGCGATTAGAAAACCCACAATCAAAGATCTGAAGGTGGGTGCGGTTGGCTTTGCAATGTTGTGGCTGGGGCTGGGGGCCTTGGCACAATGGGTCTGGCTGCCCTGGTTTCTTGTGCCGACTCGGCTGCTCCTGTGGGTTGCGATCTCGGTCGCCTGCATTCCCTGGTTCCTGGCGTCTAGCCTCGTGCAGCATCAGGCAAAACGGCGACGCCGTCTAGCGTGGTGGCTGGGACAAAGCCTTGTCTTCTTGGTGGGATTAACCGGCACGATTGCACTGTTGCCTTCTTTGGGATTCTTGGCGATCATGCTGCCTGTTTTCCCGCTTTTGGTCGCTCTGTTTTCACTGGTTACTGCTAAGGCTGCCTCACCCTGGGGTGCTTGCCTTGCCTGTGCGCCCATTTTTAGTTGGCTAATTGTGACACCCTTTCCGTTGGTTTAGATCCCTCTCAACAATCTGAGATCTTGCCTGTCTTGATCTATCTTGGTTTGACTTGTATCGATTACGGTTCCAATTGCGATCGCAATCTTAAATTTTTCTGCTCTCCCTTGCCATTCAAAAAATGCATTCTAGTCATGCATTACTCAATATTTTTGCCAGTTGAGAGCATTAAGGGGTAATTGAGGATACTAAACTCTGGAGAGAAACTCAGTACGTTGTGAGAATGATTTAACTTTATCTTTTATCTATTTTTGTAGCCTAAAAGACAAATCTAAAGCATCGAAATATTTGCCCTTAATGCTACTTCAACACAACCAAATTTGGCTTTAAATACCCTCATTTTTTGGCTTTACGAAGAAGACTTTTGCCGCGAACTTTCAAGATTAGATACTTGTGAAGCACTTCAGGAGACCGATTGCTTATGCTTCAAGTACCGGAAAGCGATCAAGCTGAGACAGAAAAGGAAGCGCAATCCTCTGATCAGCCTCGTCAACTGACCTACACTCAGCTTGTTTTATGCGCCGCGCTGATTGGTGCCGTCGGTGGTCTCGTCGCCACAATTTATTACTTTGTTCTAGAGTTCATGATGCATGGGATGTGGCACACTACCCCAGACTTTCTAGAGCCGTATTTCCCGAGCTGGTTGCCGACCCAGAACTATGTGTGGATCGCTACTACCGTGGGCGGCTTTTGCGTCGGTCTAGTCCTCTACTTTATGGGTCTACCTGGGGAGATGGCTCAGGTCGTAGACAACATCCACAGCCCCGGCAAGATTGATGTCCGTAAAACCCCGGCGATGATTATTGCCTCTTTGGTTGCCATCACCTCTGGCGGCAGTGCCGGCCCTGAAGCACCTCTTGTACAGGTGAACGGCAGCTTTGGTAGTTGGCTGGGAGAAAAGCTAAAACTCTCAGGTGAGTCCGTGCGGGTCCTCACGTTTTGCGGCATGAGTGCGGCCCTCGGTGCTTTTTTCGGTGCCCCCATTGGCGCAGCTTTGTTTGCTTTAGAGATTCCCCATCGCAAGGGTCTGGAGTATTACGAAGCGATCGCACCTGCCATCGTCTCGGCCATCCTGTCCTTTGCCGTCTTTCGCATCAATACCGGCATCACCATCGGCGGGTTCTACCACTTTGAAACCGTTCCGGCCCTAACGCCAATGAATCTATTTGAAGGATTAGTTTTGGGCGTGATCGGTGCAGGCATAGCCGTAATGTTTATCGGGGTCTTTCGCCTCATTGGTCAACTGTTAGAGCCATTAGAGCACTACCGGATTGCCTTAGCCACATTGGGCGGTCTCTCCATTGGCTTAATTGCGTTTGCCTTTCCTCAGACGCTATTTTTCAGTGAAGAGCAGATTCATACTGTGATTGAAACCGGCGCAACGCTGGGCATTAGCTTTTTGCTGATGATTGCTGTCGCCAAAATGTTTGCCATTAGCTTTACGCTGCATTCAGGTTTCCTGGGTGGATTTATCTTCCCGCTGTTTTTTATTGGAGCTAATGTCGGTCTGGCAATTTCTCTCGCGGTGCCGCAGGTTCATCCCACAGTTGGCATGGTTTGTCTAATGGCGGCGGTGAATGTGGCCGTGACTAAAACGCCAGTAAGCAGCAGCATTATTCTCAGCGTTTTGTCGGGGACTGCGATGCTGCCGGTGATCGTCATCGCTAGCTTTACGAGCTTTTTACTCACCAGCAAGGTAACGATGATTGGGACTCAGCGATCGCGTAGTACAGAAAGTTTGGTCATAAGTGCGATGTCTGCTCAGCCCGATTTGGTTGCAAGCCTGCAGCAGGTTGCCGGTCCGCCGCCCCCTGCTCTGCGGCTCAACGAGCCACTGAGTTGACTAGGACAAAGCCACGGCTCTTACCTGACGTTGAATCCAAGGTATTGATCGCCTTCCATAACGCCTCTGCTTCAACCCAGAGGGGTTCATACCTGTAGCGAGCAACATCGAGGATCAAAAATCGATCTGATTCTGCGTTGTAGGCAGCAATTGGCGAGATATGACCGCCACCTTTTTGCCCAAGGCTGCGCCGCAAATAGTTAACAGCGACGAAGTTCTTGGGTTGTTGAAGGTTTTGCACAACGGAGTTTCGGAACTGATCTAAACTCACTTCTTGACCATGAAAAACCTGCACATCCAAAGGATAGCTTTGAAACAGTCCTCCAAGCTCCTGTAGAGTCATGCCCTGCTTTTTGATGGTCTCGGGCTTGATGACGGTGTGAGTGTTCTCGTTTTCAAACACATTCTCTTGCGTGAAAAAGCGATAGGAGACCAATCCTGGAACGGTATGGCTGACAACTTCTGGTGCATCAACCTCTAAAGCATTGAGAATCATGACGATGGTGGCAACGCCGCAGTAGGCAAGATGATTCTGAGTCAGAAACTCCGAGGACAGCGGTAGATAGTCCCGTCGAGCTTGACTTGTAAACAACAACTGTTCGCCCGCTTGTGAGTCGAGGTCTACCAAAGCTTTCGTTTTAGAGATTTCCTGCGCAGCGCTGGAACCAGGAGAGCCAAGGATCATAGCAGTCATGATCCACCACAGGGACCAGAGGGCCGTTTCACCTCTCTCACCCAGAGGTTTAAGAGCTAGATCATAAATTTTGCCCAGCGTTGTTGATTGCATGTGCCCACCCTAAAATTTTCAGATCGCAACTTCCTGATCCTTGCACAAAGTCTTGACTCACAAAGTCCGTTAGAGGTTATCAATCGTATAGTTTCTATCCTGTGTTTTATGTTGCTTGTAGCATCTCTTTTTTGCAGAGTATTAAGAACTTTTTCCCAAATTGAGTATTGTTTTTACGAGGCGGTTGGACTCAACCCATAAACCGAGCTTTGCACTGCCCAAATGTGCTGATCTACACATTGGTCGCTCAGCCTGAGTTTTAGAATGCTTCAGTCCGATCCATCACCTTTTCCAATGCTGAGGATAGAGCCTTGCTTTGAGAGCGCATGGGTCCATTTATGAAGGGTCGAGATTCTATGCAGCTCTGGCGTCGATTACAGTTTGACAATCTTCGAGGCGATCTGTTTGGTGGTTTGACCGCAGCCATTGTTGCACTGCCGCTGGCGCTGGCCTTTGGCGTTGCTTCGGGTGCAGGTGCGATCGCAGGTCTCTACGGTGCTGTCTTCACGGGCTTCTTTGCTGCGCTATTGGGCGGTACTCCCTCCCAGGTTTCTGGCCCGACAGGTCCGATGACCGTAGTTATGGCGACGGTGTTCGCGAAGTTAATCGCTGAGAATCCCGAGAACGGCATGGCAATGGCCTTTACTGCCGTGATGCTTAGCGGTGCACTTCAGATTCTGTTTGGGATGCTGCGCCTGGGGCAGTTCATTACGCTGATGCCCTATACCGTCATTTCTGGTTTCATGTCTGGGATTGGGGTAATCATTGTGGCGCTGCAGCTTGCGCCTCTACTGGGACATGCAGCCCAGAGCAGCGTTGTGGAAGGACTGCAGCAGTTGCCTACCGCTCTAGCCGAACCTCATCCTGTAGCAGTGGGGCTGGGGGGATTAACGCTGCTGATCGTGTTTGGCTGGCCGAAGAGATGGGCACGAATCGTACCCTCACCGCTGGTGGCGCTGATTGTTTGCACTGCGATCGCAACTCTCATCTTTCCCAATAACGATGTGGCCCGCATTGGCGATATTCCTCAGGGGCTACCCCAACTGCAGTGGCCGCAGCTTAGCCTGAGCCAACTCGGCGATATTGTTGGTTATGCCCTCATGCTGGCAACCTTGGGGGCCATCGACTCATTGCTCACTTCATTGGTTGCTGACAACATCACCCGCACCCAGCACGACTCTGAGCAGGAATTGATCGGTCAGGGCATTGGCAACCTGCTGTCCGGTTTGTTCGGCGGGCTGCCCGGTGCTGGCGCCACCATGCGGACTGTGATTAATGTGCAAGCAGGCGGACGCACCCCTCTTTCAGGCATGTTTCACGCCCTGGTTTTGCTGTGTATTGTCCTCTGGGCTGGCGGCATTACCTCTCAAATCCCCCATGCAGTTCTCGCCGGAATTTTAATTAAGGTGGGCGTCCAAATCATAGATTGGGGGTTCCTCTGGCGAATCTGTCAGGTCTCTTTTCGGGCGGCCTTGGTGACCTATGGCGTGCTGTTCCTCACCGTTTTTGTGGATCTGATCACGGCAGTTCTGGTGGGGGCTTTCGTGGCCAATATACTGACCATCCAGCGACTAACCAGCCTCCAAATCAGCAAGATTTTGGCGGTTACCCATCCCGCTGACGATCCCAACATACTCTTGACACCTGAAGAACGACGGCTGATGGATCAGGCCCAAGGGCGTATCTTGTTGATTCAGATGAGTGGTCCCATAAGCTATGGAGCAGCCAGGACCATCTCGTACCAAATGGGGCGGAACTTTGACATCCTGATTCTCGATTTGAGTCATGTACCATTGATAGGCGTCACGGCTTCGTTGATTGTCGAAGCAGAAGTAAAAGCGGCTCGTCGCCGACAGGTCGAAATTTATATTGTTGGAGCGAGAGGCCAAGTAGAGAAACGACTGCAGCAATTTCAAGTTCAGGATGCTCTACCTGCCGCAAACTTTTTGCCCGCTTGCTCCTATGCCCTTGAGATGGCGTTGACGTTGATCAACCTAGATGGGGTGAGGCAAACAGCAGTTATTTGCACTCAAACTCACCCAAATCGTGGATAAGGATTTAGAGTTGCGAGTAGTGATGGAACCGCTGACGCCCTGCCATCCCCTCCAGGTAGTGAGGCTGTTGGTCAGAGAAGCTGCTAAATCAGCTCCGACGCCAAAAGAAGTAGACTAAATTGCTGGCGGTTTTATCCATCAAGAAAAGCACATGACTATTACACCGGCACAGATTGACGTATGGCGACAGGTCCCTCGAGAAACGCCAAAGCTAGAGTTTAAAGAAGCTAAAAATAGCTTTGATAAAACTAAGCTCTATCGATACTGCGTTGCTATTGCCAACGAAGGTGGCGGACATCTCTTACTTGGGATTTCGGATGAGCGCCCTCGTCCCGTGGTAGGTACCTCAGCGTTCCCTAATCCAGGTGTAATCGCTGAAAAACTCCTGATAGTTCTCAAGTTTCGCGTTGAAGTAGAGGCTGTAGAGCATTCCGATGGTCGAGTTATAGTTTTTCTTATTCCATCTCGCCCCAAAGGCACAGCGTACAATCACGGCGGAGCCTATCTTATGCGCTCTGGCGAACAACTTGTACCTATGAGTGAAGATCAACTGAGAAGAATTTTTGCTGAGGGCCAACCCGATTGGTTGGAGGGATCCGCCAAGTCAAACTGTAGCGATGAAGATATTGTCCGCTTACTGGATACTCAAAGCTACTATGACCTACAAGAACGGACTTATCCAAGTACCCGTGCAGAAGTTCTACGAAAGTTTGAGCAAGAGCACCTGATCGAATCCGCTACAGCTGGATGGAATATTACCCGTATGGGAGCTATCTTATTTGCCAAACGCATTGAACAAGATTTTCCTGATCTACAGTCAAAAGCGCCTCGTTTCGTTGTTTATGAGCAAAACAATAAGCTCAACACCCGCATGGATATTTTTGGAAGCAAGGGTTACGCCGTGGGTTTCTCGGGTCTAGTGAGCTTTATTATGGCCCAAACTCCGCAAAGCGAAGTCCTCAGCGGAGCACTACGAGAATCAGTCAAAATGTTCCCAGAAGAGGCTGTGCGGGAATTGTTAGCTAATGCACTAATTCATCAAGATTTTTCTCAGACTGGGCCATCGGTCCGAATTGAGCTTTTCTCAGATCGCCTAGAGATTAGCAATTTGGGCTTACCTCCAATTGATACCGAGCGTTTTATTGATGAGGATAAATCTCGCAACGAGCGCCTTGCGGATCTCATGCGTCGTCTTAGAATCTGTGAGCGTAAAGGAAGTGGCTTTGATCGGGTTGTCAATGCGACTGAAGTGCATCAGTTACCCGCTCCTGACATTAGATTGGGGACCGTTCACACATCTATCGTGCTTTTTGCCCATAAGGACTTCAAGGAGATGGATCGTGACGATCGTATCCGGGCAACCTACCAACACTGCTGCTTAAAGTATGTGATGAATGAGAAAATGACCAACAGGTCTCTTAGAAAGCGCTTTCAATTACCGGATAAGAAAGCAGAGCCGGTTTCAAGAGCCATTCGTGAAGCCCTTGATGCTAGATTAGTTCAGCCTGCTGATCCATCTGTAACATCTACCCGCTATCGGAGTTATATTCCCTTCTGGGCTTGAAGTCTCCATAGATACAAGCGACGGCTCTCAACCTGTTTTCCTTGAAACCTTTGATATATAGGGATTTTTTCTTTAGATGCTAATTTCTATTCCATAGGCCGTTCTTTAGATACAAACCACTTTTCAGTAATCCGTTTTTGCAGAAAGCCTGATATAGAAGGCTTTCCTTCTTTAGACGCTAATTCCCAATTATCCGTGCCTCACTTTGGGTAATGGGTATACGCCTATAGATATTCATAGGTGCTTCTTCAGCCTGAGAAGTTGCTAAACCAGCCTCGTTTCCAAAAGAAGTACACTAGGCTGCTTGCGATCGCACCCATCAAAAACCACACCATTGCGTATCCCCACTCCCAGTTCAGCTCCGGCATATTTTTGAAATTCATGCCGTAGATGCCCGCAATAAAAGTGAGCGGGATAAAAATTGTCGAAATGACGGTGAGAATCTTCATCACCTCGTTCATGCGGTTGCTGACCGAGGAGAGATAG
Source organism: Acaryochloris thomasi RCC1774 (assembly GCF_003231495.1). NCBI lineage: Bacteria > Bacillati > Cyanobacteriota > Cyanophyceae > Acaryochloridales > Acaryochloridaceae > Acaryochloris > Acaryochloris thomasi. The sequence continues at coordinate 557,531 of NZ_PQWO01000001.1, forward strand.
ACATCCATCAGGCTGGCGGCAAACTCTCGATAGGTTTCCACCATCTCTAAAATCTGAATGGCGTGATCGTGGCAGTCCCGCAGGTAGACTTTCACTTCTTCGCTAATGAGGGGGCTGTCGTCGCGGAGTAGAGATGCGATCGCATCTCTCTGAGACCAGCTCAGTCGCCGAAGAGACAGCAGCTCTCGCTTAAGCGTATGCACCTGATTGAGCAACTCCCGTGATGGATTGAGTAAAATTTCATCTTCGAGAATCTCAAGCTGATCGCTGTAGTTTTCCAAGATCGGGAAAAAGCCATCCACCACCGCATCTAAAAGTGAATAGGCTAAATAATCGGCCCCTGCCCGTCGGATGGATCCTTTCTTAAACCGAATCCGCTGGCGTACCGGATCGAAGCAGTCTCCAGGGTGTTCCTGCACCGTCAGCAGCGTATGATCCTGCAGAATAAAGCTCACCTGCTCACTGGTGAATCCAGGTTCTCCGGCGGCGGGTAAAACCATTCGGGCTACAAGCACCAACTGATCTTCGTAGTTCTCCACTTTAGAGCGCTGGGGGACATTGACGACATCTTCAAGCACCAAGGGATGCAGATGAAAGACCTGACCCAGCCGCCGTAAGATACTTTCGCTACCTAACCCCTGAACATCGATCCAGGACACCATCTCTGTGTCAAGACAGGCGAGGCAATCTTCAGGATTTGCGATCGCAGCCCGACGCGATCGCATTGCATCATATTCAATCAACGTGATTTCAGGAGGATGGGCATCCTCATCGATCATCAGCGTGCCAGGGGCACTACCGGGCTGGTCGTAAAAGTAGTCCGCATAGTCTGGAGGAGAAGCGGGAAACTGGGTCATACAATGCTCCGATAGCGCTGGATTAGCTGAACAGACAGTAAGTCTAGGCAAACATCAAAAGACCAGATGCTTCGACTGCTGCAGAATCTGTCCTGCAAATGTCTATTGTTTCCTGGATTGGCCTGTCTGTTCTGCCTACATACGATTTAGGAGCAACTCCGCTTCCACATCACGCTACCCATCTCGTTCGTTCGAGACCCCGTATCAACATTGCTGTAATAGTCATAGGCACCCAGGCCGCTGACAAAAGCATAGGTGGCTGTCTCTCCGTCATAGGCAGGACGCAAGTTGGCATCAAAAAAATAAATTGAAAAACTGCGAGAGTTTGTCTGACCCCGATCTTTACGTAGGTTTAGGCTCGGGCTCGGGTAACCAACTGAAGCAGAGTAGTCAAACAGATCAATGGGACCACGCTGTGTGTGCCCAATCGTGACCGTGTATGGAACACTCGCAAATTCCCCTGATGCTGGCGCGAACATCATTGAGTAATTGGGATTACCCATCGCAGTAAATACGCTCTCTGTTAGCGGGCAGGATCCCTTTTGAGCGTTGGCACTCCCCTGCGAGGGCTGACGTTGAGGCTGATTGCCATCCTGTGACACAGGTGCCCCTGGCGTGGCTGCAACAGTGCCAATAGCACCCACCGCATCAATATCAGGACCGGCATAGGGAGACCCACTGGTATTACCGTCGGGATAGTCTCGCAGACGCACAAATCGATATTGAGCATTCTGCGGGAGCTGATAGTTTGCCAGATCAATGGAGCGCGTTGACCCTTCGATACGTCCCAACGCATACCAGGTTGTTCCATCGACTGAAACCTCTACTGAAGTTGCCTCAACCGCAGGCCCCGTCTCAAAAATATAGAGATCTGGCCCCTGTCTATCAACGAGCCGATTATTGGTGAACTCCAGTATCAGATCAGAAGAGGTTGCTAAATCTGTCGCATTCCCGAGAGAGACGTACTTTTTATCAGGAATACCTAAAGCATGACTGGCCTCTCGATTCTTCCCAGAAACCTTCCCGCCAGCAGCGTTGTAGTTTAGACGCACGACCCGATCGGCAAACGAGATCTCTCCCTGCGGAAAATCTACCCCTTGATAGGTTTCTGCCCGACTGACTTGAGCCAAGGCCGGAACGATCGACACACTAAAAAGCAGAGAAAATAGAACTTTGAAATTACGCATAGCTCAACTGAACCCTTGATGTACCTTGAATTACAGCCTGAATGATTGGCCATTCCACTTTACTTAACAAACAATTAAACCGTTGGTGATCCAAACTTCTAGGATCACGTAATATTCGTCACAAGCTTTCATGAGCTAAGCTCATGCTCATGTTTTACGCATCAATTCGCTGAGTCGATCAACCTAAATGACAGACGGCTCACGGTCCAGTGTTCCCTCAATGGGTGAGGCATTCGCGATAGAAACGATAAAATATTCAAGTTTATGGCTTCGGAACAATAACGCTCTTAATGCTGAGTAAGTTCGTAAGGAGAACGGGCATATGGACAACATTTCAGATATCTTCAAGGTCGCAGGATACCTGGGCTGGTCTATAGCTGCCTTTATCTTCGCTAGCTTCGTTGAATACTGGCTACATCGCTTCATGCATATCGATCCCTACCCTCTTGGCAAAGTCCATGTGCAACATCATCAAGAGAATACCGGCCAGGGATTTTTGCTAGAGCTGCGAAACTATGTGATTGGGACTGCACCGCTTATGGCCACTACGTTCTTATTCTCTTGGCAAATTGGGGTGTGCTGTACGCTGGGCGGCATTGCCTATGCGACGTTTTCAGCCTATGCCCATCAACTGCAGCATGATAATCCTGCGCGGTGTGACTGGATGGAGATGCCGGTTCACACTGTCCATCATCAGTACAACCAGTGGCACCATAATTTTGGCATAGCCGTGGACTGGTGGGACCGAGTATTTGGGACCTATCAGCTCAAGCCGTGGTCTACACCTATAAAAGAGAATTCATCGAAACGGGGCTATTTGGCGATCAAGTGGCGTTGACGGGAAATGGGGCACGTCAACTGCTGTCGCTCAGCAGGCGATCCGTAATGCCAGAAAAAAGCCCTAGCTTTTGACTAGGGCTAAATCACGTGAGTGAGGTATGAAATCTATGGGGTAAGAAAAACGCGATCGCAAGTCAAAGGACAGGATGCAAACACGACTGGCTCCTGAGCCAGTGACTTCGGCCATCCGACACCAGATAGTTGACGGGGATGAACACCCCAGGCTGTGAGCAAAGCTGCACCCACTATGAGGAAAGTGACGTTAGCCGCAAGTACGCCGCCGCCAACGACCATAATCGTGCTGAAGGGAAGCACAGCCTGGAGAGAAATCGCTACGAGTGAAGTACCAATCACCAGCAGCGCCACCACCGGAAACCCGACAACCAACCAGCAGACGGTCAGCGAGAAAGTCCAGATACAGAAGCGTTGAATCAGGTCAACGAAGAGGAGCCGAGGCGGGGGAAGCAATTGCGCTAGCGTCATTGTCAATGCCTTTGTTAAAGACGAACTCAAACAGCCACTGACAGCAAATCAACCATTTGCGCTATTCGCATCGCTGTACGCTGGGCCTATGGTTATTAATGTAGGGGAGCCATGTGTCGTGAGTGTGTAAAACGCATGTCAATATTGTGAGCAGGGCGACACTGCTGCCCCTGACCACTAGATTGTGAGTGATTTCGGCCCAGCCATGAAGCCATCTATTCTCATTGTTGAAGATGAAGTCGAGATTGCTCGGTTTATCCAACAGCTCTTAGAGCAGGAAGGCTTTGGATGTCAAAGCTGCCACGATGGCCTAGAGGCGCTCAGTCTCAACCAGACACTGCAGCCCGATCTGCTGATTTTAGACCTGATGCTTCCCGGCCTAGACGGTCTTGAAGTCTGCACTCGCATTCGCCAGCAGGCCAGCGCCAAAGACCCCTATATTCTGATGTTGACGGCCAAAGGTGAAGAAATTGATCGGGTGATTGGTCTATCAACAGGGGCTGACGATTACTTGGTTAAACCCTTTAGTCCCATCGAGTTAGTGGCAAGGGTGCGGGCTTTACTGCGTCGTAGTTTGCGGCAGGCTGATTCGTCTCAGATTTACCGAACGCAGCACTTTACCGTTGATCTCGATCAGCATCGTGCCCAGCAGCATGGCCAGCCCCAGGGAGACAAGTCCCTAGATTTGACAACGCTAGAATTTAAGCTGATGGCGACTTTAATCGGTTCGCCGGGACGGGTTTGGAGCCGAACACAACTAATTGAGAAGCTGTGGGGCGACGACTTCTTTGGCGATGACCGAGTGGTGGATACCCAAGTCGCGACTGCGAAAAAAAATTGAGCCAGATCCGGCTCGACCTGCGTTCATTAAAACCGTGACCGGAGTGGGCTATCGGTTTGAAGACTCACCAGGAGCGTAAAGAAAGTGCGAATAGGGTTGCGATCGCGTCTTTTTCTTTCTCATCTGTTTGTGATGGTCGTTCCTTTGCTGGGCTTTATCTTAATCAGCAAAGCCTCCGCCGTGAATTTATTTGCCGATCGCCTAGCGCAGCTTGAAGGCAAAGGGTTTACCATCCGCACGGCCCGCACTGTCCTACTAGAGAGCTTCGAGGCTGCCTGGAGTCACAGCACCTACTGGGCTGTTTTGGTGGGAGGCTTTACCGCTGCTATTTTGAGCTTGATCCTTGCTCGTATTATCACGCGGCCCTTGACCCAGATTGAGCAGACGATTCATCAGATCGCGGCCGGCGATCTACAGGAACGGGTGCCCAGCAATGCCATCCCAGAGCTAAACCGTCTCAGCCGCAGCTTCAACCGCATGGCGATTCAGCTTGATGATGTGGAGCAGCGGCGGCGGGAGCTAATCACCGATTTAACCCACGAGCTACGGACGCCGCTGACGATTCTGCAAGGATATCTAGAAACCTGGGCCACCGGGAAGCTGACGCCCAACGCAAAAGCCTACCAGCTTTTAATTCAGGAAACCAAGCGTTTAGAACGGCTGACGAATGATGTGCAAGAGCTATCCGTTGCTGAAGCCGGACATCTCACTCTAGATCTGCAGCCGCTAGCGTTAAGGCCGCTGATTGAAGAACTGATCCAAACCCTCTCCCATCAGTTAACGGAGGACGGTCCCTGCCTCCGATTAGACTGTCCGTCGGAGAGCCCACAGGTTCTTGCCGATCCCGCACGAACAAAGCAGATTTTGGTCAATCTGCTGGGGAATGCGCTCCGCCACACAAAAAGCGGCACCGTCACTATTCAAGTTCAGGCAGAAGAGCGTGATGTCTGGATTGCAGTGCAGGATACAGGATCAGGGATCGCGGCTGATGATCTACCCCACGTGTTTGAACGATTTTGGCGGTCCGAAGAGATGCGATCGCAAGCAACCCGAGGCACCGGAATCGGACTCGCCATCACTCGCCGCCTAGTGGAACTTCAAAGTGGGCAAATCACTGCTGAAAGTCAACTAGGCATTGGCAGTACCTTTCGCTTTTCGCTGCCAAAGGTGAACTGATTCGCGCGAGCTTTTACCCACAACACTTGCGTACTCAGCTCGCTAGCATAGAGCGACGACTCTGCTCGGTGAAATATCTATTGGCTCTGCTTCTGTTTCTACCTGCTGCATCACTGCATCAGGAACCACTAACCATCCCTGTCCTGCATCCATAATCATGTCAGGTGAAATACGAAGCAGATTCTCTGCCAGCCCAATGCGGCCTTGAACAGCGCAGAGATATTCACAGATGATTCCCGTGCTGGGGTCAAAAGAGTAGTCTGCAATGTTGCCCAGTCGCCGTCCTTTATGGGTCCACACTTCAAAATCGAGGCGAGTCGTTGTCGCAGTCCATGACTGAGCCTCTAGGTGCAAAACCGAGCTGGGATGACTCGCCGAAGCCGCTTTAACCTTGATCATTTGGTCTTCAACGGCTACGACCTGCCGCCAGGGATAGGTCTGCAACGTATCCCAAAAGCCAACGCGACTGCTGAAACCTAAGACTTTGTGATTAATTAGGTCTAGCCAGACGGCAGAGACTTGACCCAGTAGCTTAGCGGAAGAAGTAGTCACGACCTGGCAATGCAGGAAACTACTGTGGCAAACTTTTAACTCTAGGGCGTGAGTCATATTATTCTCCTGCTTCAAAGCGGTAGAGTCACTTAGCTGAAATTGATACTGACAAGTTTAGAGAGAAGGTATGTCATTTCTATGGCGAGTGAGTGCCAGTTTGATGACAGTTGTGTCTGCCGTTTGAAAAAGTTGTTAAACTCCGGTCATCCTTATACAGTTTGAGCCTTTGGCTTATGGACCTGCTCAATCAGCTCAATCTTAATCTAGGCATAGACCCTGAGATTCCAAATAAGCTGATCGCCTCCGCCATAGGTCTCATCTTGGTCCTGAGTCTCCGCTGGCTGGCACTGCGTGTGCTGAATCGCCGGGTCAAAGATCCGCGTATTCTTTACGGCTGGCGCAAGTGGGTCGGCTATATCAGCTTTGGGTTTTCCATTTTCAGCGTCGGTCGGCCCTGGGTTCCTGAACTACAGAACATCTCTACCTTTTTAGGGATTGTCACAGCAGGCTTGGCGGTAGCGTTGAAAGAACCTATCGTTGATTTAGTGGGATGGGCTTTCATCCTTTCTCGGCAGCCCTTTCAAGTGGGCGATCGCATCCAACTTGGCCCCCATGCCGGCGACGTCATCGACATCCGCATCTTTCAATTTACGCTCATGGAAGTGGGCAATTGGGTGGCGGCCGATCAGAGCACAGGCCGCGTGATTCACGTACCCAACGGAAAAGTATTTCAAGATACCGTTGCCAACTATTCCCAAGGGTTCCAATATCTTTGGCACGAAATTCCGGTCCTGCTCACCTTTGAGAGCGACTGGGAGCAGGCCAAACAGATCTTGCTTAAGCTCGCCAACTGTCATGCCGAACACCTTAGCGATGCAGCCCAGTCTCGTCTGCGGGCTGCGGCTCAAAAATATATGATCGTCTACTCTAAACTCACCCCCATCGTTTATACCTCCGTGCAGGAGAGCGGTGTCTTGCTGACTATTCGCTATCTCTGTGAGCCTCGGCAGCGACGAACAACAGAGCAGTCCATTTGGGAAGATATTTTGAGAACGTTTGCCCAGCACGATAATATTGCCTTTGCCTATCCTACCCAGCGGTTTGTTTCATCAAGCGATCCGCACCTGAACCGGCCACCCCAATAGATACGCCACAGACCAAAACGTTGAGGAATGCCTCTATGACTGCCCCCCTGCCTGCCACCTTGGCTCTCCCCGCCATTGGCTGGCGTGAGTGGATTACGCTGCCTAGCCTCGGTATTGATCACGTCAAAGCCAAAATTGATACAGGCGCACGATCCTCAGCTCTCCACGCCTTTGAGGTTGAGCGGATTGAAGCACAAGGCAAAACCAGAGTCCGTTTCAAAGTCCATCCAGAACAAGACCGCACCGATATCGTGATCACGGCAGAAGCTGACCTATTTGATGAGCGTGAGGTCCGAGACTCCGGCGGTCACGCTGAGCTGCGGCCGATTATTCAGGTTGACGTCACCCTCAACGGTCAGTCTTGGCCCATCGAACTGACCTTAACTGACCGCAGCAGCATGGGATTCCGAATGCTGTTGGGGCGCGAAGCCGTGCGGGGGAGATTTCTAGTGGATGCGGGACAATCCTTCCTTCAGAGTGCAGCCCAGCACTCTACACTGGAACAGCAGAGAACTTGAGTGCTATGAAAATCGCAATTTTGTCACGGAACGCCTCTCTCTATTCCACTCGACGTCTCAAGGAAGCAGGAGAAGAGCGAGGACACGAAATTCGCGTCATCGACTACCTGCGCTGCTACATGAACATCGCCGCTCATAAACCAAAAGTGATTTATCAGGGCGAAGATCTAGAAGGGTTTGATGCGATCATTCCCCGCATCGGTGCATCACAGACCTTCTATGGCTGTGCCGTTGTCCGACAGTTTGAAGTCATGGATGTCTTCAGCGCCAATGAATCTCAAGCGATCTCGCGCTCCCGCGACAAACTGCGGTGTCTACAAATTCTGGCTCGTCAGGGGATCGGTCTGCCCGTAACGGGTTTTGCTCATTCCACAAAAGATATTGATGGCTTACTAGAGACCGTTGGCGGTGCCCCTGTTGTGATCAAGCTTCTAGAAGGAACACAGGGCATTGGTGTTGTTCTAGCGGAAACAACGCAGGCCGCAACCTCAGTGATCGAAGCGTTTCGAGGCTTGGACGCCAACATTCTCGTTCAGGAGTTCATCAAAGAAGCCAAGGGCATGGATATTCGCTGTTTCGTGGTGGGCGATCGCGTGATTGCCTCCATGAAGCGTCAGGGAGCGCCCGGTGAGTTTCGCTCCAATATTCATCGAGGCGGGAGCGCGGTCAAGATTAAGCTCACGCCAGAAGAGCGCAGTACGGCAACCCGTGCCGCCAAAGCAATGGGTCTTCGCGTCGCTGGCGTCGATATCCTGAGATCGAATCATGGCCCTGTGGTGATGGAAGTGAACTCTTCTCCGGGGCTAGAAGGCATCGAAACCTCCACAGAGGTAGACGTGGCAGGAAAAATCATTGACTTCTTGGGAAAGAATGCTGAGCCGGGTAAAACTCGCGATCGCATCAAGTATTAATGGAACCTAACGTTATTGAGGTCGGAGAGGTTGCCGTTCACCCTGGGCAACGACAGCAAATAGATCTGCCCGTCGCGCGGCTGCCGACGCAAACGATGCTGTCCCTTCCGATTACCGTCATCAACGGCGTTCAGTCTGGCCCTTGCCTTTGGTTGAGTGCAGCAATTCATGGCGACGAACTCAACGGTGTCGATATTATTCGTCAGGTATTGGAACAGGTCAATCCGCAAATACTATGCGGTACGTTGCTGGCGGTACCCATCGTCAATGTGTTTGGTTTTATTGAGCAGTCGCGCTATCTTCCCGATCGCCGCGATCTCAATCGATCGTTCCCTGGGTCTGTACGCGGATCACTCGCGGGGCGGTTGGCCCATCTGTTCATGAAAGAAGTGGTTAGCCACTGTACCCACGGCATTGATCTCCATACGGCCTCCAATCACCGCACAAACTGGCCGCAGATCCGAGCAAATTTAGATGATGCAGAAACCTACCGCTGTGCTAAAGCCTTTAATGCACCTCTGATGCTGCACGCCAATATCCGCGATGGCTCACTTCGCCAAGCTGCCGCTCAGCAAGGGATTCCGGTTTTGCTATACGAAGCCGGTGAGGCCCTCAGATTTGACCCTCATGCGATTGCAATCGGGGTGACAGGAATTTTGCAGGTGATGACGACCCTAGGTATGTTGAGGCCCCCTGTTCAGCAGCCCTCATCTGAACAGTCCCAGTCTCTAGAGCTGCGGCAGTCTCGGTGGGTGAGAGCCTCACGCAGCGGTATTTTGCATAAGCATGTTGCCTTAGGACAGCAGGTGACGAAAAGACAGCACATTGGCTCTATCTCTGATACGTTGGGCGATACCAGTATCAAAATCTACTCTCCCTGTGCCGGAGTGATCATTGGCTACACTCAAAACCCCTTAGTGAACCAAGGGGATGGTATTGTTCACATCGCTCAGCAGCTTTAGTCCGGCTCTAATCCAGATTGCGGCTGCAGGCTACATCAAGTGCTCAGGCAGCCTATGGTCTGCCGATCAGGCCTGAACTGCTGACTGCTGGTACTGCATCTGATGATATTGCCACAGCTTACCCTGCTGTTCGAGCAGACCTTGGTAGGTCCCCTGCTCAACAATCTGACCTTGTTCTAGTACGATTACCTGATCTGCATTGGAAATCGTTGAGAGACGGTGGGCAATAGAAATCACTGTTCTGCCCGAAGATAGGGTCGTCAACGACTCTTGGATCAGCTGCTCCGTTACGGAATCTAGGGCACTGGTTGCTTCATCTAAAATCAAAATTTCAGGGTTGCGCAAAAGCGCACGGGCAATGGCAATACGCTGACGCTGACCGCCAGAGAGTCGCAAACCGCGATCGCCCAACTGAGTTTCAAACTGCTCCGGCATCTCTAGGATGAACTCCAGCGCATTTGCCTGCTCCGCCGCCTGTCGCACCTCTGCGTCAGTTACGTCCGCAAGACCATAGGCAATATTGTAGTAAACCGAAGCATTGAAAATAAAAGTATCCTGACTCACAATCGCCATCCGAGACCGCAGTGAGTTAATCTGCAGCTGACGAAGATCGACGCCATCCACTAAAATCTGACCTGCTGTGGGGTCAAAAAAGCGTGGAATCAGATCTGCCAGGGTGGTTTTACCAGCACCAGAAGATCCCACTAAAGCCGTCGTCTGTCCCTGCTTAATCGCCATCGAAACATTTTGGAGGACAAGCTGCTCAGGATCGTAGCCAAAGCTCACGTCCACAAGCTCAATGGCCGACTGCAGACTCTGATAGGCAAGATCGCCGTCTCGCAGATAGGGCTTATTTTTGCGCTCAAGTAGCTCAGTTACGCTTTTGAGGGAGCCTTGCAAGCTACTAACATTAACGCGAGAGCCACTCATCTGGGCCACGATGGGCAATGTCCGAAACAAGGCAAACAAGAAGGCAAGTAACGTCGTAGCCTGTAGAATGCCGTTTGATACGAGTATTGTATAGGCAAGAATAATTAAAATAATTAATAAGCTACTGGCAAATCCCTGGGTTAGCGGTTGAACGCTGAGCGTGCCCTTACTCAATCGACGAGCCGCTCGATAAACCTGATCGGCCGCCGTCCCATAACGCTCACGTTCAAAGTTTTGGGTACCGGAAGCATGAACAGTGCGGATGCCATTGATAAATTCTAGGGTAACTGAGGAAAATTTCTTGTTGGCAATGGGAACGGCAAAACTGGCCTCTCGAACCCGGCGTCGCAGCGCTGTCATTCCCACTGAAAGTAGGCCAAAAATGACAATAGTTGCCAGAGATAACTGCCAAGATAGTAATGCCATCGAAACCGCATAGCCAGATAGCAAAAACATCTGCGTGATCATTTGAGAGATACTATTCAGAACTTGCTGAATCTGGTTGACTTCTCCAGTCAGCGTTGTGACGAGTGCGCCAGTACTCGTGGTCATGAAAAAACTGAGTTTGAGACCCTGTATTTGTTCAAACAGTGCTTTTCGCACTCGGTTGACGAGTCCAAAAGCTGCATATCTAGACGCTAGCTGCCCCCAATAGGTCGTGGCCATTTGAACCCATGCTGCGATGAGAGAGAGACCACCCAAGCGATAGATGCGCTCATTGACAGAGGCTTGAACACCTAGAATGCCGTTATCGATCCAGGCAATATCTGTCTGCAGAGGTGGAGCCTGTGGGGTGGTGAGACCTTGAAGTAAGGCTCCGATCAGGCCAATGCTAATTGCTGCAGTGATGGCAGAGATGAGAGAAGAAGTGATTGCTAAAAAGAGCAGTCGACGAAAATACTTCAGCTCTCGGAGAATCAAGCGGTGTTCTTGCCATATGCTGGTCGCTTTCAAAAAGTTACGAACAAAGGTCGGCAGTTTCAGAGATCTTTTGGGCATTGGCAATGTTTATGAACTTTGCATAGTTGTTCTCACCACTTATCCAATGCAAACTAGCATTGATGGTAAAGATAGGGCTAACTAGAAATTTGTATACAGACGATTTCTTACATCGATGCGTCAATTGAGATACTGACAGCCCTCTGTACGAGAGGGTTTATTCGGGGTGAATAACCTCGTATTCTTGAAGCTCATGGATGCTCTAAACCACTAACATACTAACCTTCACCAGAGAGAAGATGCTCTTTTTGGAAATATGTTCTATCCTTTTCCGTCCCAAAAGGTAAATACACTGAGGGGCCAAGCTGTGAGGTCCGAAGCTAGGGGCAACTTGTTTCACGTGCATCAAGCCACAGTTGTTGTTGCCATTCGAAAGGGTGGGGGAGTGATGCTCAGCCATGGTCAACCCAATCCCTCTTGACTCAAGTAACATGATAGAAGCACTGTTATTGATCTTTTTGCGTTATGGCTGCGATTTTAGAACTTAACCCAGAAAATGTAGAAACTGTCTTGGATGAGCTGCGCCCCTACCTGATGGCGGATGGCGGCAATGTTGAACTGGTCGAAATTGAAGGGCCGGTTGTACGCCTGCGTCTCCAAGGAGCCTGTGGTTCTTGCCCTAGCTCAACAATGACCCTCAAGATGGGTATCGAACGCAAGATGCGTGACATGATTCCTGAGGTCGCTGAAGTTGAGCAGGTGATCTAAATTAGGCTGGACCTACGGCGGCGATGGCGGCTTCAAGCGCTATTGCAACATGGGTCCAATGGGTTCCCCCCTGACAAAAGGCAACATAAGGCTCCCGCAAGGGACCATCGGCAGATAGCTCGGATGTGCTGCCGTCAATGAATGTGCCGCCCGCCATTACCAGATGACTTTTGTACCCTGGCATTGTGGCGGGTGCTGGATCTAAGTAAGCACCAATGGGCGAATATTGCTGAATGGCACGACAAAAAGCGACCAGCTTCTCTGCCGACCCCAGCTGGATACCTTGAATGACGTCTCTGCGTGGTGCATCGGGGCTAGGGTTCACAGGATACCCTAAAGCACTAAAGACGTGAGCGGTAAGATGGTTGCCCTTCATGGCTTCTCCCACCATTTGGGGGGCAAGGAACAGTCCCTGAAGCATCAGTCGCGTTTGATCTAGGGTTGCACCTCCTGCGAGACCAATGCCCGGTGAGGTGAGTCGACAGGCGGCTTGTTCCACAAGGTCAGCCTTTCCAGCGATGTAGCCCCCGGCCGTTGCGATGGTTCCGCCCGGGTTTTTAATCAACGAACCGGCAATTAAATCCGCGCCCACCATTGTGGGTTCACGATCTTCGACAAATTCGCCGTAGCAGTTATCTATGCAGCAAACGGTATTGGGATTTTGCTGTTTGACGCTTTCTACAATTCGAGCAATATCATCAATGCTAAGGCTGGGACGCCAGTCATAGCCACAGGAACGTTGGATAAAAACAAGGCGGGTCTGAGGCTGTACAGCCTTGCCGAGCATCTGCCAGTTGATAGTGCCGGCCTTGGTGAGTTCAAGCTGACGATAGTGGATGCCGAATTCTTTGAGAGAGCCTTGTCCTTGTCCTCGGACGCCGATCACCTCTTCTAGGGTGTCGTAGGGAGGGCCAGCGACGGCTAGCATTTCGTCGCCGGGGCGGAGAACGCCGTATAGGGTGGACGCGATCGCATGTGTTCCCGAGACAAACTGCACCCTCACGGCTGCCGCCTCAGCTCCCATCACCTGAGCAAAGACCCGATCTAAAACCTGACGTCCCAGATCATCGTGACCGTAACCCGAAACCCCTGCGAAATGGTGCGCTCCGACTTTATGGTCGCGGAATGCCTGCAGCACGCGTTGTAAATTTTTCTTGACTTTCGTATCAATTTTAGCAAAAGTGAAGGTTAGTGCTTTTTCTGCTGCCTCTAGCTGTGAGTGGGTGTTCATCAAGATTTTATTAACTAACTCCTATAGACGACTGGGCACCCTAATGTTTGGAAGAGACGGGGCTATTTTGGGCGGAGAGGGGGCATACCTCGTCAATCATCACTTACATAAAGATGTTTAAATGACTATTGCAACAGAACGTCCAGTCGAGCCAAACCAACTAAAGAAAAGTTGGCCCTTTATCATAGTCCTGGCTGTGGTGCATGTTGGAGCACTTTTTGCGCTCCTCCCCTCAAACTTTAGCTGGGCTGCTGTCGGTCTCGCTTTATTTTTGCACTGGGTCACAGGCGGTCTAGGAATTACGCTGGGGTGGCATCGTATGCTAACCCACCGCAGCTTTCAGGTTCCAAAGCCTCTCGAATATTTCTTGGCCTTCTGCGGCACTCTGGCCTGCGAAGGCGGCGTAATCTGGTGGGTTGGTTTGCACCGCAACCATCACATGCACTCGGATACTGATAATGACCAGCACAACTCCAATAGAGGCTTCTGGTGGAGCCACATGGGCTGGATGATGCATGAGACCCCTGCGGCATCAGAGGTTGAGCGTCTCACAAAAGATATGCGTGACGACCCTGTTTATCAGTTCTTAGATAATTACTTTTTCCCAATTCAGATTGCTTTTGGTGCGCTGCTATTTTTAGTGGGTGGCTGGTCCTTTGTCGTGTGGGGCATCTTTGTTCGCTTGGTGCTGGTTTATCACTGCACTTGGTTTGTCAACAGTGCGACTCACAAGTTTGGCTATCAAACCTACGAATCTGACGATAACTCCACCAACTGCTGGTGGGTTGCGATGCTGACCTACGGTGAGGGCTGGCACAATAATCATCATGCGTTTCCGCAATCTGCTCGCCACGGCATTCAGTGGTGGGAAATCGACACCACCTGGATGTTGATTCAGCTCTTTCAAACGCTGGGACTCGCCTCGAAGGTCCGGCTTCCGGCTGAAAGCAAGGTCTAAATTTAGGCAAGCTCTGTTGTCCTGACGGACGGAATTTAGAAATCGGCATTGAGCTTCGGCTTACTGCCGATTTTTTCATGGGCGATAATTTTCGCATCCCACCAGATATCCCCTGTACACTTTAGATTGAAGTTTTGAGCTAACCCTGTGGATATAAACTTACTCGCCACTGAGATGGCAACAGAAGGCGAAGAATTGATCGCCAATAATCTTAAACAGTTTTTACTGGTACTGTCGGTCTCTCTCAGTGTCGCTACTTTACCGCAGGTGTTTAGCTGGTTCCGTCAAATCCCCTACACCTTACTGTTGGTGATCGTAGGGCTGTGTCTAGCCTTTGTCGATGTGCGACTGGTAGATCTATCGCCGGGGCTAATTCTGGCAATTTTTCTCCCCCCGCTGCTGTTCGAAGCGGCTTGGAATCTTAAGTGGGCCGATCTCAAAAGTGATTTAGTGCCCATTTGTTTGTTTGCCGTGTTGGGCGTAGTGATCTCCATTGCCGGGGTTGCCCTGGGGCTCAATCAGTTTGCTGGGGTTCCGATTGCGACCGCGTTGTTAATTGGGGCCAGTCTCTCTGCCACCGACCCCGTCTCGGTGGTGGCTCTGTTTCGAGAGCTGGGGGTCGGGAAACGCCTGCGAACGCTCATGGAAGGCGAAAGCCTCTTCAACGACGGCATGGCGGTCGTTGCCTTCAGCGTTTTGGTGGGCATCCCGCTGGGGCAGACAGACCTTGCACCGCCTCAGGTTTTGGGCGAGCTATTGGCGGTTGTCGGCATTGGTTTAGGTGTGGGGGGTTTGGTTGGTTTTGGCATCTCATACCTCACGCAGCGCTTTGATCTGCCACTGGTAGAGCAGTCATTGACGCTGGTGTCAGCCTATGGAACGTATCTGGTGACGGAAGATTTAGGCGGCTCAGGCGTTATTGGCGTGGTAACGACGGGGTTGATTTTAGGAAACTTTGGCTCGCGGATCGGGATGAATCCACGGACTCGGCTAATCGTGACGGAGTTTTGGGATTTCCTCGCTTTTTTCGTCAACTCGATTGTCTTTTTATTGATTGGTGACCAGATTCGATTTGCAATCTTGGGTGATAATTTGCAAACCATCGCAGTCACCATTGCCGCAATGATTGCAGCACGTGCTGTTTCAACCTACGGTCTTGGCTTTATTAGCAACAGACTAGTTGGCTCTGAAATTGGCATTCCTGATCAAACGGTGCTGTGGTGGGGTGGTTTACGGGGATCTGTTTCCATTGCCCTGGCCCTCAGTGTCCCAAAAGTATTAGGAGAGCGAGAAGAGATTATCGCAACAGTATTTGGCGTCGTTCTGTTTACACTGCTGGTGCAGGGACTAACGACGAAGCCACTGCTGCAAAACCTGGGCTTAATGGGTGGTCGCGCCTATGAGCAAGACTATCAGAAGGCAATTGCTCGACGGGCGGCGCTCGGGCGGGTTGTGGAATATTTAGAGAAGGGCGATCGCAAGCTCGAAGTTGATCCCGAATACTATCGCTACCAAACGGCTTTGGTGAAGGGGGAGCTAGAAAAAATTGAATCTCAGCTTGAGAAACTGCAAATAACGCATCCTGAACTCAAGGAATTCACCGCCGAAAAGCTGCGAGATGAGTTGATGGCTATCGAGGCCGACACCTATGCTGAATTTGTCCGAGCGGGGCGATTAAATAAGGAGCTGGCTCCCTATCTGTCAGATGCGCTCATGGGGAATGTTTGAATACTCAGCTATTGAGCCCCGATTTTAGAGGACTGCTGCCTACAGCAGCACAGGTTCCTGCTACCTAAGGCAGAGTGTGAGAGACGCCCCCTTAGGCGTGGTTGTTGGATGTTGTCCCTCTAACTCTAGGAAATCGCCTGTGTTGTTGCAGGACTACAGGCTTTTTTGAAATGTCAGCACATGCTGCTGTGGCAACACCTTCTGATTGCCTTTCCATTTCAGTCCGACGGCCTGCATTTCTTTACGAACTTGTCTGACGGACATCTTGTGGTGTGGCTTGATAAAGATAAGAGGGTTCTCTGCTTTGTATTCGACTAGGACCACTCTGCCACCCGGCTTGAGAGCTTGGGTAACGGCCTCCATCATTTCGCGGGGGTAGGCAAACTCGTGGTAGGCATCCACCATTAGAGCTAAGTCCACGCTTTCATGCGCTAGGTTAGGATTTTTCTCGGTTCCCAGGATGCCTTGAATGTTGGCGATCTGCCGTTGCTGTTGAACGCTCTCCAAAATCTCTAGCATTTCGGGCTGCACATCTACGGCGAGGACTTTGCCTTCAGGCAGTAGGGGGGCGAGTCGAAAGCTGATGAATCCTGTCCCGGCACCAATGTCAGCGACGGTGTCGGTGGGTTCTAGGTTCAAGGCTGGAATGAACTGCTGCGGTTGTTCTGAGATGGATCGGCTGGGCCGCTCTAGCCAGCCAGCACCTTGATGTCCCATCACCTGAGAGATCTCTCGTCCCATGTAGATCTTGCCAATGCCGTCGGAGCTAGGTTGAGCCTGTGATTTGTAAACGGTCGCTAAAGGATCGGTAGTATGCTGCACAATCGGAATTGCAGCAGGATGAGCCAGCAGTTCAGAAGTCTGTGCCGGTAGAGCCAGCCCTATCTGGAGCAAAAGACAGAGGGTGAACGGTCCAAGGGTAGACCATATATGAGTAGAGCGGTTCACAGTAATCCTGAGACGACGACCTCTGTATGTTAAACCGTATCGCTAGCGCGTAATGCTTCTACATTGGTACCGCACCAGAGCGCCCTTTGCAGGATGCGACAGTCAGAGGCTGGTGGTTGACCACCGTATCTCAAGCGAAAACTTTTTCTATACCAGTACCTACCTGTGCGAAGGGTGCTGATTTAAATATCTAGTTCAGCGAGGTTGAGACGTGGACCGTGGGTTTCAATGAACTCCCGGCGAGGCGCGACGCGATCGCCCATCAAGATCGTAAAGATGCGATCGGCTTCAGCGGCATCTTCAATGTCAATCTGCTTGAGCGTACGCGTCTCAGGATCCATTGTGGTTTCCCAAAGCTGCGTGGGCATCATTTCGCCTAAGCCCTTGAAGCGCTGAATGGTGTAGTTGGCGTTAGCTGGGAATTCGTTCGCAATTAGCGACTGCATCTCGCGATCGCTATAGCAATAGTAGTGTTTTCGCCCCCGCTCAATTTTATACAACGGTGGACAAGCGATGTATATATAGCCCTGCTCTAACAGTGCCCGCTGATAGCGATAAAAGAACGTGAGCAACAGCGTCCGAATGTGCGCCCCATCGACGTCGGCGTCGGTCATGATGATCACGCGGTGATACCGGAGCTGCTTGAGATCAAACTCTTCGCCCTTAATCCCCAGACCCAGAGCCGTGATCAGCGACTGGACTTCGTTGTTTTTGTAGATTTTGGCGTCGTCGGTTTTTTCAATGTTGAGAATTTTGCCCCGCAGTGGCAGGATGGCCTGGAATCTGCGATCGCGTCCTTGCTTCGCACTACCGCCCGCACTGTCGCCCTCAACGATGTATATTTCGGATTCGCTCGGATCTCGAGAGCTGCAGTCGGCCAGCTTACCCGGCAACGTTGACGATTCCAGTACTGACTTGCGGCGCACCAGTTCCCGCGCCCGACGGGCGGCCTCTGCGGCACTATAGGCCTGCAGTGCTTTATCAAGGATAGAATCAATCACATTGGGCCGAAATTCTAGGTACTCTGTGAGCACCTCTCCCACCAAAGAATCAACCACGCCCCGAACTTCAGGATTCCCCAGCTTGGTTTTGGTTTGGCCTTCAAATTCAGGCTCAGGTACCTTGACTGAAATCACTGCGGTCATGCCTTCCCGCACATGCTCACCGCCGAAGTTAGAGTCACTGTCCTTAAGTTTCTTGCGCTTGCGGGCAAAGGTGTTGATGGTGCGCGTCAGGACCGTTTTTAAGCCCTCTAAGTGGGTGCCACCGTCAACGGTACGAATGTTGTTGGCAAACCCTAGCAGACTGTCGGTGTAGGCATCTCGACACCACTGAAGTGCCACTTCTACCTGAATGTTCTTGCGCTCTCCTTCGACATAGACAATCTCTTCATGCATCGGATCTTTGTCCCGATTCATGTACTCCACATATTCTTTAATGCCGCCGTCGTAGCGGTAGGTCTCAACATGGGGTTCTGATGCTCCGATTAGCTCTAGGCGGTTGTCCCGGAAGATCATTTCGACGCCAGCATTGAGGTAAGCCAGCTCCCGGAAGCGACTTGCTAGGGTTTTATAGTCAAACTCAGTCCCGGTCGGAAAAATTTGGGGGTCTGGTAAAAACGAGATGGAGGTGCCGGTTTCTTTGCGATCGCTTTTTGATTCCTCCAGCCCTGTCGCTGGGATACCGCGCTCAAAGCGCTGGGTGTGCAGCTTGTTGTCGCGCCATACCTTTGCTTCTACCCATGTGGAGAGGGCATTGACCACCGAAATGCCGACACCGTGCAGGCCACCCGATACTTTATAACTGCTGCCATCAAATTTACCGCCGGCATGGAGCACCGTCATCACGGTCTCTAGAGCTGATTTACCGGTATGCGGATGGATGCCTGTGGGAATGCCGCGACCGTCATCAGAAACAGAGACGCTGCCGTCGGTATTGAGATCTATATATATGTGCTTACAGTGTCCTGCCAATGCTTCATCGACAGAATTATCGACCACCTCGTAAACTAAGTGATGCAGTCCCTTGGGGCCGGTGCTGCCGATGTACATCCCTGGACGCTTACGGACGGGCTCTAGACCTTCGAGAACCTGAATTTGATCCGCACTATAGTTTGAGTTTGTGGTCATAAACTGAAATGCTCCTGTAAGCAACTCAAAGCAAGCTTGACATTTAAAATGCAAAAAAGCACTTGAATTCTAGCATAAAAGCCTTGGTCGCGGCCCTAGAAGCGTCTATGAGGGAATTTAGATTGCAGATCCACCTCAAAAAGTTTTGTAACCCATGATACAGCCCGGTCTGATTGTGATTTGTGGCCCTACGGCGACGGGTAAGTCACGGTTAGCGCTTCACTTAGCTGAGCGTCTTGGCGGTCCAATCCTTAGCGCTGATTCGCGGCAGGTCTATCGGGAGTTTGATATTGGTACTGCTAAACCTTCTCGGGAGGAACAATCGCAAGTTCCTCATCACCTCATTGACATCTGTGATCCCACAGAGACATTTACCCTTGCTCAGTTTCAGCAGCAGGCTCAAGAACTGATTGCTCAGTATCAGGCTCAGGGCATTATACCCCTATTAGTGGGGGGCACCGGACTCTATATTAAAGCTGTGGTTCAGGGACTGAAGATCCCACAGGTGGGGCCGCAGTTGGAGTTGAGATCGCAACTCCCTGATCAAACTCAAAGCTATGGCTGGCTGCAGCAGGTCGACCCTAGCTCCGCCGCCAAAATTCACCCCAACGATCGGGTCCGAACGCTAAGAGCCCTGGAGGTTTACTACGTGACCGGCCTTCCCCTCTCACAGCAGCAGGGCCGCTGTCCGCCAACCTATCCCATCCTGCAGATTGGGCTGGACGATCAGGATTTAGAGCTGCACACCCAGAGGATTCAGCAGCGCACTCAGGTCATGATCGAGCAGGGCTGGCTCACAGAAATACGAAACTTGATGGAGCAATATGGCCCCAAGCTACCGTTGCTCAATACCCTCGGCTATCAAGAAATGCGACAGCACCTGCAGCATGAAATTTCTTTAGAGCAAGCCCAAGACTTAACGGTTATTCATACTCGTCAGTTCGCCAAACGCCAGCGGACCTGGTTTCGGGCTGATCCCACTATCACATGGCTAGCGGCCTCAAACCCTGATTGGCTCGTCCTTGAGCAGGTCATCGATCGCTTTATCCGTCCGCTCTAGCTCAGGCCCTGAAATTTCCTCCGCACAAGCTCACAGGGCTTTGTTAAAATAGCGGGGTTGTTTAGAATTCAACCTCATTTGACTCAATCGCTTGACTTACCTCAGGTGGGTGATCCTAAGGCTGACGAGTTTCTGCAAGAGTTAGCCGCCATCCAGCAGACTAGCTCCAAACGCATTGCCCTGCTTGGATCCCGCCACGTGCCGCTCATGCATCAGCATATGATTGAAATGATGAGCTATGCCCTCGTGCTCACCGGCAATCAACTATTGACCTCGGGAGCGATTGGCACCAATGCCGCCGCTATTAGAGGTGCGATGCGAGCTGATCCCAGCCTATTAACGGTCATTTTGCCCCAAAGCATGGGCCGCCAGCCCCGCGAGTCAAGGGAACAGCTTGAGAATGTCATGCACCTGGTTGAAAAGCCTGAAAACGACGGTCTTGCTTTAGGTGAAGCCAGCGCTCTCTGTAATCAAGAAATCGTATCTCGCTGTGATCAGCTGGTTTGCTTTGCATTCCATGACAGCCAAACACTCTTAAAAACCTGCCACGATGCTGAGGCCCAGCGCAAGCTGGTGACTCTATTCTATTTCGATTGATGAGACCGGTCTGACCCTCGGGGGCTAGGTCTGCAAACCGTGGTCAGACTGCGGTTTTGACTCTGCTGATTTTCCGGCAGCCAGGAACTCTTCAAAGGATGAGCTAGGATCCACTTTTGGAGGTTCTGGGTGAGACGGAGGAGCGTCAGGAGACACGGGTTTCCAGATAAGTTTAGCGCCGTTCGCTGATGGCTGTGACGTTCCACCACCATTGGCTGCAGCAGTCTCTGCGGTGGTCGCCGGTGGCGTGCGCGGCGCGACCTTGGGCAATGATGTAAAGCGAGACGGATCAGATATCGGTTTTGGTTGATGGCTAGGTTCTGAAGTCAGTTGTTCCGGTGCTTCCTGGACCACGAAGGCAGCAGCATCTGGCTCAGCAGCAGAATTCAGAGGTGTTGATGGCGCTGCAGTTGTTTTCGGGGGTGACGAGTTTGCCGCAGTCGTGGCGTCATTACTCAATGCTGAGGAAGCTGAAGGCTCTGGGGAGGTGGCAGATGGCGGAACTGTGGCAGCCGCGGCCGGGGGCGGAGATTGGGCAGGCTGAGGTTCTGAAGCTGGAACATTAACGGCAAAGTCCTGGTCGCTGCAGCTCAGCAAACGCCAGCCGGGATTGGCCGCACTTCGCTTAAGGAGACTTTGATAGACCTGACTGCAGTGATTATTGCTTTGCAGCGGTAGTTCTTCGTTCTTCACCACCAGCTCAAAGTCTGCTGCATGCATTGTTGAACGGGTGCTATCTACGAGTACTTCGACGGTCGCCAGCTTAGTGAACGGAACTTGACCAGGCTTTTCCCTGGCCATGAGATAGTCTTCCCTGAAAATTAGTACCTCAAGGCTACAGCTCTTGAGAAGCTCTGTAATATTGGGATAAAGATTTGCGAGGGCAACAGCCACTGTGACTGAGCAGGTATATCGAGCCATGTTAAGGGAGGATAAACTTTTTAAGCGGCAAAGGGAAGGTCGAATTCACTTCAGCATAGCGAGTAAATTCGTCTTGGCAAGTTTTGCCCCCGGTTGCAAGGATTTTTGAACAATCCACCTTCCACTTAAACATAAGCTGACTCCTAGGTTTGATCAAGGCACAGAGAGGATAAAACCTTGTCAGCTCGGCACGATAGACATCCACTTCCCTCCTTCCGCAGACCGTTAAATTTCATCAAAGTTTAATGCATGCCGCTGTCCCGCGATGACTTCGTAGCGTAATGTCTTTGGACCTGTTTCAATATTTGTGTATCCACGGCAGGTATCTATGCAGGGCAAGTTAATTGTTTTTGAAGGCGGAGAAGGGGGCGGCAAATCAACGCAGCTGATGCGATTGAAGGACTGGCTGTTAGCGAGTTCTTTTTGGGCGCAGCGACAGGGAGGCGAGCCGCCTGTCGTCACAACGCGTGAACCCGGTGGTACAGCTTTGGGGGCGCGGCTGCGGGCGTTGCTTTTGAACACTCAAGATTCAGCGGAGGTTGCGATCGCAAATCGTTCTGAACTCCTGCTTTACGCGGCAGACCGAGCCCAGCATGTTGCCGAGTTTATTACTCCCCATCTAGAGCAGGGAGACCTCGTGCTTTGCGATCGCTACACGGCTTCAACCGTGGCCTACCAGGGCTACGGTCGCGGTCTGGATCTGGGTCTCATTAAACAACTCAACCAAATTGCTACGGCAGGGGTTACCTGCGACTTGACCCTTTGGCTTGATCTTGATGTCAGCATTGGCCTTGAGCGAGTCCGGCAGCGTGGTGAGACCTTCGATCGCATGGAGACCGGGGAGGTCGCCTTCCATCAACGGATTCGAGATGGATTTACGGCGATTGCGGCTCAACAGCCCACGATGGTGCAGATCGATGCGGCCCGCGATCCTGATACGGTGGCTGCTCATATTCAAGCCGTTATCCAAGAGTACCTACAGCAATGGTATCCGCCCCTTTCTCAGAATTAGTTGGACAAGAGCAGGCAACTAAGCTGCTGCTACGTGCGATCGCAACCCACCGCATTGCCCCTGCATACCTCTTTGTAGGCCCCCACGGTGTTGGACGTCGCTTAGCAGCTCAAGCCTTCCTGCAGCAATTGCTTCAAGGTTCTACTCACCGCGCCATTGAGAACCATCCCGACGTGCTGTGGATCGAACCCACCTATACACAGCAGGGCAAACTGATCACGGTCTCTGCCCTAGCCGCCAAAGGAGACAAGCCTCCTAAAGCTCAGCCACAGGTCCGTTTGGCTCAAATTCGCCAGATTGCTCAGTTCCTTAGTCAGTCACCTTTAGAAGCAGCCCGCCAGTGCGTCGTCATTGATCATGCCGAGACGATGAAAGAAGCCGCCGCCAACGGCCTGCTCAAAACCCTAGAAGAACCGGGAAGTGCAACCCTGATTCTGTTAGCCCCCACCGCCGATAGTCTTCTGCCCACCCTCGTCTCTCGCTGTCAGCAGATCCCATTCCGGCCCCTCTCTGCCGCTCACATGCAGCAGGTGTTAGGCCAAGCGGGCCACGCCGAAGTCCTCAGCAATATTCCTGTTCTCTCAATGGCCCAGGGCAGTCCTGGTGCTGCCATCACCGCCTGGGAACAGCTCCAGACAATCCCATCTGAACTTCTTGAGCGCTGCCATCTCTGCCCGACGACCGCTTCTGACTGCCTAGCGCTCGCGCAGTCCGTTGAGCAGTCCTTAGAGGTCGATGCTCAGCTCTGGCTGATTGATTATCTGCAGCAGATTGACTGGCAAACTTATGGGCAAGCCCAGCGACTTCATATTCTCGAAACCGCGAGGCGCTATCTGCGCTCCTATGCTCAGCCCCGCCTTGTCTGGGAAGTTACCCTGTTAGAGCTTATGGAAACAGTGCCTTAGTTCGTCAATTCGGTGCTACAATTATTCGAGTCCGCCGGGATAGCTCAGTTGGTAGAGCAGAGGACTGAAAATCCTCGTGTCACCAGTTCAATTCTGGTTCCTGGCATTTAAACTAGAAGCCTCTCGTACAGCATTTTGTGCTGGCATCACCTTTTTGGTGCATTTTTAGGAGGCAGTCTTACGATCGTAAACCAGAATTCTTCCAGCAACTGCACAATTTTGGTTAGCCCGTCTAGCCCAATCGGTTTAGTGACGTAGGCATTGGCTCCAATGCGATAGCTCTTGAGGACATCTTCATCCGCCTCAGAGGTCGTGAGGATAACCACAGGCAGGTGCCTTAGACCGTCATGGGCGCGAATTTTTTCTAGCACCTCACGGCCATCCATTTGGGGCATATTGAGGTCAAGCAGGATCAGATCGGGTAGGTTTGGCTCTGGCTTATCAAGTTGTTCGTGTAGGTATGACATAGCCTCCACGCCATTGCGAGCAACTTCCATCTCTAGCTGCACCTTGGTCTCTTCTAGAGCAATTTCAATAAGTTCAATGTCGCCCAAGTCGTCGTCAACTAATAAAACCGTAATCAAGATTCAATTCTCCCTTACTTCGATAAACTTACCGTGATTGATAGCCTTTGCGCTGAACTGATTTATGCGCTGACCTCAACAGCAGCTAGAGTCACCTCTTGGTGGTGTGAATCCAGTTTTCGCTGGGTTGAGAGTGTGAACATGAAGGTAGCTCCTGGCTCCGAGGACTCGCTCAACCAAATCTTTCCCCCATGTCGTTCGATAATCTTTTTGCAGACGGCTAAACCAATTCCAGTGCCAGAATAGGCTTCACGATTGTGGAGGCGCTGAAAAATGATAAAGATGCGGTCTGCATACTCAGGAGCAATACCAATGCCGTTGTCTTGAACAGAGAAAGTCCAGATTGCATCAGATTGAACCGCTCGAATTTGAATCTTCGGAATCTCAGCCTGACAGTACTTGATCGCGTTGCTCACCAGATTTTGAAATAACTGCCGCATTTGCGACGGATCTGCAGGTAAGGTCGGCAAGGGCTGAGATTCAATTTGGACCTGTCGTTCTGTAATGATATGAGTCAGATCGGACTGAATATCCGCCAAGATCGTGTTCAGATCAGTGGGCTGAACATTGAGCTCTGCCCGTCCGACCCGAGAGTAGGTCAGCAGATCGCGGATCAACACCTGCATTCGGCTGGTGCCGTCCATAATATGGTTCATGTAGCGCTCTGCTTTTTCATCTCCTTCTCCTGGGTAGCGTTTAAACAGAAGTTCAGTGAAGCTTTTAATCTTACGCAGGGGTTCTTGAAGATCATGGGAGGCAACGTAGGCGAATTGGCCCAGTTCTTGATTTGAGCGTGAGAGTTCGTGGTTGAGCTGGTGTAGCTCTTCTTCTACTGCTTTGCGATCGCTAATATCAAGGTGTACGCCAGCCATGCGTGAGGGCTGATTCTGCCCATCTCGCTCAACCACTTTCCCGAGGTTGGCAATCCATTTCCATGCGCCGGATTCCGTCAGCATTCGATAGTCAAAGGCATAGGGAGTAGAGGCATCTTTAAGGTGAGCCGCAAGAATATTTTGAACCCAGGGTAAATCATCGGGATGGACTAGGTTTTCCCAAGTCAAATAATTTCCTTTGCCTTGTTGATCCGTATAGCCCAGCATTGTGAAGTACTGAGGACTCAGGTTAAGTGCGCCAGTCTCGATATCCCAATTCCACCAGGCTGCACCCGATGCCTCTAGTGCCAGCTCTAGCTGTTCTTGGCTCTGTTTTAGACTTGCTTCAGCTTGTCGTCGATCCTGTACCTCTTGCTGCAGTAACTGGTTGGCTGTGAGCAGCTCTTGCGTGCGCTCTTTGACTCGATTTTCTAGGTCTTCCTTTGCTTGCTGGAGCTGTCGTTCGAGCTGCTTTCGCACAGTGATATCTCGCCAGCTTGATCGACTTTGAACAACCTGTCCCTGTTGATCGCGGATAGCATGCACATTGAGGCTAACATCCATCTGACTACCGTCTTTACGCTGGAGCTGAAGTTGCGCATCTTGCACTCTTCCGGTTTGGACGAATTGCTGAAAGGCCACTTCAACGTCTGGTAGACAAGCAGGGTGATAGACGTCAAAAATCCTTCGATCCAATATTTCAGTCTTGGTATAGCCCAGTGCGTTCGTTAGGGTCTGGTTACAGCGAAGAATTTTTTTGCTCTCCGCATCAACAGAGACGTACATGTCGGGCGCATTTTCGTAGAGATCTTGATATTCTGCCTGAGACTCCTGCAACCGAATGTAGGTCTGCTCAAGATCCGCAGTTCGTTCCTGAATTCTCGCTTCTAAATCCTCATTAAGAATTTGTAGGTCGGCTTCGTACTGCTTACGGGCGGTAATATCTTGAATCTGAGAGACAAAGTATTGTGGATGTCCCTCCGGTCCATAAACTGTGGATACGCTTAGGAGTGCCCAGATTACCTGCCCATCCTTGTGAAAATAGCGTTTTTCCATTTCATAGCGGCTGATTTCCCCCAAGAACATATGCTGTACATAATTCAAGTCTTTGTCTAGATCCTCAGGGTGGGTGATGGCTTGAAAGGTCGTTTGTAACAGCTCTGCCTCTGAATAGCCAGTGAGTTCACAAAGGGCTGAATTGACCTTTAGCCAGCTTCCGTCTAGGTCAACGAGTGCTTTGCCAATGGGGGCATAGTCAAAGGCATTTTGGAAAAGCTGCTGGCTATCTGTTAATTCTGCTTCAATGCGTTGTCGCTCTGCCATAGAGAACGTTAGGGCGCGGTTGACTTTTTCCAGCTCCGCAGGACTCTTGAGCGCTAAGGCTTGGGGGACAACAAACAAAAGCTGAATCGCGGTCATCACTGAAATAATGGCAGTCACGGCTTTCGCAAAGCCTGATATCCAGTAGTCAGGATTCCATAACGTCCAGATTTCTAAAAGATGAGTGGTACCGCAGGCAAGAATAAAGGCTCCGAACAGTACGAATACTCTGGAATACATCAAGTCTTTTCGCTGATAGACGAAGTAAACCAGCATGCAAGGGATAGAAAAATATGCGATCGCAACTAGCGCATCCGAGATCACATGCAGCCCAACTAACTCTGGTTTCCAGAGATAGCAATGGCCATGGGGGATAAAAAAGCTCGGAGAGTAGGAAGTATCCAGCATTTTGACTTGTTATTCAATAATCTCGACCAGCCCCTCAAGATAGGCCAACACTCAGTCGCGGTTCAGTGCCGCTTGACAGAACAAATTGGGTAGTCGCCGCCGCACAAACATCAGCAGATAAACGCCGATATACAGTACATTCACGGCAATGAAGAGACCCTGTACAAACACCGACTCAACGATCGGGAATAAATACAGCGTGGCGATCAGCACCAGCAAAATTTCCACTAGGGCCACAATGTAGCCATGGTGCCTTGGATCCCAATACGATACGGGGCTGATGAAACGATAGTGATGGAAGGGAAAAAAGTGACGGTGTGCATCATCATGGTGGACGGGAAGGTCTAATAGTGAATGCAGCACGGCACTACCGGACAACAGTGCTAACGTGTGTGATTGGCATAGGATACCCACACCCACTCCCACACTCGCCAAGGGAATAGAATGAAATAGATCAGTCCAGGTTTGCCAGAATGGCAGGTAGTACGTTTCGGTCCATAGTTGCCGTGCTGGAATACGTCGAATCTTTGCCCATGCATACAGCACAAACATCGGAACATCAGGCAATATAGCTCCTAATGTGATAATCGGGAGTGCTTGAGGTTCCGGTAGCAGCAGAGCAAGATTTAGAATTGCATGGCTGGGCGTATTCACAAATGATTAAACCAATAGAAACCTCTCTCAAGATAGCATTGACATTGAGGCATTAATAATTCGTTGGAAGTGAGCGTCTTTGATATCTTAAAGATGCAGATTAGGGTGAAGCTAAGTGCCCATGATTAATCCACCAAACCTATCTCTGACAGTAGATTCACTGTCTTTCTACGGCCGCCGACTGTTGATGGAAAAGCAAATACAGAACTGATTAAAATTCTCGCAAAAAAGTATAATTCGCTTTAGCTTAGAACTATAGTCAGGTCTAATTGTTATCCAGGGCTAATGCGACTTTTCTTAGCAACGTTAAAGTTTTTTTGCCTTTAACGTTTACAAGGTAGCCTGTCTCCGATTATCTGCACGGCACTCGCGATTATTCTCTCAGACCTCCATAAACCTTGGGCTTTGAAACTGCAGTTTCTCTACAAAGGGACGTGCAAATAGTTTCAACTCATGTGAGAGAAACTTTCACTAGGGACTCACTTTAGAAGGTGCACAATTGCTTACAGGTCTATCAAACCAGATAGACCTGCAAGGCTGAACTCTCAATTTCACAACTAGGTTAATTTGTTATGACTGATTTGAGACCTGATATCGGCAAAGGAGAGAAAGATGCTATTCACACATCTCAGAGTAGGGCCACCTCCAGTCGACAATCTCATCTTGGTCCTTGCCATGCGTATGAGCATAGGCCAAACACTCGATGATTTTATTCCGCATCCGCTCTTTTGCGTGGCCTGCCGCAGATCCTAGCTTTGGCACTCGGTCAATCACATCAATGACTAAATTAAAGCGATCCACTTCATTCTTAATTGCCAACTCTAGTGGCGTATTGATATTGCCCTGCTCTTTATAGCCCCGTACATGAATTCGTTCTTGATTAGAGCGACGATAAACCAGCTTGTGAATCAACCAGGGATAGCCATGGAAGTTGAAGATCATCGGCTTATCGCGGGTAAACAGAGAGTCAAAGTCTCGATCAGATAAACCGTGGGGATGCTCCCCTTCAGACACCAATTTGAATAAATCCACTACGTTCACAAATCGCACCTTAAGCCAGGGAAATTCTTCCCGCAAAATCGCTGTCGCCGCTAACGATTCCATCGTCGGGATATCGCCACAGCAGGCCATCACCACATCGGGTTCATCCGGCTCGATTCCGCAGTCATCATTACTGGCCCAATCCCAAATACCGATGCCCTTTGTGCAGTGGGCAACCGCCTCATCTATCGACAGATACTGTAGGTGTTTCTGCTTGTCCGAGATGATTACGTTGATATAATCCACGCTGCGGAAACAGTGATCTGCCACCGATAGCAAACAGTTCGCATCCGGCGGGAAGTAAAGCCGCACCACATCTGGACTCTTGTTGGTTACTAAATCTACATAGCCTGGATCCTGGTGGCTGAAGCCGTTATGGTCCTGTCGCCATACCAGTGACGACAACAAGATATTCAAGGATGAGACGGATCTCCGCCAGGGAACATGATTGCGACAAATATTCAGCCATTTAGCATGCTGATTAAACATTGAATCGACCACATGGGCAAAGGCTTCATAGGTATGAAATAGGCCGTGACGTCCGGTGAGTAGGTAGGTCTCTAGCCACCCCTGCAGCGTATGCTCACTGAGCATTTCCATGACCCGACCGTCCCGAGACAGTTCAGTCCCGTCTTCGTCTTCGGGATACATGTCTGCCATCCAAACTTTCTTGGTGACTTGATACACGTCCTGGAGACGATTCGAGGCTGTCTCATCTGGTCCCATTAACCGGAAGTTATCAGGGTTATCCCGCATGATCTCCCGCATGAATAGGCCTAGTGCTTTAGTATTCTCAAACTCGACGGTGCCGTGTTGCTCTCCAATATTGATGGCAAGGTCATGGAAGTTGGGCAGCTTCAGCGCCTTCCGCAGCAACCCTCCGTTAGCGTGGGGATTAGATCCCATGCGGCGATTTCCCATAGGTGCCAGTTCTTTCAGCTCTGGAATCAGCGTCCCGTTTTCATCAAATAGCTCTTCCGGTTTGTAGCCGCGCATCCACTCTTCGAGCTTGCGGAGGTGATCGGGGTTGTCGTGCATTCCGCCCATCGGGACTTGATGCGATCGCCAAAAGTCTTCGACCTTCTTTCCGTCCACTTCTTGAGGCCCCGTCCAGCCCTTCGGAGTCCGCAAGACAATCATCGGCCAACGAGGGCGTTCAATCTTGCCCGTGGTGCGGGCTTCTTGCTGCACTTCTCGAATCTTGAGAACGCACTCCTCCATGACCGCAGCCATTTTCTGATGCATCTCCGCCGGATTCTTACCCTCAACAAAATAGGGCGTGTAGCCATAGCCCTTGAACAAACACTCCAGTTCCTCATGGGAGATCCGGGCCAGAATCGTGGGGTTGGCAATTTTATAGCCGTTCAGATTCAAAACCGGCAGCACGGCACCATCACGGGCCGGATTGATGAACTTATTAGAATGCCAAGAGGTTGCTAATGGTCCTGTTTCTGATTCGCCGTCGCCTACCACGCAGGTCACAATCAGATCGGGGTTATCCAAAACTGCACCGTAGGCATGGGAAACGCTGTAGCCCAGTTCGCCCCCTTCATGAATTGACCCTGGCGTTTCGGGGGTGACATGACTGCCAATAAAGCCAGGGAAGGAGAACTGCTTGAAAAAGCGCTGCATGCCCTCAGCATCTTCGCTTTTGTCGGGGTAGATTTCCGAATAGGTGCCTTCGAGGTAGACCGGTCCGAGGACTCCAGGCGCACCATGGCCGGGACCTGCCATGAAGATCATGTCGAGGTCGTATTTTTTGATTAACCGATTGCAGTGAATGTAGGTAAAGCTAAGGGCGGGGGAAGCGCCCCAGTGACCGAGTAAGCGATGTTTTATCTGTGAAGACTGGAGAGATTCTTTTAGCAGAGGATTATCTCGAAGATAAATCATACCAACGGCAAGATAGTTGCAGGCATGCCAGTAGGCATCAATTTTGTGCAATTCAGCGTCCGTCAATGGGTTGAGCGAAGAAATAGCTTGTGGAGCAGCCTGAATCATCATTTATCTCTCTTGTAGAAGTGTGGCGAAGTTTGAATCGGGCGAGGTTTCATTTCAGTCTGGAGGGATGACCACCCAAAACGCAGCATTAGAGAACACATCTTGTCAGGTTTTAGACATCTGAGGGGAGCTGCCAAGTTCTGCATTGGCCCCCGGCATTAGGGAGCTAGGGGACCATCCAAAGGCTGTTACTTCTATTGCCGAACGTCAACAGATTCCACTTGCGCTGCGGGAAGATCGGTGTGCGGATTCTCGATAGGCAGATGAGTATGGGGACTCTTGAGACTGGACTGCTCTTCCATTGCCTGACAGGCCACCATTGTTTTGACATGCTCCATCTCATCATCACGAATGGCAACAAATACGTCATAGAGGGTGTCTACTGCGGGGCGACGTGACTCAGGCGGCTGGGACGTTTGAAATTCATCGAACAGATAAAGATCGCCATCGCGGTAATAGCCGATTGCAATTTGAGGAGCCGGTTGGTTTTTCAGGTCAGCTTCATTAGCGCTCAAAAACTGATCGTAGGTGTGATATGCTTCTTCCTCGACCAGCTCCATGAAGCGATAGGCAGAGCGCGGCGAGACAACATATAGACCCACAATAATCCAGTAGTACAGCAGGGCCACATGGCGAGCCAGGAATCGATCTATCCACTGTTGATTGCCGCCCAGTTCTTCCATAATCAGAAGGTGGTGAAGCTCATTCCAGGATTCAGCAAAGTGAACTTTTAGCCAGTCCGCCCGCCGCCAGACCCCAATGGTTTCATAGAGGTGCAAAACGGAAAGGTAGGAGAAATAGGGGACACGAGCGACTGTTTCTAATACATAGAAGCGTGGAATGGGGCGATCTCGATAAATATTTTTCAAGACGAAGACCAAGACACCGACCAGCAATCGAATCATGATGAAACACTCCTTTAATTCACTATCTGCATCCTGGCCGATCCACTCATGGGCCACAAGATAGGCACCCAGAGCGCCCCATAGTTACCAGCAGCAAAAAGCTAGTACTCTCTCTGGCCTCTACGTGCTTCTGAAAAAAACATTAAATTTCTTGTAACTGTCAGCTAGGCATCTCGATAGAAGAGATTCAGCCGCCAAGATAAAGGTAGCCACACTAAATGGGTAAACAAATGAGCAAAATGCAGGACTGCCAAAACGTGCAGTGCCCGATTGAGTTCACCCTAGATGTGTTGGGGGGAAAATGGGCTATCCCGATTCTGCGAGAGTTATTTGATGGAACCCGCCGTACGCATCAATTGCTAGATGCATTGCCGGGTATCAGCAGCAAAACCTTGATGGTTCGTCTCAGAGAGCTAGAACGCCACGGCCTTGTCGAACGGCAGGTCTTTGCAGAGGTTCCGCTACACGTAGAGTATTCCATCACTGACAAGGGGCAACAGGTTCAGCCGGTTCTATCTGCGCTCTATCAAGTGGGGCAATTGTGGCTTGAACAGCAGGATTGCTATTGTCCTCTGAGTGAGAAAGTGAGCTAGAGAATCAGACTGGGCAAAGCGCTTAATCACGACGCTAAGTGCTAGCTTTGAGTGGGCGATCTTTCTGGAAGTACCGTGCTTCAAGCTATTTATGCCGCTCTAACAAACCCTCGCTATCGTTCTAAAGCACTGCGGGTGGCTTTGGTGGTGGGATCACTTCTGTTTGCAATTAATCATGGGTCAGCTTTGGTTGAGGGGCGAATGAAACGAGATCGCTGGATTTCTGCGGTCTTAACCTACTGTGTCCCTTATCTCGTTAGCATTCACGGCCAAAGCACAGGTGCTCAAGCCGCTCACAAAAGTTGAGTCGAGCTTTCAAGATTTAGATAAATTAGGCTCCACTATCTCCGGGAAGTCTGCGAAATTTCGCTTAACCCAATCCATCCCTACCTCATTGTTGAGCCTGATCTTCTGAGGAGCGTCAGGGTAGAGCTTGCCGAGAATATCGGTATCTTGCTCCACAACCACTTTTCCGAAGTTGAGATATGTCTTGCCCAAAAGATTAAAGAGTGGATGCTTGGCCTGACCAAAGAGCAGAATGTAGGTGCGGGTTCGGTTCTCAGCTTCTGGAACAAAAAAGTGACACTGCGCTGCTTTCCCGAGAGGCATTTCGCCGTGAAAAATGACCAGTGACGGGAAGTGATTCTCTAAATGAGCTTGAATAGTCTCAGGCAGCAAGAACAAATCTGGCTTTCTCAGTTTTTCGACTAAGCGATAGGACTCTGTTGGTGTATCGAAATAGGCATGAGATTGGTGCCCCTGATCGATGAATTGATGAAAGTTGACTTGAGTAATGCGAAAGAGATCCCGATGGGTTCCGTTTTGATGGTTGTAGTCATGCATATTCAGCAGCATGGGAAGCAGCTCGGTCTCAACGCTGCAGTCTGCGGTATGGCCAATAAAGCGATAGGTTTTGGCGATTTCATTCATGACCGAGGGAATCGGCCTCTGAGGCTCGTGTCCACCATAGGACCAAATGAAATCTCCCTGAACGATGAGTTCTAGCGGCTGTAGCTGAGGTGCCGTTTTCTTTTCAGACCCCGGCAAAACAGTACATCCTGCTCCATCAAACTTGAGAGCATGAAAAGGGCAAACGATACCAGAGGTATCAGATACTGCAGGATGTAATGATTCACACCATCCTTCCGACAACATTGCACCCATATGAGGACAGGTATTGGGCAATGCATGAATCTTTTGAGAAGCATCTTTCCAGAGCACATAATCATTCCCATAGAGCGATACTCTGCGAGGCTGATTCTCGGCCAGCATAGATTTGTGCGCCAACAGCCATGGCGCACCGGGAAGCATAGATCGCATGATCTTCTCCGTTCGCTATAAAATTGTGAAGAATTTGTCGTGTTTTAAATTATGACAGAACATTCGCATTCGTCAAGTCATTTACGGCGGCGACCCAAACAACAGCGAGGGAAGGAGCGCGTCGAAAAGATTCTGGATGCAGCGGCAGCAATCTTCGATGAGGTTGGGTATGATGCTGCGACGACGCATCAAATCGCAGATAAAGCTGAGACAGCGGTTGGATCGCTCTATCAGTTTTTTCCTCATAAGGCCGCAATCTTCAATGCAATGGAGCTACGGCATGTGGAGCGGGCGAAAGTTTTCTGGGCACAGATTACGACACCTGAAGTCGTTCAACTCCCGCTCAGGCAAATGATTCAGGTTTTGATGCGATCGGTGAGCGAACTCTTTGAACATCCTGTCTCGCGGATTGTATTTATCCAGTTTTATACCGCCCGTGAGATTTTCCAGTCTATTGATGAAGGGATGACCCAAGAGGCCATAAATGTTCTCGCTAGCATTCTTGAACAGCGCAACTCTCATCTAGGTAAAGATAAAGCGAGTCTGATTGCTGAAGTCTGTGTGCATGGTACAAATGCCATCATTCTGGCGGCATTGCGTAATCCAGACATCCAGCACCGTCAGCGCATGACTGAGCAGATGGAAGATTTGATGGTGTCGTATCTAGAGCCACACATTGGGGATCATCTCGTCGAGAATGTAATGAAAGTAATGAAATGCCCGCATTGTCGATCGAGGCAGATCTCTAAAAATGGATCTCGGCGAGGCAAACAGTGCTATCTCTGCAAAGACTGCGGCAAGCAATTTGTCGAGTCAGTGATGCTGAAGGCGACTCAGGATACCTTGCAATAGCATTCGCGGTACTCTCCTGCCTCATTCAAGGACTGAAGCTATGTTGAGAGTTTTGTAATATGAATCGCGTAATTATGGCCCACGGCAACATTTTTGAGCACAATGCAAAGGCATAACTTCAAGCAGGGTATGAATGGTCCCTCAATCAATACTTGGCGTCTCCTGCAGGAGAGTAGAAACCTTGCTAAGGTAGCCCTGAGAGATATTAGAGATACAAACATCTTGGAAACTACGCAGGTTGAGCGACTTCCGTCTTGGTTGAAGCGTCCCATCGGTAAAGCCAGTGAGCTATCGACGGTGCAGCAGATTGTGAAGCGGCATCAAATTCACACCATTTGTGAAGAGGGGCGCTGCCCCAATCGCAGTGAATGCTATGCCCAAAAAACGGCAACTTTTCTGTTGATGGGACCCGTCTGCACTCGCTCCTGTGCCTTTTGTCAGGTTGATAAAGGCCATGCACCTCAGCCTTTGGATTCTCAGGAACCTCAGAAAGTTGCTGATTCTGTAAAGCTGCTGGGGCTAAACTATGTGGTTTTGACCTCTGTAAATCGAGATGACCTAGAAGATCAGGGATCCGGCTGGTTTGCCGCCACAATGGCAGAAATTAATAAGGTCATGCCTCAGACTCAAATTGAGGTGTTGACGCCGGATTTTAGGGGCGATCGCAACTGCATTAAAACTGTCGTCAACGCAGGCCCCGTCTGCTACAACCACAATCTTGAAACCGTCCGTCGTCTTCAGGGCCCCGTGCGTCGAGGGGCCAAATATGAACGATCTCTGGATGTCCTCAAAGCAGTTAAGGAATTTGCGCCCCATATTGCCACTAAGTCAGGACTGATGTTGGGCTTAGGGGAAACAGAGGCAGAGATTCTGGAAACGCTGGGAGAGTTGAGAGGGGTGGGTTGCGATCGCATCACCCTCGGCCAGTATATGCGTCCTTCTTTAGATCACTTGCCCGTTCAGAAATACTGGCATCCCGACGAATTTGATCATCTCGGATCAGTAGCTAGATCAATGGGCTTTAGCCACGTTCGTTCCGGCCCACTTGTGCGCAGCTCTTACCACGCAGGCGAAGAGCAATAGTATTGACAGCCTTTTGTCAGCTAGAGAACTCCGGTGCCCCAACTACTCCGGTTCGATTCGACGATAGCGGGCCTGCACAAGCATATGAACGCCATAGGCGATCAGACCAGCAGCAACGAACAAAAACAACAAGGAGCCAAAAGGCTGACTCTGCTGCAGCACCTCAAGGGCACCTTCCGAAGAACGAACTTCACTCGGGTCAGCCCGACGCGCGGCCTGGATCAGAAAACCACCAATCACGATAAACACAATCCCTCGGGCTGAGATTCCCAATACGCCAACGCGCGTCGCCCAAAGTTTCTCCGTCTGGCTCATCTCTCTTAGCTTCAACTTTTCACGAAATTTGACAGTAAAGGCTCGGTAGAAAAAATACACACCTAAGCCAATCATGAAAGCACCACCCGTGCCCACCAGCCATTCCCCAAAAGGCTGTGACATGAGCTTAGCGACCCATGTCTGAGCCGAACTGCCGCTATCGCTACTCTGGTTGTTGCCTAATAAAAGCTGAACCGCCGTGAGCGTCACCCCAGCATAGGCCACCCCATTAACGGCATAGCCCAGGCGTCGAAAGATTCCCTTTGCCCCCGTGCTATCGCGATGTTCAGGGTCCAAACCTGCTTGAACAAACCGCCATAGCGCATAGCCAGCCAATCCGACAGCTACAACACCCAGCAAAATCTGTCCAAAGGGCTGTTGAGCAATCGTTTCTAACGCACCGCTCGATCCAGTGGTTCCGCCGCCCATGTTCAGCGCCGCTAACGTTGATAAAGCACCAATGGTTATGTAAACAATGCCTTTCGCGGCATAGCCCAGACGCGCTAGCCGCTCTATCCACGACCCAGTATTGCTTTTCATTTGCACGAACCACCGCTTTAGTAGAGCTATGAGTCCACCCTACTGTGCCGTACCGCGCCTATCAAGAAAGTCGTACACCGTCCACAAAAGGGTTGAACGGTCAGACCACAAAATGCTTTTGTCGAAGAATGCTGATTCGAAATCTTGCCCGTTGCGCTGCACCTAGTATTTGGAATAGAGAACCGGCGATATTGGAGGAACAGTAGCCTGAGCGAGCGAAGCGCGATACTGACTTTTAACCGGCCGCGTCATATCCCAGGGTGGATACCAGTAAATATCATGAACGATAGTTGCGGACTCCCTCGTTTCAGTCTTTGCCCAAGTAACAACGCCAAAATTGTTGTGACCGACCACTTCTGAACCTTCCTGGAACCAGCGATTCCGCCACAGCCACGACACAGTCCCTTTTACAACCTGGAGCAGGGAGAGTGAACGAGAGCGTTGAGACCAGCGATGAGTGGGCGGCAAGTCAGTTGCTTGTGCCTTCTGCCTAGGAATCCAGCGCACCTGATACTGCCAGTCCGGTTTCGCTTCAGAATTCTCGACAGGGGGGATGCGCCACCCTACCCGAGCTTTAGCAGACTCTGGAAATAATGATTTGAGCCGAGTATGAACCAGATAGGTCGCTAGCTCAGCGTTCTTCATCGCGCTGGACGTCAACTGAACAATGACGCTGCTATGAGGGGCTGCTTGAGCGTTGTCGTGGGTCCAGTGATCGAGTCTGATGGTGCTGCCGTAGTGAATATCGCCTGAGAGCAAAATCACTCGATCTCGATAGGTACTCAGATAACTCAACAACTGCGTAAATGCGCCCTCATGAAAATTCCAGGCATCACCGACATCATTATCAAACACCTTACCCCGCTGAAAATCATACTGCTGCACAGCATCAATGATAGATAAACTAACAAGATTGGTGGGCAGCACAATTAGCGTTTCCCGGATTTTTGCGCCCCGCTGATTGAGCGCATCTGTATGCCGTAAAGGAGCCTCAATCTGCTGGCGAAAAGCGGATGGGCAAAGTAGCATTGGAGGCGCGATCTTTTCTGTATCTTTAGGGTAGCCTCGCCAAGTCCGCGTATCCAAAACCAAGACTTCATGGCAATCGCTGCGGATTGTATAGAACCAGCTCAGCGCTTCAGGATCTCGTTCCAAAATTAGGACTTCTTCTTCTGTCTGTGTGCGAGGCTGACCGGTTTGCTCATCGGTGAGCGGCATACCCACATATCGACCTATCTGTCGCCAAGCCTTCTGATCGGTTCCCCGCGAGAGAGACCATTGTTCAACATTTTTCAGCAGAGACGCACCGGGCTGATTTTGAACAAACTGCTCTGGCGTATTCCCCCAGGCCTGAAAAAGAGCGTAGGCCAACAGCCCATTTTGGACAACGCAGCGACCTAGCGGCTGGCTGAGCACGCGGTTGCACCAGTTGTGGTTGAGATACCAGTCGTCGCTGATATCGTGGTCATCGCAAATCATATAGGTGGGAACATTCGCTAACGCCCGCCTGACCTGAGCGACACCGTGAACAAAGGTTTGCATGTCTGCTGCATCTTGCGACCATCGTTTCGATGCACTCCGACCCCCGTGCAGCGAATTGGCGTCAAGAATTGCCTCTGGCTCCGGCCATAAAAC
The DNA here is from genome assembly GCF_003231495.1 of Acaryochloris thomasi RCC1774. Taxonomy (NCBI): domain Bacteria; kingdom Bacillati; phylum Cyanobacteriota; class Cyanophyceae; order Acaryochloridales; family Acaryochloridaceae; genus Acaryochloris; species Acaryochloris thomasi. The sequence continues at coordinate 595,252 of NZ_PQWO01000001.1, forward strand.
CGGCGACCAGGCCAGTAGATAGGCAATACAGTATTCTGCGAAACTGAACAGATGGCTCTTCGCGGTTTCAGGACTGTTGTGCAACATGGCCGTCAACCCACACTTCTGGCGGGCGATTTCAGTGCGCTCTCCCGGTGGCCAAAGCTTGGGGCTGTAATAATCGAATGTGCCGTTTTCGAATCTATCAACCGGTAGCATTTCCTCCCAGCCCAGCAGTACAGGACCTAAACGAATGGCAATCCACAGAAAAGGGTCGGCAACATCATCGCCATAAATCTGATCGCCCGTGAGAAAAAGCTGGTGCGGTCTCCGCTCTACAAGGTGGGCATCTCGAATGAGTAAGTCATCAAGCAGCGGCAAAATGTCAGGTCCACCCCCGTGAGGTTTACGGCAGGAACCGTGGACAATTTTCAAGTCATCCAGGCTGACGGGCGGTAGGACAAATGTGGGTAGATGATGGGAAAAGTAGCTGAGAGAGCCTTGTTCTAAGAGAGCTTCAGTGCGCAGACTGACAGATTTCTGAGTCCCTTGAGCGAGAAACTCAAGATCGTAGGCATAGATTTGTCCCGGCTGGAGGGACGTTTGTAGCACTGCAGCGGTGACGGCAACAAGGTGAAGCTGGCGGCCCATTTGGATCGTTTGGCCTTGGCCCCTGGCAACCATTTTCTGGATTTTACGACCCTGCTCGCCTGCAAGATAGATGTTTAGGGTGACGACACTCTTTTTGCTGAGGGCAACCCACACCGTAACAGCCTCAGACTCTGTTCTACGAAGAATGGGACCAGCCAGTATCAAAGGGAGCGCGGCGGTCGCAACGTTAACTGGCATAACAGATATTTGCAAAGCGTAAGCCAAGCATCATTGGCCCATCCGAAGCCTGAATCAAAAGTGGCGAGGCAGCATCCACTTTTCTTAGCTCGAACTCATCAAGTGTATGAACTCAGACATTCCAGGAAAGTTCCGTTATGAAGTCTATAATCTGTTGCGAGCTCTGTCGCTCGTTCGGGCTTATCGAAGACCGAGCCAAGTAAAGAAGTCTTGATGAGTTATCAGCTCTAGCAACAACAGTGCAATGAAACCGATCATCGCAAAGCGACCATTGACCTGTTCAGCATAGGTACTCCAGCCAAAAGATGGCTCAGGTCTGTCCTCGTGAGAGATAGTTTCTTGAGGAATAGAGTCAGACTTAATTGGGGTTTCAGGCGAGGGATCGCTCATTGTTTTTGCAGGCTGCGACCCTCGCATCTTAACGGAATTGATCAGCGATCGCACTTCTGCGGTCCCTTCTGAAGCCTCAAAAGCCCCTGGAAACTTACCCCGCTGCAGCATTCGCAGTCCTAGCGGCGCTAGGCTCAGTAGCCCCTTTAAATCTCGAAAGCCATTGCCCACCACCTTGAGGCCAAACTGTCGTTCATCAATCCAGCCCCCCTGCTGTACCAAGTCCACCAGCACCTTGCGGTGACGTACGGAACGACTCGACTGAGCATCCTGACGCGGTAGAATCTCAGACTTAATGTTGCTGATCTGATCAAGGGGCGCAACTTCCATGGGGCAAACGGCGTTGCAGTTAAAGCAGCGCGTACAGCCCCAGACTCCCTCTGTCCCGTCGTACTGCGACAGCCGCGCCTCAGTTGCTTGGTCACGGGTATCTGCCAGCATGCGCTGTGCCTTCGCAAGGGCGTGGGGACCGACAAAGTCTGGATTGACTTCCCGAGCATTACAGTCGGAATAACAGGCTCCGCAAAGAATGCAGTTTCCCATTTGATCGAGCTTGGCTCGGTCTTCTGGCGACTGTAGAAATTCACGTTCTGGTATCTTTCGGCCTGCCGTACTCACATAAGGGTCAATGGCCTCTAGATTTTGCCAAAAATCCTGCATATCGACGATTAAATCTTTGACGACCGGCATGTTACCCATAGGGGCAATTTCAATCTCAAATTCAGGATGCTCCCCTAAACCTTCAGCTGCTTCTGCAGCCAAGGACGTTGCAACGACTCGCCGTTCTAACTCTTGTTTAATGGTTTCCTTGCAAGCCAGCGCAGCCCGACCATTAATGCGCATTGAACAACTACCGCAAATGGTATTACGGCAGTTTTTTCGAAAAGCAAGGGTACCGTCTTGCTCCCACTTAATTTGATTGAGACACTCAAGAACAGTAGCGCTAGGCTCTACTTCTAAAATGTAGGTTTGAAGTCGGGGCTGTTGATGAGGTTGCTGACGCACAACCTTAAACGAGACCTGCATAAAAACTCACTCGGCAGAAAATCAGTATATACAGCAGTACCCGGATGTGTCAGGACGGCCCTCCGTTGGCAGACATCGCGCTCAGCCACTTTGTTGTTTTAGATCAACACGTGTACCGCTATCACTTAGGGTAACCTTCTTCTCGAGGCAAGATTTCCCAAAACATTCTTAAGTTTATAAAAGTGAACAATAGAAGAAACCCTCAGAGTCACTCGACGAAAGAAGAGTCTCTTCTGCCTAATCGATGGCGATCAGAGGACTCTCTTAAGCAGAATGCAGGTTAACAACTCACGGTTCGTTGGGAGCATCCCACTTTTGTATCTGGCGATCAAAATCGCAGCGAGAAAAACCAAGCTGGCCTGCGCAGGTTAAAGATAATGCGTGAGTCCGCGTAGGCGGATTTCTTCTATACAGCCGCGATTTCAATCGCTAGGCGTTTCTGCAAAAGTAGGATGCTCCCCGATGCATTAAATTCAATTTTAGGTCTTGCTGACTGAGCACGAAGTCTTTGATCGAGAGGATAAACAAATAAATTGATCAATATGATTTGAGAGAATTCTCAATGCACCTTTTACCGATGCTGATTACCGAGGCAAGTGCATAATCCTTTTGTGCAGACTCTTAATGGTGTTTGCTCAACTAAAAAACAAATTTTTTTCAAACTAGTGATAATGATTAATTTTTTTTTGCTATGCTTGTAGCAAGTGTAAAACACTTTGTTGTAAGCTTTGGTAGTCTCAATTGAAGGCTCGATACAACAGCCTCGTCTACATTAATCTTCATCTATAAACTGAGGAATGCTTTTATAAATGACCACTGATACAAAAGATACAGCGTTAACAGGTAAAGCGCTCTTAGCTAAAGTTAAAGAACTACAGCACTTATCTCGGCGGGAAAAAGCGAAGGCATGTGGTTACTACACAATCACAAAAAATAATAAGCCCCGTGTTAACCTGGGTGATTTTCTCAATGCTGTTATTGAAGCAAAGGGAATTACGCTGAGCCCCGGTGGCGATAAGGATGGCCGTGGACGAGAGCCGACTTACCGCGTTAGCGTACACAAAAATGGCCAAATCGTGATTGGGTCAACCTATACTGAAGCGATGGGTTTGCAGCCCGGTGATGAGTTTGAAATTAAGCTTGGCTACAAGCATATTCACCTGATCCAGATTGATGAGGAAGATAGCTAGGGCTGTTCCTTTCTCTCTGTTGATGGGCTGAAAAAAATTAAGATCGTCCGGGTCTCAAGCGTCAATTGCTCCTGCATTGGAGGTTGTTAAATTTGACAGTTGACTAGGGCGATTTTAATTTGGCTCGAATGAGAGTGACAGGATTAAGGGGTTGCCAGCGCGTCAGAGTCGCGATCGGGACTGAACGTGACACTTGAATCTGCAATAACTGCGTTGACCAATGGTGGGTTCGTAGCCAGTGAAGAGCTATTTCTAAGGTTTCTAAGGTTGCGATCGCAAGCACAATAACGGTCTGTTTGCAGGCATGTATTTGACAACAATCTAAAATAGTCGATAAGTTTCCGCCACTGCCACCAATAAAAATGCGGTCTGGAGGCGGCAGAGCTGCCAGTACATCGGGTGCTGTTCCGCAAATTGCCTCAACGTTGTTGACCGCGAACCGCCGACAGTTTTGCTGGATCAAACGATGTCCAATTACCGTTTTTTCTACGGCATAGACGGTACTGCTCGCTGAAATTCTGGCTGTTTCAATGGAAACAGAACCCGTTCCGGCTCCAATATCCCAAATGATCTGATTTTCACGGAGATCAAGTTCTGCGAGAGCTAAGACTCTGACCTCACGCTTCGTAATCAGGCTAGGGCGATCAGGAAAGCTTAAAAAGCTCCCGTCCGGCAGACCTAGGTGTGGCCAATCTTGTTCTGAAGGGGTGGGTGTAAGCCGAATCAGAATAACAATGTTGAGAGCTGCAAAGGTCTGCCCCAGCAGTTGAGAGGGGGCAAATCCCTGCACTTGTTCTGACGGACTTCCTAAATCTTCGCAAACCCAAAACTGATAGGCGATAGGCAGATCAAGCGTTAGAAATAACTGAGCAATTGCCGCTGGCGTATAGGTGGGATCCGTAAAAATTGCGATTTTGTCATCCCCTTTCTGCAGGGCCTGAATCAATCGCTCTGGCGATCGCCCGTGCAGACTGACGATGTTCGCATCCTGCCACGGTACTTTGATGCGGCTGAAGGCCAGTTGGACGGCACTGAGGTGGGGATGAAACGTAAGCTGCTCTGCCGAGAACGTTGTGAGCAGCAGGCGGCCTAATCCAAAAAATAAGGGATCGCCCGAAGCGAGAATCACGACCTTTTTCTGGGGCGAGATCGCCAAATGGTCCTGGATTTGCTCTAAAGCAGAGCTTAAGTCTCCCAGCGTGAGCTTTGGGGCTGCATGGCTGGGGAAATAGCTGAGATGGCGCTGACCTCCGACGAGGAGCGTTGCCTGATCGACAGCGGCCTGTGCCGTGGGGCTGAGATCGGCTGCGCCTGCCAGCCCAATCCCCACCACCACTATGGGGTTCATAGGGATCGAGGACTCTGACGGTCCCAAGCCAGCATGATCAAGGCATTGATAATCGCAGAGGCGGCTGGGGACCCCCCTTTGCGGCCCTCAGTCCGAATTTGGGGCACCGCCTGCTGAGCCAAAGCCGCCTTTGATTCAACTACGGAGATGAAGCCGACGGGGGCGCCAATCACGAGACTAGGTGATTGTGATGCCGTTTTCAGATGGCGGCAGAGGGCCAAAAGCGCTGTGGGTGCGTTACCGATTACGTAGATGCCGGTAGGGTACTGCTGTAGACACTGCAGGAGGCCGGTCTCGGTCCTCGTTTGGCCGGGTGCAGCCATCGAGGCGGTGCTCACGGCGGCTATAATTGGGTTGCCGAAAGTATCTTGAACGAGCCGCTGGATGCCCCGTGCCACCATTTCAACATCTGTAATGATAGGGGTGCCTTGGGTCAGGGTTGCGATCGCATCTTCAATCACCCCAGAACTGAACTGCAGCAGATGCTGAAACTCAAAATCAGCCGTACTGTGAATCACCCGCCGCACCACAGCATACTCATCTGCCGAGAACGAGTGATGACCCATTTCCTGATCGATTACAGCAAAGCTTTGCTGCAAAATAGGGTGAACCGTCGGAGACATCTTTACTTCAGATTCATCAGTTGTACAAGCCACAGCATAATAGATCGAAGCGTCCTCTTTGGGGCTGCGATGTAAATTGATGCCTGGAACTTCTCACCTCAGGAATGATTCAAGGCTAGCAATATTGCTCTAGAAAAGATTTCGTTAGATCTTGACAGTCATGGCAAATCGAGTTCACTTCCCCCCACAACCGTCTCAACTTCGTCTGAGCCACCGACTAACCTGGATCTTTTTACTCTCCACATCAGCCAGTTTATTAGGGCTAACCCCGAGCCTCACGCAGAACTTCTCACGCATTGAAATTGCCTCCGTTGCCTATGCTCAAGATTTGCTGCTTAAAATCGACAATTATGCTAAATCCGTCCTACAGATGGAACCCCTCCGTATTCAAGCCTTGAATCAAGTGCAGGCAGAACTAGGTTCGCAGACCCCGAAAGACGTCTGCCGTCAAAATGAGCTACCCAACGCAGTGAAAACGATCTGCACCAACTTCTTTAATCAGTCTGCTGAAATTATTCGGCTCAACGGTCTGTCTAACCGGGAGTTCAATCAAATCACTGAAAAGGTACAGATGGATTCGCTTTATCGACAGCGCCTTAATGAGGCACTGCTGGAACAAACCAAATAAACGATTCATTCTCTCAGCAACAGCTGAGGATGTGCGTCGATCGGTCCTAGATTCGCGTACTCTAAGTTGATATGCCTGTCTATCTTTACTGGGGTGAAGACCATTACCGCTTGAACCGGGCCGTGGAAGCCCTCCATGCCCAAGTGCTTGATCCCGCTTGGCTGAGCTTTAACTACGATAAAATTGAGGTTGGATCCAGTGCGGATGCCGCCACCCAGATGATGCAGGGATTCAATCAAGCAATGACGCCCCCCTTTGGTGCAGGGCAACGACTGGTGTGGCTGATCAATCCCACCCTCGGGCGACAAGATAGCGAAGATGTGGTTTCAGAACTGGAGCGCACCCTGCCAGCCCTCCCGGAAACCTCTCACCTGTTGCTCACCTATGCTTCTAAGCCCAATGGTCGCAGTAAAGCGATCAAACTTTTGCAAAAGCAAGCCCAAACTCAAGAATTTACCCCCATTCCTCCCTGGAAGACACAGCTTTTGATTCAGTCTGTTAAGCAAGCTGCCTCCGAGGTGGGTGTCAAGCTGTCTGCTGATGCCGTTGAACTACTGGCTGATTCCATAGGTAACGATACACAGCGTCTCTATTGCGAACTTAACAAGCTGCAGCTCTATGCTCAGCAGCAGTCTGCGGCCCTCACGGCCGAAGCAGTTGCCAAACTGGTGCCTGCAACCACCCAAAATAGCCTGCAGCTGGCCGATGCCATCCGCCAGGGACACACAAGTCAAGCCCTGACTTTGGTTGCCGATCTATTGGCGATCAGCGAACCGAGCCTGAAGATTACCGCCACCCTCGTGCGCCAGTTTCGGACTTGGCTCTGGATAAAACTCATGCTTGAAGCCGGGGAGCGAGATGAGCGGGTGATCGCCAAGGCGGCTGAGGTCAGAAACCCCAAGCGTATCTATTTTTTGCAGCAGGACGTGAAATCTCTCCGCAGCCCACAGCTACGACAGGTGCTGAAGGGGCTGCTAGAACTTGATGTCAGTTTGAAGCAAGGCCAAAACTCGACAACCGTGCTGCAAACAAAAATTATCGAACTGTGTCAGCTCTGTCAGATGCCAGCGAGGGAACATCATCCTTGATCAACGCACCCGGACAAACGGGTAGAATAGCGAAGGATAGTGGCTTCCCCCTGTGAGCAGAAAATATAGTTTGCAGGGACGGAACTTCCCACCTGCAAAATGATTCAAGATCATTAGCACTCATTAATATAGTGGTTTGTTTGGATTGCAGACGTTCATGGCCTATTTAATTCGATCCCTTACTCAGCCTGCTCGAGTTCGTTCCCAGCAACGATTCGCTTGGATTTCTCTGCTATCCGTTATCGGAAGCTTCTCAGGTTTCGTACCAGGGTTGACGCAAGATTTTTCACAATTGGACATGAGTTCCATTGCCCATGCTCAGGCGTTGTTGCCCAAAGTGGGTAACTATGCTGATGCTGTTCTACAAATGGAGCCTCTGCGCCTTAATGCCCTGACCAAGGTGCGTTCTTATATGGGGCAGCAGACGCCCAAAAACGTTTGCCGCCAGAGTGATTTACCAAATTCAGTCAAAACTACCTGCACCGACTTTTATAACCGGTCGGCTGACGTTATTCAGCGTAACGGTCTGTCTAACTGGGAATTTAATCAAATTACCGAAAAGGTGCGGACAGATACCCTCTATCGTCAGCGTCTAGACCAAGAGCTGCAAAGACGTCAGTAATATCAGAGCCTCTCCTGTTCTCTCGTGCTGCCGAAGATGAAAGAGTCATGGAATAATGACAGGTGATCGTGGCAATGACGTTTGATCTATACTGACTTATTCCAATGTGGGGTTAAGGGCGTCAGAATAGTGGAGAACGAATGTTGCCAGACCTGCAGAGCTGCCTGATGCTATGGTCAGTCGTTGGCAAAACACAACTACACCGCTAGAGCGTGAGGTCCAGCCGGATACAGCTCAGTTAGACAACATAAAAACGCAGCTCGATTTGGTCCTCTTAGCCCTAGAGGCCCTGATCGGCATTGGCTCTGAGGCGGTCCTGCAGGCCGCAGCAGATTTAAATTTGCAGGACTCGGTCAGCGATCGCGTCGCTCTCTGGCGGCTGCGTCAGTCTAACCCGATGCGGCGCGGAACCGGCGGACGCAAGAAGCTCGATATCGATGAGGCGCGAGCTTTAGTGCTCATTAGCTGCCATCTCGCACAGCAACATCAAGAGATAATTCGCAAAGCCGTCATGCTTTTGGAGGAGCTGGCTGAGCAAAATCGTCAGCCTCATCAAGCGGCGCTGCTAGGTGATTATCTTGATCAGTTCACCAACACCTATCAAGAGCGGATGGATGACAATCTTTCAACAGATGCCCTCAGTCATCTGGCTCTGAAGCTACTGGTTGACTTACTCTTCTACAGCAGTCCTCAAGGCTCTCGACGACTATGGGTAGCACTTCTCGACCGAGCGAATGGTAACGATGGGTAAAGCTGTGGCGCCATTGACGCAGCTCATCTCCCTTAGAATCGGCCTCGTCCCGTTCCCTTGGAAATAACCCATAGGGCGTGAATGGCCCCCGGCAGCCATCCCAGCAGCGTTAGCAAAATATTGAGCAACAGTGTGCCACTTAGGCCAACCTCAAGGAAAATACCCAGCGGAGGCAGGACGATGGCCAGAATAATCTTGAGAAGTTGCATGGTCTTTCACGCTCCTGTTTGTGTGAACAGCATCTATAACCCAGCGTCTGACGTTAGAGCCATTTTGTCCTCTACCTAGAGACAGGCTTCTATTGCCATCTCCCTTCTCTGCAGCCGGAAAAACTCTTCCTCTGTGTAGATGTGTCTTTCTACTGCTCTCTGTTAAATCTGAAGCAGCGGTTCAATCATGAACCTTCTTATTCTGTATCGTTAATGATGAGGAAAAATTATGCTTGGAGTCCTGCTTACTCTACTTGCCACGGCCCTTAGTTTGCTGGTGGTTGACATCATTTTCCCCGGCGTTGATCTGGCGACATTCCCCGCTGCCCTTGCGGGTGCCGCTGTCTTAGGTGGCGTCAACGCTGTTTTGCGACCTGTGCTTTCATTACTGTCTCTCCCCCTAACGATCCTGAGCCTCGGTGCGTTTTCTCTGATTGTGAATGGTCTTTGTTTCTGGTTCGCAGCGCTCTTGGTTCCGGGCTTCAAGGTGAGCGGTATCCTATCGTTCATTGTGGGGCCGATCATTTTGTCGGTAGTGAGCACCTTTTTTAACCAGTATTTGACCGAAAAGTTCCCGCAGTTGATGGGAAATAACACGCCTCTGCTTAAGACAGATGAGTTATCAAAATAGAATGCTTGTCGGCAGAGACATCTATGAGAATAGATTTGCGCTTTGCTAGCCTTGAGTAATCCTACTATTTGAATCACCCAATGGCGCGATCTTCCTGTCTCATTTTCAATCCAGCTGCGGGTCAGGGAGATTCTGAACAGGAGTTGCAGACGATTTGTCAGCTGCTTTCTCCCCATATGGAGCTGGAGGTTCGCTTAACCTCCCCTGATGTAGATGCAGCGCCCTTAGCACGGACCGCCGTCAACCAGAATTTCGATCTGATTATCGCGGCGGGTGGAGATGGAACGGTGTCTGCGGTGGCCGCTGCTCTAATCGGCACCTCCATCTCTTTAGGCGTCATTGGACGGGGAACCGCTAACGCCTTTGCCAATGCTTTAGATATTCCCACTTCTTTGGAAGCTGCCTGCCGCGTGATTACGGAGGGCACAACCCGAGTAGTGGATGCTGCGTCCTGCGGTGACAGTACCATGATTTTATTGGCCGGCATTGGTCTGGAGGCAGAAACGATTCGGAAGGCCGATCGCGTTGCGAAGGATCGCCTAGGTGTTCTGGCCTACGTCTTTGCAGGATTCAGACAGCTTCAAGATTTAGAGTTATTTTCTGCTGAGCTGGAAATTGATGGCTCCCGTAAGGTGGAGTTTTCTGCGGGAGCCATTACAGTGGCAAACGCGGCTCCCGCAACTTCGATTCTGGCCCAGGGACCCGCTGGCGTCATTCCTGATGATGGGTTACTGGATCTGACCATCGTGGCCCCAGAGAGCACTTTGGACATTATGGCAGCCTCCTATAATCTGCTCAGATCCGCTCTACGCGGAGAAGCGGCGACTCAGGAAAGCGTTGGCTATCTGCGTGCCAAACATTTTAGGATCACGACTCAACCGGCTCAACGAGTGATGATAGATGGTGAGCTGGTTGGGCATACGCCCATAGAAATAGCCTGTATCCCCCATTCGCTGACGGTGTGTACCCCTCAATCTGATATGGAACGGCCAGAGCAGCCCCAGGAACGGCTAGAAAATCTGCCCGATTTGAGCGTTAGGATCGTGGATTAAATAATATCCAAAATCAGGCCGCCTGAGGTTTGGCAGTATAGTTCCATTTTGGCAAGTAAGCATCAAAAACAATTTCCATTGATTCCTTAAACTCCTCGGTGACTTTTCGACCCGTTTGGTAGACCTTGTCTAACACCGTCGTAAAGACCTTCAGACCCGTTTTAGTCTTGGCTGTGGCCATCAACTCTTTCACAACTTCCACCGCCTCAAAA